>NZ_CP120733.1:3435805-4122966 GCF_029542625.1 Tepidibacter hydrothermalis
CAGTATTTTTTGGAAATTTCTTTTCCATACTCAGTTGCAACAGATAGAATATATGATTTACCCATTTTATTGAGCAAATCACATATTTTTAAGCTGTCGCTAGTTCCTCCAAGAACTAGTATCATATAACATAACCCCTTGGAGTTATCATCTTATCACCATGTATATAAGTAGATTTATTTCCTATTATTACAATAGTCGTCATATCAACAGTTTCAAAATCTATATCCTTGTATTTTACAACTTGTTTGCACTGACCATCTCTAGCTACATCCTTAACTATTCCAACAGGTATATCATCTGACTTAAACTCACCCATTATTTCAAACGCTCTCTTTAAGTGATCTTTTCTTCCCTTACTTCTAGGATTATAAAGACATATTACAAAGTCAGCTTCAGCAGCAAGTTTTAGTCTTTTTTCTATAACATCCCAAGGAGTAAGTAAGTCACTAAGACTTATATGACAAAAATCATGCATTATAGGAGCTCCAAGTACAGCTGCTGCTCCTATGCTAGCAGTAACTCCAGGTACGATTTTTACATCTATATCTAAGTTTTGCTTAGTTACAAGTTCAAGAATAAGACCTGCCATTCCATATATTCCACTATCTCCACTACTTATAACAGCAACTTCTTTACCTTCTTTAGCCTTATCTATAGCATCCTGACATCTCTCGATTTCTTTTCTCATTCCATTTTGAACTACTTCTTTATCTTTTATGAATTCTTCAACTAAATTTATATAAGTTTTATACCCTACTATAACTTCACTTTTTTCTAGTGCTGATATAGCTTCATTAGTCATAAGTTCCTTGCTACCTGGGCCTATTCCTATTACATAAATCATTTCAATCTCCCCAATCCAAAAGTTATTCCTTTATATTTTGTTTTGTTTACAATCAAATTTTCACCACTTAATATATATGCAACTGGCTCAACTACTGAATATACCCCAATAGATTTCTTTACAAACTCTGATTTTTCAAATTTATCTTCAACTTTTAGTATTTTTTCTCTTGATACTATTTTAAATTCTACTTCGAGTTTGCTTGCTAAATCCATTATAGCTTTTTCATCTTTTTTTAAATCTACACTTCCAACTGTCTTTATAGAGTTTTTGTCTATATCTTTTTTATCTAAAAAATCTTCAAAAGACTCATACATCAAATTAGAATCTGTGTGTCTTCTACACCCAACTGATAATACATTGTTTCTGGGAGTTACCTTTATAATATCTTTATGCTTTATATCTATATATTTCTTATTAGTTATGTAAATTAAAGTATCTAAATCACTTATATTATTTTTATCATTTATTATTACAAACCCTCTAGTATCTATATCATAGTTACCATCCATGTATATACCTACTTTTTTTCCTTCTACAAGATATGAATTTACTTTCTTCACATTTTCTTTAAAATTATCTATATGTGCATCTATCTTTTTTATTATCATATCAAGTGATGATTTGTTATTCACATCTGTAGCAGTAGTTATAACTGGATTAGAATTTAGATAATCACTAAGCTTCATAGTCATCTCATTCGCTCCACCTATGTGACCAGATAAAAGACTTATTACATTTTTTCCCATCTCGTCCATTACTATTATGGCAGGATCTTGTGTTTTGTCCTTTATATAAGGGCAAATACTTCTAACTACAATCCCCGTTGCCATTATAAATATCAAATAATCGTATTTGTAGAATATATCTCCTACAAATTCTTTAAATTTTCCTTTTATACTTATAGTATCATCGCAGAGGAACTTGTCATTGACATATACATCGCACTTTATATACTTTTTTATAGTAAGTGCAAGTTTTTTTCCATTTGAAGTAAGTGCTATTACCGCTTTATTACTTTCTGTATTCATGTTTAAATTCCTTATCGTACAATTTTGAGTAATTGTACTCTTTGCCAAGAAATTCTCCAACCATTATAAGAGCTGTTTTATTTATACCTTCTTCTTTAACCTTATCAGCTATATTTTTCAAGTTACCTTTAACTATCTTCTCTTCTTTCCAAGTAGCCTTATATACAACAGCTATTGGAGTCTCTTCTGTGTATCCACCTTCAATAAGTCTAGATACAACCTTTCCTATTTCTTGAACAGATAAGAATATTACCATAGATGTCTGATGCTTTGCAAAAGATTCTATAGATTCTTTCTCTGGTACCGGAGTTCTTCCTTCCATTCTAGTTATGATAACACTTTGAGATATCTCAGGAACTGTATACTCAACTCCAAGAGCTGATGATGCTCCAAGGAATGAACTTACTCCTGGTGTACAATCGTATCCTATATCCTCCTTAGCAAGTTCTTCTACTTGTTCTCTAATTGAACCATATATAGAAAAATCACCTGTTTGAAGTCGTACAACACTCTTATTTTCCTTAACTCCTTTTTTCATAACATCTACTATTTCTCCTAAATCCATATAAGCACTGTTATGAATTTCGCATCCTTCTTTACAATACTCAAGAAGTTCTGGATTAACTAAAGAACCAGCATATATAACAACATCAGCCTCGCTCAATAATTTGTATCCTTTTAAAGTTATAAGTTCTTTGTCTCCTGGTCCTGCCCCTACAAAATGAATCTTCATCATTATCTACCCCTTTTACATGAAATTATATATGTTGGATTTAAAGGCTTGAAATAATTTCCTTTACCTAGTTTTGCAAGCCTTGATACACAAACTTGTACACACTCTATATCTTCAAACCCTTGTTCTTTAAGTATTCTTAAAGACTCATTGAGTGTTTCAACTATTATACAGTTAATAACCAATGTTGCACTTTCATTTAATAATCCTTTAAGCCATATTATTATCTCTTCTAAATTTCCTCCACTGCCTCCTATAAAGGCTGAATCTATTTTTTTATCAAAATAATCAACTGGTGCGTATTCCTTAATAACTTGTATATTATCTATATTGAATTTAGCTATATTTTTATGTATAAGCCCTACTGCTTCTTCATTTTTCTCTATAGTAAAAACACTTAGATCTTTATTATCTAAAGCTGCTTGTATACTAATGCTTCCTGTTCCGCCACCTACATCAAGGAATGTGCTACAATTCTTTAGATTTAGTTTACTTATAGATAAAGTTCTAATTTCTTCCTTAGTCATAGGTACCTTACCCCTTATGAATTCACTATCCTTCATCATATATCACCACTACATTCATATCAAATTTATCTACATTAATTATATCTTCACAAGGTGCTATAGTTATTTTCTCATTTTCATAAGAAAGGTTCTCTCCTACTACCATAACCTTGTTTAACTTTCTTTTTATTATCTCTTTTGCAATTTCCTTTGGCCCTATTATATTATCTGTAACTAATGCTACTTTTTTATGAGATAATATATAATCGAAATCTGGTTGTTTGCCATGGCAACTGCTTATATATATATCATTCATATCCATACCAATTCTTGAGAATATATACTGAATAGAGCTTATTCCCGATACTATATTCACATTTTCGCTTCCAAGTTCACTAACCATATACTTTCCTATACCGTATATACTTGGATCTCCTGAAGCTATTATCGATATGTTTTTATCCTTATTCTCATTTATATAATCTATAATTTTTTTAAGGCTTCCTTTTATCTCTACCTTTTCTCCATCAAAATCATTGAAACTATCTAAATTCCTAGTTCCACCTATTAATACGTCACTTTTATGTACTATATTCTCACCTATCTTAGTCAGGTAATTTAAATTTCCAGGCCCTATCCCAATTATGTTTATCATCTAAATACCTCCAAAAGATTATCTGCACCAGTGCTTTTTCCAAGTGTATCAAGTTCCATAGAAAATAGCATAATCTCAACTTCTATATCATTATCTAGTCTTTGAATAACTCTCTCTCTTCCTTTGTTCGCTATAATATCATAGACTTTTTCATATCCATTCTCAGATATTATATCTATTGCTGCCTCTGTAGTTGGACAATTATATATATCTTTTAAAACACTTATATCAGCTCCCATTAAAGCCAAGTGAGTTATAAGTATCTCCATCCTACAATCAGCCATCTTACTATGAGTATGAAAAATACCACCAGCAAGCTTTACAAACTTGCCTAAATGACCTACCATAAGTATCTTTTCAAATCCAAACCTTTCAGCTTCCTTTATCATATACCCTACAAAGTTGCTAGTTCTAACAACATAATTAGAATCAATATTTAATACATCTTTTACGAAATTCTCTCCGTGATTTCCTGGAACAAGTATAATATTTTTAATTCCCTGCTTACTTTTCATATTAAGTTCAATAGAAAGAGACTTCTTCCAACCTTCCTCAGACATAGGCTCTACAATTCCAGTAGTTCCTATTATAGATATACCACCTTCTATTCCAAGTCTTGGATTAAAAGTCTTTTTAGCAATTTCCTCACCTTTTGGAATATAAACTAAAACATCTGCTCCTAAATCCCCTATAACTTCCCTAACTTCCTTTTCTATCATCTGCATAGGAACCTTGTTAATAGCAGCATTTCCAATAGGAATATTAAGACCTTTCTTAGTTACCCTTCCAACACCAATACCGCCATCTATATTGATAATCCCAGTGTTATTTATAGTAACCTTTGCAAATATATCTAACTTATGAGTAGCATCCTTGTCATCTCCCCCATCCTTCTTAACAGAAGCCACAGCATAACCTTGTCCTACTTCCTGATTCTCAACATTCAAATCAAGCTTTATCCCTTTGGGCGTATCTATCTGGATAGTATCTACCTTTTGTTTGCTTAGAGCCATAAAAGCCGCAGCCTTAGCTGCCCCAGTAGCAGTAGACCCGGTAGTATAACCCCTTCTATACTTCTTTCCATCTATATAAACATACTTTTCCATAGCATCCCTCTTTTACGAGAATATTTAATTATTAAAAGTTCTCTACTAGCTCAATTCTTTCTCCATCTAAACCTTCATAGAACATTATTTTTTTCTTTCCAACTACTTTATAACTATCAAGTAGTTGTTTAATTCCCAAACCATTCATTTTCTTTATTTCATATTCAATATCATCCACTTTAAAAGCTATATGATCTATAACTCCTCTTTCCCTTTTGTATTCTTCATGAATATATTGAAGTAATTCTATCGTTTGACCACTAACATCCAAATACACAAATTTAAGACGCTCATCTTCCATTTTCCCAATAATCTTGCAGTCAAAAACTTTCTCATAAAACTCTGTAGACTTCTCTATATCACTAACTACAATACTTATATGATCTATACAATACATATAACTATCCCCTTTTTAATATTTTAAATCCTCAATCTCTTAATGTTTCTATAAGTTATTTATCTTTTTTGAAATCATATCCCACTTATCTTTAAAATCTCCAAATACAAGAGCTAAAACTATAGCAACTGGTATATAAGCAATAAATGCAATTGTCTTTAGTAAATTTTTATATACTAATTTGCAATTCATTGTCATTAGAATACATCTCCTTTTATAAGAATGAGTGTTGTAATTCAGTCACTTTAAAACTCACTTTAACGTTAAATACTAAATTATAAAAATTATGGTCGTTTAAATGTTAGCTACTTTTGTTTAATATTTTTCTATAAAACTTAGATTATGCTGTTAAAATATTCGTTAAGAAAGTTCGTTGTCTGACCAACGGGAGTTTAGAACTTTTAGGATATTTTATAAAGCAAAATCTTTAGTTTTATAAAAATATTGTATAAGTAGCGTTATTTAAATGAGTATAATTTTCCGATTAGAAACATCAACCCTCTGATAACTCTCGTTTTTTACTTAAGCTCCGCTTCTAAATTTCTAAAATTATATACTATACAGCACTGCATTAACTATAGCAGCCGCTAAATTACTTCCACCTTTTCTTCCCTTAGCCAATATATATTCATTATCACTTTTCTCAAGCTCATCCTTAGACTCAGCAGCTCCAACAAATCCAACAGGAACTCCTATAATAGCATCAGGATTTAATTTTCCTTCTTTTTTCATTTCCATTACTTTATAAAGTGCAGTAGGAGCATTTCCCATTACGAATATTTTTCTTCCTTCTTCGCTAGCTGCTTTTTCTACTGCTGCCATGGATCTTGTCATTTTCTTTTCCTTAGCAATTTTTGCAACTTCTTCATCTGCAACAAAACACTTTATTTCACAACCTAGTGCCTTTAACTTTCTCTTGTTTATTCCTGATAAAGCCATATTTGTATCTGTATATACGGTTGCTCCAGATTTTAGAGCATCTACTAATTTATCAACTGCTCTATCAGATATTTTAAGTATATCTAAGTATTCAAAATCAGCTGTTGTATGTATGCATCTTTTTATTATTTTTTCTTCTATTTCATTCTTAAACTCATAACCAGGTCTAATTTCATCAATTATACCTTGTATTATTTCAAAACTCTTAACCTCTATCTCACTTGGATTTTTTATGTACTTCATATGACCCTCCCTTTAATCCTGCTCTTATAACATTTAACGAGTATATTTTTTTATATTTTTTATCTATTTTATTCATAATCAATTTTTCTTTAAGCTTAGCTTCATCCATATCTTTATCTAGTATTATTCCTACAACAGTTCCACTGTGAGCTACATTAACACCATAAGCTCCATAGTCTTCGCTTATTTTTATAATTTCACTCAAACCTTCCTTTTTATGTATATTTTCATTAAGTATTGAACTTATAGTTGCAGCTTTTCCTACCAAGCTTAAATCTTTATTTTCAAATCCTTTTTCTAATATATCAAAAGCATATTTTAGCTTTTCCTCGTTTGCCTTTTTTTTAATAAAATAATCCTGCCTCTTTCTTATATGTTGAGTATTCAACCTTTCATCAGGCTCAAGAGTTAATATTTTTATTCCATCTATATAGCCTAACTTCTTAAAGATTTCACCTTTTAATGGATCAAAAATACAATTATCATTTATATATATAGAATCTGTAGGCTCAATTGTTGCTGCAATTTTTGATATTTCCTCATCTGTCATATCTTTATTTAAAAAGCTAAGTGTAGCTTTTATAGTAGCTCCTATATCCGCCGTAGAACTTGCCATCCCTTTTCCTAAAGGAATATTACTTTTTATTCTTAAAGATATATTTTTAGTATCATTTTTGCTAAAGCCAAAATGTTCAAATACCTTTTCTAAAGCCCTTCTTGATTTGAAGTGTCCTCTATTTACATTATTAGATTTTTCATAAATATCAGCCCTTGAATACATATTTACAGCATAAGATACTAAATATTCTTTGTCCTTTATCATACCCTGGATAAATTCTCCACATGAACCTGGGCAAATTCCATAGTGTTTCATGCTATACCCCCATTATTTCTTTCAATGCAGTTATTAATTTCTGATTTTCTTCTCTTTTTTTAACTGCAACTCTTATATATTTTTTATCTAACCCCTTAAAATTAGATGCATCCCTTACTAATATATCTTTATTTATAAATAGTTTTTCTTTTACATAGTTTGAATCATGTTTTTTTAGTTTTAACAATATAAAGTTTGTATCTGTATTAAAGCATTCTATACTGTCTATTTTATTTAATTCTTTTAACATATAACTTATCTCTTTTTTTAAATAATCCTTCGTATTTCTTATATAATTTATATCTTTAAATATATATTTACATATATTTTCAGCAAATGAATTTACAGTCCATGGCTCTTTGATTTTCCACATATCGTAAATTATCTTTTCATTGCTGGTTATACCATATCCAAGTCTCACTCCAGGAAGTCCAAAGAACTTAGTAACAGCTTTTATAATGAATAAATTGCTGTACTTATCTACATATTCAACTAATGAATATTTATAACTGTCCTGTACAAACTCCATAAAAGTTTCATCCACTATCATAATTTTTTCATGTGTTTTTAATAAATCTAATAGTTCTACAAGATTTTGAACATTTCCACTTGGATTATTAGGGTTACATACAAATAAGAAATCGAATTTATCTATATTTTGTTCTATGTATTTTATATCTACTTTAAACCCTTCATCTAAATATAAATCCACTACCTTTAAATTATTAATGATAGCAGCTCTTTCATATTCTGAAAATGTAGGATTTAAAATCCCTAATCTTCCATCTAATACCTTCATAATCATATATATTATCTCGCTGGCACCATTTCCAGGTACTATATATTCATAGTTTAAATTTAAATAAGAAGATATATTGCCTCTCAAATTTAAATACTCTATATCCGGATATTTTATACTATTTTTCAAACCTTCAAGTACATATTCTTCTATGTTCTTGGGTGTATATGGATTTATATTAGAGCTAAAATCTAATATATTTTCACTCTTATTATACTTACTTATCATTTGATTGACATCTGCTCCATGCCCAAGCTTTATCATCTAGTAAATACCCCTTTTCTATATCTTTTCTCTATTAAAATTTATTATATTACCTTCTGTATAAAAGTAAATATTACTAAACTTAAAATTGAAGTTAAATACATTATTTTATTTGTTTTTAATATATCATCTGGTTCTATATCTCTTAACTTATCTCCAATAGTAGGCTTGTATACTTTTTCTCCAAAGTATACATTAGTTCCACCAAGCTGTATATTAAGTGCACCTGCTACTGCTCCTTCTGGATATGCACAATTTGGACTCTTATGATTCTTTCTATCTCTTATAAACACTTTTATACTTTTTTTAAAGTCAAAACCTAACAATAAAGAAGCCATAGCCATTATGCAAGCAGTTATTCTAGCTGGTATAAAATTGAATAAATCATCTATTTTAGCAGATGCAAATCCTAAATTCATATACTTATCATTTTTATATCCAACCATAGAATCTAAAGTGTTTACAGCCTTATACATCATTCCAAGTGGTGCTCCACCTATAAATATATACATCATAGGTGCTATTATCCCATCTACTGTATTTTCTGCAACAGTCTCCACAGTAGCCCTTATAATCTCATCTTTAGATAAATTTTGTGTATCTCTTCCAACTATAAAAGAAAGTTGTTTTCTAGCCTTTACTATATCATCTTCTTTTAATACATTATAAATTTTAACCGCTTCATCTTTAAGACACTTTGTTGCAAATATAGTATATATAATCAATGAATTTACAACTAAGTATAAGTAATAGTTCGCATTCATAGATAATTTTACAATCGATTTTGTTACAAAATAAGTTGTAAATACCACTATAAAATTTAAAAAGAATCCTCCTATTTTAAGACTTTTTTCAGTCTTAAATATCTTTCTTATTATTTTCTCTATGTAATTAATAAATTTACCTATATATATAACAGGATGTGGTAGACTATATGGATCTCCAAATATAATATCTAGCATATATCCTGTATAAATTGATACTATATTCATTTATTTTCTACCGCCTTATTTAAAAAGTTTATAGGAATATTTAGATTAGAGTAAAAATGAGTATGTAGATATGTTGCTAAAGTATTTTTCTTTTGATATCCACCCATCCACTCTTTTATTATTTTAGAATCTCTCTCCTTTTTTACCTCATAAACACATTTTTCATCAGTTATGAATTCTGAGTGATGAAATTCATGTCCAAAAACTACATCTTCTTTTTTAGATATAGTAGTGTCTACTAAAGCACATCCTTTTGCATAACCAAACCTTCTAAGGGATTTTGTCATCTCGCTCTTACCCTTTAATATTCCAACCATCTCGTATTCTTCATTATCTTTATTAACTATACTCTCACCCAAATACATAAGACCTCCGCATTCGGCATATATAGGTTTGTTATTATCATGATATTTTCTTATTTCTTCTCGTATAGATTTATTTTGCTCTAGTTCTTTTGCAAATATTTCTGGGAAGCCACCGCCTATATATATACCATCACACTCAGGTAAATGCTTGTCCTCTAAAGGGCTAAACGTCTTTATATTCACTCCCATATCCTTTAACATATCTATATTATCCCAGTAATAAAAATTAAATGCCTTATCATATGGTATCGCTATTGTTATATTTTCAAATTTAGGTAAATCACCTTTAAAGCTTGATACTACATCTTCTGATTTTGATATTTCTATTAGTCTATCAACATCTATATGATCTTCTATTATTTGTGCTAAATCGCTAAATTTTCGTTCTAATTCATCCATTTCAATTGTGGGTACTAGTCCTAGGTGTCGGGAAGGAAGGGAAAATTCTATATTTCTTGGAATATATCCAAGAACTTCAACATCTGTATACTTTTCGATAGCTTTTTTTACTATATCAAAGTGGCTTTTAGATGCTATATTATTTATTATAACTCCTCTTAAATCAATGTTTTTATCTAAGCTTTTATATCCTAAAACCATAGCCGCTGCAGATGTAGCCATGCTTTTACCATCTATAACTAATAAAACAGGAGCTTTAAGTATTTTTGAAGTATATGAGCTTGTACATGAATCTATATCTATTCCAAATCCATCATACAGTCCCATAACACCTTCTATTACAGAAATATCTGCATCCTTAGAATTTTTTAGGTACAAATACTTTATTTTCTCATCATCTAGCATGAAAGAATCTAAATTTCTAGAATTTCTCTTAGTTATATATGTATGATACGAAGTATCTATATAATCGGGCCCTACCTTATAAGGTTGAACTTTGAGACTTCTTTTTTTCAAAGCTGCCATTATTCCCATTGAAACAGTAGTCTTACCTACTCCACTGCTAGTTCCTGCGATTAATATCTTATTCAATCAACTCACCCCTTTGTCAAAAAATTCTGCATTTAAAGTTAAAAAAACCTAACCATTTAAGGTTAGGTTTTTATATTCACAATCTAAAATATATTAGCACCCTTCCCTCCGAAGGCTTCCCATTTAATTAATTGAAAAGGTATCCTGACTTAGATTCATCCTACTCCCTTACCTTCCTACAATAAATTGAAGTGGTATAATTTTAGGTTTCGTCTTTCATTACAGTAGCGGGGGCTGTAGAGGATTCTAACCTCTTTCCCTTTCACCAATTAATTTCATATTCTACTTTTTTTCATAATATCATATAGCATATTATTCTTCAATATTTACAAAGCTTTCCCCCTTAACTTTGTACGTATTCGAAGTCGACTACGCTGTCGTCTCCTGTCGAATATATTCTGCTATTTTTCTCAACCACCAAAAAGTCATCTTCATTCCAATACCCATTTATTAAATTCTCTATCATGTCACTATTTCCCTTTATTTCTTCAAAATTCCATTGTCTTTTTTTGGAGATATTTATAACATCATGAGAATAATCTTCTTTTACTAATTTATTGGTTACATATACAGCCTTATCATATCTTTTTATCCATTCGTTAGCTATTTCAGACAAATATTTTGCTCCTTTTTTTCCGTATTTCTGCTCATAGTATTCATAGCTTTCTCCAAGCCCTATACTTTTTAAATCCTGCATATCTTGATTTATTCCATTTTTTTCTATCCATGATGATATATAGTACATAGAATTGGGACTGTCTTCGAAATATTTTTTGTATTTTCTCCTAGACCCCATAAAAAGAGTTATGCAATCATGCACCTTAGGTACTACTATTTTTATATCCTTAGTGTGTATCCCATTAAGTGCATTTCCACAAAGACCAAATCCCATTAATATGTAATCGTATTTAGAAGAATCTACTTTATCAATCTTCTTCTGTATACTCTCCTTCATCTTTTGAGGATACAAATGGTTGTATGAATCCATAAGCTCTATATCCACTATATTGTCACTAAGTGAACTATAATAATAAAAATCCCTAGATAAAACATCGCATATAAGCGCTTTACATCTCATATTTTCTCCCCCATCCCCAAATACTAAATTCAACATATTTGTATAAAAATCTTAAATATCTTCTATTTTTCATTTGTGCAAGTTATCAAAACTATCTATAAAAATACCGCTACTTCAACAATATTTTGAAGAAAACTAAGCTTCTGTAGCTTAAGAATCCTAAAATTTCCGAACTCTCTACGGTCAAACACGCAAATTTCTTAACGGATTATTAAGCGACAAAATCTAAGTTTTATTAGTCAAAATATCTAAAAGCAGTAGCTAACATTTTCATAGACAGTTTTTAGTATTACTCCTTATATTGTAAAATCAACCTTCCCCACTATAAAACAAAGAAGATTTTTTTGTTAAACTTATTAAAATTACATTTTTAACAATAATATAGTTTAAATATTTCAAAATATAAAAACTACACTTACAAAATGAAGGGTATTAAAATGTTAGCAAATGATTTAAATATTTTTGTATAAAACTAGAATTACAGCGTTTGAATATCCGTTAAAAAAGTTCGTTGTCTGACCTATAGGGAGTTTAGAACTTTTAGGGTATTCAATAAGATGTAATCCTTAGTTTTATTAAAAATATTTAACACATGAGCGGTATTTTGATGCCCTTCATTTTGGGCTTAAGCACATGATTTTGGTTATAAATATATATTTTTCAAAAATTCCTCTTGAAAATTTTCATACTTCGCTATATCTACATGCTCTGTATTATTCATATAGTAATTTATATCTTCTTCTAAATTATCATTACAAAGAAATTTTTTAGCTCCTTCTCCTGCTGCATTACCAAGAGATATTATATTATCAGAATCTACATTTGGAATAAGTCCAATCCCTTTTGCACTTTCTTTATTTATAAAATTTCCAAATGCTCCAGCTAAATATATATAATCTAAATCTTGTATACTTATTTTTTGTTTTTCCATAAGTATGTTTATTCCACTTCTTATAGCTGATTTTGCAAGTTGCAACTGCCTAATGTCGTCTTGGGTTATTGATATATTTTCAGTTATTTTAAATTCATACTTTTTATCTTTTTTTAGTACTCTATTCCTCAATTTATCATTTTTTATTTTTTCTGGATTATTTATTTTTCCTGTTTTATTTATTATTCCTGATTTTTTCATTTCACTTACTATATCTACTAATGCAGATCCACATATTCCCCTTGCCTTTTTATTATTTATAGTTTCATATTCTATATCTTCTTTTATATTCAACTTATTTATAGCTCCATCAAATGCCTGCATCCCAAATTTTATATTTGCACCTTCGAAAGCAGGACCAGCTGCCGTTGAACATGCTAATATAGATTTTTTAGTAAACAAAACTATCTCTCCATTCGTTCCAAGATCTATCAATAATATGTTTTTGTCATTGTTTATAAAATCAGCTTCTATCATAGCAGCTACTGTGTCCGATCCTAAAAAACCTGCTATATTAGGCAAAAATATTACAACAGCATTTTTATTCATATTATCAAATGCTATATTACACGCTCTATCGTATAACATCTCTCTATTAATAGGTATAAATGGAATTTTTGATAAAGTATTTAAATTAAGCCCCCAAAATAAATGTGACATAGTAGTATTTCCTACTATTACACATTTATATACTTCTTGTCTGTCTATGTTAAACTGATCCAAAATAAGTCCTATATTATAATCTATCTCTTTTATAATTTTTTGTCTTAATACATCAATTCCTTTTTTATTTTCTATCGTATAGTTAATTCTAGATATAACATCTGAACCATATACTGCCTGGGGATTTTGAAATGACTTAACACTAATTTGTTCCCCTGTATTTAAATTTAGTAAATATACTGCAACAGTTGTTGTCCCTATATCTATTGCAATACCGTATTTTTCATTAAAATAATTATCATTTTTAATATCTATTATTCTATCTTTATATAAAGTAATATTAATACCTTCATTGTAATTTATATTAGATATATTTCTCATCATTTCATTATCTATATATACATTGTTCAATTGCTTTTTTATTATATCTATTACACTTACTCCATTTTCAAGATCTATTTTAATATATTTCTGTTGTATAAAGCTTTTAGTATTATATTTTATTTTTTTTAAATCATTCTTGCATCCGTTTATATCGTAATCTATCTCAACTTCTCCATCTTCGCTCATATATGTTTTGCAAGCAAGTCTTATTCCCTCTTCTATTTCCTTTTTACTCAAATGCTTAATTTCTTCTTCCGTTATATTACTTGTACTATTTTTGATTTTAACCTTGCATTTACCACAAATACCTTTACCCGAACACGGTGCATAAAATGATATGTTTCTTTCTTTTAATCCCTGTAATATATTCTCTCCCTTTTTCATATACACATTTTTTTTCAAATAGCATCGCCCCTAACTTTGCTTTGCAATATGTATATTAATGAATATTAATATATATTACACTTTGTTAAAATCTTTTATAAATCTACATTTGATTCTGAGATCTATAGTATAATGCATTCCAAATCTCAAAATTTAGTAAAAAATGATATTGTTTAATAGAATCTTTTTAATTTATATTTCATATACATTAACATACCATTTTAATATACATTGACATACCATTTTAGCTTTATATAAAAACTAAGAATTTCTAATAACGATAGCTTATCTACAAAAATATAAATATAAGCTTATTAATTCAAATTTTATTAGGGGTGATTTTTATGAGTATATCAAAAGTTTATGATGCAGTTTTGGAATTTGATGATGAATTAGTTATTGAAGCAGTTGAAGAGGAAGTTAACAACGGAACAAATATTTCAAACATACTTAATAACGGACTTATAAATGCTATGGACGAAGTTGGTAGATTATTTAGTGAAGGTGAATTTTTTGTGCCTGAAATGTTAATGGCTGCTCATGCTATGAAGGCTGGTCTTGATGTGTTAAAACCTCATATGAGTGCAGATGACAATGAGTCTAAAGGAACTGTAGTAATTGGATCTGTAAAAGGAGATATGCACGACATAGGGAAAAACCTTGTTGCTATGATGATGGAAGGTGCTGGATTTAAGGTCATAGATATCGGTATAGATGCGGATACTGAAACATTCTTAAATGCTGCAAAAGAACACGGTGCTGATGTTGTATGTATGTCTGCTCTTTTAACTACTACTATGCCTGCTATGTCAGAGATAATAAATAAAATAAAAGAAGAAAAATTAGGATATAAAACTATGGTAGGTGGCGCTCCTGTAACTCAAAAATTTGCTAATCAAATTGGAGCTAGCGGATACAGCGAAGATGCTGCTGAAGCAGTAGAACTTGCTCGTGAATTAGTTAAATAATTGTAAGGGTTCCTTTGGAACCCTTTTTACAAATTTGCTTTATAATTACTAGTAACTAAATTTAAGGGGGAGAATGAATATGATTATTGTTGGTGAGCTTATAAATGCGAGCCGTAAATTAATAGGAAAAGCTATTGAAGAACAAGACTGTGAGTACATAAAAAAAGTTGCTCGCGATCAAGCTGATGCTGGTTCCAATTATATAGATGTAAACGCAGGTATATTCGTAGGTCAGGAACCGGAGTATCTAGAGTGGTTAGTTAAAAATGTTCAAGAAGAAGTAGATATCCCTTGTTGTATAGACTCTCCAGATCCTAATGCTATTGAAAGAGCTTTGAATGTCCATAAAGGCGTTGCTATGATAAACTCTATATCTCTTGAAAAAGATAGACACGATAAAATACTTCCGATAGTTGCAGGAACTGATCTTAAGGTAGTAGCTCTTTGTATGAGCGATGATGGAATGCCTGAAACTACTGATGATAGACTAAAAATAGCTGATAAACTTATAAATGGACTTGTTCAAAACAACGTTCCTTTAGACAATATATATGTAGATCCTCTAGTTCAACCTATAGCTACTAAAGATACATTTGGTGTAGAATTCTTAGATGCTGTAGAAAGTATAATGAATAATTTTAAAGGAGTTCATACAGTATGTGGTCTATCTAATATATCTTATGGTCTTCCAAAGCGTAAATTTATGAACAGTTTATTCGCTACTATGGCTATCTCAAAAGGACTTGATGGTCTTTTAATAAATCCTCTAGATAAGCAAATGATGGCGAATATATTAGTTGCCGAAACTTTAGCGGGAAGAGATCACTTCTGCATGAATTATTTAAAAGGATATAGAAAGAAAAAATTCGAATTTTAAACTAATCTCCCCTTTTATTTAGGGGGAGATTTTTTGATATCTATCCATTATTATATAAGAATCACATGAGTATGGTATTCATTATGGCAACTTGAAAATGGAGGCACAAATTTTATAGCTGATTCTCCTGGTTATATATTGCAAATATTTAAGACTTGATTTTATAATAGAATAACTTACAATTAAAACTTCCTATGAAAATGTTAGTGAATACTTTTAGATATTTTAACTAGTATAACTTAGGTTTTATCGTTTAATAATGCGTTAAGAAATTTATGTGTCTGACCGTAGGGAGTTCGTAAATTTTAGAATTATTAATAAGATAAAGCCTTAGTTATATTCAAAATATCGTTGTATTCACGGTATTTTTATAGGAAGTTTTTGATAAACCACATACAAAAAAATGATGCCTATTAAATTTTAATAAGCATCATTTTTCATTAATCTATTCAGTTTTTATAGATCCATACTCTCTACATCATCTTCACTTATCTCAGGAAACTCTAACTTTTCTCCAAAGTCATGATATTTTGATTCAGCTGTAGCTTTAGTTTCGTTGTTAATTCCCATGAAGTTCATCTTCATATCCATTTCCATTTCCATCTTGTCATACATCTTAGTTTCTTTATCTATATAATATTTACAATTTATATTCATTTCTACATTTTCAATTATAGTATCTATAATTTGTTTTACCATCTCTTGATCATCAGACTCATCTATAAATTCATCTATCTCTTTTTTATCTTTATTTTCTGTCTCTTCAACATTAGCAGCTATTTCATTAGCTTTATCAGCTATCATTTTAACTATTTCTTTAAATGACTCGTCATCTATATCTATAGATACAACATAGTAATCCTTGTCTTCTATTTTCTCATCAGCTTCATATTTAGCATACATACCAAATATATCTAATTGCTCTTTAGTAAGTGTATTAGTGTTCATACTAGATCCCATCATAGATTGTAATTCATTCATCATAGGATTCAGATCCATCTTAGTCCATTTTTCTTGTCCATCAGCTTTAATGTACATTATTCTATCCTTCATATAAACCTCTGAAGTCATATTCATTTCTTCATCTGTTTCAGGATTATTCATAGTAGTAGTATCTTTTGTATATACAGTTTCAGGTGCTTCAAATTGTACTTCTTGAACCTTATTCATATTAATAACTGTATCCTCAATTCCTTCTTCTTCTGATTTTGTAGTGCTTGTAATATCCATATTAGTTGTAGCTTTATATGTTTTTTTCTCAAGCATATTTTGACCAGCTTTATCTAACATATCATATACTGTTAGTCCATCTCTTTTTAATTCTTTATTATAGTAATCAACTGCATTTTTAATCATACTATCACAATTTTCTTTAGTTAAAACCGCACTTGGATCAATGTTTTTGTTTATAATTTTCTTGTCTATACTATAAGCAATATAACATTTAGCCCAATCTGATCCTTTTTCAATCCCTTCAATATCCATTCTTTGAGCAAGCTTTTCTTCACCCATTGCCCTTACTATCATAGTCATAGCCTCTTCGTTAGTAACACATTTATCCGGCTTGAAAAACTCTCCATATCCTGACGATATTTTTTGATCAACTATAGTAGATACATATTTTAAATCTTCTGCTTTGACATCCTTAAAAGAAGATTTACTGTCTTGTACCAATTCAATTTCAAATGAATCAATTATGCTTTTTGATAATTCTATTCTACTTATACTGTCATTTTCTTGAGCCATCGAAACAGTTGTAAAAGACATTAAGATAGACATTACTAAAGTAAATACAATTTTTAAAGTTTTCAACTCAACCCCTCCTTTAAATTTAATTCCATATTTGGAATATATTTATATTACCATATTTTATATTATTTTTATACTCTATTTATTCCTATATAAAATACTTATTTTTGTAACAATTTTCATGTTAAGTAATATATATATATAGAGGAATGAAATATTTTTATCAGGGAGGTCTACCTTATGTATGATTATAGAAAATGTCATAAAAAATATGATGACGATATGGAAATGGATATGAATATGTACAATCCTATGATGGGTATGCAAGCTATGAATCCTATGATGGGTATGTACTGTATGAATCCTATGATGGGCATGCAATCTATGAACCCTATGATGAGTATGCAGTGTATGGATGATACAATGGGTATGAAGGGTATGGATAATAATATGAATATGACATCTCCTATGGGTTATGTAGCATATGTTTACCCTATGGATGCAATGCAAGGTATGCAGGATATGATGGGTATGCAATCTATGAACCCTATGATGGGTATGCAATCTATGCAACCTATGATGGGTATGCAAAGTATGCACGGTATGATGGGTATGCAGAGTATGCACGGTATGCAAAGTATGCATGGTATGATGGATATGGACTACTGTGAAGATGATGATGAGTAAATAAACAGGGGAGCTATCTCGAAATGATTTTAAAAATCATTTTAGAAGTTAGCTCCTTTTCTTTTTATAGTTTAATTTTTAAAAAAAAGAGCTGTCTCGATGTAGAAATTACTTTCTACTTGGAGATAGCATCTTATTATTCTAATTTCTAATTATTATATAACTCATATATCCTATATATAAACATACAAGAAATACTCCTTCTATCCTAAATACAGTTCTTTTAGTTATAGCAAATGTATACGTTATTATAGTAACCAATAGTAAAAATATCATATCTACAAATATAGCCGGATTTATTGGTATAGGTCTTATAGATGATGATATTCCTAAAACAAGAAGAATATTAAATAGATTTGAACCTATAACATTTCCCATAGCTATATCACTTTCATTTTTAAATGCTGCTACAATAGATGTTACAAGCTCTGGAAGAGAAGTTCCTACAGCTACAATAGTAAGTCCCACCAAATTCTTACTCATACCGAAATCTATAGCTATAGATGAACTAGCATCTACTACCCACTCTGCTCCATATATAATTCCTCCAACACCTATAATACTCATAAATACACTTTTACCTAAAGAGGTCTTTTTAGAATCATCCTTATAATCATCTCTTGACATTATAGCCATCTCAATAAGATAATATAAAAATACTAAAAACAGACAAAGAAGTATTAATCCATCAGCCTTTGATATAACATCAACTTTCGCTCCTTGTAGAGTTATATCTGCACACAAAATAAATAATACAATACTAGTCAGTATTGCAAGTGGAAATTCTTTTAATATAGTATTCTTTTGAACCTTCATAGGATTTATTATAGATGATATACCTATAACAAGTAGAAAGTTAAATAGATTAGACCCAACCACATTTCCAAGTGCTATCTCATTAGACCCCTTAAGAGCAGCATTAATACTAACAGCAGCTTCTGGCGCACTAGTTCCAAATGCAACTATAGTAAGACCTATAAGTATAGGAGGTATTTTAAAAGTTTTTGCTATTGATGAAGATCCATCTACAAATAAGTCAGCTCCCTTTATCAAAAACACAAAACCTATTATTAATATAAAATAATTCAAATCTACCCATCCTCTCATTTATACAATCTGTAATATACATATACTATAATATATCAATTCAAAACACAACCGAATTTAAAAAATTCGCTTCATGCTAACGCCTGGCTCATATCGCCAACCTATTCATCTATAAAGTCATAAAAATCATCATATCCCATTTGTGCAAATTCATATATCAAAGAATTTTCGAATTTATATTCACTATCTAAATTTATATATTCACTATATTCTTCTGTAAGTGCTTTTTCTACTTCAAATTTCGTATCATAATCATAAGTAGCAACTACAAGTTGTAAATCATTAATATAATATATAGCATTTATATCGCCACTTATATAGTATACTTCTTTATCAACATGATTGTTGTTTGATTTAAACTCAGTTACTAAAACTCCACTATCAAACTCACTTTTCATAAATTTTGGATTATCATATATAAATTTTTTATAAAATTCATTTTCTATATTATAAACTAGTATATACTCCTCTTTCATCAACTCATTTGAAACAATATTAAAATCTACTTCTTCTTTATCAATGTAAATTATAGACTCTATTTTATAATGTCCATTTGAATCAGATATATTAAAACCTATTTTAGATCTATAATATATATCATCTTCAAATATAAACTCAGATATATATCTATTATTCTTAATAGGGACTACCTTATTTTTAAGAAGTACAGCTTCATTATCCGTAATGTTCATATCATCAATATGATATTTTGAAAAAAAGTTTAGTGCCTCATAATCACCTCCTATTATTCTCATAGTCATATAATTTATAAACTCTACAGGTGTTTCTATTTTCTTTGATATTTTAATAAATAAATTTTCATAATCAACACTATCTATTTTATTTTCTATTATTTCTATATATTCATCTTTATAACCAGGAAACTCTTTATTGTACCTTAAATTTTTATTACCAAAATGATTTACAAGGTACATAGCCTCCTTCTCACTTATAAATATCCTGTCTGAACCAAGTCCTCCCATCAATCTTTCTTCTTCTTCGTATAAAGATCTCTCATCTCCGTTTTTTATAGATACATAATCTGCTATTCCAACTTTTTCTGCATCAAGCAAAAAATATTGATCTAATCTATTATTTCCAATTTGTCGTGCTATTCTGAGTCCCATAGTTCCCATAAGCCTAGAATTAGTAATTTTTGAAAATAAAAAACTCATTTACTCACCTTCTTACATATTATTTACATATTATATTCTAAACATCAATTTTAATTATATAGCTAAATAATCTAAAGTAATATAAATTTTTAATAACAAAATAAATTAATCTTCTTAAATTACTAATAAATATTGTTGAATTTTACATAATAATGTATATAATATTTATAAAGTAAAACTTATAAAGATATATTAAATTAAAATTGATATAATCTATAATTTATATAAAGTGAAACTTAATTCAGATGTAGTTTTTACTCAATTTGAATTTCTAGTTGTATAAGTGCCCTTTTGGGTGAACTAATCCATAAACTGTTAAGTTCTCATCTCCAACCTTAAAAGGATGGAGCTTTAGAAGTTTTAGCTTTTGGATAAAAAATTTTTTAAGGTGGTGACTCAATGAATAAAACAGCAGCTTTTTTCGATATCGATGGCACGTTATATAGAGATTCTTTAATGGTTGAACACTTCAAAAAACTTATAAAATATGATTTAGTGGATCCTTCTGTATGGCATTCTCACGCAAAGAAAACATTTTTAGATTGGGACAAAAGGCAGGGAAATTACGATGATTACTTACTTGAACTTGCCGAAATATATATATCCTCTATAAAAGGTCTTAATAAAAAAGACATAGAATTTACAAGTAATCAAGTTATAACTTTGAAAGCTGAAAGAGTTTATAGATATACTCGTTCAAGAATAAAATGGCATTTAAATGAAGGCCACATAGTTATATTCATATCTGGAAGTCCAGATTTCTTAGTCGAAAAAATGGCTAATAAATATAAGGTTTCTGATTGTGTAGGAAGTGGATATATATTTAAAGACAATAAATTTTCTGGAGATGTTACTCCTATGTGGGATTCAGACAGTAAAAATAAAGCTATCGACACCTTCGTTCAAAAGTATAACCTAGATTTATCAAAATCATATGCTTATGGAGATACTAATGGAGACTTTTCAATGCTAACCAAAGTAGGAAACCCTATAGCTATAAATCCTGCAAAAGAACTTTTATGTAAAATTCAAAATGATGAATACTTATCTAAAACTGCTAAAATAATAGTTGAAAGAAAAGATGTAATATATAATCTAGACCCTACCGTTAGTGTTTCTATATAATTGATTTTATGTGAGTAATCATCATTAGATCTATTTAAACTTTAAGTACTATAATTAAAAAATGAATGTCATTTAAATGTTAGATACTTTTTTGTTAATATTTTTCCATATAACTTAGATTATACCTGCTGAATATACGTTAAGAAACTTTTTTGTCTGACTATAGGGAGTTTAAAAGTTTTAGAATATTCAGTAGGCATAATCTTTAGTTATATAAAAATATTAGCTAAGTATCGGTATTTAAATGGCATTCATTTTTCGCTTAAGAACCAACACAATAAGCTTTATAATCTTATCTTTCCCTTTATCTTATTATAATAATAACTTATAAATAATCCATAAGCATAATCATATATCAAAAATACAACCTGAGCCAAAATAAACACAACAACATTCATCTTAACCGCTGCAAATATTAAGTTCTTAACTGTAAAATACCCTATCATTAAAAGTATATTAAATGATATTAATTTAAGTATGTACTCAAGTAGAATATTTCTATCCTTCTCAATCAAATACTTTACGACTCCATATATTCCAAAAAACAATATATATGGTACTAAATATACTTTATCTAAAATTATGATAACCGACAATAATGCAGATGCTATATAAAATAGTATTCCGCTTTTCAATCCAAATTCTATTATGACCAAAGCAACTGGAAGTGATGCTATTCCTAAAAAAAATAGTCTGTTTCCCGGTACTATACTAGAAAAAAACAACATTATTTGGTTTATTCCTAACAACATTCCCAAAAAACTTATTCTTTTACTCATAATATCCTCCTAACAACAAGCTATCAAATCTCCACCACAACACTCACAACAACAGTCTGCACAGTAAAGAGTTGTACATACATTACACATATCAGTTCCTCCATTATATTCACGAGTTCTAGATGAATAAGCTCTTTGTCTATTGATTATATTATCATGAGCCATTTTGTATTCTCTATTATTTGGCTCCATAAAATGAGCTCTTTTTATAAAGTCAGCTCCCTCATCATAAAGTCCAAGTCTCATAGATGTCAGACCCATAAGATAATACCACTCACTACTTCTATTATTCATATTCGAAAGTATATTTCTAGCTGTTGAAAAATCTCCTCTGTTTATATAATCTCTTACTTCATACAAATTATTACCTGTATTATTATACTGACCACTTCCTGAATTCTCATATCCCTTCATTATACTGTCATATGCTTCATTTATCTCTTTAAATTTTTCTTGTGCTAATTCAGATAGAGGGTTGTTCATATGCTTATCAGGGTGATACTTTTTTGCAAGGTCTCTATAAGCTCTTTTAACTTCTTCTTTAGAAGCATTTTTATTAACACCTAAAACTTCATATGGATTTCTCATCATTATCTCTTCCCTTCATTATGTTAATAAACCTCAAATACATTCCTGAATATATTATGTTTTCAACAATTCCTATGTTCTCACTTAATTCCAACTTATTTATATCCTCTTCTATAAAAGATAGTATAATCAAAATTAGATTCTCAACCTTGTTTTTAAGCTCTTCTTTATTATCTATATAGTTCATAAAAGGATTATATCTTCCTTTTTTTGAATCCTCATCTAAATCCTCATATGCATCTAATATGTATATATATTTTCCTATATTAAATCCTATATTACCTAATATATGTGTATATTCATCTTCTTTATAACGAAATACTTCTCTCATTATATCTCCAAATATATTAGATGTTTTATCTATACACATCGTATTGTTTTTTTCTAATTCATATAATTCTTTTAGTTTACTTTGTATAAACTCTGATTTTTGTTTGTATGTACTATCTGTTTTATTATATACATGACTGTGTATGTAATAAAATAAATAATCCTTTATTCTTTTATCATCATCTACATTATCTTTTAGTTTGTTATGAGTTAATATAATATTCATATTTGCACCATACTCTGTTATCTCATTTACTATCCTCAAATTCTTACTCGCTGGCTTAACTATACACCTTTCCTTAGTTATAGAATTTTTGCTTTTATATATAGATGATAATAATATTATCAAAAATGTTACATCATAATTTAATGAAAGTCTAGATATTTCTCCGAAATTTTCCTTCAAATACTTACAAAGACCACAATAGTATCCTCTGTATTTATAGTATTCTTTCATTTTAAGTTCCATTTTATTTATTCTTACATATCCAAACATTTATATACCTACCTATTTTTATATTTAAATATTATTATACACTCAAAGCTACTTATATACAAAAAAACTCGCACATTAGCACGAGTTTTTCTTGATTTTAAATTATACTGTAGCAGGTACAGTCTGCATCTCTTTTTCTGCTATAAAATCTTCTAATACTTCTTTTGTCTCTACTAATTCTTCTATAGACATAGAAGCATAATTTTTAGTATTATATGATGAAATATTTATTCCTTGATTTCTTAAAAAATCATCTACCTTACATTGATTTTTTTTATAAGCATAATATCCAACTGCACAAACCCCTACACCTACTAATGCTCCTGTTATATGGTCCTTATTAACTGATATCATATTCAACTCTCCCTTTTATATTTAATAATTTTTAATACATTTTGCATATTTACAATTTAGTATTCCTTCACTATACATCCTTCTATTTCTAAATGAAGTATCATTTTTTTGTATGCATTTAGATGCGAATGTCTTAAAAAAATCAACTGCATTGTCTATATTGTCATTTTCTATTATTTCTATATCATAATCTATATCATTTGATTTCTTGTCTCTAACCTCATATACTTTAAGCTTTATTTCATCATAAGTAGGACTTATAATGTGTCTTCCAAATGTGGTAAGCCATGTAAGTGCTGATGAATTTATATAATTTCCTTTAAATACAGAATTTATAAGATACATCACAGATACAACTTCTGGATCAAATGCACCTTTTTTCTTTATTTCCATCCATGCATGATCCATAACTGCTCCCGTAGTACTTCCAACTGCAATCCAGTTAAGCAACTCCTGAACATTTTTATTAGGTCTAATTGCCAGCGAAGCCGAAGCAGCTGCAATAGATATAGCTGCATAAAAAGCTATTTTAGGCATATCTCTTGTAGGATGCTTGCTTATTATATTTATAGGTATTAATCCATATTCTTTAGAAAAAGCAATTGTAATCTTTATGATTACTTCTTCAAGTTCAATCTTTGAATGATCAAAATAAACTAATATGCTCTTAGTTATAGGTGAATACTCAAAAGACTTTATTCCCTGTGTATTCATAATCATATTCCTTACGTTTTCTTCATTTCTAATAGGTAGTGATATTTTTACTCTAACTCTGTTATGCATTTTATGAAGTATAACAATAGATGGATTTACCATATTCGCACCTACCTTTTCTCTATATCATATACAAGCAACCTAAGTGAATTGGCAATAACTAATATAGTACTTGAATTATGAAGGACAGCACCCCAAAATACAGGAAGTGTACCTACTGCACCTAATAATAATCCTAGTGTATTTATTCCTATTGCCATTCCAAAATTCTGCTTTACAATATTCATAGTTTTATTAGACATATCTACAATAGCAGGAAGTAGCATAGGATTATCTGACTGTATAGTGATATCAGATGCTTCCATGGCAACATCCGTCATGCCTCCTCCTATTGCAACACCTACATCGGCATATGCCAGTGCAGGAGCATCATTTATTCCATCTCCAACCATTATTACCTTAGATCCTTTTGATTGTATGCTAAGAACTTGTTTTGCTTTATCTTCAGGAAACAACTGTGCTTCATATCTATCAACAGCCATTTTATTGGCAACTATCTCAGCCTGTTCTTTTAAATCTCCTGTTAAAAGAGCTATATCGTCTATCCCTTGATACCTTAAATTATTTATAGCCTTTTTCATATTATCTCTTAATTTGTCTTGAATCCCAAGAATTCCTATTAATTCATTATTTCTAGCTACATATATTAGACCTTCTCCATTAGATATTAATGTCTTAGCCTCATCATCCAAAATAGATGTATCTACATCATTATCTGACATAAATACTTTACTACCTACATATATCTTGTCTTGACCTATAGTAGTCTCTATTCCTCTAGCTATATGTACCTTATTCTTTCCATGAGCTGGTATATCCCATCCTGATTGTCTAAGCTTTGAAAGAACTGCTATTGCCATAGGATGATTTGATGTTTCCTCAGCAGCAGCTGCAATTTCAATAACTTCCTTTTCTGATATATCCTTATTTGCAGATATAACATTTAGTATTTGTGGTTTTCCTTCCGTTAATGTACCTGTCTTATCCAGTATTAAAGTATCAGACTCTGCTAATCTTTCTATGTAATTTCCACCTTTTATAAGTATTCCATTTCTAACTGCTGTATTTATAGCAGCAGAAAATGCAGTAGCTGTAGATAGTCTAACTCCGCAAGAGTAATCTATAATCATCATGTTAAGAGCTCTTGATGAACTCTTTGTAACCATATATGTAATCCCAGCCAATATAAAATTAAATGGTATTAAATACCCTGAAAAATTATCAGCGTATGCCTGAATAGATGCTTTTCTATGAGATGCTTCTTCTACTAGGTGAATAATTCTAGCTACAGCTGTATCATCACCTGCTTTTTCAGTTTTTACAGTTATTGTTCCATTTTTTACTACAGTTCCAGCAAATACATTCTCACCTTTTCTTTTTATAGCTGGCATAAACTCTCCAGTTACAGCAGCTTGATCTACAACTGCTTCTCCAGATACAACCTCACCATCTACACATATTTTTTCTCCAGTATGTACTACTACTAAATCATCTTTCTTTATACTTGATATTTCTACTTTTTTTACCGTTTTGTCATCAAGCTGTACCCAAACAAATTCTTCATTTAAAGAAAGCATATCTTTTATCGAATTTCTAGTTTTAGACATAGTATACGATGTTAAAAGCTCAGCTATATCTGAAAGTAGTATTATAGTAAGTGCTGATGAATCCTTACCTGCCACTATACTAGTTACAATAGATGTTGCTGTTAGCGCATCTGCATTTGGTCTATAAGAATTTCTTAAAGATGAAATACCACTTTTTATAATAGGTAATGATAAAGCTATAGATGCAATAGCAGGAACTGTTGTAAATTTGCCAAGTATACTATTTGGTACAATCTTATTTTTTTTGTTAAATAAAGAATATCCTATAACAGCGGTAGTTGAAACTATTCTCTTTAATATATCCTCAACAGGTTCTTCTTGAATACTTCTTTCTTTAACAGAGACCTTAGTCTTGTCTTCTCTTTCTCCTTTGTACGCTATCATAGAATATAGTGATATGGTATCCTCTACTATTCCTATTATCTCTTCTTGATTTATAGATTTTCCATTATAATAAATAAGTATATTTTTAGTTAATATACTTATTTTTGCAGATTTTATTGAACTTATATTTTCAATTTTCTTCTCTATTTCTTCTTTTTGTTCAAATAAATATTCAAATGCTCTGCATCGAAGTCTTATTCTTCCGTCTATACTGTGTATGACTTCACACTTTAACAAAGGCTGCCTTTTATTTTTCTTTTTTGTCAAAATATCACCTACTTTTTTCATATATTATCTACTTCTTTTTTTAGCTGATATCTAATGTTATCTGCTACATAATCTATATTATTAATTGCATGCTCTTCTATAAACTTCCTATTTTTAATACTTATTTCCCATATTTTATCTAACCATGATAAAACCTGTTTTTCACAAGTAACTTTAATATCATAAGTTAAAAGAATATTACCACTTATATAGTTATACGTAACTTCTTTTATACCAGGTAGTATATTAATGGCTTCTGTAAGATATTTTTCATATGAAATTGCATCTTTAGTAGCTTTGTTCATATTTGGAACCTTAATCCTAAGTCTACCTGGTAACTTATGTATTACTTTGAATTTTTTAAGATGAATAGCTGCAAACGAAACTATATCAAACATTTAATTAACTCCTCCTTTAAAAAACTCAGAATATACCCACCACATAAGGGTCATTCCGCTAGGCATTATAGTAGGATTTTTTCTCAATCTATATATACCAAATAAAACTAGACTCAAGCCTAACGTAGTTTTTCCATCTATTATTCCCTGACTTTTTTCATATACAGCTCTATTCAAACTACTTTTAAGTTCTATCATCTCTTTTTCAATTTTTGACTTAGGCGTTTTTTCTATTTCTTGTTCTAAATTAAGGATCTTTATCATTATTCCAACTATAATCATAGGATCTATTTTTTCGTTATCATAATTTAAAAGTACTGTACCAGTTATAGTATTTATATCTATATTTGTTATAAGATTTATCTTACTAAGTTGATCCATTATAATAGATTTGATTTCTTCGTTATTTTTTAATATTGGAATATAAAGTCTGATTCTACCTGTTATACAGTGTCTCACTTCCAATATTCCTTTGAAGCTTGGAACCTTGTTTGTTATATTATTTTTTTTGTTCTTATCGGTAAATATCATTCCAATAGCACTATAAATTACAGTTCTCCATATGCAAAACATATTCACACCTACTTTTTAGTTTTTATATGTATATATTACCATATTCTTGTCGTTTTTTCACTTATTATTAATTCTCTTTCTCTTTTGTCACCTTTTATCAATCGATATTTATTATCTTTTGTGTATTTTTATAAATAAAAAAGTCTTTATTTCTAAAGACTTTTTCATTTTATAATCCTATTAAGCTTCCTATTTGATATATCAACATAGCTACTATCCAAGCTACTGCGAATTGATATACTACAGAAAAAATTGTCCATTTCCAAGAATTTGTTTCTCTCTTTATAGCTCCTATTACCCCAACACATGGTGTATATAAAAGTACGAACGCCATAAATGCATAAGCTGTAAGTTGATTAAATGTTCCAGCTAATGTTTGGGCAAATGCACCAGCTGCTGCTTCTTCTCCAAGTCCATATATTATAGACATATTACTTACAACAACTTCTTTTGCAAGTATTCCTGTTATTAAAGAAAGTGCTGCTTGCCAGTTTCCAAATCCAAGTGGTGCAAATAAAGGTGCAAACACTCTACCAATTGATGCTCCTATACTTTCAGTTAAATCAGCAGGTCCTGTGAAGTTAAATCCTAGTATGAACCAAAGTACCATACTGGCTCCAAATATTAATGTTCCTGCTTTTATCAAGAATCCTTTAGCTCTTTCCCATACAGTTATTAGTGTACCTTTCAATGTAGGTATTCTATATGGAGGTAACTCCATTACAAAAGGCATTCCATCTGATTTAAATAAAGTTTTCTTAAATATAAGCCCTACTATTATAGCAACTACTACTCCTAATAAATAAAGTGAGAATACTACAAACTTCTCTTTTCCAGGGAAGAATGCTGCTGCAAATAAAGTGTAAACTGGAAGTCTTGCCGAACAAGACATAAAAGGATTTATAAGTATAGCTGCAAGTCTATCATTTTCATCTTCAAGTGTTCTTGTTCCCATTATAGCTGGTGCATTACAACCAAATCCTAATATCATAGGTATAAATGCTTTTCCACTAAGTCCTATTTTTCTCATAAGTCTATCCATTATAAATGCAACTCTAGCCATATAACCACTATCTTCGAGTAATGATATTGCAAGGAATAAACATATTATGTTAGGTAAGAATACTAATACTCCACCTACTCCTCCAATGATTCCATCTACTATAAGTGATTGTAACCAAGCTGCTGCGTTCATACTAGTTAATGCATCTGTAGCCCATCCTGACAATGTTTCACCAAAGAATACATCTATCTTATCCAAAAATACGTTACCAACTAAATCGAATGTAAAGTAAAATACACCCATCATTATAAGTGCGAATATCGGAAGTCCTAACCATCTATTAGTAAGTATCTTATCTGCTTTATCTGATGCTGTTAACCCTTGTACTGCAGGTTTTTTAACTGATTTTGATATTATGCTAGTTATATGATTATATCTTCTATCTGCTATTAAACATTCAAAGTCATCTTCAAGCGATATTTCTAAAGCTTCTGATGCTATCGCTATTTCATCACTAGCACTGCTTGTATGATTTTTATTTAATAATTCCATTATTTCTTCGTCTTCTTCTATTACTCTTAAAGCTACCCATCTTAAGTCATACTTAGATGCCTTTGGATTTGATTTTAAAGATTCTATATTCTCCGTTATCTTATTTTCTAATTTCTTTCCATAATCAACAGGATTACCTTTTGCTAAGCTTTTATTACTGCTCACTTTAACTACTTCATCTAAAAGTTCGCTTATTCCTTGTTTTTTACTAGCAACTATAGGTACAATAGGTACTCCTAATAACTTAGATAATTTATTTACATCAATCTTATATCCTCTAGACTTAGCAACATCCATCATATTAAGAGCTATAACAACAGGTTTTCCAAGCTCAATTAATTGTACAGATAAATACAAGTTTCTCTCTATATTAGAAGCATCTACTATGTTAACTACAACATCTGGTGATTCCTCTACTATGTAATTTCTAGCTATTTTTTCTTCTAATGAATATGGTGATAAACTGTATGTCCCTGGTAAGTCAACACCTATTATTTCCGTATCCTTATGTTTGAATCTTCCTTCTTTTTTTTCAACTGTAACCCCTGCCCAGTTTCCTACATGATGTCTAGCACCAGTCAATGCATTAAACAAAGTTGTTTTTCCACTGTTAGGATTACCCGCTAAAGCGATAGTAATATTTTTACTCAAAACTTCTCCTCCTTTTCGAAAATAATAATTATTTTCATTTAAAGCACAAAAAAAATTCCTTAAAAAGAATACTACTCTATTACTATATTTTGAGCATCTTCTTTTCTAAGAGTAAGACTATACCCCTTGATCTTAACCTCTATAGGATCTCCTAATGGAGCAACCTTTTCAACATTTATTTCCGTTCCCTTTATAACCCCCATGTCCATAAACCTTCTTTTTATAGCACCTTTTCCTTTAACCATCATAACTTTACCACTTGCTCCAGGTGCTAGATCTTTTAAAGTTCTTATCATTTATTTACCTCCTCATATTTAATTCACCATAATTTGTTGAGCAACTACTCCTCCAAGTACAAGCCTTGAACCTCTTACATTAACTATAAATGAACCATTTGTATCATTAGATATAACACTTATTTTCACTCCAGGAGTTAAACCCATATCCTGAAGTTTTTTCTTCATCTTTGGACCCCAATTTATATTTTGTAAGACAACTTCTTGCCCCTGATTAGCCATAGCTAAAGGCATATGTAATCCCTCCCGTATTAATCATTTTCAATTTCAATTGTTCTTGCAGTTCATTTGATTTTAATTATCATTACAGATATAAAGTATATCTCTATCGATATTGATTGTCAATATCTTTTTCTATATTTTTCCTAAGAACTTACTACATATTCAATAAAACTTATTATAGAAACAAGTTATATCAAATGTTTTATCCCTTATTGTATATCTTTTAAATTTGTTTTTTATAGAATATAAAAGACCGAGTGGAAAAACACTCGGTCTTTTACATTTTATTTATCTAATTTTGATATATTACAGCTACAATTGCTTCCTTTATTATTTGATCCTGAATGAGGACAGCCAATACACTTGACACCTTTTCTTTTTTCAATAATGACTTTTGTAATAGATAGACCAATAATTAACAGTATCACTATTCCAACAATTATATTTGCCATAATTTTCTCCTATTCTCTTATGCTAAATTCTTTTGATTAACCTTTTCATCACCTTTTTTCATAAGGAATACAACATATCCTACCATTACTGCAACAGCAATAAATCCAGGTATAAAACCAGTTCCTAAAGAACCTGTTGTAATCAATGTACCAATTTGGTAAGTCATAAATGCTACAACATAACCCATTCCGAATTGAAATCCAATTCCTCCCCAAAGCCATTTTCTATCTTCCATCTCAGAGTTCATAGCACCAATTGCTGCAAAACACGGTGGCGTGAACAGGTTGAACATAAGATAAGATAGTGCAGCTACAGAAGTTAATCCCATAACGCTTGCAACATCTCCTCCACCTGACACAAGTGCTAATTCTTCAGTATCAATGAAATTTGTAATTGAGTATACTACAGCCAAAGTACCAACAACATTCTCTTTTGCTATAAAACCTGTAATAGCTGCTGCTGCAAGCTGCCATACACCAAATCCAAGTGGAATCAGTAAGATAGCAAACGGTGATGCAATACTTGCAAGTATACTTGTACCTTCAGCACCTTCAGCAACAACTTGGAACTGCCAGTTAAATGTTTGCATAATTTGTACAGCTGCGTTACAAAGAAGTATAATAGTACTTGCTTTTATAATAAATGCTTTTGCTCTAGAAAACATTGAAATTGTAGCTCTTTTGATGCTTGGGAATCTATATTCTGGTAATTCCATTATAAAATATGATCTTTTATTTTTCTCACCAGTAATTTTTACTACTATTAATGCCCCAATAATAATTATGGCAATACCCATAAAGTACATTGTTGTACCAACCCATGATGCATCATCAAAGAATACACCTGCAAATAATGCTATAACAGGAAGTTTTGCACCACAAGGCATGAACGGAGTTAACATTGCAGTAGTTCTTCTTTGTCTTTCATTCTTTATAGTTCTAGTTGCCATTACTCCAGGAATAGCACATCCAGTTCCTATAACCATAGGTATGATTGATTTACCTGATAAACCTACACGCTTGAAAAATCTATCCATTACTACAGCAACACGTGCCATGTAACCACAGTCTTCAAGTAATGCTAATAAGAAGAATAATACCATAATAAGTGGAAGGAATCCTACTACAGCACCAACTCCACCTATAATTCCATCTAACAACAATGATTTTAAAATTGGGGATACACCTTCTCCCATGGCACCTTCTGCCCATGCATATATACCATCAATCCAACCAACGAATATATCAGCCAATAGCGGTCCTAAATGCGTTTGAGAAATCGAGAATACCGCCCACATAACTACTGCAAAGATTGGAATTCCAAGCCATTTATGAGCCAATATTCTATCTGCAGCATCTTGCTTAGTTTGACGGTTACTGATCACCTTACGATCTTCAACTTTTGAAACAATTCCGTTAACAAAATCATAACGATTTTTATCAGAAGCTTTTACGGCCTCAGCATTTTCAAAATCTACTCCCTTACTGTCATATGCAGCCGTTTGGTTTTTGCCTTTAACTTCTACAACTTTAGAAATTAACTCTTCTAATCCATTACTGCTTGATTTTGTTGCTATAGTTTTCACAACTGGACACCCTAATGCTTTGCTAAGTTCAGTCACATTAATTGACGTTTTCTTTTTTTCGTTCAAGTCACTCTTGTTAAGAGCTACAACTACAGGAATTCCCAATTCCATTAGCTGTGTTGTGAAGAATAAACTTCTGCTTAAGTTTGTCGCATCAACAATATTTATGATTACATCTGGATTTTCGTTTTTAACAAAGTCTCTCGTAATCGATTCCTCAGATGTAAACGGTGACATTGAATATGCACCTGGAAGATCAACTGCTGTAATCTCTATATCACTTTTGTTCAGATTCTTTTTGATATTACCTTCTTTTTTATCAACGGTAACACCAGCCCAGTTACCAACATGTTCAATCTTACCTGTTATAGCATTGAACAATGTTGTTTTACCACTATTAGGATTACCTGTTAGTGCTATTTTCATAATTCCCCTCCTAAAAATTATTTTATCAGCATCGCTGACCTAGAATAAGTACAAATTAATAATCTTTTATGTTAAATAAAATATCAAAGTTAACTTTATTGACAATTGAAAAGCTATATCTCTATAGCTCTCAATAAAATTTTATACAATTATAGCTTCTGCCAATTCCGAGTCAATGCTATATCTTGCATCTTTTACTGATATAACATAGTTTTCAGCCAATACCGATATTACTGTTACTTTTTGACCTTCGTAACATCCCAAAGTGAATAAAAAGCTCTTCATCTCTTCATCATCCGTCTCAATTGATTTTATTGTATATTCCATATCAACTTCTACTTCAGATAAGTTTTTCATCGAATTCCCATTTTCCCCTTCAAATTTATAGGGTTCAGTTATCATTGCACTTGCTAAAGCACCAGACATATGCATCCTCTCCCAAAATGTTATATTTTATAATAACTTTTAATTTCAATTATTTTTATAACTCATTTGATTTTAATTATCATTACAAATATAAAGTATATCTCTATCGATAGTGATTGTCAATATCTTTTCCTATGTTTTTTCCAAACACTTACTACATGTTCCGTAAAACTTAATATATCCACCTGTTATGTCAAATGATTTATCCCCTATTGTATATTTTTTAAATTTTTCACTATCTTTTATCTTTATCTTTTTTAAAGTATGACATTTATTACATATAATCTCACAGTATCTAATATCACTAAGTTTAAACTTCCTTTTTCTATCACGTATAGAACTACAGTATATTTTACCAACATCTATAAGCTTATCTATAGCTCTATATACCGTTCTCTTGCTTATTTTTTCATTTTCTTCGTCTATAAGTGTTAATACATCATTTATGTCTAATTCTTTATTAGGATTTTCTTTAAATAATCTATATATCGTTGATTTATTTTTAGATAGATTCATATTAATCAACTATATCCCCTCTCTTTAATTAAAATGATTATTATTATCAATAAATCTATCATATTTTCTTTTTTTTGTAAACATAAAAAGCCAATATGAAAATTCATATTGGCTTTTATAACGAATAAAAATTAAATATCGTTAGTTAATTTTAAGCATTTGCTAATTTTTTTCCTATTTCTTCACATTTATTTAAATCTTCATCTTCTGGGCTTAAATGAGCTATTAATCCCTCTTGTAGTATATTAGCTCCATAATTTGTCATTCTCTCATCCCATTCTCTCATCCACTGTCCATCGCCCCAATCATAAGATCCAAATAAGATCATAGGCTTTTGGTTTAAATCTATATTCTCAAAAGAAGCTATAAATGGTTCCATATAATCAGGATCAAGCTCCTCAGCTCCCATTGATGGACAACCGATAGCAACTGCATCAGCATCTAAAATATCTTCTTTAGTAGCATCTTCTACTTTTACAAGCTTCACTTCACTATTTTCAGAAGCACCTTTTGATATAGCCTGTGCCATAACCTCTGTATTTCCTGTTCCACTCCAATAAACGATAGATATTTTTTTCATAAATATACCTCCTTCTTAATTGATATGTATTATCATTATCAATTATAGCACATATGAAATTTTTGTAAAGGTTTTATTTGAAAATAATTATCAACATCATTTATCCACATATCCACAAACTTTTACTTTTATATATCTAATTTTTTACAGTTTTCAACATATACTTTGGATATTTTAGAGTGTATATATTCATAATAAATTCTTGCAAAATTAAATATTTTTTGAAAACAATATTGACAATACTTATTAGTGGTAATATAATGCTTGGTAATATAAGTAATTTTAATATAAAAAGCAAAGACGGAGACAAAAATATTCAGGTATTATCTACAGAGAACCAACATTTGGTGAGAGTTGGTGTTAATTAGAGTATATAATGATCACTCCAGAGCTTCTAAGTTGAAAGATATATTGAGTAAACGAAGACGGTTACCACCGATATATGGTTAGGGTTCACTAAGAATTAATGATAATTTTAAGTCGACCTGAATAAAGAGGTAGCTATATTTGCTGCACATAGGGTGGTACCGCGAGATTAATCTTTCGTCCCTATAAATATATATGTATATATATATTTATAGGGATGAAAGATTTTTTTTATTTAAGAAAGGGAGGATATAGAGATGTTAGGAAGTATTGTAAATGCATTAGCAATCATTGTAGGAAGTATAGTAGGAGTGATTTTCAAAAGTGGGATACGCGATAAGTATAAGGAAACAGTAATAAATTCTATTGCTTTGGCTATTTTCTTAATAGGAATTATGAGTGCAATAAAAACACAAGAATTATTACTTATGATTTTTAGTTTGGCAATAGGAAGTGTTTTAGGAGAATTTTTAAGAATAGAGGATAATTTAGATAAGCTTGGTAACTTTATAGGAAGTAAATTATCAGATAAAGAAGGTGGTATTGCAAAAGGCTTTGTAACAGCAAGCTTAGTGTTTTGTGTAGGATCAATGGCTATTGTAGGTTCTTTAGAAAGTGGATTAACAGGAAATCATCAAACATTATTTGCTAAATCAATACTAGATGGAATTTTATCTATTTTATTTTCTTCTACCTTAGGAATCGGTGTTTTATTTTCTTCTTTTGCTGTTTTTTTATATGAAGGTTTTATAACAATTGCAGCTTCATTTATGAAGGTATTTTTAACTGATAGTGTTATTCGTGAAATATCAGCAATAGGCGGAGTACTTATTATGGCTTTAGGTATTAATATATTAGAGTTAAAGAAGCTTAAAGTAGGCAATATGCTACCAGCTATTTTTATACCATTAGTATATTATTTATTTAAATTAATCTATTTCAAATTAAATATTTAATTTAAATGAATAAAAAAGTCTTTATTTCTAAAGATTTTTAATGTAAACTTTTTTGAAATTCGTAACGAAAATTATACTTATCCTTAATTTAAATAGGAATATAATTTCCTACTCATTATAAAAAGTATCCCTTCAAAAGTCAGATTTTGTGTCTAACTTTCGTAGGGATACTTTAAGTTCAAAATTATTTTAGTGGATCTTTTAATTCAAATTATTAGTTTATAATTTAAAGTACTCTATTCCAGATTTAAACAATTTTTGATCTGTATTTCCATGTATGTTCTTAAGTACATTGTCTCCTATTCTCTCTGAGTGTCCCATCTTACCTAATATTCTTCCATCAGGACTAGTTATTCCTTCAACTGCATAGAATGAACCATTTGGATTAAAGTCTATATCGTATGTTGCATTTTGATTTCTATCAACATATTGAGTAGCTATTTGACCATTCTTTATAAGCTTTTCTATCATATCTTCATTACATACGAATCTACCTTCTCCATGTGATATAGGTATAGAGTGTATATCTCCAACTTTTACGTTAGACATCCAAGGAGATATGTTTGATACTATCTTAGTTTCTACAGCCTTAGATTGATGTCTAGCTATATTATTGTAAGTAAGTGTTGGATCATTTTCATCAATATCCTTTATCTCTCCATAAGGAAGTAGTCCAAGTTTTATAAGTGCCTGAAATCCATTACAAATACCTAACATTAATCCATCTCTATTGTTTAAAAGCTCCATAATAGCTTCTTTTATTCTAGGGTTCTTTAGCACATTCACTATAAACTTAGCAGACCCATCCGGCTCATCTCCTGCACTAAATCCACCTGGTAACATTATTATTTGAGATTGATTTATTTTTTTAACAAAATCATCTATACTATCTTGTATATCTTGTGATTTTAAGTTTTTGAATATACTAGTATGGCAATCTCCACCTACTCTCTCGAATGCTTTTATACAGTCGTATTCGCAGTTAGTTCCAGGGAATACAGGAACTAATACTTTAGGTTTTGATATAGTAGTTCTTGGTTTTATTATATTTGTTTTTTCATAGTGTAGAGTCTCTATTTTTTGATTTATATCTGTAGTTTTAGTTGGGAACACTTTTTCTAGTGTATTGCTCCAAGCACTATACATTGTATCCATTTCTATTTCTATATTGTTTATTTCAATTTTATCACTAGAGTTAGTGCTTCCTAATACTTTGTAGTCGCAGTTTTTAAATATCTCATCTACATCAACTTTGTCTTCAACTTCAAGAATGAAACTTCCATAGTCAGGTGAAAATAACTCTTTATCACTCATTTCATCTTTGAACTCAAATCCTATTTTATTTCCAAATGACATCTTACTTACAGCTTCACATATTCCTGCACCCTTTATAGGATAAGCAGATATTATATTTTTGTTTCTTATATTTTTTGTTATAGTATCTAAATTAGATTTTAAGCAGTCAAAATCTACAATATAATTATCATCTTTTTTTGTGGATAATAATACCACTTTAGAATTTGCTTTTTTAAATTCTGGGGATATAACGTAATTTGAATCCACAATATCAACAGCAAATGATATTAATGTAGGAGGTACGTTTATATCTTCAAATGTTCCAGACATACTATCCTTACCACCTATAGCAGGTATATTTAGTTTCTTCTGAACTAAGTATGCACCAAGTAGCGCACTAAATGGTTTTCCCCATTTTTCTTTATTCTTTCCTATTTTTTCAAAGTATTCTTGCAACGTTAGTCTTATATTGCTATAATCTCCACCAACAGATACTATCTTACATACTGATTCAACTAATGCATATATAGCACCGTGGAATGGACTCCATTTTCCTATTTTAGGATTGTAACCGTAAGCCATGGCACTAGCCGTATCTGTACTTCCCTTTAACACAGGTATCTTACACACCATAGCATCCGCAGGAGTTGATTGATATTTACCACCTAAAGGCATAAGTACAGTTCCAGCACCTATAGATGTATCAAACATTTCTATCAATCCTCTTTTAGAGCATACATTTAGATCCTTTAATCTATTTATCCACTTATCTTCCAAGTTATCCCCAACTATTTCTGTATTTTCAAAATAATTAGTATCTTCATCTGTGGATTTTATTAATACATCTGTGTATTGTTTTGCTCCATTAGTATTTAAGAAATCTCTGCTTACATCTACTATAAGTTTTTCATTCCAACTCATTCTTACTCTATTAGTATCTGTCACAGTTGCAACATGAGTAGCTTCAACATTTTCTTCATTTGCATGCTTTATAAACTCTTCTAGGTTCTCTTTATCTATAACAACAGCCATTCTCTCTTGAGATTCAGATATAGCTATTTCAGTTCCATCAAGACCCTCATATTTTTTAGGTACCTTATTAAGATCTATATCTATACCATCTGCCAGCTCTCCTATAGCTACACATACTCCACCAGCACCAAAGTCATTACATCTTTTTATCATAGAACTTACTTTTTTATTTCTAAATAATCTTTGTATCTTTCTTTCAGTTGGAGCATTTCCCTTTTGAACCTCAGCAGAACAAGTAGATATAGACTCTTCGCTATGCTCTTTAGATGAACCTGTAGCTCCTCCACATCCATCTTTTCCAGTTCTTCCACCAACTAATATAACTACATCTGAAGCCTGTGGAATTTTTCTTATTACTTCATCCTTTGGTGTTGCAGCAATAACTGCTCCTACTTCCATTCTCTTTGCTACAAAATCATCATCATAAACTTCATCAACAAAACCTGTTGCCACACCTATTTGATTTCCATAAGAACTATATCCATGTGCTGCTTCCTTAGTTATCTTAATTTGAGGTAACTTACCATCAAGAGTATCACTTATATCTTGAAGAGGATTTGCACATCCACTTATACGCATAGCTTGGTATACATAACTTCTTCCTGATAAAGGATCTCTTATAGCTCCTCCAAGACAAGTAGCAGCTCCTCCAAATGGCTCTATTTCAGTAGGATGATTATGTGTTTCGTTCTTAAACATTACAAGGTATTTTTCATTTTTTCCATCTATTTCTACATCTACATTTATACTACATGCATTTATCTCTTCAGATACATCTAAATCTTCTAAAAGTCCTTTTTTTCTAAGCTCCTTCATAGATATAGTTGCTATATCCATAAGAGTTATATCTTTCTCTCTTGATTCATACACGTAACTTCTAGATTCTTTATACTCCTCATAAGTCTTATTTATTATATCTGAATACTTACCATCTTCTATTTCTACACTCTCTACCTTAGTTAAAAAAGTAGTATGTCTACAGTGATCTGACCAATAAGTATCTATTATCTTTATCTCAGTTATAGTAGGATTTCTCTTTTCAGTGTCTCTAAAATATCCTTGTATCAACACCAAATCATCATACATCATTGCAAGACCTCTATCTTTTATGAAGTCTTTTAAATTATTCTCATCCATATCTATAAAACCATCTACAACCTCAACCTCATCTACATAATCTATTTCTACAACCAAATTTTCTGGTTTGTCTAATCTAGCTTCTCTTGAATCTACAGGATTTATAAGGTAATTCTTTATATTTTCAAACTCAGTATTGTCAATTTCCCCATCTATTACTATAGTTCTAGCGAAGTTAACTAAAGGTCTATTATTTTGAGTTAGTATTTCAATACACTGAACAGCCCAATCAGCTCTTTGATCATACTGCCCAGGAAGATATTCTATAGCGAACATCTTTGAATTATCATCAATATCTATATTCTCATGATATACATTATCTATGTTGGGCTCAGAGAATATACTCTTAACAGACTTTTCATATACATCTTCTGATATATTCTCTATATCATATCTATTTAAAACCCTAATATTGTCTATATTTTTTATACCCAAATTTAATTTTATGTCTCTAAGTAACTTCTTAGCTTCTACATCAAATCCAGATTTTTTCTCTACAAACAATCTTTTTATATTAGACATATTACTCACACTCCCCAATATCTCTTCTATAATGCATTCCATCAAAATATATCTTATCTATATTTGTATATACTTTTTTCGTAGCTTCCTTTAAAGTATCTGCCTTTGCACTTACCCCTATAACTCTTCCTCCATTTGTTACTAAATTTTCTTTTTCTCTTTTAGTACCACTATGGAATAAAACTATATCTTCGTCTAAATCACCTATGTTTATAACTTTTCCTTTTTCGTAGTTATTAGGATATCCACCTGATGTTAGCATTACACAAACAGTTTTCTTATCACTCCATTTTATATCAGTATCTTTTAATTTATTATCTAATATGCTCTCTATTATATCTATCAAACTACTTTCAAGTCTTGTTAAAACTACCTGTGTTTCAGGATCCCCAAATCTAACATTAAACTCTAAAACCTTTGGGCCATCATTTGTTATCATAAGTCCTATGAAAAGTATACCTTTATATTTTAAATTATCTTTTTTCAAACCATCTATTATAGGTTTTAATATTTTATTATCTATCTCTGTTTGTAAATCTTCATTGTATATATCACTTGGTGAGAATGTTCCCATTCCTCCAGTATTTGGTCCAACCTCATGGTCAAATACTTTCTTGTGATCCTTTGCACTTACCATAGGTACTATAGTTTCATTGTCTACAAAAGTGAGTATAGATGTCTCTATGCCAGTTAAGAATTCCTCTATTATTACTTTTTCTCCAGCTGATCCAAATTTTTTATTTTGCATCATATCATTCAAGCTATCAACAGCTTCCTTTTCACAAGTAGCTATTATTACACCTTTTCCAGCAGCAAGACCATCAGCCTTAACCACAACAGGATATCCGTATATACCAACGTTTTTTATAGCTTCATCTAAATTATTAAATTCCTTGTATTTAGCAGTAGGAATATCGTGTTTTATCATAAACTCTTTAGAATAACTCTTACTTCCCTCAAGAAGTGCACAAGCTTTGTTAGGTCCAAATATCTTCATATTATTCTTTTCAAACTCATCAACTATTCCCATTACAAGAGAAAGTTCAGGTCCTACTATAGTAATATCTATATCATTTTTCTTTGCAAAATCAATTAAACCATCTATATCGCTATCCTTAATATCAACAATTTCAGCAATCTCAGATATACCTGCATTTCCGGGAGCACAGTATATTTTGCTGGCCTTATCTTCATTTAATAGCTTATGGCAAATAGCATGCTCTCTACCACCACTTCCAACTACTAAAACTTTCATAAAATCACCCCGTACCTTATTTTTTAGTGTTTAAAATGTCTAACCCCTGTAAACACCATAGATATTCCTAACTCATCACAAGCCTTTATAGAATCTCCATCATTACGTGATCCTCCAGGCTGGATTATATTTTTAATACCATATTTTGCAGCAAATTTTACACAGTCATCAAATGGAAAGAATGCATCTGATGCAAGTGTAGCACCTTCAAAGTCCTTGTCACTATTATTATTTATACTGTTTTCAAGTGCCCATATTCTACTAGTTTGTCCAGGCCCTAGTGCGATAGTTTTTCCATCCTTAACTACAGCTATTCCATTTGATTTCATATTTTTAACTATTTTCATTCCAAACTTCATATCTTCTATTTCTCTATCATTTGGCTTATTCTCAGTTATAACTTCAAACTTATCAAGCAATTTATCATTTTCATCTTGTGCTAAAAGCTTTCCATCTAAGTATTTAAGATCGTATCCTCTACTACTTTTATTTAAATCATCTATTTTAAGTATTCTAACATTCTTCTTTTGAGTTAATATTTCAAGAGCTTTATCTGTGTAGTCATATGCTACAATTATCTCTAAGAATATATCATGCATCATTTTAGCTGTATTTTCATCAACAGTAGAATTTATTCCCACTATTCCTCCGAATATAGATACAGGGGCTGACTCATAACATTTTTTGAATGCTTCACATGAATTTTCTCCAATAGCTACTCCACATGGATTAGTATGTTTTACCGCAACTGCTGTTACATATTCTTCATCTTTAAATTCACTCATTATATTAAGACAACCGTTCAAATCATTTATATTATTAAAAGACAATTCTTTTCCATGGAGTTTTTCAAAATCTAGTATACTATTTTGACTGAAACTATCTTTATAATAGCAAGCTTTTTGATGTGGATTTTCTCCATATCTAAGTTCGTACTGTTTTTCAAATGTTAAATTTAAATATTGAGGATACTTTTCTCCTAAACTATTTGCAAAATAAGTTGAAATTAAAGAGTCATAACGAGCTGTTATTGAAAAGGCTTTAAAGGCAAGATTTAATCTATCTTGTTCAGATAAGGAATTGTTTTTGATTTTATCTATTATAGTATCATAATCATTAGGGTCAACTATTACTGTTACATCTTTATAGTTTTTAGATGCTGCTCTTATAATAGTAGGTCCTCCAATATCTATGTTTTCTATCATTTTAGCATGGTCTTCATCTTTTTTAAGAGATCCCTCAAAATCATATAAGTTTACTACAACAATATCTATAGGAGATATATTGTGCTTTTCTATAGTCTCTATATGTTCACATTTATCTCTTTCAAATAATATTCCACCATGTATATATGGATTTAAAGTTTTTACTCTTCCGTTTAATATTTCAGGGAACTTTGTTACTTCATCTATTTTAATTGCCTCAACACCAGACTCTGTTAACATTTTATAAGTATTTCCTGTTGATACAATCTCATATCCAAGTTTCACAAGTTCTCTTCCGAAATCAACTATTCCCTCTTTATTAGTAACGCTTATTAACGCTCTTTTATTCATTTATAAGCACTCTCCTTCCCCTAATTTCAACCTTTTTATCACAGAATAACTTGACTGCTTTTTTAATTATCTTATGTTCCACATGAAGCACTCTTTTTTGAAGAGTATCTACAGTATCAGTATCTTCAACATATACAGCCTCTTGAATTATAATAGGACCATTGTCTGCCATCTCATCTACAAAATGAACTGTAGCTCCCGTTATTTTAGCACCGTATTCAAGAACCTTTTGGTGAACAATCTTACCATAATACCCCTTACCGCAAAATGAAGGTATCAAAGATGGATGAATGTTTATTATCTTATCTTTGAATTCATTCACGAATTCTTCACTTATTATCTTTAGATATCCAGCTAAAACTATCAAATCTATATTTTCATTCTTTAAAATTTCTATTATCTTTTTTTCATCTTTTTCATATACAGCTTTTATTTTGTTTTCTCTAGCTCTTGTAAGTCCATAAGCTTCTTTATTATCAGATATTACTACCTTTATATTTCCATTTATATCATCTTTACAACCATCTATCAAACTTTGAAGATTACTTCCAGAACCTGATATCATAACTGCTATATTTAGCATAATACTACTCCACTATCAGTAGTAACCTCTCCTATTATATAAGCATCTTCAGTTTGATTTATACACTCTAATATCTCATTTGCATCTTTTTTATCTACTATGATTACAAGTCCTACTCCCATATTGAAACTTCTATATAATTCTCTTTCCTCTACTAAGTCTAATTTTTTTATAAGAGAATATATATTCAATTCTTTCCAAGAATTTTTGTTTACAGTTATTCCTAAATTTTCAGGTATAACCCTTGTAACATTCTCTATTAATCCTCCACCAGTTATATGTGCTATAGATTTTATATTGTGTTTAGATATTAAATCCATAACTGTATTTACATATATTTTAGTAGGAGTTAATAGTTCTTCTCCTAAAGTTTTTCCAAGCTCATCTACATACTTATCAAGTGTCCAACTTAGCTTATCTAAGAATATTTTTCTTATAAGAGAGAATCCATTACTATGTATTCCACTAGATGATATACCTATAAGAACATCACCTTCTTTGACACTTTCTCCAGTTATTATATTTTCTTTATCACATATACCAACTGAAAATCCAGCTAAATCATATTCATCATCACTGTACATTCCAGGCATTTCTGCTGTTTCTCCACCTACAAGTGCACATCCAGAATCCTTACATCCTTCTACAATTCCTGAAACTATATCTTCTACTTGATTTGATTTAAGACTTCCCGTAGCTATATAATCTAAAAAGAACAAAGGCTTTGCTCCCTGACATATAAGGTCATTTACACACATTGCAACCAAATCTATACCTACAGTATCATGTTTATCCATAATTTGAGCAATTTTAAGCTTAGTACCAACTCCATCTGTAGAAGATAATAAAACTGGTTCTTTCATACTTAAGCAATCTTTTATACTATATAGACCACTAAAGCTTCCTAAATCGCCCAAAACATTTTTGTTATAAGTAGATTTAACTTTTTCTTTTATAATATCTACTGCCTTATTTCCTTCATCTATATTAACTCCACTATCTCTATAACTTATCTTGTTCATACTAATCCTCCTCCACCATAGGCTCTATTGGATATTTACCATCAAAGCAAGCCATACAGAATATATTCTTACAATTTGCTGCTTTCATAAGTGCATCTGTAGATAAGAACTTCAGCGAATCAGCACCTATTTCCTTTCTTATATCCTCTACAGAATTTTTAGATGCTATTAACTGACTTCTCCTAGGTGTATCTATTCCAAAATAGCAAGAATACTTAACTGGAGGTGATGTTATTCTAAGATGTACCTCTTTTGCGCCAGCTTTTCTAAGTGAGTCTATAAGTATTTTTGATGTTGTTCCTCTAACTATAGAATCATCAATTAATACTATAGATTTTCCTTTAACTACAGAAGTTAGAGGATTAAGTTTTAATTTGACACCTATCTCTCTCTCGCTTTGAGTAGGCTTTATGAATGTTCTTCCAACATATCTATTCTTAACTAGTCCTTCTTTTAAAGGTATATTACTCTCCTTGTTGTATCCTAATGCTCCTGGTATTCCCGAATCAGGAACAGGTATTACTATATCAGCATCTATATCATCTTCTTTTGCAAGTATTTGACCCGATCTTACTCTAAATTCGTATGCATTAACTCCATCTATTATCGCATCATTTCTAGCAAAATAAACATGTTCAAATATACAAGTTTTCTGCTTCTCTTTATAGTTATCTTTATAGTTATAAGATTTAACTTCTCCATTATTTATAAGAACTATTTCTCCTGGTTCTATATCTCTTATAACTTCTCCTCCAAGTATATCTATAGAAGAACTCTCAGATGAAACTATATATTCATTACCTTTTTTACCAAGAACCAAAGGTCTAAATCCGTAAGGATCTCTAACAGCTACAAGCCCTTCCTCACTAAGTATTACTAGAGAATATGCTCCTTTTATATAATCCATAGTAATTTTTACACTATCTATAATGTTACCTTTGTAATATCTAGACAGTATATATAATATAACTTCAGAATCTATAGATGTTTGAAACATAAATCCTTCTTCTTCAAGAGCTTGTCTTAAATAATTGTGGTTTATCAAATTCCCATTATGAGCTATAGATAATTTTCTTCTTCTGCAAACCCCAGCAAGTGGTTGACAATTAGACACATGGCTTCCTCCAGCAGTTGAATATCTAACATGACCTATACCAATATTTCCATTTAAATTATCCAGCTCTTCTTTTCTTAAGACATCTGATACAAGGCCCATCCCCCTGTGATAGTTTATACTATTGTTATCTTCATTTAAAACAGCTATTCCACAACTCTCTTGCCCCCTATGCTGTAGAGAGTAAAGTCCATAATATAGCTCTTTTGATATATCTTTATCGGAGCTAATACCTATAATTCCGCACATATTTATACCCCCTATCTTAACTTAAGCTAAAAGTATTTATCCAAAAGCTAAAAGTTCTAAAACTCCATGCTATAAAGATGAAGATAAGAACTTTTAGTTTGGTTTTATAACTCTATTCTACTAAGAACCTCTTTATAAGCATCTATTACATTTCCTAAATCTCTTCTAAATCTATCCTTATCCATCTTTTGATTTGTATTTACATCCCATAATCTACAAGTATCAGGAGATACTTCATCCGCAAGTATTATCTCGTTATCTTGAGTTTTTCCAAATTCTAATTTAAAATCTATTAATTTTAAATCTAGTTTTTTGAAAAATGTCTTCAATAGTTCATTTATCTTAAAAGCCTGTTCTCTTATATAATCTAATTCTTCTTTTGTAGCAAGTTTTAAAGCTATCGCATGATAATCATTTATTAAAGGATCTCCTAAATCATCATTCTTATATGAAAATTCAAATACAGGAGATTTAAATTCTAAACCTTCATCTACTCCAAATCTTTTGCACATAGATCCTGCTGATACATTTCTAACTATAACCTCAAGAGGTACTATCTCAACAGATTTAACTATCATTTCTCTGTCAGAAATTCTTTTTACATAATGAGTCTTTATATCATTGCTTTCTAAAAGTTCAAATACATAAGAAGATATCTTATTATTTATAATTCCCTTTTCATTTATCTCATCCTTCTTAACTCCATTAAATGCAGTAGCATCATCCTTATAATAAACTAGATATTCACCATTATTGTCAGTTTTAAAAATTTTCTTAGCCTTTCCTTCATAAAGCATTTCCATATTTTTTACCTCCTCAAAATAGTATTTATCTAAAATTAAGTTTAACTTTCAATTAACTTGTTATCCTAACTATTCTTAAAATGAGGATAATTTAAATGTTAGCTACTTTTGATTAATCTTTTACTATACAACTTAGATTGTATTGTTTAGATATACGTATAGAAACTTCTTTGTCTGACCGTAAGGGAGTTGAAGAAGTTTTAGGATATTTAATAAGATACAATCTTTAGTTGTATTAAAAGATTGATTAAGTTGCGGTATTTTAATTATTCTCATTTTATTTACTAACTTTATTTTATAAATTTCTTACAATCTCATCATCTTCTAATACTTTTTTAGCCATTTCTTTTCTGTGATTTTCAAGTTCAGTTTTAAGACTTTCATATTTCAGACTCATTATCTGAGATGCAAGCAATGATGCATTTAAAGAAGAATCTATTGTTACAGTTGCAACTGGAATTCCCTTTGGCATTTGAACCATCGAAAGTAAAGAATCCATACCATCTAAAGTTGATGATTTAATAGGAATTCCTATTACAGGTTTTAAAGTATGAGATGCAACAACTCCCGCTAAGTGTGCAGCTTTTCCAGCAGCGGCTATTATAACATCAACATCATCTATATTTTCCATAAACTTCATCAACTCATCAGGTGTTCTATGAGCCGATAAAACTCTCTTTTCAACTTCTATTCCAAATTTTTTTAATAAGTTTACTCCTTCTTCCAATTTAGGGTAATCTGACTTTGATCCCATTATTATAGCTACCTTCATAAGGCACCTCCTATAAATTTTATTTTATCCTATAAATCCCATTTTGTCCTAAAATGAGTATAAAAATTCGCTTTTAACTCATAGCTCATCTCGCCAACGAGTCCTACGCTCTCTGTTACTCAAAATAGTTGACACTACAGTTTTTTACCAATATCATACATATATTCAAGTTTTATACTTGATTATGAGTAAAAAAATAGCCCCATATAGAATTTTCTATAAATTAGGGCTATTATTTAATTTAACCAGCGAATCCGTACTTTAATATAAAGAGTAAAGATAAAATATATAAAGTAGGTTGAATCTCGTGTTTTTTACCAGTTAAAAGCTTTATTGCTGTATATGAAACTATTCCAAATACCAATCCTTCAGCTATACTATATGCAAGTGGCATCATTATAACTGTTAAGAAAGCTGGTATTGCCTCTGTAAAATCATTAAAATCTATTTTAAGAAGTGATGATGCCATCATAACTCCTACCAGTATTAATACTGGTGCTGTTGCTTGTGATGGTATTGATGTAAATATAGGTGCGAATAAAGTTGATACTAAGAATAATATTCCTGTTGTGAAAGCTGTAAGACCTGTTCTTCCACCTTCTGCTATACCAGATGCACTCTCAACAAATACTGTAACTGTAGAAGTTCCAAGCATAGCTCCTGCTGTTGTTCCTACAGCATCTGCAAATAATGCTTGCTTTGCTCTTGGAAGATTTCCATTTTCATCTAACATATCAGCCTTACTAGCAAGACCAACTAAACATCCTATAGTATCAAATAAATCAACGAACAAGAACGTAAATACTACTACTACCATATCCATACTGAATATTTCAGATGATGGTATATGTCTAAAAGCCATAAATATCGGAGATAAAGACGGTGGTGTATCTATTAATCTATGAGGCGCTGCTACTATTCCTGTAACCATACCTATTGCTGATGTAACTATCATTCCTATTAAAAAAGCTCCCTTAACATTTTTACTAAGTAAAACTGATGTAAGTATAATTCCAAATATTGCAAGTAATGCTAATGGACTTTTAAGATTTCCAAGTGTTAATATTGCTCCTCCAGCTTCTATGAATCCTACTCCTACAAGTCCTATAAAAGCTATAAACAATCCAATACCTGCTGTAACAGCATTTTTTAAAGTTTGAGGAATTGCATTTATTATTTTTTCACGAACGTTGAAAAATGTAAGTAATATAAATATGATACCTTCTATAAATACGGCAGTTAAAGCAAATTGCCATGAATATCCCATACCTAAAACAACTCCGTATGCAAAGAATGCATTAAGACCCATACCAGGTGCAAGCGCCATTGGGTAGTTAGCAAAAAACGCCATAACAAAAGTTGCTATTACAGATGCAAGTGCTGTTGCCATGAATACTGCACCCTTATCCATTCCCGCATCACCAAGAATCATTGGATTTACTACTAATATATATGCCATTGTCATAAAAGTCGTAATACCTGCAAGAACTTCTTTTTTAACAGTAGTTCCATGTTCTGAAAGCTTAAATATCTTTTCTAGCATACCTTTTGGCTGCTCCATAGAATCAACTTTTTTTTCTGCTAATTGCATTTATATTCCTCCTTAAATTTAATAAAGCTAGCTCAAACAATTCTTACAATTATATAAGAAAAGCTTTAAACTAGCTAGATTTAATGAAATATAAAGCTTTTCTTATAGCTGGAATGTTTGAGGCTATTCCGTAGAAACTCCCCGACCATATTACGGAGATTATATAAGAAAGTTCGGCTATTCAGTTATCTTATGATTTAATAATAAATTATTGTTCGTTAATAGTCAATACTTTTTATTGTTTTTTTTATTATTTATTTTAAATGTACGCACAGCTACGAACATTATTTTGTTTTTCAGTTGTTTTACATTTTTAAAATCCCCTTACAAATATCTATTTTTATAACTTTTATGTCTCTCAAAATTATTTTACAAACGTTTAAGAAATATTCTTTAAAAAAACATAAAAATAAGGCTTATCAAAAAATTAGTAATGTATTTAAACATTTAATACATTCTCCGAATTTTAATAAGTCTTATTTTTTGACTTAAGCACCCGTTATTTTTTTATAATTTAAACTTATCTATTTCAGATTGTAAAAGATCTGAAAGCCCATTCAAATCTGTTGCACGGTTTGATAATCCTTCTATATTGTTCACAGATTCTTCTAATGCAGCAGCTATTTGTTCAGTACTAGCAGAAGTTTCTTCTGATACTGCAGATATATTTTGTATAGACTCTACCACATCATCTTTATTATTCTTTATGCTTTTGCTAAAGTCTAAAACATCATCTGTTTTATATTTTAATTCATTTAGTGCTTTTGAGATTTGACTAAATGCCTCTTCTGTTTTATTTACATTATCATTATTTTGTTCAACTATAACTACATTACTTTCTATTTCAGAAACAGCTAAACTAGATTTTTCTTTAATACTGCTAATTTGATTTTTTATTTCTTCTGTAGATTTAGCAGTTTGCTCTGCTAACTTTCTAATTTCGTCAGCAACTACTGCAAATCCCTTTCCAGCTTCACCTGCTCTAGCTGATTCTATAGAAGCATTTAAAGCTAATAAGTTAGTTTGAGATGCAATGGATGTTATAGTATCTACAATACCTGTAATTTGTGCAGAGTTTTGATCCATATCCACAACAATATTTTTAACTTTATTTGAAATCTCTTTATTTTTTATAGTAGATTCAATTAGATTTTTTATGTTTTCTGATCCTTTATCACTCAATGTATCAGTTTCTATAATCATACTTGCTATATCATTACTTATGTTTAATATTTTATCTATTTCTGAAGATAATTCAGTTATTTTTATCAAACTACTTTCTGTATCTATAGCTTGTGCTTCTGTTGCCTTACTGATTTCTTCAATAGTTATAGATATTTCATTATTTGAACTTAAAGTATCTTGTGATATTTTAGAAAGGTGCTGTGATGCTTCATTGATAGTGTATGATGATGTTTTTATTGAACCAACTATATCAGCTATTTTGCTTCGCATCTCTAAAATCGATATTGTTATTCTTCCAATTTCATCATTATTATTAGTTAATTTTTTATAAGTATCATCATTTTCTAAATCAAATTCACTCGTTCTATTTATAAGATTAACTAATTTATCTAAAGGTTTAAATACTTTTCCAAATACAATAATCATTAATATACCAATTAAAACAAAACTACTTATAGTTGTTATTATCTGTGTAATTAAGAAACTATCGATAATCTTTTTTATTCCACTTTCAGGTAGCCCTATATCCACAACTCCTACTAGTTCTCCATTTTTATATATGGGAACCATAATATCATATGTCCAAATCTTTTGGACATCTGCATAAAATTTTGATGTTTTTATATTTCCATTTTTAGACCCATCTATACTATATTCATCTTCATATACTTTTCCTATTTTTTGTTTATCACTATGAGCTATAGCAGTAACATTAGTATCTATAATAATTGCATAAGCTATATTATTTTGAAGAGCTTTTTTTTCTACAAACTTCTGTAGATTTTCTATATCATTTTCATCTGATTTTAAAATATATTCTGCTTGATATGCTATTTCTTGAACTTGCTCGACTCCCTTTTCTAAAAATACATCAGTCATTTTGTTTTCAATTAGTTCTTTACTTACCCAAGTACTAAAAAATAATAATATTCCAAATAATACAAGTGATACAGTTGTAATTTTATTTTTTAGCGTTCTTTTTGTAATTTTGACTTCCATTTTGAAACAAACCTCCCCCTATTGTATTTATTATACTGTAAACATTATTCGACATTTAAATATACATTACCTGCAAATTATATATTATTTAAATATTAATGGATATTAAGGTGGATTAATATTATTTTGGTTTTATATTCCTTAATTAAGTATTATTTGAATTTTTTGTATTTTATTGTTATAATTCATAATATACAAAGGAAAGGTGTTAAATATGAATTTTATTTATAAGACAACCGACACTATATTCGATTCAATAAAACCTTATATAAAAAACAAATCTGAAGATGATTTAGAAATTGCCAAGTATGGTCTAAATCTTTTTTTAATGGAGCTTTATAAACTTCCTATATTTTTAGGACTTGCTTATTTTTTAGGCATGCTTAAGTACAGTATTTTAAGTTATCTATTATTTGGATTTATCAGAGGTAAAGCGCATGGTATACATATGAAAAATGGAAAGTTGTGTCTTTTTTATAGCTGTATATCATTTTTTAGTTTAATTTACATATCCAGGCTACTATCGCTTACTATAAGTATTAAATTATGTATATCTACATTCATACTATATATACTATATAAATACGCTCCAGCAGATACAGAACAAAGACCTTTGCTCAATGCATTAACTAGAAAAAAGAAAAAAATTTCCTCTATTTTAGTTGGAATTATATACATTATTCTATCTTTAGTCTGCACAACTCAAACAATATCTAATATATTCTTATTTGTGATGTTATTAGAGTGTATAGCTATACACCCTATTACATATAAAATATTTGACAGGAGGTATAAAAACTATGAAGATTTCGAATAAGTTAAAAACTATAGTATCTACATTTATATTTACTTCTGCTTTTTTCTTCGCTACTACATCTATAGGCCTTTGTTGTCCTAAAGGACTTCTTGAAGAACCTACAGCTCCAAAATCATTATTAAAAAAATAGAACAACTTCGGTTGTTCTATTTTTTTAATATAAGTTCTACCTTAAATAATTCATATTCTATTCTTGTATTTATGCACATATTAGTATACTTAGTTTTTGATAATTTCTTTACGGTATTAAGACCTAATCCTCTATTTTCGCCCTTAGTAGAATATCCCTTATCAAATATTTTATTGATATCAGGTTTATTTTTAAATGAATTCGATATAATTATATTAATCTCAGATTTTTTATTTGATATGCCAATATTTAATATTTTTTCATATGATTCCATACTTGCTTCCATTGCATTATCAAGTAATATTCCAAATATTTTACACATATCTATATCTTCTACGTAAAAATTGCTAATATCATCACTTATATCTATATTCAAATTTATTTTATTTGAAATAGCTTTTGAAACTTTAAAACTCATCAAACCTTTTATAGGACTATTATTTATTTTATTAAGTCCGTATAGCTTCTTATTGTTTATCTTTTGGTTCTTACATATATCCTCATAAAAATACTTCTTTAATCCATTCATATCATCTTTTGCTAAAAATCCGCCAATTGATAACAATATATTATTCTGATCATGCTTATATTCTCTCATACTATCTAAAGATTCTTCTATAATATTATTGTATATTTGTATATATTTCTTTTCGCTTTTTTCAATATCTAATTTGTTCATTACCATAAATATGAGATAGCTTATGAAAAGAAAAAATACCAGTACAAATGTAACAGTAATTATATTTTGCATATTTTTCGAATCATTATACATATATATGTAACTCATATAAACTAATATAAAAGCATTTATGTATACCCAAAGGAATTTTTCCTCTTCAGAAATTATCTTTTTATTTATCTCTTTAAATTTCAATAAAATGTTACATAACACTATAGATACAGCAACCACCAATATATTAGGTATTATTATATTAAAATACATGTTTTCAGTTAGCACTTTAGGAACGATATTGCTTTTATATAAAAAAAGTCCTGCACCTATATCTGCTATTTGAAATATCCAAAAGGTCAAAATATAAGATAAAAAAAAGTTATCTTTCTTTTTTCTTATTATATAATATATAGCTACTTCTAAAAGTATATAATATACTCCCAGTCTTATAGGTTTAACAGCTACTATATTCATAATAAAATCTACTAATGTTATTAACAGCACATACTTTACTTCTAATCTTAAATTCTTCTCTATATTCCCCTCAAATTTTTTGAATACATAAATAAAAAAGTAACTAAATAAACCTGTCATTATAAAATCATACACATTAATCATTTCATTCATCCGTCCTTCGCAAGTTTGTAATGTATTATATTTTGTTATTTATTTCAAATATGTCCAAATTTATCTTTATTTTATATTTTACACTATACGACAATAATTTTGTATACTTTGACATTAATTAGTGTTATTTAAATTTTAATTTATATATTTAATAAAAAAGTTCTTCTTTAAAAAAATTTCAAATGTAAACTTTTTTGAAACTCATAACGAAAATTATATAGTTTCTTTATAGATAAAAAATAGCGATGGTTTAAACCATCGCTATTTTTTATCTATAATTATTTCTTGATTAAATAAATCTTCTTTTATATATGTATTCATATTCATATTTGTATACTGTTTATCATTAATTTTTTTAACTATATCAAGACCTAGTCCTCTATCTCTCCCTTTAGTAGAATATCCTTTTATAAATATATTATTTAAATCAGGTTTTAAATTGTATGTGTTTGAAATTTTTATAATTATTTTTTCATTTTCTTCATTGATATTAATATTTATTATCTTTTCTTTAGATTCCACACTAGCCTCTATAGCATTATCTATTAATATACCAAATATCTTGCATATATCAACGTCTTTTAAAATAAAGTCTTCTATGTATTGTTCTATATTCAAGTTAAAATCAATTCCCAAAGAACTTGCTTTTGATGCTTTTAAATTTATCAATCCTTTAAGAGGTATATTATTTATATTTATACTTCCATATATACTGTTGTTTATATATTTATCATTAACCAGATTTTCATAAAAGTATTTTTCTAATCCTTCCATATTTTTGCTAGCTATATAACCACTTATACACATCAAGGTATTCCTATAATCATGCTTAAATGCTCTCAGATTCTCAAGAGATTCCTCTATCATATTAGCATATAACTGAATATCTTTCTTTTGGCTTTTTTCCTTATATAACTTATCTACTACTAAGTATACAAAATAACTTAAAAGCGAACAACATATAAATAAGAATATAAAAAATACTATAAACTGATTTAGATTTTTATCTATGTTTTCATAATAGTATACCACTACTATAAATAGCATAGTTACAAATACAATGTATATCCAAAATACTTTATCTGTATCATCATCATTAATTTCATAAGATCTATTATAATGCTTATAATCTTCTAAAATTTTAAATACAAATGAAAATGAATATGTACATAAAAATGTTACAACAAATAAACAAACATAATACATTTAATCCTCCCTAAGAATGTTAATTAGTAGTACATTAGTATATATTATATTATCTTTTGAATTATATGTAAATAATTTTAGCGAAATTTGTATAAATATGAAAAAAATTTAAATTTAATTAAAATAAAATTATATTTCATAAAAAAAGTAGATCTTAATTACTTAAAATTAAGACCTACTTTTTTTATCAACAATCTGTACTAAAATTTCGCAATTAATTAAGGGCGAAGTTTTAATATTTGATTTTTTTAGATGGATAAGGTGTATTGGTGCTAAACACCGGCAAGAGTTTCAGCTAATTTCATTGTATATTATAAATCATTTTAAACACATTCAAGTATATTTTCTTCGTAGCTTATCCAGTCACTGATACTGCCCACATACAGCCTTACCTTGTAGCCAAGTTCATCTAAAATTACAAAGTTCAATGCACCGTCTATTCCCGATCCACAGTATGTTATTATTTCCATCTTACTATTTACGAAGCTGAAATTCTTTTCAAGCATAGACCTTTCCTTCAATCTTCCGTCATCCTTCACATTTTTTTGCCAGTGCAGATTCATTGCACCAGGTATATGCCCGTTTTTTGAATACAAAGGCTCATACTCACCTGTGTAGCGACGGTGTTCTCTGGAATCCAAAAGTACTATATTGGAGTTCAACATAGCTTTTTTCACATACTCTATGTCGCAATATATGTCATGAAACTGCTCAATCTTAATGCTTCCTCCCTGTCTTGCCTCGGGACACTCTTTAGAAATAGGAAGACCTAGCTGCTTCCACGCTTCATATCCACCGTTCAGTATGTATACATTTTCAAAACCCATGTTTTTGAGCTGCCACCATCCCCTTGCGGAACTGTATGTCCTGTCGTCATAGCATACTATCTGTGAATCCATTCTCAGCCCCATTTTTTCAAGCTTTTTACCCAATATCGAAAGTTCAGGTACCGGTCTTGCCCCGCCGTGGGCTTTTTGCGCACCCGAAAGATCCTCGTTGATATCTAAATAGAATGCATTTTTTATATGTCCTTTAGCATACGCCCCTTTTCCATATGAAGCGTCAAACAAACCAAACCTGCAGTCGATTATAAATAGTTCTTCATCATCCATATGCTTTTCAACCCATGCACAATCAACGAAATTTCTCATAAGAACCCCTCCAAATTTATATATTCTCCCTTTTCAATCACAGTCTCAGACCTGCCTATTCATCCAATCAGAATCCATGATTGAAAAAAGTGGTTAAGCTAATCTCTTTTATACCAGTTAAAATCTCCAGCGTAGAATATGGTTATTCCGTCTTCTTTTACAGTTTAACAAACCATTTTCAGTACATAAAATGAATGCTATATAGCTACTTTAGGTCTATTCACAATAAGTATACACCTTTTCTGATATCTTGTATAATAATAATACTTGATACTAAATATCTTATTTTCTGATAACAAGAGGGGGGCATTCTGAATATGGATTTACTTAACTTAGAAATATTTCAATCAGTCGCAAGGAATCAAAGTATATCTGGCGCAGCGAAAGAACTTCAATATGCTCAATCTAATATAACTACAAGAATTCAGCAACTTGAAGCAGAGTTTGAAACGACATTGCTTTATCGACATAATCGCGGTGTGACTTTAACAGATAAAGGACATACGTTGTTAGCTTATTCAGAGAGAATCTTGAGTTTAATTGAAGAGATGAATAATGAAGTCACAGACAGTCAAACTATAAAAGGGAAATTAAATATTGGATATATAGAAACAACAGCAGCGATAAGACTTCCGAAGCTAATTTCAAAGTTTCATAAAAGTTTTCCTAAAGTCGAGTTAGCCCTTACATCAGGTGTTTCTGAAGGTAACTTCAATGCAGTTTTGCAACATGAACTTGATGGAGCATTTATTGCTGATGCTATTTATCATGACGACCTCATTCAAACGAAGTTTGTGGATGAAGAGCTCATACTGATTACAAATACACAAGTTGCTCAGGGTATAACTCTGGATAAGTTAAATAACTGTACAATTCTAGTTTTTCATAAAGGTTGTGCATATCGAAAGAAACTCGAAGATTTTTTACATAGTCAATGGATTGTCCCCAAAAAGACTATGGAATTTGGCTCTCTAGATGCCATCATGGGGTGTGTATCCGCTGGCCTTGGAGTGACTATGATGCCAAGAAGTTTGGTGAAAAGGTACATTTTAAATGGAAGTGATCTACAGCATATCTTCCCTAAATTTAATGTTAATGTTACAACCATGTTTATACACCGAAAAGACAAGTATATATCCCCAGCATTATCAAAACTGTTAGATATGATTAAAAAAGGCTCTAGTTTATAGCAAGAGCCTTTTCAGATTGTAGACAAACAGCTATTAGATATTGAAACGCTGATAGCTATTTTAGTTTTTGAATCAAAACTTCACAATTTACAGTCAACAACAACATAAAATGTTCAAAAATATATAGTTGTCATTGCTTATACATTTGTGAAATCAAAAAACCTGTAACCCCTTATAAATAAAGGGTTACAGGTTTTGTTTGTTCTATTCCCACTCTGTCAATTTATTGTTTTCAGGTTTTGCAACCCTTGATTTTACTGCATTTCATTTCTCATATTTCTATATTTTCACTTGAAAAACAAGGCTTCATAAAATATGTGTATCATTTCTGTATCACGAATATCATATATTTTATCAGTCATTAATAACTGTTTTTTTTTACTTATTTTCATAAGTATCTTTTCCAATGTATTCATCCAACAATTTAGGTCAACAATTTAGGTGAAATATGATATGACCATCTTTTCACATATACAGCAGTTCCAAAAGGAAGTCTTTGATTTTGAAGTCCAACCCTTATGTACTGTTGTGATTTTCCAAGTCTTCTTGCTGCTTCTGCTACTGATATATTACGAATACCTGATCCAGTATCCTTTTCAGTAACTTCTGAATCCAAGTATTCAATTGTACAATCAAGTGCATCTGCAATCTTCTGCTTCACATCATCTTTAGGGACATTCTTTCCTGAAAGGTACTGACTGATTGATGACTTACCTTTATCAATTTGTTTTGCCAATTCTGATTGTGTCATATTTCTTTCATCCATTGCCTTTTTTAAATTCTTTGCAAAACTCACCCTTCCACCCCTTTCCGATTCACCCCTATAACTCATATAAGCTTCATATAAGCATCTTTTCATATTCCTTGATATATTTTACCCTTTAATATTAAAAGTCTTATCCTGATTGATTTAATAAGCATATTAAAGTTCAATTTTATAATACCACCAGGTAGTAACATTGTAAATGTAATTATCTGAAAATTTCAAGGTCATATAATGCCCATATAGCTGTTTTATCAATGGTCTTAATACATTTAAAAACACCCTGCATGATGCAAAGTGCCTAATCAATCTATTTTGCTATTGGTCTTCTGAATACACAAATGAAGATTCCAAATGGAAGACAAATCTTCACCAGTTCAACCCAAGTGATATTGGATGCATCTGATGATGGAACTTATTAATATTTATCCATTTCATGATTTTCACCTGCCTTTTTATTTTTTCTGTCCTTCTGATGTCCGTTTGTCCATTTGAAATACCCCTTACAACTATCTTTTATAAGAGAAAAAAATTTTTAGAAAAAAAAGTTAGTAAGTAAAAAGAGTTTATATATATATAAGAAGGACATAATGGACAACAGATGGACAGGGAAATTTTTCGCCGTCCTCATATTTGTATTCTTTTCTTGGGTATGTTTTTAAGACTCATATTAGGCTCATATTAAAGGTTTAATATGTTTTTGGTGTATTTGTATGGTTGAATAATAAAATGCCTACATTTACCCAATATGAGCCTTGAAAAATAGAAAAACCCCTGAACCGTTATAGTCCAAGGGTCTGTGCTTAATATTTAACTATGAACTCCTTCTGTACAAGCATGATCCAAAGCTTGTTGTACACCTTCACTTAGATGATTAACTACACCATCAATATCCATGTCATTATTTACAATGTTTTGCATTCCACTCATGTCAATCTTGATTTCAGGAGTAGTATATCTATTTATTGTTTCTTGTTCTGCCACATCTCTCATATACTTCAAATCTTCTTGTGAAATATCCACTGAATCTTTCATTGCACCTGTGTTTTCAGCAATATCAGAAATGTTAGATGCAACTGAATCATAGGCACTTCCATTAGAATCATCATTCTGATTTGCAAATGCTGCAACTTGTGCTGAATCAATTTCAGCTTGTCTTGTTGCAGTAGCTTCCATTGCATCAGCTTGCATTTGGATCAGTTGTGAATTACGATCACTCATATTGGATTCTATTTCACTCCTGTATGCTTCAAGTGCTGATTCCCTTGCTGCCTTTTCAGCTTCATTTTGAAGTGCTGCATTCGTTCCAAAGGTTACATTATTGATGGTATCAATTGAAACACCAGGAATATTGTTCAAAGTATCAATGAAACCATTTATGATGTCTATTGCACCATTGACCATGTTTTGAAGAATCATAAGCACATCTGCTTTCATATCCCCCATAAAGTTGGTTATTCCAACACCTGCTGTCATCATTCCAAGCTTCATTTGATCCCATAAATCAAGTACCCAATAAACACCAGTGAAGAATCCTATCTTTACCCAATCCCAAGCAGTCAGAATTCCATTCATTGCTATCTTCCAGGCTATTTCTAACCCACCAACTGATTGAACCCATTTATAAATCATTCCAATTACTGCACCAATAACAACTGCAATCCATGTGAGTGGATTAGTCATCAAGGTGGTAAAGAATGCTTGTGCTGCACCATTTGCAATCCATGTTGCAGTGGCACTTATCCCAAGACCAATGGCATATGCACCAAGGGCAACAGCTACACCAAGAACTATTGGTTCAAGTGTTTCCCAATTTTGAGCCAGTAAACTGATAAAGTCAAGTAATGGTTGTGAAGCCATCAATATATTATTGGTGACACCAGTCCAAACTTGTCCCCATGTCATAGGCATGGATTCAAATTCTTGGTTAATAGCATCAGTAGCACCAAGCATTGAATTCTTGACTATTTCAGCAGTGATCATTCCTTCTGATGCCATGTCCTTGATCTGTCCAATAGGAACATTTAAGTAATCTGCAATGGATTGAATAACATTTGGTGCTGCTTCAAATACTGCATTAAGTTCTTCACCACGCAAGACACCTGAACCAAGTGCTTGTATTAATTGAAGTGAAGCTGATGCCATTTCTTGTTGTGAAGCACCTGCAATGACAAACATTTTATTTAGGTTTTCAGCGAAAGCAATGGTTTCAACATTAGAAGCAAAAGCATCACCTGCACGTTGACCAAGTTTTGCAACCACATCTGCTGTATCAGCATATGATGCCCTTGCTCTTTGTGCTGATTGGAATATCATATCTTGTAATTCTTCTGTTGTTTGCAATCCATCATTTATTAGATTTAACCTTGCTTCTGTCTGTGTCATCTGATCGGACACACTAACTAAATTACCAATACTTTGAATTGACATATATGCAGCAGCCAGTCCAAGTAATTTATTTTCTAACCCACTTGCAGCAGAAGTTCCATCCCTAATCTGATTATTGAATTGACCTTGTGCATCAACATTATCTCTGATATATCTTTCAGTACCACCAACAGTCTGTGATAACCTCATATAAGCTTGATTTGCTTCATCTACATCCATTCTTTGAAGTGCTTGATTCAAGTCATCCTGTTGGTCTACTGCTTGACTTAACTGCATTCTTAATTGTTCCAGTTCACTGTTTGCCAAATCAGTTCCAAGATTCATTGGATTACTTTCAATTTGGTCAATCTGTGTTCTAATTCTTTGAATTCTTCCTGTCATAGCATTCAAATCAGAAACCATGTTGTCAGGGAATATGTCAGTAGTAGATGCTTGTTGTGCAATCTGCTCTTGTGTACTGTTCAAAGTGTTCAACATTGTATTTGTTGATTGAACTTCCTGTTGGAATCTTTCAATTCCAGTATTCGTGAACACTTCCATGTTATCTGAATTCCAAATAGGTTGGACAGGCACATTGGCTGTTGTTTGACCTGAAATATTAAATTCAAGATCAGGTGATATTATTCGTGAAAGTTCTTCTTCCATTTGTCTAATTGCAATAGTAGCTTGGTCTATTTCTTCTCTTGCTCCATCAAAATTAGATCCATCAAATGAATTACTTGCTACTGACTGCATGTCCTCAAAAGAATTCACTGTTACCATTAATGCACTTGCTATATCGTGCAGTGGTGCTGATATTCTATCTATAAGTTCAATTTGAGAACTAATACTTGCCATAGTTTACACCCCCTTTCTTTTAAATAATGTTTTGATTTTATCTATACCAAAGAACTTTTTATTGCTCTTGATATATTCAGCTTTGACACTTCTTCTTTTCTTTTCCCATTCACATGCTGATTTGTAGCCATCTTCTTGAAATTCTAAGTTGTAATATTCAATGGCAAGTTTAATCCATTTGTCATTTTTCTTTTCCCACTTTGGAATTCTTTTTCTCATGTAGGTATAGAAACCTTGTTTTGTACCAAGTAGATCATCAGGAAGTGACATCACTGCTGTCATAATTGAAACTGACCTTTCGAGATCATAAGCCTTATTCAGAAGAATCTTGCCATCCCCAGTTATAGCCATGAAATCATCAGCATTTGTTTTGGTAAAAGTCAGTTCCTTGATGTATTCCATTTCAACATAATTGAAATTCACTGCCCAAAGGTCATTATTTATAACTGTGATATTTGTATTCATTTTCTTCACCTGCCTTTCATCCAAGTAATTCTTCAATGCATTCATCACTGAACAATCTAATTTTAAGCAAGTTCACAAGTCTGTTTTTGTGTCTGTCTATGGTCTTCACATCCACTTCAAAATAATAAGCAATATCTTCTCTAGTCTGTCCTTCAAAGTATTTCATAGGGATTAACTCATAATATGGATCATCTTTGATGATATTAAGTGCAGCATCTATTTGAGAAATATATCCTTCAATTTGAACAATAGATGCCTTTATCTTTTGAATTGCATTCATTGATTTTTCATATTCGTTTGAATTGTCATAGTTGTTGCTTGAACTCCATTGAACAAAGCTTTTACTTCGCTTTGATATACCTTCTTTTTCAATGGTTTCAATTTCTTCCAACTTGCTTTTCAACACATTTTCAAATTTGGGATAATTATATAATAATGTTTCAGTCTTTTGAAATGCTGTTTGTCTAGTAGATTTCAACATTCTTTGCTTTTTAAGTTCATTGAATGTTGATTCAACAGTTTTTTCTTGAATTAATTCTTTAAGTCTTTGTTCTATATTCATTGGAATAACCCCCTTTTAGAAGTCAAGGGAACGAGGTGTCAAATCCCTATCCACTTGCATCTTAAAATTTAACCTTCAACAGTTTCATGTTCTGTCTGATCTGTTACCTGACCAATTCCAGGGATGGTCTTTGCATATTCTTCAATAATCTGTGCAAAACCAATAATGTTGTCTTCATCTGCCATCTGTTCATATGAATCAATTGGAACACTATAAGACTGACCATTCATGATAAATGTCTGTCCATCTTCCCTTGGATAGATAAACAGCATATTTGCAATGCTTTCCATTTCATCAAAGGTGTTCATTACCATTTCAACTTTGTTCAACTTTCCAAATGTTTTAGGGTAGGTGCTGTTTCCATTTGGGTCTATTAGATCAACCCTCTTACCAATCACATTCTTAAACAGCTTCATTTGATTATAGTCATCAATGAAGTCTTTCAGGATCATGTATGCTTTATCATCTGTAATCTGTTCAGCTTCAATCATAAGGAATTGAAGTGCATTGTTCACTTTGGTTGCATAATCAGAAGGTTTGGATGCCTTATTGAACAGTTCAGGAAGAACTTGTTTCTTTGCTTTATCCAAGATAACTTTCAACTTTTGGTTATAAACCTTATTGATTTTCGCATTACTGGATTTTACAGCAGCAACTTCATTTCTGATTTGTTCCTGAATATAGTCCATTGCATAGGTGTTGACCTGCTTACCCCATTCTTCAACTATTCTTTTGATTTCTTTTTTCATTTGTTCACTGTTTGCATGGTATGCATCAATGATTGCTTGTATTTTCTTAATTAATTCAAACATTTTAATTTTCCCCTTTCGTGGTTTGATATGGATTTTCTAATTCTTCCAAACCTGCTTTTTTTAGTTCTTGGTTCATCTTGATATAAACTGCATTAATCTTTGCATCATACAGTTTTCTTGCTTTATCAATTCTTTTTTCCTTTTCTTCTTTGGTGATCATCAGGTGATGCATTCCATGTCTTTTGTTTCTATTGGTCTTGATTCTTCTGATAACCTGATTCTTTTCCTTATTCAGTTGAAGAACCTTGTCCAATTGCTGTGTAATATAATCATTCATAGGATTCACCGACCTTCTTAATATGTTGAATTTATAAATCCATGTTGATTCCATTCATCAGGATCACCAACTGTCATTGCAGCAATAGCAGTCCAAAATGTTCTTCTTTGTGATGGATGCAACTTTGATTTGAAGTCCTGGATCTGACTGTCAATATAGGTCTTGATTTCTTCTTTGTTGTAAAGTGCTTTAACTAATAGTTCAGCCTTTGGTTTGGATTCAGGTATGATGTACCCTGCAAATTTAGCAACCTCAACTGCAAGGGTTATTTGACTTCTTTCTTCACCGTTGAAGTATCTGAACACAAATTCATCAGCAAATTTCTTTTCTTGATCTGTCAATTTTCTTCACCTTCCTTTCTTCAAATTATTAAATAATAAATTTTAATCGTTGATATATTAAGCTTTAACTAGGTTTTTGTTACTAACTTGTTATTATTAATCATCTTCATCATCTTCACCCAAATCATCAACAAACACTACTGTTGAAAAACCTTCCACTTTCAGCTTTTCATCAGGTTTGAATCCTGCTCTATCAAGAATGTCCTTTGCTGCCATATATCTGACCATGTCATTCTTGGAATCAAGAAGATTTGTTTGTGTTTTGAATGCCTTTGCTGCAACTGATCTGATACTTAGTGCAATCAGATAATCCAATTCTTGCATGAATTCATCATTCTTTTTCCATTCACATATGGTCTTTTCAGTGATGTTAATCTGCTTTGCAATTTCCTTTTGTGTGTGTTCACCTGATGCCATCAATTTGATGCATTTTTTCTGTTTTGCTGATAACATAGACCCACCCCCTTTTTCTTCACATTTATTTACTACATTCCCAATGATTCAGCCACTGGTTTAAGTTGTTCATCTTCCATCAGATGCTTGAAAAATTCATCAGTCAGACAAATCTTCAAAATCATCATTGCTGCTTTCTTTCTGTTCCTTTCATAATCACCGATTAGAACAGCAACTGCTTCAACAACCAAATCAATATTTTTAATTTTCACTTCATCCATGTCATGCACATCCTTTCAAAACCTATCATCAGAACTCATATAACGGTCATATACAAGTTTTCTTTCGTTCTGTGGGTATTTCTATCCCTAGTCATCACTAATGGCAAAAATAACAACCAGGGAAGAACTACATCACGAAATATGAAAGTGTCAATATTCATTCAAGAACTTGACATATTAATTATACCAATTTACTTTCTGAAAATCTTCCCAAAACACAATATATGGTCAAATGTTAAAAATCAACCACTACATGTTGTGTTGTTTTAGCAAATAAAATCCCCACCACATTTAGCAGCAGGGATTTTGTTTCATCTTTCATTTACGATTTTTCTTACTGTTTCAACACTTAGATTAATCATATCAGCTATTTCAGGTATAGTTGCACCTGTATGATATGAATTTTTAATGTATTTATTTCTAGTCAGATTATCAGGGAACTTAGGCATATTGTTCGGAATATAAAGATGCATACAAGGAAATTCATCCATTATCTTTTGTGCTACTTCTTCACCAATAACTTCTTTTACTTCATAAAATGATACTGTTGCCATTCAATCATCCTTCCATATAAAATTTAACTTCATCTTTCAGCTTGATGGTTTCCCAACCAAGGTATTTTCTTAATATGTTCATAGAATCAATCAATGCTTTGATTTCATCATAATATGGGTTATCAGATAACTTCTTGTATTTACCTGATTTATGTTCTTCAACAAACCAATCCAAAAGTACTTCATAATGTGATTTCATTCCATTTATTACATGATCCATACTTATCATCCTTTCTTGAATTGATAGGCTTCACATGATAAAATCAAAGTGCGAATTTAATATGTATCACATGAAGTCATTGTATAATTGATTTATGCAGTGGCTTTATTCTTGTAAAGATTTGAAGAAATTATATGCAGCTTTAAATCCGTTGTAAAAACCTTGACGTTCTGCTTCTGTTGCAACATCATCACATTGTGATTCAATCTTACGAATAAGATCTTTATCAAAATCTGTACTTTCCAAATATTCCAGTGATTCATTAAAGCTTTCTCTATCTTTCTTGTAATCATCTACTTCAATAAAACTTTCTGATTCTCTTAATTCAAATAGTATTAAATCTAAAATTTTTTCATTCATCATTAACACACCCCTTTCAAGTCTTCAATTACACGATCACAAGATTGCTCTAGTGATTCTAAACTTAGTGATTCTGATATTTTTTCCATGAAAAGCAATAATGCTTTCTTTTTATCTTCACCACCTAATAAATGCTCAATTGATGTACAAATTTGCTTAACCTTTTCAGTTACTCTCTTCTTTGTATTAACTAAATCCATGCAATGATTAAGTAATTGACTATATTGATCATAAGTCTGAAATTCAATTTTAATATCCAAATCAAGTGATCTTAATAATTCATTGATTATATGAATCTCATATCCTTTAGTTGCAGGGAAATTATAACATTGTATCTCGTTGTTATTTTCAAATGCTACCAAAACCATTGGTTGACCCTTCCCATCAGGTACAAGTTCCAAATGCAATAAGTTATTTGAATTAATTGCTTCAAATACCTCTTTTATTTCTATTGCTGTTAATTCCTTCATTGTTCCATTATCAATTTTCATAATCATTTTATTTTCCACCTTTCATAGTTAAGAATTCATTAAATGCAACCTTATCAATACTATAAGTAAACTTACCATCTATTTTTTCAGCAGTACCAAACGGAAATATGCCCTTCTGTAAACCTGTTCTAATAAATTGTTCTGTTTCCCCTAATATGCTTGCAACTTCTTTAATCATCATTTCATTTTCCACCTTTCTTATATGTTTTATTGACCTGATGTACTGATTTGCTACATCAGATTATCTTCAAGTATATATTCATAAATTCACATTGAACCGTGAACTGCACCGTGAACCGATTCAAACCATTGTTATTACTTGGTTTCAGAACAACGGTTCAAGCAGTTCAAGGTTTTTCTCTATATTATTTATTTTTTAAGGTATATATTAAATAACTCATATAAAATATATGTTTTTTATAAATTACTTAATAAATTAGATTTACCTTGAACTGCTTGAACTGATAACTCCAACCCCTTGATACACAAGGGGTTGATACGGTTCAAAGCTTATATGTTCGCCTTGAACCATCTTGAACCACCCTGAACCGTCTGAATACCCTGAATTTCTTTCCAAATGCTTTCTTATCCTTGACTTCAATGTTGAAGTTGTTGACCACAAACAAGGAAAAGCTGATCTGATTCAAAGGGGTAACATCATAATGTTCACATAACTTCATATACCTTTTATGTGCAGAAAATGTTGACCAGTCCACCAATCCACCATTGTCAATTAATGCTGCTATAAACTGAATAGATAGATACTTATTAACCCCAACCTTATCAATAGGATATTTGTTTGCCATTTTAATTTGTTCAATTTTATTAGAACCAATTTGAACTTCATTTAATTTTGCCATTTTTCATCTTCCTTTCATTTTCGTGAATTTTATTGTTACTACTTCATATTCGTCTTGCAAATTCGCTGAAAGCTTCTTGATTCAAGAATCTTTGTTCACTGACACTTTTAGACCCTGATAATTCAGGATGATCATGCTGCAATTTCCTTCTGATCCTTCCCACTGTTTCATATTGTGGAAGACCATATTCGTTCAATTGCAGGAACAGATCCTTGAATCCAATCTTGTCAACATCAATTCCTTTGCTTCCAAGGATCTTCTTTGCTACCAGGTAGAACAAATAGTTGTCACTGTTCCTGGAATGCTTGTCATTAATCAGGAAGTCCATGACCAATGTTGATGTGTTTGTTAGTTCATCCACTGTTTTCACCTACCTTTTTATAATCCCAACACATAATTTATTAACCCATTGTCATTTTTTACAAACTCATCATAGGATGACTTTATCCAATCTGCCCCTTCATCTTTGCTCTTTCTTTCAAGTTCTGATAGGATTTTTGTTGCACCGTTACCATAGCCGTGTGAGGCAAGATATTGACAGTATCTCTTTAATGATTCATAAGCTTTGGGCATTTTATCATCTATCCATGAAAAATAGACTAACAACATTGCACCACGTCCAGTAAAAACAACTTCTTCTTTTCCATCTACCATTGCTGTTTTACAATCAGAATTAAATTTATTCATTTCTTTCACCTTTGCCTTTCTGTAATATAATTGCTGAACCTACATGTACACTTTTTCATTGAAAAACCTCTTTGAGATCTTACCTGGAATAATAATCTTTCCTTGTTCCCTTAATTCATCATTAAGTTTCTTTATGATCCTATAACCTGTGGTTAATGAAACCCCAAGTATTTTCGCTACATCTTCTGCATGATAAAACTTTTGTTCTTTGACTGTTGCATTTTTCATTTCTTATTCACCATCCTTATCATCTTTAAAATAATTAAGAGGTACTTTCAAAGAATCACAAATTTTAAAGTATTCTTCTGCTGAAATTCCTCTGTTTCCATTCAATAAAGCACTACATGTACTTGCAGTCATTCCAAGTTTTTCTTTTAGAAATGATTGTTTAATTCCTCGTTCTTTCATAAAAGCTTTAATTTTTTCATGAAGCATTCGTTTCACCTTCCTTTTACTACGATATTTTCGTTGTAGGTACATGTTATCACGATATTTTCGTTATGTCAATACAAAACTATGAGATTTTCGTATTTTTGTATTGTAATTATGAAATTTCTGTGTTACTATTGAAACATGATAAAAAAGAAGGTGGTGAAGTGATGGGAAAAATAAAAGAAAACATTTCAGCTAATATAACTAAACATAGAAAAATTAATGGACTTTCTCAAAAAGATTTAGCTGATATTGTAGGAACAAAGCCATCAACCGTTTCAAGTTGGGAGCAATCGGTCAGTACTCCAAATGCTGAAATGCTCTTTGAAATATGTAAAATCTTTAAAATTACTGTGGATGAAATATATGGAGTAGATGAAGATGAAACAGAATATAAATTTATGAAATCTATACAGTATTTAGAAGATGCAGGATTTGAAGTTGATCAGGATGATAAAGATAGAGAATATAACGAATATCAAATATGTCATTTTGACTTTGGAACGATTACTGTTATGCATCAGCAGGACTTAATTGATTTAGTTGATAAGATAATTAAAGATGGTGAAGATTACAAAGAAAGATATATTATTGATAGAATCAAAACAGAATTTTTACCAAAAAAATAAAAAAAAATCGCCCTTGTGCTACCAACACAAAGAACGATTTTAACATAGATACTATTCAGACAGGATGCCTGATATAATACCACTTAGATATTGTTATTATATCATTTAAAGCATCCAGTCTGCAATGGGTGTATTTTTTATACTCAAAATTAAGAAAGGGATGATATAATGCCAACTTATAAAGATGAAAAACGTGGCAGTTGGTATGCCAAATTCAATTATACTGATTGGACTGGAAACATTAAACAGAAATTAAAACGTGGATTTAAAACCCAAAAGGAAGCCAAAGCTTTTGAAAGGGAATTTCTTGAAAAGTCACAAGCAAGTCCTGATATGACTTTTGGTGCATTGGTTGAACTCTACATGGAAGATTGCAAGTCCAGGTTGAAACCTACAACCTATGAAAATAAAGAATATGTAATTGGATTGAAAGTGCTGCCATATTTTAAAGATATGCCTATCAATAGCATAGAACCTGCAACAGTCAGGAAGTGGCAGAATGAATTGATTTCACATGAAAATAACTACAGTCCAACATACTTAAAGACTGTGAACAATCAGCTTTCAGCAATATTCAACTTTGCTTGCAAATATTATAAACTACCTTCAAATCCTGCAAGAATCTGTGGTTCTATGGGGAAAAAGAATGCTGATAATATGAAGTTTTGGACAGTGGATGAATTCAAGCAGTTCATTAAGTTTTCAGATAATCCAATGTATACTGTTATTTATCAAATTTTATTTTGGACTGGAATGCGTATTGGTGAATGTTTAGCTTTAACACTTAATGACTTTGATTTTGAAACAGAAACTGTTTCAATCAATAAGAATTATGCTAGACACCAAAAGCAAGATCTGATCCTAAAACCTAAAACACCAAAATCAAAACGGATCATTACCATTCCCAAATTCTTATGTGACATCATCAATGAATATTTATCAAAGCTTTATGATTATGATCCAAGTGAAAGATTGTTCCCAATAGCAAGAAGCACCATGAATGGTCATTTGGTTAGAATAGCAAAGAAAGCAAAAGTAAAACGAATTAGGGTTCATGATCTTCGTCATTCCCATGCTTCACTTTTAATTGAAGAAGGTTTTTCACCCTTGCTGATTTCTGAAAGACTTGGACATGAAAACATTGAAACTACACTTCAAACTTATTCACATCTTTATCCTAACAAGCATAGTGAAGTTGCTAATAAATTAGATAAAATTAATGATAATTATGACACCACTGAAACACCTGAAAAATAAAAAATGTATCATTCGTGTATCGCAAGCATAAAACAAACCCTGTAAGCCTAACGAAATCAAGGCATACAGGGTTTTGTCATTCTACTCCCACTCAATAGTTCCTGGAGGTTTAGAAGTTATATCATAAACTACTCTATTAACTCCATCAACTTCATTAACTATTCTACTAGATATTTTTTCAAGCACATCATAAGGCATTTTGTACCAGTCAGATGTCATTCCATCAGAAGATGTAACTGCTCTTAATCCTACTAAGTGAGCATAAGTTCTCTCATCTCCCATAACTCCTACTGTCTTAACATCTGGTAATGTTGCAAATGCTTGCCATATTTTATCATATAAATCATTATTTTTAAGTTCTTGCATATATATATCATCAGCTTCTCTTAATATATCAAGCTTGTCCTTAGTAACTTCGCCTATAACTCTTATTCCAAGTCCTGGTCCTGGGAATGGATGTCTAAATATTAAATACTCAGGAATTTCAAGTTCAAGACCTAATCTTCTAACTTCATCTTTGAATAAAGATCTTAATGGTTCTATTATTTCAAACTCTATATCTTCAGGTATTCCACCTACGTTATGGTGAGATTTTATAGTAGAGGCTCCACTTTCACCTGCTCCACTTTCTATAACATCAGGATATATAGTTCCTTGAACTAAGAAATCCATCTTTCCTAATTTATTAGACTCTTCTTCAAATACTCTTATAAATTCTTCTCCAATTATTTTTCTCTTAGCTTCTGGCTCAGATACTCCTGATAATTTGCTTAAGAATCTGTCTTGAGCATTAACTCTTATTAAGTTCATCTTGAACTCTTTTCTAAATATCTGCTCTACTTGATCTCCTTCATTCTTTCTAAGTAAACCATGATCTACGAATATACAAGTAAGATTATCTCCTATAGCTTTATGAACTAAAACTGCAGCAACTGAGCTGTCCACTCCTCCACTTAGAGCACATAATACTTTTTTGTCTCCTACTTTTTCCTTTATTTCTTTTACTTTTTGATCTATAAAAGAATCCATAGTCCAGCTTCCGTTTAAATTACATACTTCGAATAAGAAGTTCTTTATTATTTCATTTCCCTGTATAGAATGTTCAACCTCTGGATGGAATTGTACTCCATATAATTTCTTTTCTTCATTTTGAATTGCAGCTACAGGGCAATCATTAGTGTGTGCAATTATTTCAAAACCTTCTGGTGCCTTATCTATTAAGTCTGTATGACTCATCCAAGTTATATTTTTAGAGTCTACCCCTTTAAATATTAAGCTCTCTTTATAGTTTATTTCAGTTTTTCCGTACTCTCTTTTATCTCCTCTTCTAACATTACCGCCTAGAGTATGAGACATAATTTGAGCTCCATAACATATTCCAAGTATAGGTATATTCATTTCGAATATTTCTTTAGATATTTTAGGTGCACCCTCTGCATATACACTTGAAGGTCCTCCTGTGAATATTATACCTTTAGGATTTTTTTCTTTTATTTTTTCTAGAGAATAAGTATATGGAATTATTTCGCAATATACATTACAATCTCTAACTCTTCTAGCTATAAGTTGGTTGTATTGACCTCCAAAGTCAACTATTAATACTAATTCTTTTTCCATATTAATTCTCTCCTTGTGCACTGTAATTTGGCGCTTCTTTAGTTATAGTTACATCATGAGGATGACTTTCTTTAAGTCCTGCTCCTGTTATCTTTGTGAATTTACCATTTTCCATTAATTTATCTATAGTAGGTGCTCCACAATATCCCATACCAGATCTTATTCCTCCTGCTAATTGGAATAATATATCTTCAACGTTCCCTTTGTAAGCTACCATTCCTTCAATACCTTCAGGTACTAATTTTCTAGATCCTGTTTGGAAGTATCTATCTTTAGATCCTTTTTCCATAGCTCCTATAGATCCCATTCCTCTATAAGCCTTAAAAGATCTTCCTTTATATATTATATTCTCTCCTGGACTTTCTTCTGTTCCAGCAAACATAGATCCCATCATTACAACAGATCCTCCAGAAGCAATAGCCTTAACTACATCACCTGAGTATTTTATTCCTCCATCTGCGATTATTGGAACTCCATATTTTTTAGCAGCCTCATAACAATCCATTATAGCTGTTACTTGAGGAACTCCAATTCCAGCTACTACTCTTGTTGTACATATAGATCCTGGTCCTATACCTACTTTAACACAGTCTGCACCAGCTTGTATTAATTCTTCTGTAGCTTCATAAGTTGCTACGTTTCCAGCTATAACTTGAAGATCTGGATATTTTGATTTTATCTTTTTAACTCCCTCTATAACTCCTCTTGAGTGTCCATGAGCTGTATCTAAAGTTACAACATCAACCTTAGCTTGTACTAAAGCTTCTACTCTTTCCATCATATCGTGAGTTATACCTATAGCAGCTCCACATAATAGTCTTCCACCTGAGTCTTTAGCTGAATTAGGATATTTTACTTTTCTTTCTATATCTTTTATCGTTATAAGTCCTTTTAAACAACCATCTTCATTTATTATAGGAAGTTTCTCTATTTTATTTTGTCTTAATGTTTTTTGAGCTTCCTCAAGAGAAGTTCCTTCTTTTGCAATTATTAAATCTTCTTTTTTAGTCATAACATTTTCTATTTTTCTAGAAAAATCTTCTTCAAATCTTATATCTCTATTAGTTATTATTCCGATTAGTTTATTATTATCATCTACTATTGGAACACCAGATATTTTATATCTTCCCATTAATTCATCTGCATCTTTTAAAGTATGTTCTTTACTTAAATAGAAAGGATCTACTATTAATCCATGTTCACTTCTTTTAACTTTATCAACCTCTAAAGCTTGTTCTTTAATCGTCATGTTTTTGTGGATTATTCCTATTCCACCTTCTCTTGCCATCGCTATAGCCATCTTAGATTCAGTTACTGTATCCATACCCGCACTCATTAACGGTATATTTAATTTTATTTTTTTAGTAAGATATGTAGATAAATCTACATCACTTGGTAGTACATCCGATTTTTGAGGAATTAATAATACATCATCAAAAGTTAACCCTTCTTTTACAATTTTACTCATTTTAAATCCTCCTCTATTTAGTATATTTTAAAAAAATAAGAGCTCTAAAACGTCTCTTATTTGAATCTTTTCATATGTGTTTTTAGGTAAAAAAAATTCGTCTAATGCTACCGCATTGACTCATGTCGCCAACGAGTCCTACGGACTCCGTTGCTCAAAATAGTTGAAATTGTAGTTTCTTAATCTAAGTTAACCACAATTTCATTTTTTATAATGCTATTAGCATATAAAAAAAACAAGGACTTATATAATAATTTCTTATGAAAGCGAAATTATTATATAGGTCCTTGTATATCTATATTTATTTAATAAGCCAACTCATAGGGATACTCTCAGCCTACAAACCCACTTCTTTATAAATAAATAGCCTATAAATAATCACGCATAGTCAGGAGTTTTAAGGTCTCCCGGTAGATACTCTCAGTCCATATCACTGAGTATATATGAGTGAATCTTGTTTTAACTTATGCTATATAATTTATCAAATTTCTTTTTTATTGTCAATAAAATTTAATATACATCAGCATTTTCCAAATATTCTGTCGTTTGATAAACTTTATCATCACATATTTAAATGAGTTTTCACTTCATAATTTATATTATCATATACATCTTTTAATGGAATATTATATTTTTGAGCTATAATTTTACACTCTTCATACTCAGGAGTATATTTTACTATTTTATCTTTATAATATGCAATTTTTATAGATATATTACCATAAGTTGTTTTTAAATTTATAAATTTTCTATCTAAAGTTTCTCTTTTTAATTCATTAAACCTAATACCAAATGTTGTAGTTTCTTTTAATATAAATTCTATTATTTTATCTAAGTTTTCCTTTTCACATAATACAGCTAATTTAGTTGCTGGCCTATTCTTTTTCATATAAATACTTTGAGTGTATATATCTAACGCACCCATATTAAGTATTTTTTCATATAAGTAAGAATATATCTCTGAGCTCATATCATCTATATTAGCATTTATCTCATATACTATGCTCTCTTTTTTTTTTGACCAAGTATAAGTCTTAACATATTAGGTATCTCAAACTTCTTATCTCCCATTCCATATCCTATAGAATCTATCTTAAATTCTATATCATCTAAAAATTCATCACTTAAAGTCTTAACAATAGCTGCTCCTGTTGGAGTAGTTGTCTCCCCTTTTACAGAATTTATCTTAACCTTAGCTTCTTTTAATATTTCAATTGTAGCAGGTGCTGGAACTGGTATTATTCCATGGTCGCACTTTACAAATCCACTTCCCAGTGGCACTGATGAACAATATATTTTGTCTACATCAAGCATATCTATAAGTATTGCACATCCGACTATATCAACTATAGAGTCAGTTGCCCCAACTTCATGAAAATGAACCTTATCAATTGTGCTAGCATGAACCTTTGCCTCAGCTGTAGCTACTTGCATAAATATATTTTTAGCTATTTCTTTAGCTCTATCAGTAATATCAGCATCATCTATTATATTGTGTATATCACTTAAATGTCTGTGGTGGTGGTGATCTTCGCCATGGCTATGTTCATGTGTATGTTCTTTTATATTTACACAAACATTAGTACCATTTATTCCATTTTCTTGTTTATTTTTTATAACAATCTCAAACTCATCATTCATATTAAGCTTGTTAATTTCAGTTAAAAATTTATCTTTATCAAGTCCTAAATCTAAAAGTGCTGCAAGAGTCATATCTCCTGAAACACCACATATACAATCAAAGTAAAGTATTTTTTCCATTTTGTCTTCTCCTTTAAACGTTATAATTTATTTATCATACTAGAAAGATATCCAGCCCCAAATCCATTATCTATATTCACAACAGATATTCCCGAAGCACAACTATTTAACATAGTAAGAAGTGCTGATAATCCATTGAAATTAGCTCCATATCCTACAGATGTGGGAACTGCTATTACAGGAACATCGACAAGACCTCCTACAACACTCGGAAGAGCTCCCTCCATTCCAGCTACTGCAATTATAACTCTAGCCTTCATTAAAATATCTCTGTTATTTAAAAGTCTGTGGATTCCAGCAACTCCAACATCATAAAGTCTTTCAACATCATTTCCTAAAAATTTAGCTGTATGATAAGCTTCATCAGCTACAGGTATATCCGATGTTCCTCCTGTAACTACTACTATTGTTCCCTTACCTATATTTTCTATAGGCTTATTCTGAATCTTTATAATTCTTCCTAATTCTTCATATTCACAGTTTGGATATATTTTTTTAAGTTTTTCATAAGTTTCTTTTTTTGCTCTAGTTCCAAGTATATTAGATTTTTTTTCATACATTTTTTCTACTATACCTATTATATGTTCATCAGTCTTTCCTTCGCAATATATAACCTCAGGATACCCATTTCTAATACTTCTATGATGATCTACCTTGGCATAACCCAAGTCTTCAAAAGGTAACGTTTTTAAATCTTCTAATGCTGTATCTACATCTACTTTTCCTTCCTTTATATCTAAAAGTAGACTTTTCAAATTGTTAATGTCCATTTTTCCACCTCTATTTTAAACTATATTTCAAATTTTATTGAATATTTTATTTTTTTAGTCATTTTTCTTTTTGCTAAAAATATGTAATAATTATAATATAATATAATTTTAACATACTTTTTGCAAATATTTTAACGTACTTAGGAGGTTTTTTAGATGAATGTAAATTTAATAGGAATTCCTTTATTCTACGGATGCGATAGAAAAGGACCTGAAACCGCTCCCGATTTATTAAGAAATAATGGAATCGAATCTATTATAAGTAAACATGGTTATACCGTTTATGATTTAGGTAACCTTTATGTAAAACCAGAAACAGATGATAACAAATTTAAATCAAACACTAATATGAAATATCTAGATTCTATTGTAGATATAAATACCAATCTAGCTCATACGGTATATTCTTCACTTGAATCAAACAGTTTTCCATTCATGCTTGGAGGAGATCACTCTCTAGGCCTTGGTAGCATATCAGGTGTTAGCAAGCACGATGATAACTTCGCAGTTATATGGATGGATGCACATGGAGATATAAATACTCACGAAACATCTGAAAGCGGAAATACCCACGGTATGCCACTTGGAGCTTGTATGGGATTTGGTCATGAGAAATTAACTAACCTATATTTCAAAGGTCAAAAGGTAAACCCTAAGAATGTATTTATATTAGGAGCTAGAGATCTAGATAAAGGAGAAATGGATCTTATAAATCAAAATGATCTTAATGTTTACTCTCCTGAAGATATGAAATCAAAAGGTCTTAAAGAAATAGTATCTTCTATCATAAATACTCTAAGGCAAAATAATATAAATAGAGTTCATTTAAGCTTTGATATGGACTTTATAGATTCTAAGTTCGTTCCAGGTACAGGTACTCCAGTAGACAGCGGATTTGATATTGAAGAAACTAAAACTGTACTAAAAGAAATATTAGAATCTAGTTTAGTTAAATCTATAGACTTTGTAGAGTTCAACCCTAATTTAGATAAAGATGATACAACTTTAAATTTAGCTATAGACTTAATAGACTTTATGTTTGAAAACTTAAAATAGGCTTATTAGGGATGCTATATTTGCATCCCTAATATACATATATCATCTTCATACTCTTGATCTTCTTTAAATAATACCAACTCTTCATTTATATCATCTATAATCTCATTTATATTTTTATCTAATCTACTATTTATTATTTCATAAACTCTATTATTAAATTCACACCCAGAATTATTTTTAGTTTCCATTAAGCCATCTGTATAGAATAAAATTTTATCTCCTTGTTTTAATTTAATTTTGTGCGTTTTAAATTCTAATCCATCAAATACCCCTAACATCATGCCTTCACTTTCTTTAATCTCAACAACCTCATTATCCCTTATAATCAATGGATATGGATGAGAACATCTTATATATGTAAACTCTCTAGTCTTGTTATTATATACTCCATAAAAAGCTGTTAAATACATATTCTCTGCTACATTTAATATTTTGTTATTTATATTCTCCATCAGCTTATCAGGTGTGTATAAAAGATCTTTACTAGTTTCAAGTATAGCCTTTACCATTGTAGTTATCATAGCAGCAGCTATTCCATGTCCAGATATATCACTTATAAATATACCAACATTATCTTCATCTATATTTATAAAGTCGTACAAATCCCCTCCAACCTCATACAACGGGTTGTAAACTGCTGTTAATTTTACTCCATTATATATAGGAGTTTTATATGGTATAAGACTTTGCTGAACATTTCTAGCAATAGATAATTCCTTTTTTATTTTATCGTTATAGTTTTGTATAATTTTATTATTTCTTTCAAGCTCTAATTTGCTATTTTCAATCTCAGTTATATCATCTAATATTACAAGTACCATGTCTTCATCATTATAAGTCATATGTTTTGTTGTAAACTGAAGATGTTTATTTATAGAACTATCTTTAATATAAAAATTTCTATTCATAACCTGCTTTAAAGTATTCTCCTTATCTTGAAAAGCTCTGTTTATTGCTGTTCTTACACAACACTTACCACAGTTTGAAGTATTGCCGCAGTCCTCATCCTCTTCAACAGTATAAATACATCCTATAACATTACCACACAACCCATTTAATATCTCACTATCCTGCTTATTAAATAATACCTTAAACGTATCATTAAACTCTTGTATTCTAACATTCTTATCAACTAAAAATATAGCCGAAGTTATATTTTCAAATAAATTATTTAAAAAAGTATTAGACTCTTTCAGCTGATTTATAGATAATTTCATTCCTATCACCCCTAATAATTATCATAGCTTATTTTAACACATTAAAAAACACTTCTTTTCACTTTTTATATAAAGAAGTGTTTTTAGGTATATATAAATTTAGTTTTTACTTTTGAGTATTTTTTCTAAGTACATTGACTTCTTTAAAGTTCATCTATTATAATTCTTAAGTTATCTTCATCAATTTTGAAATCTTTTGTTTTCTTTTTTATAGATCTAAAATTCAAAATGTACTTATAAAAATAAATGGTATTAAAATGTTAGAGAATGATTTAAATATTTTGTATAAAACTTGTATTACAGCGTTTGAATATCCGTTAAGAAAGTTCGTTGTCTAACCAAAGGGAGTTTAGAACTTTTAGGATATTCAATAAGATGTAATGCTTAGTTTTATTAAAAATATTTAACACATGAACGGTATTTTGATACCATTTATTTTGTGTTCAACCACCAAACTTCATCAAAAACAAAAAAAGAAGACCAAAAGGTCTTCTTTAATTACATCATTGGCATTCCGCCACCCATTCCACCTGGCATAGCTGGCATAGGATCATCTGATTTAATATCAACAACAGCTGCTTCTGTTGTTAAGAATACAGCAGCTACAGATGCTGCATTTTGAAGTGCTGATCTTGTAACCTTAGTAGGGTCTACAATTCCAGCCTCTATCATGTTTATATAGTTTTCATTAAGAGCATCAAATCCGATTTCAACATCAGAATTTTTAACCATCTCAACTATAACTGCTCCTTCAAGTCCACAGTTAACAGCAATTTGCTTTAATGGCTCTTCAAGTGCTTTTCTTATTATCTTAGCACCAATTTGTTCTTCACCTTCAAGAGTTTCAATTAAATCTTCAACTGCAGGTATAACGCTAACAAGTGCAGTTCCTCCACCTGATACTATACCTTCTTCAACAGCTGCTCTCGTAGCATTAAGAGCATCTTCTATTCTAAGTTTCTTCTCTTTAAGCTCAGTTTCAGTAGCAGCTCCAACCTTGATTACAGCTACTCCTCCAGCAAGCTTTGCAAGTCTTTCTTGTAATTTTTCTTTATCAAACTCAGAAGATGTTTCTTCTATTTGAACTTTTATTTGATTTACTCTATCCTTAATCTCTACTTCATTACCAGCTCCATCTACTATTGTAGTAGTTTCCTTAGTAACCTTAACAGTAGCAGCTCTACCTAACATAGATAATTCAGCTTCTTTTAAATCAAGTCCTACTTCTTCAGATATAACTTGACCTCCAGTAAGTATAGCTATATCTTGAAGCATAGCTTTTCTTCTATCTCCAAATCCAGGAGCTTTAATAGCTACAACTTCGAATGTTCCTCTTAATTTGTTAACTACTAAAGTTGCAAGAGCTTCTCCCTCTACATCTTCAGCTACTATAAGAAGTTTTTTACCTTGTTGTACTATTTGCTCAAGTACTGGTAATATCTCTTGTATATTGTTTATTTTCTTATCTGTAATTAATATATATGGATTATCTAAAACAGATTCCATTTTCTCAACATCTGTTACCATATATGGAGATAAATATCCTCTATCAAACTGCATACCCTCAACTGCATCAAGCTCTGTTAACATAGTCTTAGACTCTTCAACAGTTATAACTCCATCCTTACCTACTGTTTCCATGGCATCAGCTATAAGCTTACCTACCTCTTCATCTCCTGCAGAAATAGCAGCAACCTGAGCTATAGATTCTTTATTCTCTATATGTCTTGAATTTTCATGTAACTTAGCAACAGAAACTTCTACAGACTTTTGAATTCCTTTTCTAATAAGTATTGGATTAGATCCTGCAGCTACATTCTTTAATCCTTCTCTAATTATAGCTTGAGCTAAAACTGTAGCTGTAGTCGTTCCATCTCCTGCTACATCATTAGTTTTAGTAGCAACTTCCTTAACAAGCTGAGCTCCCATGTTCTCATATGCATCTTCAAGTTCTATCTCTTTAGCTATAGTAACACCATCATTAGTTATAAGTGGTGATCCGAATTTTTTATCTAATATAACATTTCTTCCCTTTGGTCCTAGAGTAACCTTCACAGTATCTGCAAGCTTATTAACACCTTTTTCTAATGAACGTCTTGCATGTTCAGCAAATTTGATTTCTTTAGCCATTAAAAACCCCTCCTATTTTATGTATCATTTATAATCTATTCTACAATCGCTAATATATCATTTTGTCTTAATATAGTATACTCTTCGCCTTCTAATTTAACCTCTGTTCCAGCGTATTTAGAGAATATAACCTTATCTCCAATCTTAACTTCCATTTTAATTTCTTTACCATCTATAACTCCACCAGGTCCTACTTCTACAACCTCGGCCATTTGTGGTTGCTCCTTTGCACTTCCTGGTAAAACTATACCACTTTTAGTTTTTTCTTCTGCTTCTAATTTTTTTATAACTACTCTATCAGCTAATGGCTTGATTTTCATTATAACCCCTCCTCTTATATATACATTGCATTATTTTCCTTTTAGCACTCACCCTGTATGAGTGCTAATCATAATTATAATATACCTAACTTACACTTATATTTCAAGTATTTTAATAAGTATTTATTTACTTTTTTCACTGATTTTCGTAAATATATTGTAGCCTAGTGTCTTTAAGTAAAATACTTAGCAAAAAAAACAAAAATTATTCATTTGAAATGAATAATTTTTATTTTACAACACAGCTGAGAATAATCTTGCAGCTGATTCTTTTATTTTTTGAACTACCGATCTATTCATATAATCTTCATATTTTATCTCTTCGCTATTTTTTATATCTTCCATAAAGTCCTTCTCAAGTCTTTTAGTGACCTTCTCATCATATATAAATCCATTTACTTCAAAATTAATCATAAAGCTTCTAAGATCCATATTAGCACTTCCCACAGAGCATATATCATCATCTATTATCAATATCTTTGAATGCATGAACCCTTTTTTGTATAGATATACTTTTCCTCCTGTTTTTAATATCTCTTTAAAATACGAAGATGATGCTAGATGAACTATTTTGTGATCTGCTATTTGTGGAAATATTATTCTTACATCCACACCACTCAAAGCTGCCGTTTTTAAAGCCATCAATACACTTTCGTCAGGTATAAAATAAGGCGTTTGTATATATATTCTCTTTTTTGCTTTTGATATAGCGCTAAAATAAGCTTGATGTATTACCTCCCAATCAGAATCAGGACCACTTGCAGCTATTTGAACTATACTGTCTCCTTTATAAGATATGGATGGAAAATACTGTCCATCAAATATTCTATTTTTGGTAGCAAAATACCAGTCTAGCAAAAATGTAAGCTGTAACATATAAACTGATTCACCCTTTATCTTCATATGAGTATCTCTCCAGAATCCGAATTTTTTATTTTTTCCTAAGTATTCGTCTCCTATATTTATCCCTCCTGTATACCCTATCTTTCCATCTATTATAGCTATCTTTCTGTGATTTCTATAGTTTAATCTTTTATTTAAAAAAGGAATTTTTGATTTTAAAAACGGATATATCTCTATATTATGCTCCCTCATCTCATCGAAAAACTTTCTATCAAACCAAAGTCTCCAACAACCTACATCATCGTAAAGTATTCTAACCTTTACTCCTTCATTTGCTTTTCTTATCAATATTTTCTTTATTTTATTTCCTATTTCTGAATTCTTTATAATGTAGTACTCCATGTGTATATGGTGCTTAGCTTTTCTTAGATCTCTTATCATCTCATCAAATTTTTCTTTTCCATTTGTAAGTATCTTTATATTATTGTTAAGTGTAAATGGAGTTCTTCCGGTATTTAATAATAGACTCATAACTCTCTTTGAATTATCCATGCTACTATCATTGAATATAATATCGTCCCTTATAGCCTGCTTTTCTATAAACAATAGATTGTCAAATTCCTTTATATTATTGAACAAATCACTGACTTTTATATCTGAAAATATCTTCTGAGTCTTAAATATTTTCTTTCGCCTAACATTTTGACCACAGAGTATATATATTATAAACCCACCTATTGGAAATACTACAAAAAGCAACAGCCATGCTATTGTTTTAGAAGGATCTCTATTCTCTAAGAATATTACTAACGATACTAATACTGCAGATATGGTGAATAATATTCCAAGTGCCCACATTATAGTGTCTATTATGTCAATCACCTCCTATTTTTTTCCTATACCAAGCTCCCTTGCATAGTAAAATAGATATTGTTGAGCAAATCCAGATAGATTTGAAAATTTATTTATACCATATTCTCTTATTTTCTTTAAGCTAAGATTTTCATCTACATAAAATTCTTCCATAACTCTCTTAACCCATACATCTACTGGAAATGTATCGTACTTTTCCATAGAGAATAACATTATACAATCTGCAACTTTTGGTCCAACTCCACAAAATTGTAAAAGTCCCTTCTTACACATATCTGTATCTAAATTCTTATATTTATATATATCTTCATTATCATTTTTTATTATAAAAGTTGTATCTTTTATATATTGATCTCTAAATCCAGTTCCACATTCTCTTATTTGTTCTTGTGTCAATGAATTCATCTTTTCAATAGATGGAAAAGCATAATGCTTCTTTCCTTTATATTCTCCTATATATTCTCCATAATTCATAGATAAATTTTCTATTGCCCTTTTTATCATAGATATCCTGTTATTAGCTGATATTATGAATGATATCAATATTTCCCATTCATCTTGATTGAGTATTCTTATCCCATATCCAAACTTTACAGCTTCATTTAAGTATTTGTCCATTTTAGATAATTCTTCTTTTATTTTAGAATAATCTCTATCTAAATCAAAATACTTATACCATATATTATGAAAATCTTCTAGATTTGTATTATTAAAATACACTAAATTATCTTCTTTTTTTATATTAAGTATTTTTTTAAACGCTACTCCAGTATAAGATCCATCTTCTTCTTCATTCCATCTAAAACATTGACCACACTCAAATATATGCTTAGGATCAAAGTCTTTCATATCTTCAACTATAACTGAATTATTTTTTTCATATATTTTCATAAATTTTCCTCTCCTCACTATGTATATATATATTTAATTTACCCAAAAAACATATTTTTAAATTTAGTTATTTAAATTTTATACAACAAAAAAGACAAAAAAATACCACATTCTCATAAAAGTAACCTACAATGAGAATGTGGTATTATTTTAATTTCTATACTATATCTTTAAATTCATCAATCACTACTTTTTGTTTTAATTTATTTTCTTTAATATCTGATTTCACCATCTTCACAAAAGAGAATCCAGTCATTATAACTACAATACAAACTGGAATACCAAATACTAGCGAAGCCGTCTGTAAAGTTTTTAAAGGACTTCCAAGCAAGATAAATCCAATAGGGATAAGAGCCAAACTAAATGCCCATACTAATCTAAGCCATCTTATAGGTTCACCATCTTCTCCTACTTTTGTTTGAGAATTAGCTGCAAGAATATAAGAAGCAGAATCATAAGAAGTAGCCATAAATGTAACACTAAGAACTACTACTAAAAATATAATTAATTTCCCTAGAGGTAACGTTTCTAATATCGAAATAATAGTTTGTGGTCCGCCTAATTTGTTAAGTGTAGCTACTACATCTAATTTTCCAGAAAGTTGAAGGTCTAATCCATAGTTACCTAAAATAGCAAAGAAAAGAACACACCCAGCTGACCCATAAACTAAAGACCCCATTACCATTTGTTTAATAGTTCTACCTTTTGAAATACGAGCAATAAACATACCTAAAAACGGTGCATACGCAGCCCACCATGCCCAATAAAAAACTGTCCAACTTTGAGGAAACATTGACTTACCAGCCGGATCAAGCCATGTACTCATTCTAAAGAAATTTGTAGCTACAACACCAAGTGAAGTTGTTCCCATTTCAATTATAAATATAGTATTTCCAGCTAGAAAAACAAATAAAATAATCCCTAAAGCCAATACTACATTTAAATCACTAAGAACTTTTATTCCTTTCTTTAATCCAGAATAAGCACTAATTCCAAAAATACATGTTACAAGAAATAGTATTCCTATTTGAAGACCAGGAGTTTCTTTAAGTCCAAATACTCTCGAAAGACCTGCGGTTACTAGTGGTGATCCAAGACCTAAACTTGTAGCAACACCACCAACAATACCAAACACGAATGAAATATCAATTAATTTTCCAACAATTCCATCAACTCTATTTCCTAATAAACCACGACAAGCTTCACTTAACTTTAAAATATTACCTTTTCTAACAAAAATAATATATCCAACAGCGCAACTTGTTACAGAATAAATTGCCCAAGCCATAGGTCCCCAGTGGAATATACCATATGCTGCTGCCATTTCAGCAGCTTGCCACGAACCTACTTCAACTCCAAGTGGCGGAGCTTTATAATAATAAACCCACTCGATAACTCCCCAATATACAACTCCAGCTCCTACACCAGCACAAAATAACATTGCCGACCAAGAGAAAGTGCTAAACTCTGATTTTTCTCCTTCATCGCCTAATACTATTTTCCCATATCTACTGAAAGATACCCAAAAACAAAACATTAAACAAAACAAACCAAACAAAATGAAGAAACTACCAAATTTAGTTATTATAGCATTATTAATTAAGCTAAGTACCGCTCCACTTCTTTCTGGCATAATAATAATAGGTAATGCAACAGCTAGTAAAGCTATTAAAGCACCGAAAAAGACAGTTTTATCTATTTTAACTTTGTTTATATCCATTAATATTCCTCCTTATAATAATATTTATCTATTTTACTCATGCAATTCCAACATTCCGTTAATACATTCTTGAAGATTTAATATCATTTTATTCATTGTTTCTAAATCTTCATTATAGGCTGTGATAATCATAAATGATTTAGGGCCTACAAAATAATAAATACCAAATCCATGCTCTTGAACAGGAGGAAAATAAAGATATTTCATATCTGGATGACCAAAAGAAGTTGTTGATAAATGATTATCACCTATAACTTTAAATGCTTCTATATTAAATAAATCTGGTTTTTTTACAATTCCGATTTCTTTACCGTAGTCTTCATATACTGATTCTAATACATATAGGTATCTGTTTACTCCTTGTCCAGACTGACATAACTTAACACGTCTATGATGTTCATCCAACGCTTCTTTCATCATTTGATAGAGATCTTTTTTAGATTTTTCTTTTTTTAGAAACTCTTTTGCAAAACTAACACTCTCTTTTGATACAGGTCTGTTACTCTCAGTTCTTCCTCTGAAGAATCTTCTAGCATCCACTGATATATATGTGTTCTTAACACTCTCATAAGTCATATATTGTGCTACTTGAAATGCAAGATGAATAAATCCATCTCCAGAAAGAATTCCTTTTTCTTTCAGAACATCTCTAGATAATCCATTAAAATCAACATATCTAGTTTCAAAACTATCCATGCACTTATCAAAACCGTCCTTTAAATCTAAAAGATCTTTTTTAATATCCTGTGAAAGGTCAAAAAATATCTCTTTTGCTATAGTATTTGACGTTAATTCTTCGAATACAAATGTAGTTTTTTCAATGTATTTCTTAAGTTTGTTAATGAAATAAACTTCCGTTCCACCATCTACAAAGCAATGATCTGCAATAAAAGAGAAAATACCATTCTTTGTGCAAGAGAATTGAAATCCTTTTCCATGCCAACGGTTTACATATTCCCTATTACAAGAACCATTATCCAATTCTTCATATACACCATTAACCTCTATATCATCATAATTCATCACTATAATAGCATCTTTAATTTGTTGATATGCCTTTTGATTAATCTCATTTACAAGAATCTTTTCAAGTACTTTTGCTGCTTCATCTCTATCTACGCCAATGGTTACATAGTTAGCATTTGGTACAAGTGCTTCGATATTACTTAATACAATAGTTTTAAGAGTATTTAGAATTTCACCAACTGGAACAACATTTTCATTTCTGATTACTTGTATATTATAAAGATGATTTTTATAAGAAAATACTATAAACTCTGAGCATTCATCATTGATATAGTATTCATCCATTCCTTGTTTTATATCGTTGATTGATGCTAATAATCCATGAAATTCATCTGATGAATAACGTTTATTCTTAATCCAATATTCTCCTGCACCATTTTCCTTAAAATCTTTATATACAACAGCAGTAGAATGCATAAGTATAGCTATTCTTTCAATAACTTCGAATTTTAGAAGTTTTTCATTCTCATATATTATAGGAACATTAGTATGAGGTGTAAGAGGCGCTCGTACTAATAAGTGAGATTTAACCCAATAGTCATAAATCCAACTATCCTCTTCCCTATTTCCTAGTTCTTGTATCTTCTCTTCTAACTTTTTAGAATCTCCTGTTATTAAAAACTCTTCTACAGTTTTTTTAGCTTTTTCAAATTCTACTGAAGACACAAGAGGTTCAACCCATTCTAAGAACCTATCTAATGTATCTTTTAATGTGGGTATTGGATATGATGGTAAATTATCAATATTTTTAATTGGAACATTATACTTTATAAAATCTTTCATTCTTCTAATCTCCTCCTATTAATTTTTTCACAACTCAAATCAAAACTATTTTATCTATCTTAATCCCAAACACTGTTCAAGCCTTATATCTTTTTGATAAAGAGTACAATAAGAATAACCTATATCTTCAATATTAGTTTTTTCTCCATTTGAAACTTCAATTATTCTATCTAAAATTCTTTTTCCAACTTCATCTGATGATTCTAAACCTTTCATAATTCTAGTTGCATCAATATCTATATCTTCATTTATTAAATCTTCATTTCCACTAACTCTTATAACTGGTACTATTGAATTGTTAAACCCTGCTCCTCCACTTGTCCATAAAATAAGTTGAGCTCCAGCTGCTGCAAAATGCATTCCAGATCCCCCACAAAGCATTGTTACATCTGATAGATACATTCCTGGTTTTGTAGGCTTTTCATGACCTTGCTGATTAAACTCAAGTATTCCTTGAATTGGTTTTGAACCTATCTTATTAAGTGCACCTAATGATTTTTCTTCAATAGTTGTAAGTCCTCCTACACTATTTCCAATACTCATTATTTCAGTGTCTGAACCTACTCCCCATCTTTTTTCTTCATTTGAAATTAGAGTTCTTATTTTTTTTGCAATTTCATCATTTACTGCTCTTTTGCATAATATATCTTCACAACCAACAAGTTCCATTAATTCACCTGCTATAACTATTGCACCTTTGTCTACTAATAAATCTGCTGCTTTTCCTACACTTGGATTTGAAGCAATACCAGAACTTGTATCTGATCCACCGCATTTAACACCAACAACTAATTTTGAAATATCTACTGGTTGACGTTTAAAAGTTTTTGAAAAGACCTCTATTTCTTTCGCTAGTTCAATTCCTTGTGTAATCGTTTTCTTCGTTCCACCATTTTTTATACATGTTAATGATTTAGCTAATCTTCCAGTTTTATTTATAGGATCAGCTACAATTTCTGGATCAATACTCCCACATCCCATTGCCAAAACCAAAGCACCAGCAACATTAGGATTACATGCAGCATTTATAATATTACTTAAAGTTTCTTCATTTCCACCCAACATGCAAGTATAGTGATTTGTAAGAACTATTGAGTTTTCTATTTTCTCAGATATTTTTCTTGCAATCCCATCCATGCATTCATCTACAGCAATAATTAAAATATTATTTCTAATTCCTACAGTTCCATCTTGTCTTACATATCCATTGAATTCCATAATCTGTACTCCTTTCAGTTAAAACCACCTAATCCACTGTTATTCCTTTTTCTTCAAGTCCCATTTGTCTAACAATTTCATCTATTATAGTATCTGGAAAATTAATTCTTTCGCTTCTTACATTGTGAACATGTACTAATTTCCCTTTTTGAATTTGTTTTGAACTTTTTCCAATTGAATATCCACATTTAGTAATTTCTATATCCGTTTCTATATTACAAATTGCAATCTTATTACCAAACGGTATTGGATCAATAGATGTAATTACATCTAAAACTTTAGTTTTATCAGAAAGAATTTGTACTTTTTCGTTTGCCTCAATATTTTCTAAAGCAGTAGCCACATTATCACTTGAATGTTTTATTATTGCTTTTTTCAATTATTACACCTCTTTTATATTTTTACTTTTAAAAACTAAACAGTATTATTAACCCTCCTTTCAATTATTGATTTATAATCAAAAAGCGATTACTTGCACTTTTTTATCTCTACAATTATTTATAATTAGCAATAATCGTGCCAAGTTTAACTTTATTAGTTTTGCTAGGTTATAAAGATATATATTTTTATTTTTTCCTACAAATTCAAATCATTTTTGACTCAAATCGTCATTTTCAACTCTAAATATTCTTTTAATACATAAAAAAAGTACAGCTTATAGCTGTACTTTTTTAAGGACAATATTTTCGTATAAGCCTAGTTGCTTTTGACTGACTTATATCTAAAACTTCTGCCACTTTTCTAGAAGTTTTAAATTCTTTATATGTTTTAGTTATTAACTCTTTTTCAAATTTTTCTTTTGCTAAATCAAAAGACTTAGGGAAATAATTATCATTTTTTGATTTTGGTTCTTCAAAAAACATTTGAGGTAAATCAGAAATTGTTATTATAGATTTTGAAGATGTAACTACTAGACGCTCAATTATATTTTCTAGTTGCCTGACATTCCCTGGCCAACTGTAAGTAACAAAAAATTCTAAACATTTCTCTGATAGAGAACAAGTATACTTGTATCTATCATTAAATTTATTCAAAAAATAATTACTCAAAGCAATAATATCTTCATGCCTTTCTCTTAATGGAGGTATTTCAATTTCAATTACATTTAATCTCCAATATAAATCGGCTCTAAATTTCTTATCTTCTACCATTTCCATTAAATCACGATTTGTAGCTGCTATTATTCTTATATCAACTTTCTTTGCTTCTCTTCCTCCTATTGGAGTAAACTTTTTGTCCTGAATTACATGTAAAAGCTTTGCTTGAAGCCTTAAAGACAGTTCTCCAATTTCATCTAGAAATACAGTTCCCTTATCAGCAAGTTCGACTAACCCAACTTTTCCTGTGTCACTTGCTCCAGTAAAAGCTCCTTTTACATAACCAAATAATTCTGATTCTAACAAATCTTCTGGAATAGCAGCACAGTTAATAGTTAATAAATTCCTATTTTTCCGATTACTTTTTTTATGAATATGTTTTACTAAAACCCCCTTACCGGTACCCGATTCTCCTCTTATCAATATAGTTGAATCTACTTTAGAAACCCTCTCTGATAGCTGAATTATTTTTTTCATTTCTTCACTTCTTGATATAATCTTATTCTCTATAAATTCAATAATATTATCTTCAAATTCATCTGTTTTATCATAATTTGATAAACCTTCTTCCAACTTTTTTCTAGCTAAATCTATTTCATGTGTTTTATCTCTAACACTCATTACTACAAGTTCAATCTCTCTATTTTTATCAAATATTGGTACTGCAGTAGTTATTATAGTTTCACCTAAATATGATTTTTGTTCAATAGTCATTCTTCTTTTTTCTTTATATATAATAGGTAGCACAGATGGATACCAACATTTAAGATCTAATAGTTCATAGAATGTTTTTCCAATTATTTCGCACGGTTTCATCCCATAATGTCTCTCACATGCTCTATTTACATAAATAACACGATAATTATTGTCATAAACAAAAATTTCATCGAAAGCATTATCTAAAATCTTTTTTAATATTTCATAAGTTAACTTATTTTCTAATTTATTTTCCTTATTATCCATATTCAAGTCACCTCAATAATCTACGAGTATCTATTTTTAATAATTCTATTATATACCTTTTAACATACGTTTCCCTTATTCCTTATATTTTAGCAATGTTTATGCCAAAATATAATTTTTTCGAATTTTTTAAATATTTTTTAATTCAAATCATTTAACTTACTAAATTATACAATAAAACCAAATAATCATTTCAAATAACTTTGTTTTATATAAAAATCAATATGAGTCTTTTTTGATTCAATCTTTTAATTTAAAAGACTCAATGAGTCATTTTTAACTCATTGAGTCCTTTAAATTTATATTACTCAAAAATGATATAATTTCCTTAAGAATAAAAAAGGAATTTTACTATAATACGTAGAATATATTAGTCAGTGTAAGGTGCCTTTAATAGGATAATAGGGAATTAGGTTAAAAGCCTAAACGGACCCACCACTGTAATGTGAAGCTATATCCATATATCCACTGGTTCATTCTGGGAAGGAGAATATAGCGCTGAAGCAAAGTCAGGAGACCTACCTTGCATAGTTGATAAGGATGAAGGTAAAGTCCATATCTTTAATTTTTGATGCCAAAAATTAAAGATATGGACTTTTTAAATTGTATAAAATTCGCTTTATGCTAACGCATAGCTCATGTCGCCAACGAGTCCTACGGGCTCCGTTGCTCAAAAATAGTTGCAAGTTTAACTCTTTAATCAATGTTATCTATAGATTCAAAATTATATAATTGTGTTATAAATAAAAAGGGGGAAAATCAAAATATGAAACTTTTAAACGAAACAATTAATTCTATAAGCAACGTTGAGAGAAAATATATGGATTTAGCTCAACAAAGACTGGATAGTTTTTTTAAACCTATAGGAAGTCTTGGAAAATTAGAAGATATATGTGTACAACTATCTGGAATATATAGAAAGATAAATTTTGATACTTCTAAAAAAGCTATACTAGCATTTGCAGCTGATCACGGTATTTATGAAGAAGGTGTTGCTCCAGATCCTCAAGAAATCACCAGACTTCAAATTCCTAATTTCGTAAAAGGAGTTAGTGGAGTCGGTTGTCTAGCTAAAAGCGCAAATGCAGATGTAGTTGCAGTCGATGTTGGTATAAACTGTGATGATTTAATAGATGGGGTTTTAGATTACAAAATAAGAAAAGGAACTTCTAATATGGCAAAAGGTCCTGCAATGACATACGATGAAGCTATTCGTTCGCTGGAAATAGGTATTGAATTATCCAACAAACTCATAAATGAGGGATATACGGTACTAGGAATAGGAGAGATGGGAATAGGTAATACATCAGCAACTAGTGCTATAATATCTGTATTTACAGATTTAGATCCTTTAGATGTTACGGGAATGGGTTCAGGACTTAATAGTGATTCTATAATAAAAAAAGCAAATACAATAAAAAAAGCCATACATATCAATAACCCTATCAAAGAAGATCCTATAGATGTTCTATCTAAAATAGGTGGTTTTGAAATAGGTGCTATGGCCGGTGTTATACTAAGTGCAAGTAGTAATAATATACCCGTTGTATTAGACGGTTTCATTTCTTATGCCGCTGCTATTATAGCATACAATCTTAATAATACAACTAAAGAATATATGATTGCATCTCATTTTTCAAAAGAAAAAGCTACAAGTAAAGCTCTTGAGCTTCTAAAACTAGAACCTATGCTTTATATGGATATGCGTCTCGGTGAGGGAAGTGGAGCAGCTCTTGCATTTAACATAATAGAGTCTGCCAATTATATGTATAAAAATATGGTACAGCGAGATGAAATCTGTAGTATTGTTTAATTATTTATACTAAAACCTTTTCTAATGATTCCTTTAGTCTATCGGGGTGTACAGGCTTTATTATAAAGTCTGTCGCTCCATTTTTTATAGCTTCTATAATCTTATCATGTTGACCTATATCAGATATCATTACAACTTTTGCATCTTCATCAATTTTTATTATTTCTTTCAATGCTTCTATACCATTCATTTTTGGCATAGTTATATCCATTGTAACTATATCAGGCTGTAATTGTATATATTTTTGAACAGCTTCTTTTCCATTACAAGCTTCTCCAATAACTTCAAATCCAAATTTTTGCATATTATCAAATAGAAAATTTCTCATGAAAGTCGCATCATCTACAATTAATATCTTCATTTCTTCACCCTTCCTACTTCTCACTAGAACTATTTTACCATTTTTTTCATTGAAATTCAATTAAAGCTTGCTTATAGGGATTATACATGTGTATATAATTTTTTTATAATTTAACAATAAACTACAGCAAATTATAATATGTTATAATTTAGAATATAATTTTTACTCTACTATTGTGGAACTAACACTATTTTTTTGATACAATATTATACATATTATTTTTTAGAAGGTGATTTTAATAATGACAAATACCAAAAGAGGACTTTTCATTTCTATAGAAGGACCTATAGGAGTTGGAAAAACTACATTATCTAATATACTAAACTCCCACTTCAATTCATTTTCTTTAAGAGAAATAGTTGAAGAAAACCCTTTTTTATCACAGTTTTATACAAACATTAAAGAATATGCTCTTCAAACAGAATCATTCTTTTTCTTTAACAGAGTAAAACAACTAGAAGATATCGAGGATTCACTAAAAAAAGGTACTATGGTAATCAGTGATTACAATATAATTAAAAACTTAATATTTGCAGGTCTTACACTTAATAAAAAGCAATTCCATAAATACAAGCAAGTTTATGATATCTTTGTTAATGAACTACCTCAATCAGATATAATAATTCACCTAAACTCTAACACAGATACTTTAATGAAAAAAATAGCTCTTAGAGATCGAAACTTCGAAAGACAAATGGATAGAAATTATATAGACAACCTAAGAGAAGAATACGAGTACTATTTTAATGAAAGATCTTTAAAACACTATTTTGGCGAGAAAACTCCAATTATAATAAATGTAGATAATACAAACATGGATTTTATAAACTGCCAGAAGGATAGAGAATGGATTATCGAACAAGTAAAAAATAGCATTAAAAATTTAGGAGGCATCTAATGTTAACACTTATAAATAACAACACTTCATTAATACCTAGAAATGACAATGAAAACATATTTATAACTGTAGCTGGAAATGTAGGAGCAGGTAAGTCTACTATAACAAAGCTATTATCTCAAAAGCTTAATTTAAATTCTCACTTTGAAAAAGTAGATGATAACCCTTATTTAGATGATTTTTATACAGATCAAGAAAAATGGGGATTCCATCTTCAACTATATTTTCTAGCGCAAAGATTTAAACAGCAAAAATCAATAGCATCAAATGGATTTGATAATATACAGGATAGAAGTATATATGAAGATGTTGAAATATTTGCAAAATCTTTATACGACAACGGTAAAATGAGCAAGAGAGACTTCGAAACTTATAGAGATTTGTTTTACGATATGATACCTCATTTAAAAAAGCCAAATCTTATGATATATCTAAACGGTTCTATCGACACTATAATAGATAGAATAAATTTAAGAGGTAGAGATATGGAGAAAAGAGTTCCTAGAGAATACTGGGAAAATCTTCATTCAAGATATGAGGGTTGGATAAATAGCTATACAGATTCTCCTATATTATATGTAAATATAGACAAAGTTGATTTAATTGAAAAACCTGAGCAGTTAGATATTATAGCTGATGAAATAAAAAAAATACTAAATATATAGTTCAAAAAGATGCTTATAAAATCTATAAGCATCTTTTATTATTTTGATAAACATATTTAATTTCATCACTATTTAAGTTACAGGCTTTTATTCCATTTTCTATAGCCATATTGATTACATCTTCTTTTTTTATACCAGATTTTATTAAATGATTCACCTCATCAAATGTACCCTGCACATGTCTTACCTTGTAACAGCCGCTATCACTCCCTAATGCTATTTTAACTCCCAGGCTATAACCTAATCCTACTGAATCCAAATGTTCTTTATACACCCTGTCTATTACATTAGAACAGTTCTTAAATTTATTATCTCCCTTTATTAGATTTCCAAGTGGAGATAAGGTTGGTACCCATATAATATTTTTTTCTGCCATTTTGTAAATTTCTCTCTCTTTTATAAAGTAACCATGCTCTATAGTATCAACTCCACACTCAATAGCCATATCAATTCCATATGATGAATTAACATGTGCCATAACAGGTATACCATTGTATTTTGATATATTTACAATATACTCAAGTTCTTTTTTATTAAAAAATATGTCTATATTATCAGTATACTTATTAAAATCAACAAGTCCACTCAAAACTATTTTTAAATGATCTAATTTTTGAGATTTTAAATAATCAAATAGATTTTTGAAATCATCCACATCTCTAACAGATGATCCTAAAAATTTACCATATCGCCCTTCCTTATATACAGCTTTAACAGGAGATTTAAATATAATTTTTTCTTCCTTTGCTATTTTTCTAGCTATACTAGATATTTCTCCATCATCTCCACCATCTCTCAAAACATAAATCCCCATTTTTTTATATTCTTTAAATTTTTTTCTTATAATTTTTCCTATTTCTTCTGTTTTTGATAACTCTCTAGCTTTTTTGAAATCTACCCCATCAAGTGATATGTGTATATGACAATCTATCATATTTTATTCCCCTTTCAAACATATTTCCCGAGAAATATAAAATTTGTATAATGCTAGGAATAGCCTTAGTATATAAAAAGACGACTTAAATTTTTTAAGTCGTCTTTTTCTTACTCTTCTTTAAGATGTGATCCCTGCATTAAAAATGTCAGTACTTGTTTAGCTTCTACTTCATCCTCAACATCTACAACTATTTCATCAGGATTTTCATTTACTATATACATAGCTCCTATCATAGACTTTGCATTTACAGAATACTCTCCAGATTTCAAGTATACCTTTCCTTTTAACTTAGATACAAATTCTACAAATCTGTTTATATCCTCAACCTTCATAAAAGTTACTCTCATTTTATTTCCTCCTTTACTATTTATTGCTTTCATTTTAATTATAATGAATATATGTCCGAAAATTCAATATTTATTTTTTCAACCAAATTATTATTATAACTACATTCTTCCTCAATCTCATAATTATTATTACAATTGTTATACGGAAATCTTATGAATGTTTGAGTGCCTATTCCCACTTCACTTGTGACCCATATGTGTCCATTATGTTTTTCTACTAAAGATTTTACAAGAGATAGTCCCACTCCGCTTCCTTCGTGTTTTCTTTTTAAAGACCCATCTACTTGAGTAAATCTATCGAATATAGTTTCTATTTTATCCTTTGGTATTCCTATTCCATCATCTTTTATAGTTATCAGTATACCCTCATTATCATTGTATATATTTACCCATATACATCCACCTTTATCAGTATTTTTTATAGAATTTGATAATATATTTAATATTATTCTCTCTATTATATCTGCATCACAAAGAATTATTTTTTCCTCTAAATCGGTATCGAATATTATATCTATCCCATTTAATTTTGCAAATTCTACTACTGACTGAGTTATACTTTCTATTATATAGATAATATTGTAATTTCTATATTTAATCTCGAAAGAATCGTATTCTAGCTTTGTAATGTCCATAATATTATTAATAAGTCTTAATAATCTAAGACAGTTTTGATTCGCCATATTTATGTATTTATTAAATTTCTCAGGTTTTATTTTTATGCAATCATCATTTTTGTAAGTATTCAATAATTGAATAGTTCCAAGTATTACATTTAAAGGTGTTTTAAATTCATGAGACATATTGCAAAAAAATTCAGTCTTTATTCTATCATGATGAATGGTTTTCTCTAATAGTTCTTCATTTTCCTCTATTATCTTTAATAGCTTATCATTAGCCTCTTTTCTCTGTGTTATATCTCTAGCAATAGATAATATAACTTTTTTACTATCAAAATCGAATAGATGCCAGTTTATTTCAACTGGTATTTTAGTTCCATTCTTAGTTACATGAATAGTTTCATATGTTATACGTCTTAATTCGTTTAGTTTCATTAAAGCTTCTTTATACTTATTATATGATTTATCATCTCTTATATCATATGGCGTCATATTTAATAATTCTTCTTTGGTATATCCAAGTCTTTCGCAAGCACTTTTATTAACTTCTATATACTTATTTATACAGTTATTGTCCAATTGTATAAGGGCAATAGCATCTCCTGCATTATGGAATAAAGCCTTAAATTTTTCTTCACTCTGCTTTAACTCTATCTGACTTTCTTTCATCTCTGTTATATCTGTATACGTTCCCATAAATTTTATTATTCTGCCATTTTCATCCCAAATACCTTGTCCTCTATCTAGTACCCATATGTACGTTCCATCTTTTTTTCTCATTCTGTATTCTATTATAAATTCATCTGTTTTTTTATCCATATAATCATATATTTTTTTAAATACATAATCATAATCATCTGGATGTATTAATTTAAACCAATCTTCTTCTGAATTTGATATTTCATGATCTTTATATCCTAGTATACTTTTCCATTTATACGGAAATAATATATGATTTTTCTCTACATCCCAACACCAAAGACCACCTGTTGTATTATTTATCACAAATTTATATTGTTCATCATTTACTTCAATTTCATTTTTTAAATTTTTAATAATTCTAATATATTTATCTATTACAATATAAAAGCCTATACACGTTATAACTATACATATATTGCATTTTATGTAATTGAACATTATAAATTTATCTATACTTTTAAACATATGTCCTATTATATAATCACTCGTATAAACAAATATCTTTGCAATAATGGCATATATACATACAATTTTAATGGCATATATTCTTTCTTTTTTTATGCTAATCATTAATATCCCCCTAATAACATAAATTGCATTTTTCTACTTCTCCATCTAAAATAATACCATATAAACCATAATATTACATTATATAATGAAAATTCTACCTATTTATACTTGGTTTTTTTATATACAATTAGAATCATTATATAATATGATTAAATCAAAAAAAATCAGATAGAGTAAATTTACTCTATCTGATTTAAATTTTATTATTAGTAATTTCCTTGAGCTACCATTGCATCCGCAACTTTTAAGAATCCAGCTACGTTAGCTCCAGCAACTAAGTTATATCCAAATCCATACTCTTCTGCAGCAGCTTTAGCATTTGCATGTATGTTTATCATTATATTATGAAGTTTAGCATCTACTTCTTCTGCAGTCCAAGCAAGTCTCATACTGTTTTGAGACATTTCAAGAGCAGAAACTGCAACTCCACCAGCATTAGCTGCTTTAGCAGGTCCAACTATTAATCCATTCTCTAAGAAATACTCAACAGCTTCGTTAGTACATGGCATATTAGCACCTTCACAAACGTACTTAATTCCATTTGCTACTATTTGTTTAGCATGCTCTATAGTAATATCATTTTGAATAGCACAAGGCATTATGATATCAACTTTTTGTCCCCATGGCTTTTGTCCAGCTATGAATTCGCATCCAAACTTATCAGCATAATCCTTAACTCTTGCACCTTTGTTCTCTTTTAACATTTCTACTAAGTAATTGATCTTCTCATCAGTTACGATACCATCTTTATCGTAGATGTATCCATCTGGTCCAGAAAGTGTAACAACCTTTCCTCCAAGATCTCTAACTTTTTGGCATGCTCCCCAAGCAACATTACCAAATCCAGAAACTGCAACAGTCTTTCCTTCGAAAGTATCTCCTACATGCTTTAACATTTCATTACAGAAGTAAGATACTCCAAATCCAGTAGCTTCAGGTCTTACTAAACTTCCTCCATATGGAAGTCCTTTTCCTGTAAGTACTCCGTTTTCGAAAACTCCTTTTATTCTTCTGTAGTGTCCGTATAGGTATCCAATTTCTCTTCCTCCAACACCGATATCTCCAGCTGGAACGTCTACATCTGGTCCTATATGTCTGTAAAGCTCAGTCATGAAGCTTTGGCAGAATCTCATTATTTCTTCATCTGATTTTCCTCTAGCATCGAAATCAGATCCACCTTTTCCTCCTCCTATTGGAAGTCCAGTTAATGAATTCTTGAATATTTGCTCAAATCCTAAGAATTTGATTATACCTATGTAAACTGAAGGATGGAATCTAAGTCCTCCTTTGTAAGGTCCTATAGCTCCGTTGAATTGAACTCTCATTCCACGGTTAACTTGGATATTTCCTGCATCATCAACCCAAGGTACTCTGAATACTATTTGTCTTTCTGGCTCAGTTATTCTTTCTAATATGTTAGCTTTTATATATTCTGGACGTTTTTCTAAAACTGGAGCTAAAGTATTTAATACCTCTTCAACAGCTTGTAAAAACTCAGGCTCTGCACTATTTCTTTTTGTAACATTTTCCATAACATTAGATATGTAATCTTTAGCACTTAAAATTTCTCTTGACATTTAAGTAAACCCCCTCTAATTAATGTTAATTATTTGGTATTTCATTTAAAGTTGTGATTTGTCGAATTTGGGAAAATGTTTTCCCACTTCTTGAATAAATTATAACATACTAAAATTTAACTTGTAAACACATTAAATAGTTATTTATTTTTTAACAAATATCTACTACATGTATATTTATACTGTTAACGCTTAGAAGCGTTGTATTCTCTAGTGTATCCATTATTTTTTTCTGTATATTTTCGCATTGTCTTAATATTTCGACTATTTTAAGCTTCACTTTTATATCAATTTTTATGCCTGATTTGTTGTGTTTTATCTCTATAGAGCTTATTTGACATACATCTTCAAATTTAGTCATTTCATATGTAACTATTTGTCGTATAGCTTTCTGAGATATATAATACTTACCCATATAACTAAAAGTAGGTCTTATAAGAGTCTTTTCAAATTCCTTTATATCACTATTTTTGTCCTTAAATAAAAGTTTAATAGGATTTGTAAAAAGACCAGAGAAATGTTTTTTAACTTCGAAAGTTGGAAGTGGTATTATATGAATTCCTTTTTCCATTCTATTTTTCTTAGCTTCTTCCATCTCTTCTTTTGTAGCTATATCTTCCATATTTATTTTTTTATAAATATCAGGTAGTTCTAATCTATTTTTTATTCTATTTATCATCTTCCAAGATGTCCCTATTATTAATATACTTCCAACATTATTATCATTTATAGCCTTTATCATGTTCTTTCTATTATCTATATCTTCAAATATAGCTCTCTTAACAGCCTCCATCTTGGTAGAAGCATTCTTAGCTGAAACACCAGTTACTATACAATTTTTATGTATAAGAATTCCATCATCTATTATATAATCTATATCATTTTCATGTGCTATTCTTAATGCTCTATAACTCTTTCCAGTTCCACTAGCCCCACAAAGTGCATATACCTTCATAAAAATACCTCTCTTTACTTTAAACTCTACATATATTATAACCCTATTTAGGTATATTTTGCTTATTTTATATGTATTTAATGTAGGTTATCAAAAAACATCTATGGAAATACCGTGAATACAACTACATTTTCATAGAAAGTTTTTTAATATAAGTTCCTATAACATAAAATTAATCTTACCTCTATCTTAAGAAATTTTTTTATTATATCCATCTAAAATTTAAAAACTACACTTAAAAAATGAAGGGGTTTAAAATGTTAGAGAATGGTTTAAATGTTTTTGCTTAAAACTTGTATTATGTCGTTTGAATATACGTTAAGAAAGTTCGTTGTCTGACCAACGGGAGTTTAGAACTTTTAGGATATTCAATAAGACAGAACACTTAGTTTTAAGCAAAAAATTTAATACATTATCGGTATTTTAATCTACTTTATTTTCCGATTAAACACATAAATCTTCTTTATACAATTATTGAACTATAAACATTACAAAAAAATGAAAATGAAGGTTAATTTCATAACCCTCATTTTCATTTAATCACATAATTATGGTTATTAAGTTTTATTTTTATGATACCTTACACATATCTCTACTAGCAACTATATTAATCCCAGTCCCTAATACATTCTCAACAATTATATCTCCAACCATTACAGGCGCTTCAATCTCTACATCATCAAGTAGTTCCATAAGCTCGAATATAAGCTCTTTTGGTATTGAATCACTAGTTTTTACAGGTACTAATCTTAAAGCTCCATCCTTTATTTTAACAGTACTTGTAACCATTCTCTTAGGAGCTGTCATTTCTTCTACTCCGTATTTTTCTCCTCTTTTACATGTATTTCCTGTAACTGTATAAGTTTTATCTTCATTCTTTTTTACTGTCAATCTGCAACCTACAGGACATACTATACAAGTAATATTTTTTTCCATTATTAAGCCTCCTCTACACAAACACTTATATTACCTTTTAGATTTTTAATAAGTTCTGCACTTAACTTTAAGTTTTCCATTTCTGAAGGTATCATATGAGGTCTTTTCTTTTGAAGTATTATTTCATCACCATCTCTAACAACAAGTTTTCTATTAGAGTATATATTTCTAACTCTCATAAATAAGTTAACTTCTTCTCCTAATTTAGTATCTATTTGTTGAGGTACTATATATCCTATTCCATCTCCAGCTTCAGTCTCTACAGTCTCATTATTTTCTATTTTATTTAACACATATAAAGCAGCATTTCTTCCTGCTATTCTGCTTTCTTTAGTTACAAAATCAACTAAGTCATGAACATGAACAACATTCCCACATGCAAATACTCCATCAACATTAGTTTGCATTTTATTATTTACTACAGGTCCCTTAGTTGTATTATGAAGTTCAACTCCCGTATCACTTGAAAGTTCATTTTCAGGTATAAGACCTACTGATAATAATACTGTGTCACACTCTATTTCTCTATCCGTTCCCTCTATAGGATTTCTATTACTATCAAGTTTTGATATAGTAACTCCTGTAACCCTGTCCTTTCCATGAACATAAGTTATTCCATGCTGTAATAAAAGAGGTATATCAAAATCATCTAAACACTGAACTATATTTCTAGTAAGTCCACTTGAGTGAGGGTTAACTTCCACTACTGCCTCTACTTTGGCTCCTTCTAAAGTCATTCTTCTAGCCATTATAAGTCCTATATCTCCAGAACCGTATATAACTACTTTTTTACCTACCATGTAGCCTTCCATATTCATAAATCTTTGAGCTGCTCCTGCTGTATAAACTCCTGCTGGTCTATAACCTGCAAGGTCTATTGCACCTCTTGTTCTCTCTCTACATCCCATTGCAAGAACTATTGCAATAGCTTCTATATCTATAAGACCTTTTTCTCCAAGTGCTATTATCTTCTTATCTTCTATACTAAGTACCATAGTATTTAACATATAATCTATATCATTTTCTTCTACCATTTTTATAAATCTATTTGCATATTCAGGTCCTGTAAGTTCTTCTTTGAACTCATGAAGACCAAAACCATTATGAATACATTGATTAAGTATTCCTCCAAGTTCTCTATCTCTTTCTATTATTAATACCTTATTTGCCCCATGCTTTTTCGCTTCAACAGCAGCTCCAAGTCCTGCTGGTCCTCCTCCAACAACAACAACATCATATTTCAATCTTCTCACCCCTTGATTCTTTTACTTTTCCTAGTATCATTTTAGAATTCTCATAATCTTTTAAAACATCTTCCATATCTAAATTAAGTTCTCTAGCTAATATTTCAACTACTCTAGGACCACAAAAGCCTCCTTGACATCTTCCCATTCCAGGTCTTACTCTTCTTTTTACTCCATCAACAGTTCTAGCTCCAGCTGGTCTATGAATTGCATCTATTATCTCAGCTTCTGTTGTAGTCTCACATCTACATATTATTTTTGAATGTCTTATATCTTTTTTAATAGCTTCTTTTCTTTCTTCATTATTCATATTAGAAAATGGCTTATCTTTTTTTCTATATGGATTAAAATCTGCTTTTGCTTCAAAATTCAATCCCTCTTCTTTTAATATATCTATTACATACTCTGCAATAGCTGGTGCTGCACTAAGTCCAGGAGACTCTATTCCACCAACATTTATAAATCCTTTAGCCTTACTTGATGCAAATATCATAAAGTCTTTAGTATTAGGAGTTGCTCTTACCCCTGAAAAAGATGTTATGGTCTTTGACAAATCAATACTTGGTATACTTTTTTTAGCATTCTTAGTTAAAAAACTTAAACCACTCTTTGTTATTGATACATCTTCTGGATCTTTTACTTCTTCAGCAGTAGGACCTAAAAGCACATTCCCATGAACTGTAGGTGTAACCAATACTCCCTTACCTTTTTTAGTTGGACATTGGAATAATACATGATTTACAATACTTCCCTCAGATTTATCTAAAACCCTGTATTCTCCCTTTCTACTTATAATGTAATATTCATCTCCACCTATCATCTCGTTTATCTTGTCAGCATATAATCCAGCTGCGTTTATAACATATTTTGCTTGTATATTTCCTTTTTTAGTTTCTATATTAAAGTATTCATCTTTAGATATATTTGTAACCTCAGATTCTGTATTTAACTTAACTCCATTAACAATAGCATTTTCCATTAAAGCAACAGTTAAATTAAATGGGCAAACAATTCCAGCACTTTTGCATCTAAGAGCTCCTATAACTTCATCACTTATATTAGGTTCTATCTCTTTAATTTGTTCTTTATTTAATATTTCAAGGCCCTTAACCTTATTATTAATTCCTCTGTCATAAAGATCTTTTACTGTCTCCATTTCTTCTTCAGAAAATGCAACAACTAAAGATCCTATTCTCTTAAAGTGTACATCTAGTTCATTACATAAATCTTCATACATTTCATTTCCTTTAACATTTAACTTTGCCTTCAAAGTCCCATCAACAGCATCATATCCACCATGAATTATTGCACTATTAGCTTTTGTAGTTGCTTGACAAACTTCAACTCCTTTTTCTAGTACAACTGTACTTAAGTTATACTTAGAAAGTTCTCTAGCTATACTGGCTCCTACAACACCAGCCCCTATTACAGCCACATCAAACATATTTATTCCTCCTCATCTTACATCTTTAATTATTAATTGAACCTATACATATATTTTTAAAGTTTTTATATTAACTTGAATATCAGAAACTTAGAATTTATATTAATAGAATTTATTAATATAAATTGTAAATTCCCACTAAAAATAGACAGAGAGATAGCCTAGATCAGGCTATCTCTCTTCTCCTTGCCTTAAACAATAAGTTTAAATTTATTTAATTTAATTAAAATTTACTATTTTTATGCATTAGCCTCTTCAGCTAAATCTTCTTTTTCCCATTCCATAGATCTTCTTACTGCTTTTTTCCATCCTTTATAAAGAGTTCTTCTCTTTTCTTCTTCCATATCAGGATTAAATGTTCTATTTATAGCCCATTTTTCTTTTATTTCTTCTTTATCTTTCCAGAATCCAACAGCAAGACCCGCAAGATAAGCTGCACCTAAAGCAGTAGTTTCTATAACTTCTGGTCTATTAACAGGAACATTTAATACATCTCCTTGGAACTGCATTAAGAAGTTGTTAGCGCAAGCTCCTCCATCAACCTTAAGTCCTTTAAGTTCTATACCTGAATCATCTTGCATAGCTTCTAAAACATCTTTAGTTTGATATGCTATAGATTCAAGAGTTGCTCTTACTAGATGCTCTCTTTTAGCTCCACGAGTAAGACCTACTATCGCTCCTCTTGCATACATATCCCAATAAGGTGCTCCAAGTCCAGTAAATGCTGGAACCATATATACTCCATTAGTATCTTCAACTGAAGATGCATAATACTCTGATTCTCTAGCATCGTATATAACTTTAAGTTCATCTCTTAACCATTGAACAGAAGCTCCACCTATAAATATACTTCCTTCAAGAGCATATTCAACCTTTCCGTCTACACCCCATGCTATAGTAGTCAATAATCCATTTTTAGATGCTACTGGCTTTTCACCTGTGTTCATAAGCATAAAGCATCCAGTTCCATAAGTATTCTTTGCCATACCCTCATCAAAACATGCCTGACCAAATAGTGCTGCTTGTTGATCTCCAGCATCTCCTGCTATAGGTATTTGAGCTCCACCAAACGTATGCTCATCAGTAACTCCATATACACAACTTGAAGGTTTAACTTCTGGAAGCATAGATTTTGGAATATCAAGAGCTTCAAGTAATTCATCATCCCACTTTAACTCTTTTATATTATAAATCATTGTTCTTGATGCATTAGTATAATCTGTTACATGTACCTTACCTCTAGTTAAGTTCCAAATTAACCAAGTATCTATATTACCAAATAATAAGTCCCCATTTTCAGCTTTTTCTCTAGCTCCTTCTACATTATCAAGTATCCACTTAATCTTTGTTCCAGAGAAATAAGCATCAACTACAAGTCCTGTTTTATCTCTTATACTTTCCTCAAGACCTTTTTCTTTTAATCCGTCACATATATCAGCTGTTCTTCTGCATTGCCATACAATTGCATTGTATATAGGTTTTCCAGTATTCTTATCCCAAACAACAGTAGTCTCTCTTTGGTTTGTGATTCCTATACCTGCAACTTCTTCAGGAGATATTCCAGTCTTTTCTAAAACTTCTCTAGCAACTCCACTTTGAGTTCCCCATATTTCCATAGCATCATGCTCAACCCATCCGCCTTTAGGATATATCTGAGTAAATTCTTTTTGAGAAACCCCTACTATTTTTCCTTCTTTATCAAATAATATTGCTCTCGAGCTTGTAGTTCCTTGATCTAAAGACATAATGTATTTCTTTTGCATAATTACAGTCCCCCCACTTTATTATTTTAAGATAAGTATATGTTAAACATCAACAGTAAGACTACAAATCAATATTTTTATTTAAAATATTATAATTTCCTACTCTATAAGAAATTTCTTATCTATAGAGAATATAATTTACTATTTATTATAAGAAAGTTGATAATAAGAAGCCACCTAATGTTCCTCCTATTAGAGAGAATACAATTGTAGGTATTGATTTTCCTACATCAGCTTTGTCAACAACTACCGTTGCTGCCCATAATCCTATACCTGCTGCCCATGCCATATCTATCCATGCTCCGCCTTCCATTTGATGTATAGCTCCTACTCCATGGTTCAAAGTCCAACAAAGACCAACTATAAATGCAGCTGCCATCCATCCTCCTGCAGGACCGAAATCTTCAACTAATTTTCCCCAAACAAGTCTTATCATAAATGGAAATATAAATGCCCCAGCAAATGTTCCTATTGCTAATTTTAAAGTCATTACAGTTCCCCCTTTTAAACAGATTCTGTTTCAGTTTCTTTTTTATTTAATACATTTTTCTGAATAAGTCCAGCTGTAATTCCACCTGTAACTCCACCTGCAATTACTATAATCAATGTAAGCATTGAAGTAGATATAGGAGCAAAACTACCTGCCATAAAAGCATCTCTTGTTGTTCCTGCTACTGCAATTCCCAAAGCCATATCAATCCAAGCTGCTCCATCTTCGTTGTTTACAATTCCAATATAATGATTCATATACCACATAACTCCGATTATTAAAAATCCTGCAAACCAACCACCAGCAATTCCATATGCTCCTGCGAAAGCACCCCAAACACCCATTACAAACATACCAGCAATAGCTGTTCCTATAATAGTTCCTAAATGCTTCAAAATTACACCCCCATAAGTATTATTTTGTTGTGAAAATGTTTTCCTGATGTTTATAAAAAAAGTCTTTATCCTTTAAATTAAGGGTTTAGACTTCTTTTGAAACTATTAAGTTCGTTTACTTTTGCTGGAAACAAGAATACAAAAAAGAGACAACTATAATATTAATGACTATTATTACAGCTCTCTCGTCTCCAGCTTTTATTTATTAAGTTGTTGTAATCTTATTATAATTCACCATTTTCTAAACGTCAAGAGTTTTTTGAAAATTCTATTAATTTACTCTTCCCATATATTTGGATTCGTAGTTGATATAGAAGATGCTCCATTTTTAAGAATTGATATAACCTCTTCCTTCGTTTCAACAAGTCCTCCTGATATAACTGGAATCTTAAGCTGAGAATTTACCTTTTTTATAACCTTAGGCATTATGCCTGGCATTATTTCAACAGCTTGAGGTCTAACCTTCTTAAGACTTTCAAGCGCACTATCCAAAGACATAGAGTCCACTATAAAAAATCTTTGAACAGCTTTAATATTTTTATCTATAGCTCTTTTTATCATGTTAACTCTTGTACTTATAACTCCTTCCACATGCATAGAGGATGCTATATAGTCTATTATTATGGGATTAGATGCAAATCCTGTTATCATATCTAGATGAACAAAAACCTTTTTGTTATTCTTATTCAAAAAATCAACTTTTTCTTTTAATGTAATCATATCTCCATATAATAAGAATATTATTTCACAGTCAGATTTCACTGCCTCATGCAAGCCCTTATCATTTTTTACCGCTGCAATTATAGGGTTGTACTCTAATAAATCTTTCAAATAGTTTCTCTCCTTCATTTTTCTGTTATTTGTATATACTTATTATATTTATATACTAAATAGTATATTACAATTTCATATTATTTTTCAATATTTGTTTAAAATTTATCACTTTTTTGAAGTTTGTGATTTTTCTTTATTTTTCAAATATACATATCAACTTTAATTTTAGATTGTATTTTAATCATATATATGATATACTTTTATTTTTTTGAATATTTGAAAATTAAGTTTCCCTTGGATCGTCCTAAACCACCTTTGATGGACTCATTCCTATCTGCTAGAAGAGAATGTACAGTAGTTCAAATGGAATACAGTATGGCTGAATTAGTAAGTAATATATTTAAAGTTGATCATATGTACATAAAAATATTACTCCATGGTGGCATAAGTAAGGTATTTGGATCTGTGGTTACTACGGAAATTGTTGCAATTGGAGAAATGTAATATTTTGCATCCATACCCTGCTTTATATCAAGCTTTGTATCGAAATTTGTAGCATTAGCTTTAGGAGCTACTCACTCTTACTACGAGATAATTCAAATATCAGATATAACCTTTATAATTATATTAAAAATAATTATAGCTTGTATATGTTTTTGTCTTTACAGCATATTATTTAATGAACTAACTTCCACATTTTAATATTTATTTAACAAAGTTTCTTAATCCAGTTTATAAAAGTACTTTTGATGCTACAAATACTCCTTTAGATTTCTTTATAACGAGGATTAAGTTATTCCATATAAATTTTTATTCATAGCTCGTATGGTAAGTTACTTATTTTCAGGACATCACGTAATCTATACCTCTCAAAAGATTTCAAGACCTAAATATACATGGATTAGTATTGATGAAACAGAGAGTTTATCTACTATAAAGCAAAAGTCAGTTTAAAATAACCAAAATTATGTGCTTAATGTCAAAACAAAGGGTATCAAAATACCACTCATGTCTTAAATATTTTTAATACCCTTTATTTTTTAAGTGTAGATCTTAAATTTTAAATTGATTTTAAATGTATTTTTTAAATGTATTTAGCAAAGAACTTTTTACAGTGGGGTAAGTTCTATTTTATATGGATTAACCTAAAAAACTATCTATGAGAATACCGATGATACAACGATATTTTCATAGACAGTTTTTTTAATATTGATTCAAATAATATAAAATCGATCTTGACACTCCCTATAAAGAGAAACTTAATCCAGATAAAGTTTTATAACTTTTGATTTTCAGATAAAATAAATTTTAGCTAGTTATAATCTACTATTAGCAACCATATTAAAAATGAGGGGTATTTAAATGTTAGCTACTTTTTTGTTAATATTTTTCTATAAAACTTAGATTGTGACTCCTGAATATACGTTAAAAAACTTATTTGTCTGACCACAGGGAGTTTAATAAGTTTTAGAATATTCAGGTGGCTCAATCTTTAGTTTTATTAAAATATTGACTAAGTAGCGGTATTTTAATACCCCTCATTTTTCGCTCAAACACTATATAAAATATTCCTTAAAAGCTTACTCTTGAACTAACAACCTCTTAGAAGATAACTTAATCCCCAATGCGCCAAGAGGTGCTGTAAATATTATTGCAAGCACTGCTATTGCAAGTATTACTTCTCCAGAGGCCACTCCTGCTGCTAGTGGTATTCCACCTATTGCAGCTTGTACAGTTGCCTTTGGCGTATATGATATAACACAGAATAATCTCTCCTTATAGTTTAAATCTGTTCCCTTAACTGAAATCAAAACACCTAAACTTCTTGCTAAAAGACCTATACATATTATAATAAGACCTTCAAATCCAGATGCAAATGCTACCGATGTGTTTACCTGCGCCCCTACTAGTACAAATAAAAGTATTTGTGCAAATAACCATATGTGATTGAATCCGTTTGACAGCACTTCAGATAACTTTGGTGATTTTTCTCTTATTATAAATCCCATAGTCATAACTCCTAGCAATGAAGCTATTTCAACTGTATCTTTTAAAACATCTTCTAAAGTTGTAAGTAATATAGCCACACCCAAAACTATTAAAACTTTCTTTGTATTATGTATATTATAGATTTTAAGTATTTTAATTATTATAATACCTATTATCACTCCAAGAAGTATTCCAAGTAATATAGATACAGGTATTCCTATCAACTTCATAGTTATATTTATATGTGATCCTGAATATAATCCTAAAAATGTTGTAAATATCGTTATCGCAAATACATCATCTATAGATGCTCCAGCTACTATTAGTGTAGGAACTCCCTTGTTTGTTCCAAGTTTGTTGTTCATAAGCTCTAACATTTGAGGAACAACTACTGCCGGAGATACCGCTGCTATTATAAATCCTAATATGCCACCTTGTATAAATGAAAATCCCAATATTTTAATAGATAAAAATGCTATTGTAAAGCCTTCCATTATTCCAGGTATAAATGACAATTTTGCTGCACTAATACCTACTCTTTTAAGTTCTCCCGTACTAATTCCTAGCCCAGCACGAAGAAGTATTACTATAAGTGCTATCTTTCTCAAATCAGAAGATATATTCAAAACTCCATTGTCTATTAAATCAATACCGTATGGACCTATTATTATTCCCAAAATCAACATTCCAAGTAATCCTGGAAGTTTTATTTTTTCAAATAATTCATTCATCAAAAGACCTAATATTATAATTATTGCCAAACTACCTGCCATTGTTACTACCTCCTATTTTTTTATACTTTCACACACAAAATTCACTTTATGCTATCGCATAGCTCATGTCGCCAACGAGTCCTACGGGATCCGTTCTCAAAATTCACATGCGCTCATGGCGCCAACAAGTCTTACGACTCTGTTGCTTAAAAATAGTTGCAAATTTAATTCTTTGATCAACGTTATCCTCATATTCAAAATTATATAATTTTTAGCATATAAAAAACTCCTATAGATATAACTATCTATAGGAGTCATCAGCTTTTAAGCAATTAAGGTGAACTCCATCACCTATATTTTTCTTTTATTTATTTTACTCTTAATTTTTAAGTTTGTCAAATTTTCATGAAATTCATTTTAAATATAAAGTTTACTAATTCTATAAAGCACACGTTTTCCTTACAACATTAAAATCGACTAAAAAATATGTTTAAAATCGTATTTTATGTGTATAATAATATCGTTAGCAGTTGTTATTTTTTCATATTTCTGCTATAATTTAATAGAAAATTATATCTTTTAGAGGAGGAATTTAAAATGGCTTACAAAATTAATGACGCTTGCATAAGCTGTGGAGCTTGTGAACCAGAATGTCCAGTTAGCTGTATATCAGCTGGAGATGACAAATATGTTATAGATGCTGATACTTGCATCGATTGCGGAGCTTGTGCTGGAGTATGCCCAGTAGATGCACCAAACGCTGAATAATACATAATAAAGAAGCTATCAAATGATAGCTTCTTTGTTTATTTTTGACTATTCTTTTCATTTAGTAAATAAGATAGAGTATAAAGACTCTCAGTTAAGTGAACATTTTCAACTACTAAATTTTCTGGTAAATTCAAATCTACTGGTGCAAAATTCCATATCCCACTTATTCCAGACTTAGATAATCTATCTGCTATATCTTGAGCGCTCTCCTTAGGAGTACATATTACAGCTATTTCGATATCATTTTCTTTTATATAGTCTTCTATATCCTCTATATCGAATATCTCTAAATCCCTTATTTTAAGACCTATAAGTCTAGGATTAGCCTCAAATAAAGCTTTTATTTCAAATCCAGACTTTTGAAATCCAGAATAGTTTGCAATAGCTTGACCTAAATTACCTGCTCCTACTATTACAGTGTTGTATCCTTTGTCTATACCTAATATTTTTCCGATTTCATTGTATAATTCCTCAACATTATATCCATATCCCTGTTGTCCAAATCCACCAAAATTATTTAAATCTTGTCTTATTTGAGAAGCTGTGAAACCGATTATCTCACTCAACTCTTTAGATGAAATTCTATATATATCTCTATCCAATAAGTCTCTTAAGTATCTATAATATTTTGGCAGTCTTCTTATTACAGCCATAGAAATTTGTTTAGACATTCCTTCACCTACTCCATATATAGTTTCTTTTGATATAATTATAACAAACTGTTTTTCGTATGTCAAATTTCATACTGACTATTATATCACATTTCTTGTCGATTTATACATATTTTTATCAATATTATTTAATCAATTATACAAAACTTGATTATATCTTATTTAAACTTTATAATTTTACTTAGCATTTGTTTTAAATTAGGAGGTTATAAATATGATTGTTTTATCTTGCAATAATATAAATAAAAGCTTTGGAGTAAATTCTATATTAAAGGATATAAGTTTTACAGTAAATGAAGGAGATAAAGTAGGTGTTGTAGGAATCAACGGAACTGGTAAAACCACTTTATTTAAGATATTATCAGGGGATTATTCTTATGATAACGGTGATGTATACACATCTAAGAGTACTGAAATAGGGTATTTAGAGCAAAATATGAATTTCGAATCCACAAAAAATATATTAGATGAAGTTTTAACAGTTTTCAATGATCTTATAAGTATGGAAAAAGATCTTCGCGATATGGAGTCTAAAATATCAATTCAGAGTTCACAGGCAGAATCTAAAGAACTTGAAAAATTAATGAATGAATACTCTCGGAAACTAGAATTATTTTCTGATAAAAATGGTTATGGTTATAAATCAGAAGTAAAAGGTGTTCTTAAAGGACTAGGTTTTTCTGATGATGATATGGTCAAAAATGTTAATATATTATCAGGAGGAGAGAAGACTAGAGTCCTTTTAGCTAAGCTTTTGCTTAAAAAACCAACTCTACTTCTACTAGATGAGCCTACCAACCATCTTGATACAGACGCTGTAGAGTGGCTTGAATTCTTCTTAAAGCAGTATAAAGGAAGTATTCTTATAATTTCCCATGATAGATACTTCTTAGATCAAACTGTAAATAGGGTATTTGAGCTTCATAACAAGACTTTAACTGCATATAATGGTAACTATTCTGATTTCGTAAAGAAATCAGCAATAGAAAAAGAAATAGAACAAAAAAAATATGAAGATCAACAAAAAGAAATAAAAAGACAAGAAGAAGTTATAGAAAAATTAAAAGCATTTGGTAGAGAAAAACAAGTTAAAAGAGCTAGAAGTAGAGAAAAAGCTCTTGATAAAGTAGATGTTTTAAAAAAGCCTGATGCAGCTGCTAAAAAAGCTCGTATTAGATTCGAGCCATGTGTAGCCAGTGGTAATGATGTATTAGCTGTTGAAAATTTATCTATTGGATACGATGATAATGTATTATTTAAAAATGTTGATTTTAATATATATAAAGGTGAAAAAGTGGCTCTTATAGGTCCTAATGGTATAGGTAAGTCATCTTTATTCAAAGTTTTAATGAATAATTTAGAACTCATAGATGGAAACTTCAAATTAGGCAAAAATGTTAATATAGGTTACTTTCATCAGGAGCAAAAAACTCTAAATTTAGATAATACTATAATTGATGAAATTTGGAATGAAAATAAATTACTACAACAAAGTACAATAAGAACTATGCTTGCAGCCTTTCTATTTGAAGATGAAGAGGTCTTCAAAAAAATATCGACTTTAAGTGGAGGCGAAAGATCTAGAGTAGCGCTTTTAAAGCTTATGCTTTCAAAATCAAACTTTTTACTTTTAGATGAGCCTACTAACCACTTAGATATTAACTCTAAAGAAGTGTTAGAGGAAGCTTTATCCAATTATGAAGGCACTTTATTAGTTATTTCACATGATAGATATTTCTTAAATACTGTTGTAGACAAAATAATCCTTCTAGGTCCGGATGGCATAAAAGAGTATCTTGGAAATTACGATTACTATATAGAAAAGAAAAAACAATTAGAAGAATCTGTGGTTGAAGTAACTGAAGAAAAAACTAAAACTCAAATAAAAGAAGAAAAAAGAAAAGAAAGAGAAAAGAAACAATCTGAAAAAAAATTGAGGGTTCAAAGGCAGAACATCGAAAAAGAAATAATGGAAGTTGAATCTGAAATAGAAAACCTAAATGAACTTATGTGCCAAGAAGAGGTGTATTCTAATCCTGAAAAATCTAAAGAAGTTACATCTAAAAAATCTGAATTTGAAACAAAACTAGAAAATTTATATGAATTGTGGGAAGGGCTTATGTAATAAGCCCTTCTTTAATTATATATGAATTTATATCTCTATTTTTGTCCTAGTTTTAAATTCGGAACTGCGTTTAAGCTAAGGTCATCTACCTTACCGTTTATATAATCGTAATAAGCTGCACACCCTATCATAGCAGCATTATCTGTACATAAATCAAGGGATGGATATTTAACATCTATATTATGACTTTTACACTCAGTTACTAACATTTCTCTAAGCCCAGAGTTTGCGGCTACTCCTCCCGCTAGAACTATTTTATCATAACCTTTTTCTTTAGCTGCCTTTATAGCTTTGCTAGTAAGTACTTCTACAACACTTTGTTGGAATGATGCCGCAACATCTTCAACTACTATATCTTCATTTTTCATTTTTTTTGCATTTAAATAATTTAAAACTGATGATTTAAGCCCACTAAAACTAAAATCATAGCTATCATTCTCTAAGTATATCCTAGGGAATTTAATGCTATCCTTATCTCCCATCTTAGATAATCTATCTATTATAGGTCCTCCTGGATAGCCAAGTTTCATTGCTCTTGCTATTTTGTCAAATGCCTCACCAGCTGCATCATCTCTAGTTCTTCCAAGTATCTCGTATTTTCCATAGTCTTTAACTTCTGCAAGATGAGTATGTCCACCCGACACTATCAAACATATAAAAGGAGGTTCTAATTCTTTATCTTGTATAAAGTTTGCACTTATATGTCCTTCTATATGATTAACTCCTACAAGCGGCTTATTTAATGCAAATGATAAAGCCTTTGCAGTAGATAGTCCAACTAATAAAGCTCCTACTAGCCCTGGTCCGTGCGTTACACCTATTATATCTATATCATCAAATGTCATATTTGCCTCGTCTAAAGCACTTTGAATCACTGCATCTATACTCTCTACATGTTTTCTAGACGCAACTTCTGGAACTACTCCTCCAAATTTTTTGTGAAGATCTATTTGAGTTGCAACTATATTAGATATCACGTCTCTTCCGTTTTTAAGTATAGCGGCAGAAGTTTCATCACAACTACTTTCTATTGCTAAAGTTATTATATCATTCATATTTCTTCTCCTTTTTCTATATCTTTCCACATAATAAGTGCATCCTCCTGAGTATCCGTATAATATCCAGGTCTTATTCCAGACAATTTAAAACCGTATTTTTTGTATAACTTAATAGCTGTATCATTTGATTTTCTAACTTCAAGAGTCATAGATATTATATTACTTTTTGCACATTCATCTATTAAAGCTTCTATAATCTGATTTCCATGACCTAATCCCCTATGATCAGGATGAACTGCAACATTTGTTATATGACCTTCATCTACTACAAACCAAATTCCTGCATAAGCCACTATTTTTGAATCTTTTTCTATTACCTTGTATCTTGCAAGTTTGTTTTTGAGTTCTTTTTGTAATGAATGCTTTGTCCAAGGTGTCTTAAAACAAAGTTCTTCTATTTCCACTAAATCATCTATATCTTTTTCTTGTAGATTTCTTATAACTATATTATTTTCCATCTTCCTTCAACCTCTTCATCTTTTCTTCATATTGAACCTCTGCTTGAGATTTTCTTATATAATAAGGTACTACATCATAATGAGTTTTTGTATCTCCTTTTTTAAATTTCTGTATACCTATTTCGCATATGCTAGATGCTCTTGATGTTCTATGAGAATTAGGAGCTATATATACATTATTTATATTTTCGAAAACTTCTTTATGTAAACCTACACCTTCTCCAACCAATACAAATTCTTCACATGAAGATTTAAATTCCGCTGCTAAATCATCTACTTTTTTTACATCTATGTCTTCTACTTTTAATAAACAATCTTTATCCCAAGAATATTTACAAGTATACACTTGTTTTTTTTGTGCATCAATCATAGGACATACTGTTTTGTTTGTCATAGCCATATTGAACGCAAGTGCTTCAAGTGAATTTACAACAACCACAGGTATATCTCTCACATGAGCTATAGCTTTAGCTGTAGCAACTCCAATCCTAAGCCCTGTAAATGAACCAGGCCCCACACATACTGATATTAGATCTATATCCTCAGCACTCATTTCATTAAGTTTAAACATATTTTCAATTATCAGCATAAGCTTTTGTGAATGTGTTTTATTATTATTTATAGTATATTCTGATATAAGTTTATCATCTTCCATAATTGCAACAGATGCAGCTTTTGAAGATGTATCAATTCCAAGTACCTTCATTATTTAATTATCTCCTTTATTATGTTTTCGTAATGTTCTCCATGAGTAGTAATTATCATTTCTCTACCCTCATCTTTGTAGTTAAGTTCTATATTTATATATTCATCTGGAAGTATATCTTCTATTAAATTAGCCCACTCTATAATACATATCCCATCTCCATATAAATACTCTTCAAATCCTATCTCATACATATCTTCACTAGATGATATTCTATAAACATCAAAGTGATACAGAGGGTATTTTCCATCGTATTCATTGACTATCGTAAATGTAGGGCTTGTAATATAATCATCTACTTCAAGCGCTTTTGCTATACTCTTTGTTATAGTAGTTTTTCCAGCACCTAAATCCCCTATTAAGCATACTACATCACCTTTATTTAAAAGTTGCCCTAATCTATATCCAATTTCACTAGTCTCTTGTTCATTCTTTAAATATATCTTGTCCATATTTTGCTCCTATCTAACCTTAGTTTTAACCAAATAATCACTATGCACCTTATTATATCAAAAAACACAAAAAATTATAATAATACAAAATTCGCTTTATATAATTTCATATACAATAAAAAATGTATATGAAAACACCATTGTATTGATGTTAATTTCATATACATTTTTTCTTTTATATATTTAGTTAAGCTCTATTCCATTATCCCATGTAGCCTCATTTGCAATTATAGCTTTACCTTCTATTTTCGTTCCAGGCTTTACTTCTGATTGTACAGACGGATTAGATGGGTAAGTTTTTCCATCAAATTTCATTTGAGCATAGAAGCTCTCTACTCCTCCACCTGATACATACATCAATATTTCATTCCATCCATTAGTTTTATTATCACTTATTATTACAGGAGTCCTAACTAATGAAAACTGTGTTACTAAGTTGTAGTCATTATCAAATAGTAGTCCAGTTCCTCCACCGCTACCTGCAACATACATTCCATATAACACTGTGAATATTTCTTCTTTTCCATCTCCATTAAGATCTACTTTATTATAGTAATATCTTACTGGTCCATATGTCTCTTTATCATACTCTGGCATAGTTTTGTGTATTGCCTCTTCAAGTTTTTCATCTCTAGTTGCTTCATATCCTATATATTTTACATTAGATAAGTCTAAGCCCTCAGAATCATTTTCATTAGTATTAGATTGATTATCTTCTTTTGTTTCAACTTGTCCATTTTCTGATTGTACATCTTTACTCTGCTCAACCTCTACTTGATTTTGTTCTTTGCTTGGAACATCATCTTTTGCACATGCTGAAAGTCCAACTATACAAGTCATAATTATTAAAGCACTTGCGAATTTTTTTATATTCATATTATCTCTCTCCTTTTTGTGTTGTCTTTAACTTAATTATACTCTTCAAATTTTTTTAAATTTCAATAGAGTTGTAAGATAGTTGTAAACTTTTATATTCTTATATAATCTAATTGAGCTTGAATTCCAAGTGCAAATCCTATAACTTCTTTTGTACTTTTATTTATTGTAACGTTTAATAAATCATTATCTTTGTTTTTATAAAATAAAGTTACATAATTTGAGTTATAGTTATCATGTCTTAATTCCAGGTTTTCGTAACTTGAATTCTTATCATCTATTATATTATTTTGAATCAAAAATTTTCTAGCTATTTTATCTGCTTCTTTATTATTTATAACCTGTTTTTCATATTCTATTAACTCTTCTTTACTCATAGAATATATATCTATATTGTTCCAAGAAGAACTATATAAAATTTCATTTGTTTTATCATTTAACCCTACAGTGTAACCAGTATGTTGTTCTGATTTATCCTTTGGTTCAACAAATACATTTATTATACCGTAATTTATATCATTCTTAATTTTATTTATATATTCTATATAAGAACTATATTTTTCTTTATAATCATCATTTGTTTTTATATTTTCTTCAGTACGATCTAGATATTTATATATTTCCTTTTGAGTTTCATACCTTATTATTACTTTATAATTTTCTCTTATTTTTTCTTTTTTATAGTATGTTTCTAAAATCTTGACAACCTTATTTTCAATTTCTTTATCCGTTATATCATTATTCATAGTCTGGTGATACACAACATCTTTTCTTATTTTATCATCTGACGTATTCTCATTTATGAGAACAAATGCTTTATAACCTAGTATTAACATTATAAATATAATAGCTGAATTTATAATGATTGTTTTATTTTTCATAATAATCTCCTTTATTGTTTTTTTGATAATTTAATTATAATGTTGAGAAGTTATGAAGTTTTAGTCAAATTGTAATATAGTTGTAAAGTTTTGTTTTACTTGAATATAACTCTTATTGTAGTTCCTTTGTTTATTTCACTTTCTATTTCTATATCAGCATTATGAATATCAGCTATTTTTTTGCATATAGATAGACCTATTCCAGCTCCATTATTTTTCCTACTCCTAGATTTATCTACCATATAAAAAGGTTCTATAATCTTATCTATATGTTCCTTAGATATTCCAATTCCTGTATCTCTAAGCTCTATTATTGTATTTAAGTTTTCTTTATATGAATTAAGATATATGTTAGAGTTATTGCAAGAAGCTTTTATAGCATTATCTACTAGATTTGATATCATTATAGTCATTAAGTCTTTTTCAATATATAAATTACAGTCCTTCCCATTTATTATGAGGTTTATATTCTTTTCATTTAGTTTTATTCTAAATGATTCTTTTATATATTTAAGTATTTCCATTATATTTTCATTTTTCATCTCAAAGTTATCTGCATTAAGGCATATCAGATTCATCATTTTGCTAGATAACTCTTGTAATCTTTTACCCTCACTATTTATATATTTTAAAGATTCGTATTGTATTTTTTCATCTACTTTTGTTGTAAGAAGTAAGTTAGAATATCCTATTATAGATGTTAATGGAGTTTTTATTTCGTGTGTTAGATTATCTATAAATCTTTGTTTTTCATCATTTATGTTTTGTAGCTCAAGTATTTTTTCTTCTATTTTATCTGCCATAACATTGAAGTTACTTGATAATATTCCTAACTCATCTAAAGATTTTATATCCAGCCTTTTATCATAATTTCCACTTGATATATTCTGTGTAGATTCTATAATACTATCTATAGGACTAGTTATTTTTCTACTTATAAAATATATTATTATAGCGAATATAAGTAATATATATATCTCAAACTTTAATAAAAAATTATAATCGTCATTCTTTTCATTGTATATATAATCTATATTTTTTACATATGAAAATTTAAAATTTTTATCATTTACATTTATAAGACTTGATACAAATATATACTCTCTCTCTTCTACCCTTCTTAAAATATAGTTCTTTTTATACAAAGTCAAAGATTTCAATTCTTCTCTTTGAGAAGATATATCAAAACCCAAATTGCTAAAAAGTATATCGTTATCTTTAGTTAAAAACTCTATTTTAATATCATTTTTAATAGTTTCTTTTTTTATATAATCTATAACATACGCATAATCGTTGAATAAGTTAAAATTCATATCTATTGCATATGCTATACTATCATGTTGTTTTAAGGAATTTTGAATTTCTTTATCTATACTTTCGTTATAGTTTTTTTGTATTATAGCAAACCCTACTATGTTAAATGTAATGAGAAATAATACAATGAGTACTAAATATATTTTTTGCCATAGCTTCATATTTAATCCTCCAATCTATATCCAACTTTATAAACAGTTTTTATATTGTCATTTAAATTTAGTTTACTTCTTATCTTTTGAATATGATTGTCTACAGTTCTAGTTTCTCCATAATACTCATATCCCCAAACTTTTTGAAGTATACCTTCTCTAGTTAAAGCCACATTTTTATTTTTTAATAATAATACGAAAAGTTCGAACTCCTTTAAAGTCAAATCCACTACTTTATCATTTATTTTCACAACTCTATCATTTAAAAGGATACTTATATTTTTAAATTTTATTATATTGTCATTATTTCCATACCTTCTAAGAACAACCTCTATCCTTGCAAGAAGCTCTATAGCTTCAAATGGTTTTACTATATAATCTTCAGCACCTAGTCTAAGACCTGTTACCTTATCTATAAGAGAATCTTTAGCAGTAAGAAATATAACAGGTATATTCATGTGTTTTATTTTTTGTATTAATTCAAACCCATCAATTTTGGGTATCATAACATCTAAAAGTATCAAATCAATTTTATTTTCACTTATTATATCTAAAGCTTCTTCTCCATCATAAGCTTGTCTTGTACTGTATCCTGCTACATCTAAATTAATCTTTATCAAATTAGATATACTAGCTTCATCTTCTACTATCAATATATTTATCATAAAATCATCTCCTTTTATGCTTAGATATCTATAATTATTATCATTAACTATATTCTCATTTTTAAATACTATCATTTAAGTATATAATTTTAATTTTATAAAACTATCATGAACTTGTAAAATAGTTGCAAAAAATTCGCAAAAAAAAGACCATGAATATTATTCATAGCCTTTTTTATTGTGTCTATATTAATTTCATTCCAAATACAGAAATTTTGCATCTCATTAACTAGTTTTTACTTTTACTGAATCTACTTTATTATGCAAGAAACCTTCTTATACAAGATAGCTGTAACAACAGACATTACAATACCTTTAAATATATTGAAAGGTACAACTCCATAGTATATTAAAGTCTTAACATCTACTATATTCTTGTTTACAACAGTTCCCATTTGAACTATAGCATCTATTGGAAACATATTTGCGTAAAATGGAATAAGCAAATACTGATTAGCTAAAGCTCCAACTATACTCATACCTATTGTTCCTATCAAGCATCCAATTATAGCATTCTTTTTGTTCTTTCCAAGATGGTATATTCCAGATGATATAAATACGAAAGCTCCTCCTATTAGAAAGTTAGCTATTTCTCCAACACCACCTGTATCAGTTTTTGTTATAAAGTGTAATAAATTTTTTATAAGTTCTATAAATATTCCAGCCACTGGCCCTAGAGCAAAACCACCTATTATAGCTGGTATATCAGAAAAATCTAATTTTAAAAAACCGGGTGCAAATACTATTGGAAACTCAATAAACATTATTAAATATGATATAACAGATAGAATAGATATTTTAACTAAAACAGATGTAGTGAAAAGATTCTTCTTTGTAGTAGCTTGATTATACATATTTATATCCCCCTTAAATATTAAAAGCCTGAAGTTAAACTTCAGGCTTAATAATCAAAATAGATATAGATATGCATATACATACACTATCTTATCATCTTCTTTCATCCAGACTTTACTGTCGGCCTTGGAATCTAACCAAGTCTGCCATTAAATGGCTCGCGGGCTTTACCGCCGGTCGGGAATTTCACCCTGCCCTGAAGATTATCTTCATACTTTTTTAGTTTTAATTTATAATATAATATTAATACTTTTCTAATAGTTTGTCAAAGTAATTTTAAATATATAATATTTTAAATTAAGCTGAGTAAACTACCTCACCATTTATTATGGTACATGCTACGTTACTTTGAATATCAAGTGGATGCCCATTCCATATAACTATATCTGCATCTTTTCCAACTTCTATAGATCCTATTCTATCGTCAAGACCTAAAACCTTAGCAGGATTTATAGTTATAGCTTCTATAGCCTTATTCTTATCCATTCCAGCTTTTACAGCAAGAGATGCACAAAGAGGTAAGTATTGAATTGGAACAACAGGGTGATCTGTCATTAGAGAAACATTAAGTCCTTCATTAGACAGAATTCCAGGTGTTTCAAATGTTAAATTTCTAAGCTCTATTTTACATCTTTCTGATAAAGATGGTCCTACAAGAACTGGATAGTTTTCTTTAGATAAATGCTTTGTTATTAAGTGGCCTTCGGTACAATGATCTATAGTAAGATCTAGATCAAATTCTTTTGCGATTCTAATAGCTGTAAATATATCATCAGCTCTATGTGCATGAGCTTTAAGTGGTATTTCTTTCTTAAGAACAGGAATCAATGCTTCTAACTTATTATCGTATTCAGGTCTGTCACAATCTTCATCTTCTTCATAATCTATCATATCTTCAAGATAAAATTGAGCTCTTTTTAATGTTTCTCTAAGTAAAGCTGCTGTAGCCATTCTTGTTTGTGGAGTTTTATCTTCTTTTCCATATGCTGATTTAGGATTTTCTCCAAAAGCTATTTTCATTCCTATAGTCTTTAATACCATATCATCTATTCTATCTCCATATGTTTTTAAAGCTATAAATTGTCCTCCTATTACGTTAGCACTTCCAGGACCACTTGCTACAGTTGTAATTCCACCCTCATATGCTTCTTTAAAGTTTCTATCCATGGCATTAATTCCATCAACAGCACTTAAGTGAGGTGTTATAGGGTCTGTCTCTTCATTTCCATCAGCCCCTTCATGTCCCATTCCATCTTCCCACATTCCAACATGAGTATGAGGGTCTATAAATCCTGGAAATACATAGTTTTCTTTTGCATCTACCACTTTTACATCTAGAGGTACCACTATGTCTTTTCCTATTTCTTTTATTTTACCGTTTTCGATTAATATATCTCCTTGTATAATTCCATTTGTCACTGTGTTTATTTTAGCATTTTTTATGCATAACATTCTTCATTTTCCTCCTTTATAGGCAGTCGTATTTCAAATTTAGACATTTGTCCTTTAATAGAAGTGGCACCTATATTTCCTTCATTCGCTTCTATATTTTTCTTAACTATACTAAGACCAAGACCTGTACTTTTTTGCTTTGTAGTAAAGAATGGTTTAAATATGTTATCTAATATTTCTTTATCCATTCCTTTTCCTTGGTCTATTATTTCGATTAATACTTCTCCATCTAAATCATAAGTGTTTATATATATATTTCCGCCTTCTTCCATAGAATCCACTGAGTTCAATATCATATTTACAATTGATTCTTGTATATCAGATTCTTGCACGAATATAGTTTTTTCACTATTTAAATTCAATATTATGTCTATATTTCTGCCTTTTATATAAGTCATATTCTCCCATTTAGGCCTAGTAGTCTTTATGGCTTTTTTAATTATATCATTTATTAATATATATTTCTTATCTTCTTTTATGTTTCTAGAGAAATCCTGCAAAGTTTTAACCTTATCTATAGCTTCATTAGCTCCATCTTGGATTATATTTATATATTCTTTTATATTATACGCTTGTTTATTTATGCCAAGAAGTTGAGTATATCCCTTTATTATAGAAAATATATTGTTAAGATCATGCACTATTCCTCCAGCAAGTTCACCAGTATATCTTATATTTTTATCTGTTTTCTTAAGTAATTTCCCCTCTTCTTTTTCTTTTATTGCATATATTATATCTCCCAAACTACTGCATATAACATCTATTATATATTCGTCTGCTTTTCCTTTATTATAATTTTCTCGATATCCAAGGGTTAATATTCCTACTATTTCTCCATTACAATGTATTCTATAACTATAAGTCATATCTATCTTAGAGTAAGAGTATTCTTTTTCTATTTTATTGCTGCTAAATAATACTGTTATAGAACCATAATCTGCATCTGTTATTTCAAGTACAGTTTCTATAACATTTTTTGTTATTTTTTCAATGTCACTTTCAAAACTAAAGTTTATTATAGAGTTATTCAATGTTTCCAAATTCTTTTTGTTCTTTTGAAGATCTAGATTATCTATTTTAGATTTTTTTATAGATTTTAATAAAAATTTTATATTACTTAGGTCTTCAACTTCTATACTTTGTCTTTCATTTTCATTTTCAAATATTAATTTATCATGGATTACTAAAAATTTATCTATAAGTTCGATTTCAAAATCAATTATATTAAAAAATGTTAATATTCTATGATTTTTATTAGTTATAATATCAAAGTATATCTCTTTATTTTCCGAAATATAATATCTGTATTTATGTATCCAATCTGAAGTTATCACTATACTCATATTAAAGTATTTTTTATATTCTTCTACTTCAATTTTATTATCCTCTATAACTATAACTTCATCATCTCTATAATTCCCTATAGTGTTTAGTAATTTCTTTTCTCCTAAAAATGCACATTTTCTATTATTATCCAGCGCTTCATCTATAGTTTTTTTCATTAAATCTACTGCAAATAGTTTAGATGAACCTATAACCCCTATATTCCCCCACTGAATCATCATACTCCTCCTAATTTAGCATCTGCAATATTTTCTTTATTTCATCTATGCCAAATGGTTTTTCTAATATATAATCAATAGTCGTATCATTATAATTATCTATATCTCCTAACCAGCCAGTCATTAACACAAACTTTATATCCACATATTTACTTTTTACTTTTTTAGCAAGTTCTATCCCATTTAAGTTCGGCATTGCTAGGTCACTTATTATTAAATCATATTTGTCAAATTCTAATTTTTGTAGTGCTTCTTTAGCACTATAGCATATCTCTACTTCTTTTCCTATACTTTTTATTATTTCTCCAGTTGCCATTGCAACTGGTACTTTATCATCTACAACTAATATTTTATGATACTTCTCATCTTTTTTTTCACTTTCATTACTTATATTAACAACTTCCTCTAAATGTGTTGGGATAGAAACTATAAATTTAGATCCTACACCCTCTTCAGTTTCAACCTTTATGCTGCCGCCATGGTCCTTTATTATCTTGTATGATACGGACAATCCTATTCCGTTTCCATTAACTCCTTTAGTCGAAAAAAATGGATCAAATATTCTAGATAGAATGTTCTTAGGTATTCCATTACCTGAATCTTCTATTTCAATATAAATATCTGTATCCATATTATATGTTTTTATATTTATATCCCCACCATTAGGCATAGCATCTATAGCATTATTTAAAATATTTATTATAACTTCTCTTATCTCAAATTCTCTACCTTTAACATGTCCTTTAGCATTTAATTCTTCATTTATATTTATATCTATTCCAAGCATATTCTTATCGCTTATTCTAGGATTTATCATATTTAGAACTATCTTCATAATTCTTTCAAATCTAAAAAACGAATTTTCTTCTTCTCTTATGTTCTTAGTAAACTCTTGAATTCTTCTTAACATTTCAGCTCCATCAAGAGAAGCTCTTTTTATAATCTCCAAATATTCTCTAATATTGTCATCTTGTCTTTTGGCAAGTGATAAATCGACATATCCAGATATAGTAGCCAATATATTATTAAAATCGTGTGCTACTCCATTAGATATTTCACCTAACGCCTTTAGCTTTTCATTCTGACTTATTATTCTATCATTCTTTATCTTTTCTAAAAATGAATTTACTATGTTTTTAGCAGAAGAGGAATATATTTCAAGTATTTCTTTATTCATATGTTGCTTTTTATTCTTATCAAAACATAAATAAATAACGGTAAATTCATTTATATTCAAAAATACCATGACCTTGTTGTTTTTCTCGACAGTTTTTATTAATTCATTTTCATTAAATGTTATATCTATATAACCTCTAACACATTCACAAGGATCTCCTATTTCATAATATATTTGAAAATTTTCAAACTCAGATTTAGTCAAAACACCACTTCTTTTGCATAGAGTTATACTGCTTACAAGCTCTAAAAACTTCTTTAAAAAATCATCTAAATTGTTTATTGTATTTACACTACCTAAAAAAGAATTGAGTTTTTCAAGATCCTTTACATTGTCATATGTATTTTTTTTTGCTATAACTGACGATCGTATACTTTGTAATATCAACTCAAGCTCTTTAATCTTTTTATTATTATATATTTCAATTGTTTCATCATCTTCAAACAATATAGCTTCATAATAAACAGATATTTCAAGTAAATCTTCTATTGATAATTCAAGTACATTATAATAACAGCATATTTTATATTCATTTGCTATAGCCTTCTTTATAAGCTCTGTTTTCATATTGACAACGCTAGAATAAATACCTACTATATAATTAGTTTCGTATCCTAGTTTTTCACTTTCTATTTTCAACTCATAAAATAATCCCATATTATTTATAAAATCTTCACGTTTTTTTATAATAACTCTACCCGATTTTATGTGTTCATATAATCTATATTCTTTTAATTTTTCTTCAACAAAAAAATCATTTTCATAAATCTCATCTACTATTATAATTATTCTACCTTCTTTACGTAAAATAATATTAATATATTTAAATAATATTGTATAATCTTTATAAAGTTTAGTGCTAAGTATCATATTACTATTTAACTTACTCGCCATACTTAATGATTTACATATACTCATATAATTTAAATCCCCTTCATAGAAAGTGACACCTTATGCTTTTGTAAGTCTATTTGTATAACTTTAACATCTACTATATCTCCTATAGATACAATTTGCATTGGATCTTTAACGAATCTATCGCTCATTTGTGATTTATGAACTAATCCATCATTCTTAATTCCAATATCGACGAAAGCTCCAAAATCAACTACATTTCTAACAGTCCCCTTAAGTATCATACCCTCTTTAATATCTTCTATTTTTAAAACATCACTTCTAAATACAGGTTTTATACTTTCATCCCTAGGATCTCTCCCTGGTTTCTTAATTTCATTTATTATATCTTGTAAAGTTAAAACCCCTATATTTAATTCTAAGCTCAAATTTTCTATACCCAAATTTTTAATTTTATCATCTATATCTTCTATATTTTTGTTCTTTATATCATCAAGTGTATATCCTAATCTTTTTATTAATTTTTTACATGCATCATAACTTTCAGGATGAACTCCTGTATTGTCTAACATATTTTCTGAATGATCTATTCTCAAAAATCCTGCACACTGTACAAAAGCTGATGGACCTAATCTTTTTACTTTTTTAAGTTCTTTTCTAGATTTAAATTCTCCAACTTCATCTCTATATAATACTATATTTTTAGCAACAGATTTACTTATTCCAGATACACGTTGAAGAAGAGAATAAGATGCACTATTTAGGTCAACTCCTACAGCATTTACACTGTCCTCAACTACTCCTTCTAGCACTGATCCTAACCTCTTTTGATTTATATCATGCTGATATTGCCCAACACCTATATGCTGCGGCTCTATCTTTACAAGCTCAGCAAGAGGATCTTGAAGTCTTCTGGCTATAGATATTGCTCCCCTTATAGATACATTAATATCTGGATGTTCTTCTGTAGCTAATGATGACGCAGAGTAAATAGATGCCCCTGCTTCACTTACTATTATATATTTTACATCTTTATCTATTTCCTTTATTAAATTGGCAACAAACATCTCAGATTCCCTTGATGCAGTACCATTTCCTATAGCTATTATATTTACATTATACTTATTTATAAGCTCTATTAATACCTTTTTAGATCCTTCCTCATCATTTTGAGGTTTTGTAGGATAAATTGTAGTTGTATCTAGTAGTTTTGAATTTTCATCAACTACGGCTATCTTACATCCTGTTCTATATGCAGGATCAAATCCCATAACTACATTTCCTTTAACGGGAGGTTGAAGTAGTAATTTTTTTATATTTTCTCCAAATACTTTTATAGCCCTTTCCTGTGCCTTTTCAGTTAAATGGTTTCTTATCTCCCTCTCTATTGAAGGAAATATAAGTCTTTTATATGAATCATTTATAGCTTGTTCAATATAACTTGACAACTGATTAGATTTATTCTTTATATTAATATTTTTTATCTTATCTATAATCAAATCTTCGTTAAGCTCTAATTTAACTTTCAAGAATTTTTCTTTTTCTCCTCTATTTATAGCCAAAATTCTATGCGGTGCCATAGTCTTAACCTTTTCAGAGTAAGAATAATACATATCATATACAGATTTTTCCTCTGTGCTTCCTTTACATGATATAACTCCATCATTTAAAGCTATTCTTCTTATAATCTTTCTAAGAGAAGCATCCTCAGATATCATTTCAGCTATTATATCAAGAGCTCCTTTTATAGCATCCTCTTCAGTTTTAACATCCTTTTCTTCATCTATATATTTTTTAGCCTCACTATTTATATCATTTATATCATAATTCATTATAGATAGAGCTAATTTTTCTAGTCCTTTTTCTTTAGCTATAGTAGCTCTAGTTCTTTTTTTAGGCTTAAATGGAAGATAAATATCTTCAACTTCTTGTAATGTTTTAGCCTTTTCTACATCACTTTTTATTTTGTCAGTTAAATTTCCGCCTTCTTGTATTATTCTAATAACATCTTCTTTTCTATTTTTCAAATTTCTAAGATAATTTAATCTATCATAAAACTCTCTTAATACAACATCACTTAAATTTCCCGTCATCTCTTTTCTATATCTAGCGATAAAAGGTATAGTATTTCCATCATCTATCATTTTTATAGTATTTATTACCTGAGAAGATTTTAAATTTAATTCTTCTTGTAGTATTTTCTCTATATTCATATTAATCGCTCCTTATTCAAACTTATAAAATCATTATATCAAAAAAACTATATATTCAAAAACTAGTTTGATGTAATATCATACTTTTTTTCAATTATTTTCAATTTCATCCGTCACTATTCACTTTATATTACAAAAAAAATCTCGCATTGTTACAATGCGAGACTTTTCATCTATCCTTTTTCCCATCTATTCTGGTTATTCATTACACTTTCATTAACATACCCTTTTCCATATGTCATTCCTGCAACAACTTTAGGACCTTTGTTTTCCTTTATATTATCCATATACATTTTTTCACCAAGTTCATTCCATCCTTCATATAAAGGAGTCATAACCTTTATAGCTTCTTCAAACTTAGATTTATCCTTAGTAATATAACCTTCAGTTATATTATTATTAATATATAAATATAAACTCTTATAGTTATTTGCTATTTCAGAATCTCCCGTTAATGTAGCCATAAGCTCTGCTAATATATCTCTACACTTATCCATCAAAATATCTAAACTTTCTTTTTCATCTAGATTAGAAATACATTCATTAAATGTATCAATTAGCCCTTCATACATTATAGCTACAAGCTGTGCTTCGTTAGCTGTTGCAACTCTTGAAGCTAAATATTCTTTTTCTATCATCTAATTACCTCCAATCTTATCTGAAAGCTAAGAATTCAACTGAAGTAAAAACTCCAGTTGAATTAGATTTTAATTTTATCCAAGTAATTTAAGAATTGATTGCGGTTGTTGGTTAGCCTGAGCAAGCATAGATACTCCTGCTTGTTGAAGTACACTTAATTTTTGGAAGTTAGCCATTTCAAGTGCCATATCAGTGTCTTCTATACGTGACATAGCAGCTGTTAAATTCTCATTAGTATTATCAAGATTTGCAATAGTATGCTCAAGTCTATTTTGAGTAGCTCCAAGCTTCGATCTTTCTCTAGTAACCTCAAGTATTGCATTATCAAATACTTTAATAGCTGCAGATGCCTTCGCTTCTTCTGATACATCTATTGCATACTCTACATTAGTTGAAGAAACTCCATCCGTTACATTAGTTATCTCAACATAAGCAGCTCCATTTACCCCAGGATTTCCAGTTGGCTTATCAGAAGAAATTCTTAAAGATTTAGCACGAATATCTCCAACTTCTAGTCTGAATGATTGTCCAGTGTTTGCTCCTACTTGTAAATTTGTGTTGAATTCTTCAAGCGTTCCTTCAAGACTTGTTAAATTTCCATTGAATCCAACCTCTTTAGCTTCTAATAATAATTCTTTTGTATTATTAGGATTAATTTCGAACTTAACATCATTTAATTGTATATTTTTCTTTATTTCTGCAACTATGTCCTCAGGACTCTTAGTTCTAGACATTTCTGCTGTTAATTTAGTGTGTGATTCTGTTTCAAAATTTAATTTAGAACCTGTTAATGTTACTAAACCTTTGAATTCAAAATCAACATCTGCAGTAGGTTTATTAGCTACGGCTACCCCGCCAGTTGAATATCCACCTTCTCCTGTAACTGTAATCTTAGAGAAATCAAATCCATCAGCATTAGTTAAAGCTTGAATTTTAGATTCTATTTCTGCTGCTGTATTCTTTGTTTGAGTTGTAGATGCTAAATTAATTGTTATAGTATTAGATGCTGAATCATATGCTGCCTTTACATCATCTGTACCATTAAGTGTACTAGAAATTTTTATCTTTAAATCGTTTCCTGTTGCTGTATTTTCTAAACCTGCATCAAAAGATAATTTGTCAGCTGCGTTACTTCCTGCTGTCTGTAATTTTGTTTCTGTTGTTTTATATATTTCTTTTAGTTCAGAGTGCCCTTTTATAGCATTTACTAAATTAGTATTAGTAGTACTTGGAGTTGCTGTATCTACTACAAATTCATTTTCTTTAGCTGGAGTTGAAGCTTTTTCTACCGCTTTAAACTCTACTCCATTTATTAATATTATATCTCCTGCCTTAAAATCTTTCTCAATATCAAATTCAAATTCTCCATTTGTAACAGGAGTAGTTGTAGGATCATATGGTTTTGTTTCTGTAACAGCACTTACATCCCCTTTAGGTATTCCAGCTGATATGTCTATAGCTTTATTAGATCCTACATAAGGAGCTTTTGAGCTATCATAAAAATCTATTCTTTCATTACCTACGATTATGAATGATCCATCTTCTGGGGCTTTATCAAAATAAAAGGCTCCATGTGATGTTCCACCTGAATCTTCTGCTTTACCATATATGTTTATTCTATTGTTATTAGTTGCGTCAAAACCTGTTTTGAATAATGTAGGAACTGCACTTCCCTCTAATTTTATATTTTGAGCTCCACCTGGTTTTTCAGTTCTGATTTCTATCTGATAATCAGATGTAAAAACAGCTACTGCATCATCACCTAATGCATCATTTATTCTAGTTAAAAGTTCTTCGCCCGTTAATGTTTTATTATCAGCTCCGTCAAATCCTTGTAAGTTTACTTCTGTTTTTTTACCATTTACTTCAACAGTAAGTGTTTTATTTTTTAAATCCGTTTTTAATATCTCGCTAGGTGCATTTATTTCTAATCCATCTGTTTTTATTTTTGCAACTTCTCCAGTACTCATTTTTTGAACTACCGTGTTACTATCTGGTCCTTCGTTACCTCTTAATATATGTCTTGTATTATACTCTGTTCCATTTGCTATTCTATTTACCTCTGAAGTTAATTGATTTATTTCATCTTGTATTGCGCTTCTATCTTCATCTGTTGAAGTACCATTGGCAGCTTGTACAGATAATTCTCTCATTCTTTGAAGCATAGAGTCTATCTCAGCCATAGCTCCTTCTGCAGTTTGAACCAAAGATACACCATCAAGAGAGTTTCTTGAAGCCATCTTAAGTCCATTTATTTGAGCTCTCATCTTTTCTGTGATTGCCATTCCAGCCGCGTCATCCCCAGCTCTGTTTATTCTCTTACCTGAAGATAATTTTTCAAGTGACTTTGATGCAAAAGCATTATTAACATTAAGTAATCTATGTGCATTCATAGCAGGTACATTATGATTAATTCTCATTCTATTAATTCCTCCCCGTATTATTAATGATTCTATCTATCTTATCGTCTTATATAACCTAAAACTTTACTCTTTTTTATTCCTTCTTTCGTCTATATTTTCAACAAAAAGTAGGACTTTAGATACAATATCTATTAATTCCTTTGGAATATCCTCATTTAAATCCTTATCATTCTTTAAATTTTCATTATTCATAATTATCTCCTCTAAATTTTGATATCCAAAAATCCCTTAACATCACTTTCTATTTCTTGTTCATCATTTAGATTCATTATATTATCTTTATCAAAATCAAATTCTATATCTTCCAAGTTATATCCTATACCTTCTAAAAAGTTGTTCAATATATCTTTATTTTCTTTTATATAACCTATATTGTTGTTATCGTCTAATCCTATTTTAACTTTAACATTAGATTTATTTACTCCTAAGTGAATATTTATATTTCCTAAATTCTTAGTATCAAGGCTAATTACAACATCCATATCATCCTTATCTATATTCTTAGACGAATTTTTTCTGTTTTTATAGTACATATTTAAATTTGAAAAATGTTCATTTATCATAATTGGATATTGTATGAACTTTTCATCTTTATTTTGTATATAACTTTTTTCAAGTGATTCTTTTACATCCTTATGTCTTTCATCAATATCTTTATTAGCTTCCTTAGATAAATCTATATTCTCACTCATATTTTTTATATCTTCACTTATATCTTCATGAGCCTTACGAGGTTTAAAATTCGCTTTTTTTATGTTATCAGAATATTTTTTAACCGTATTTTCTATTTTGTCAGCGTATTTTCGTAATTCACTATCTTCTTTTTTATTAAGTTTATCGTTCTTTTTTATTTCATCTAAAAAGCCTGATATTTTATGTCCTAATTGATTCTTATTCTTAAAAAAGTCTGATGTACTTTGAACTTCTTTCAAAGTCATATCTCTATTATTCTTTATATTAAAAGCTATACAAGTATTTTTTTCTCTATTTATGTTTTTTATATTATCAGTTAGCTTTTTAATATACTTATCTATCTTCATATTAGCCCTATCAGCATTGCTAAATTCTCTTATATAATTATCAGCTTCTTTTAAACTCATATTTTCTATAGGATTATTTTGCTTTATGCTTTCTTTAACCATAGAACTTGTAAGATTATCTTTTATATATTCATATTGATTGTATGCACTATATACCTTTTGAATATTGGTTCTACTTAAACTTAATTTATTTTGTACCAAAGACTTAGCTACTTCAAATGCCTTATTTAAATCCATTACTTTTTTATCATTGTCTTGTGTTTTGAATAAATTAATATTATCCTTTACATGTTTTTTAACTATATTTTCACTGTTTTTTTGAAGTTTTGTAGGCATATCCAATTTTTTATGTTCTAAATTCATATAATCTTTTTTATTTATAATTTTATTCGATACATTTATGTTATTTAACGTCATAGGTACATTATTCTTTAAGTTAAATGAAATTATATTAAAATCTAAATTCTTTACATCATTAAAAACTTGTGTAATCTTACCTATAGAGTTAACCGTATTCTTTATAAGGTCATTATCCGTATTAGGGTTTGATATGATTTTATTTAATTTACTCAAATTAAAATCTACATCTTTTTTAACTAATTTAACTAAATCAGTTTCATCTAATTCTTTTAAATTTTCTAGTTTTTCTATTATATTAGATACTTCTTTTCCCTCTATATTAGATATTTTATTAATGTTATCTGTATTTTTTAACTTCTCAGCTATATCTCTTATATCCATTTTTTCTATATCTAAATTTTCTTTTATCATAGATGATACATTTTCTTTATCTAAGTTTTTAATTATATAATCCAAAGCTTCCTTCATTTCATTTATACTTTGGATATTTTCTTTTGTAAGTTCTAATTCATTCTTTATTATTTTCTCAGAAAGTTTTATATTATCGTCAGTAACCCCTATTTGCATTCTATCAAGACTTTCCTTTATATCATCTTTTAGTAAATTAAGTTCCTTTTGTGTAATCTTATTCAGCTTAGGTAATAAAGACTCATATGCTTTAACAGATATAGAACTTATCTTATCAGCTACTTTTATTGCTCCCTTTTTTACGAAATTCTTTATACTGTATAAGTTATCTATTGTAGGACTTACATTGTTTTTTACCGTATCTATAAATGTCTCTTCTTCTATATCTTGTAGTTTATCTAATTTATAGAATATATCATTGATTCTTTCTATATTTTTTTTAGTTATATTAACATTCTTTTTATGTAAAGTTTTTACTATATCAGTTATATCTTTACCCATCTTGCTTCCATACAATTTCTCAGTTATTTTTTCTGCTTCATCAGTTGTAAGCTCTTTTTTATTTTTAAACAATTTTAAAAATGAAAATCCGTCCTTCTCATTTTTTACTTCTTTTATGGTATCTGCTATCTTTTGAAGTGAATCATTCTCAATATCAACACCCTTGTCCATTATCTTAACTGCACTATCATAATCTAAGTTTACTATAATATCATCTAATGATTTTTTACTGTATACAAACGACATAATACTTTCTTTAGTTATACTTATATCATTGTTTTTAAGAGTCTGAACCGCTTCTAAATTTTCATCATTCACATCTATATCTAATCTTTTTAGTATATCCGAATATTCTAATTTGTCATTTTGGGTTATTTTTTTATTTCTAATATCATCTACTTTTTTAGATTCTATTATATTTTTCTTATCTATTACCACTGTATCGCCAGGTTTTGCATCTATATTTTCTTTAACCTTTAGATTAAGAAGTTTCTTATCTCCAACATCTATAGTTACATCATCTTCACTAGTTTCAACAACCGTACCTCTGACCTTTGAAGTTGTATTCAAGTTATTATAAGCATCACTTGCCACACTATATGCAGCTTCAGCTGAAACTTTATTTATCATATACTCCTCCTTTTAAATTAGTTATAATTAGTTATCGACATGAATTAATTATAAGTTTATATGGTATTTTCATACTATACCTGCATATGAAAAGTGAAATTTCTAAAAAAATATAAAATCCTTAAAATTTCTATTTATTTTGCCGATAATATATAATATAGTGGGTAAAAGAGAGGAGATATGGTTTTGAACAATGTTAATCCAGTTAATAATATAAATCAGATATCCAGTGTTAATAAAGTTAATAAATCAAAAGAAATTAAAAGAGCCGAATTTAAAGCTAAATTTGAAAATATAAAGTCTGATAAAGTGAAAGAACATTTAACAGAGCTTTACGATAAAATAAGTGAGCAGTCTGACAAGATAGGTGAAAAACTGTATCTTAAAGATTTGATTCAATATAAAAAGCTAGTAAAAGAGTTCCTTAACGTAGCCGTTAATAATTCTCATTCTTTCTCTCAACAAAACTTTCTAGACAGAAGAGGTCGTCATAGAGTGTATGGAATTGTAAAGAATGTAGATAGAGAGCTTAGCTCACTAACTAAAGAGTTTATAGGACAAGAGGTAGATAGGCTTTCTGTAATCAAAAAACTTGATGGAATAAAGGGTATGTTGGTTGATGTGATGATGTAGATAAGAAAAGGAAGAGACTTAGTCTCTTCCTTATTTTTTGGTATGTTTTAAATATTCATTCATAAATGGATCTAGATTTCCATCCATTACACTTTGAACATTTCCAATATCTAGGTTAGTTCTATGATCTTTAACCAACTTATATGGTTGGAATACATATGATCTTATTTGACTTCCCCATGCTATTTGTGAATATTCACCTTGTATATCTTCTATCTTTTCTTTTTGCTCTAGTTCTTTCAACTCTATAAGCTTTGCCATTAACATTTTCATAGCCTTATCTTTATTTAAATGTTGTGATCTTTGATTTTGACATTGAACCACAACCCCTGTTGGTATATGAGTTATTCTAACAGCAGATTCTGTTTTATTTACATGTTGTCCTCCAGCTCCTGATGCTCTATATGTATCTATTTTTAGATCACTAGGATCTATATCTACATTTATATTATCATCAAGCTCTGGTAGTACGTCTATAGATGCAAATGATGTATGTCTTTTTCCAGATGTGTCAAAGGGAGATATTCTTACTAGTCTATGAACTCCCTTTTCTCCTTTTAGATAACCATATGCATTAATTCCTTCTACTGACAATGTAGCACTTTTTATTCCAGCCTCAGGATCTGCTATTATATCTAGCAAGTCAACTTTATAGCCCTTATTATCTGCCCATCTTGTATACATTCTAAGTAACATCTTTGCCCAATCCTGAGCATCAAGTCCACCTGTCCCTGCATGTAAAGATATTATGGCGTTGTTTTTATCATACTCTCCATTTAAAAGAGTTTTTATTTTCATTTTGTCTATATCTGAATCTAAATCTTCTATAGATTTATTTACCTCTTTTTCAAGAGATAAGTCATCTTCTTCAAGAGCAAGTTCTATTAATACATTTATATCCTCTAAAGAGTTTTCTAGATTTTCAAATTCTTCTATACTCTCTTTTAGCATCTTGTTTTCTTGAAGCAAGCTTTGAGCTTTTTCATTGTCATCCCAGAAATTTTGTTCAGACATTTTCTTTTCTTGTTCTTGTATCTTATATTCTATTTTTGCTATGTCAAAGAGAAGCCCTCAATTCTTCTATTGAATTTTTCATCTCGTCTATTCTTTGATTATATTCTTGAATATTAAGCATTTAACCCTCCTATACATTTCTTCCACAGCATTTTTTATACTTTTTACCACTGCCACAAGGACACGCTTCATTTCTTCCTGTCTCCTCACCTTTTACAACAGTTTTATTTCCTGGCTCATCTGATGCAGTAGATAAATTATCTATATCAACAACTTGTTTTCTCTCTATTTTTTCTTCTACTGTAAAGTTGTATAAATATTTGATAGTTTCTTCTTGAATAGATTTTATCATCTCTTCAAACATATCAAATCCTTCAAATTGATATGCTCTCACAGGATCTTCTTGACCTATTGCTCTAAGACCTATACCTTGACGTAATTGTTCCATAGCATCGATATGATCCATCCACTTAGTATCTACTACTTGAAGTAATATAACTCTCTCTATTTCTCTCATTCTTTCAGAATCTATTTCATTTTCCTTCTTATTATATATGTTTAGTGCTGTATCCATTATGTCTTCTTTTATCTTATCTCTATCAAGTTCTTCTATATTATTAAATTCTATACATCCTTTTGGTAGGAATGTATTGTATAAATGTTCCTTTAAACCTTCTAAATCCCATTCTTCAGGATAGTCACTATCTGCTGTATATAACATAACAGAACTATCTACAGTATTTTTTATCATGTTAGTTATATTTTCTTTTATATTTTCTCCTTGAAGAACACTTCTTCTTTCTTTGTATATTATTTCTCTTTGTTTGTTCATAACATCATCATATTGAAGAACGTGCTTTCTTATAGAGAAGTTCTTACCCTCTACCTTCTTTTGAGCTCCTTCTATAGATTTTGAAAGTATCTTATGCTCTATAGGCATATCTTCTTCCATTCCTAATTTATCTACAACTCCCATAATCTTTTCACTACCAAACAATCTCATAAGATCATCTTCCAGTGTTATATAGAATCTAGATACTCCAGGATCTCCTTGACGTCCAGCACGACCACGAAGCTGATTATCTATCCTTCTCGACTCATGTCTTTCTGTACCTATTATACAAAGACCTCCAGCATTTAATACATCTCTTTGCTCTTTATCTGTTATTTCTTTTATTTGAGAGTAAATTTTATTATACTCATTTTTAGCCATCTGAACATATTCATCGTCAACTTCTATAGGAGATGTTACAAGTGCTAATACCTCATCTGTATATCCTTTTTTCTTTAATTCTTTCTTAGCTAAAAATTCAGGATTTCCTCCAAGTATAATATCCGTACCACGACCTGCCATATTAGTTGCTATAGTTACTGCACCTAATTTTCCAGCCTGAGATACTATCTCTGCCTCTTTTTCATGCTGCTTTGCATTAAGTATGTTATGAGGTATACCCTTTTTCTTTAGCATAGTAGATAAAATCTCAGAGTTTTCTATAGATATAGTACCTACAAGAACTGGTTGATTGTTATTATGTCTTTCTTCTATCTCTCTTACAACAGCTTTGAACTTACCATTTACAGTTCTATATATAGAGTCTGATACATCTTGTCTTTGAATAGGTTTGTTAGTTGGTATTTGAACAACATCCATACCATAGATAGATCTGAATTCTTCTTCCTCTGTTTTAGCAGTACCTGTCATACCAGAAATCTTTTTGTACATTCTAAAGTAGTTTTGGAATGTTATAGTTGCAAGTGTCTTTGACTCTCTTTGTACTTTAAGACTCTCTTTTGCCTCTATTGCTTGATGTAATCCATCTGAATATCTTCTACCAAACATAAGTCTTCCAGTAAACTCATCTACTATTACTATTTCTCCATCCTTAATTACATAATCAACATCCTTTTTCATCTGATTATGAGCTTTTAATGCCTGATTTATATGATGATATATTTCCATATTGGACATATCAGTTAAATTCTCAACAGCAAAGAATTTTTCTCCCTTTTGAATACCTTCCTCAGTTAATGATACAGAGTTGGCTTTTTCATCTACTACATAATCCTCTTCATTCTTTAACATTTTAACGAATTGATCTGCTGCAAAATAAAGCCCTGTAGATTTATCTCCAGCACCAGATATTATAAGAGGCGTTCTGGCTTCATCTATTAATATAGAGTCTACCTCATCGACTATTACAAAGTTTAATTTCTTTTGAACCATCTGCTCCTTATGTATAACCATGTTATCTCTTAAGTAGTCAAATCCAAACTCATTATTAGTACCATAAGTTATATCACAATCATACTGCATTTTTCTTTCTTCAGGAGTTTGTCCATGAACTATAACTCCAACACTTAATCCCATATATTCATATAACTTAGCCATCCACTCTTTATCACGCTTAGCAAGATAGTCATTAACTGTTATTACATGTACTCCATCTCCAGTTAAAGCATTTAAGTACACAGGAGCTGTTGCAACTAAAGTTTTACCTTCTCCTGTCTTCATCTCGGCAATTCTTCCTTGATGAAGAACTATACCTCCTATTAACTGAACTCTATAATGTCTCATTCCAAGAACTCTCTTTGAAGCTTCTCTAGTAACTGCAAAAGCTTCAACTAATAAGTCATCTACAGTTTCTCCATTTCTTAATCTTTCTTTGAAGACATTAGTCATATTCTTTAATTCTTCTTCACTCATACTTTCAAATTTACTTTCTATAGCATCTATCTTATCTACAATCTTTTCAATCTTTTTTATTTCTCTTTTTCCTGAAAATCCAAATAAATCTTCTAAAAAGCTCATATTTTTTACCTCTCTTTATATATTAATTTCCATTAATATATATTTTAACATAGCCACGTTAATAAATAAAATTATATTAATGTAAATTTCAAATTATATATAATAAAAGGTGGGATATATATCCCACCTTTTTATGCCTGTTCTATTATACCGTAATCACCTGATTTACGCTTATATACTACACTCATTTCATTTGTCTCTGAATCTGTAAATACAAAGAAATTATGTCCTAAAAGCTCCATTTGAAGTATAGCTTCTTCCTCATTCATAGGCTTTATACCAAATTTCTTTCTTCTAACTATATTTATTTCAGTATCATCTTCACTTTCAATTGAACTCTCTATATTCTCAAATCTGATACTTGCATTATCTTGACTTTTATTTATAAGTTTTGTTTTATATTTTCTAAGTTGTTTACTTAACTTATCTACAACTACATCTATAGCTGCATATAAATTTTCTTCTGAATCCTCAGCTCTTATTATATTTCCACTTACAGGGATTATAGTTACTTCTATAGTTTGTCTGCTTTTTTTAGCTCTAATAGTAGCTCTAACATCCATATCATTATTAAAGTATTTGTCTATCTTACCTAACTTTTCTTCTATTGATAATCTAATTCCATCTGTTATTTCGATGTTTTTTCCCACTATAGTTAATTTCATAAAGCCATCCCCTTCCGTTATATAAACTATTTACTATATTACATAAATAATTATAAAAAAGTCTTTATTATAAAATCTTAAATGTAGACTTCTTTGAAATTCATAACGTAAATTATATACCACCTTATAAATTTTAAAGTGTATAATTTACTATTCATTATAAAAATATTGGATATTATATATAGGTAGATTTATATAATATATTCTTTATAATTTTATTTATGTAAATATTGTTAAATTATATTTATTATAATATAAAATTTGAATTTTAAAAATACTTATTTCAAAATAAATTTTATTAATATTATTTTACCCACTAATATCTTATTAAAACAGTTTTTTTAGAATTAAATTAATCATTTTTTATTAAAATTTTACAAATAGGATTCAACCTTATATTTGTAGCAAATTCAAAAATTCATTCGAGCAAATATTCTATTTGAATTAATTTTAGCTTTATTAAAAGACAAAATAAATTAATATTATACAATATATTAATTTGTTAATATTTATAATTAAAGTTATCCAAATCTACAGTGGATAACTTTTAACTTCACCTGTGGATAATGTGTATAAACCTGTGAATAAAGTTTATAACTGCTTTTTAGTTGTGGACTTTTTTGACAAAAGTCCACAAGGTTGTTAGTTTTTAATTTTTCTAAATTGTCGAACTTTTTAAAAAGCCACTAAAATATTCAAATTTCAACATTTAAACTAATATATTTACAGTATAATATAAAAAAAAGAGCATCTACATTAAAATGGTACCTATAGATTGGACACATAAAAAAGAGTGTCTAGTTTATAGGTACTTTTTTGTGTATAATTATCATTGAATATGGAGGCCTTTAGTATGAGTAAAATTACATTTTCAAAAGACAATATTGAAAGATTAAATAAGAACCCTTATGTAAAGCGCGTTAGCGAGAAGTCAATAACATACTCTGACGAGTTTAAAATAATGTTTATTGAGGAGTATTTAAGAGGAAGCACACCACGAACTATTTTCATTGATGCTGGATTTGACGTTGAAATACTTGGTGTCAAGCGCTATGAACAGGCGGCAGCCAGATGGATAAAAGCGTACAAGAAAGATGGAATTATAGGATTAAGTGATACTAGAAGAGTGAATTCAGGCAGACCAAGTAATGCTCCAGTTTCAAAGGACGATATTATTAGCAAACAAGAAGCTAAAATAAAACTGCTTGAGGAACAATTAGAATTGCTAAAAAAGCTCGACGTGACAGAAAGGAGGCTGGTAAACAACTGCGTAAATCTAACAAATAATGAAGTATATGAGTTAATTTTAAAGACTGTGTCTAAAAAAGATTATTCAGGCACAGTTTCTTATTGCTGCTCAATTTTAGGGGTTTCACGTTCAGGTTATTATCATTATTTAAAGACAGCACCTTCTAGAACTATAAGGGAGAATGAAGATTTAAAAGCTAGAGATATTATATTAAAGGCTTATAATTATAGAGGTTATAAGAAAGGTTCTAGATCAATTAAAATGACACTAGAAAATGAGTTTGGTATTATATACAGTAGAAAAAAAATCCAAAGGATTATGCGAAAATACAGTATAGTATGTCCTATAAGAAAAGCCAATCCGTATAGAAGAATAGCCAAAGCGACAAAAGAACATAGAGTAGTACCTAATCTGCTACAGAGAAATTTCAAACAGGGTATTCCTGGCAAGGTGCTACTTACTGATATCACATACATCCCTTACGGGATAAATAAAATGGCATATTTATCAGCTATCAAAGATAGCTCTAGTAACGATATTCTAGCATATCATGTATCTGATCGAATTACTTTAGATATAGCTACAATTACAATTAAAAAATTAGTTAATACACATAAAGCTGATTTACATGATGAAGCTTTTATCCATTCTGACCAAGGGGTCCACTATACAAGCCCTAAATTCCAAAAATTACTAAAAAGCCATAATCTAGGACAATCCATGTCTAGACGTGGTAACTGCTGGGATAATGCACCTCAAGAATCCTTCTTTGGTCATATGAAGGATGAAGTAGATTTCAAAACATGTTCTACACTTGAAGAAGTAATTAATAAAGTTGATAATTACATGGATTACTATAATAATTATAGATGTCAATGGGGATTAAAAAAGATGACTCCTAAACAATTTAGAAATCATCTTTTGAATGCAGCTTAACCCTTTTTTTATAATGTCCTTGACAAAGGGTCCATTTTACATAGATGCTCTTTTTTTAATATTATAGCTGACCTGATTTTTGACCCCACACTCGCCTGCTGGAGATTTCGCTCGGGTTTGCCTCACTACTAACCCTCTCGATTTTGTATCGGCAGGACTTACCTCTAAGCCGCACCATGATCATTAACTCGCTTTTGAATTAACTTACGTGGATCCTTTTGCCTGCGACTGGCTTGGACTTTCAACCACAGACCTATAATATCAACCACAATATTTTATCAAATTTATAATTTGATGTCAATATTATTTCCTAAATGAGGTGTAACTGATTTTTCCATAGCTTTAACACTAGTATTCATCATTTCATTAATCATATTCGATTTCTGATCTGATGAATTCATTGCCATTTTCATAACAGAAAGACTTACTTGTTGTGCAAGCTTGGCTTGGCTAAGACCAATTGACATAGCTCCAATATCCATACAGTCTCCTCCTTTTATTTTTTATTATCTATAAATACGCCTTGAGCATGATTATATTTATTGTTATATCCTTTATAAGCTCTTACATTTTTACTTAAAGATTTCATCTCTTTTTTTACATTACTTAATTCTTGTTTTACTTTATCAAATTCTTTTTTTACATTTTGATTATTTCCCTTATCTAAATTATCTATATCTTTCGTAACACTTAATATATCTTCTATAGTTTGCTTTAAATGCTTGATATTAGGATATTTTTGTGTGTCTATATCTTCAAGAGAAATTATTCCTAAACTCTCTTTTATATTTATATATGCTGAATAAAATTTCTTATCTAGTTTGTCTATTTCATCTATTTTTTCTTGTTTCTTTTCTATATTTTCAAGAAGAGAATCTGTGTTGGAATTTTTTATATGAATACCTTGTATTTTAGTTATATCGTATACCTCACTCATTAGATGGTACTTAATTTCACTAGTTTGAATTAAAATATCTATTAATTCATTTACGCTCATTAAAATTACCTACTTTCCTTGTCTAGCTAACTTCATAGCTTCTTTCCAAGTGTCTCTAAATTCAACTACAAACTCTTTAACTTCTTCAAGTATAGACTTGTCCTTTTTTAGATTAGCATCTATAAGTCTTGTATGCAAATAGTCATATATTAATCTTAAATTATTAGATATTTCATAGTTCATATCTAATGTTATATTAAGTTCATTTATAATATTTTGAGCTTTTAATATATTTGTATTCGACTTTTGAATATCTTTTTCATCTATAGCAATCATTGCTATATTTATGAATTTAATACAACCCTCGTATAATTTTAGCGTTAACTCTTCTGGAGTAGATGTATTAACTGCTTGACGCTTGTATTGAGCGTATGGATTTTTCATAGCCATATTTAATTCCCCCCTTAAAAAATATTTCTAACCTAATTGAGATGCCAACCACGAACTTTGAGAATTCATCTTATTCATAGCAGTCTCCATAGCTGCATACTTTTTATAATAAGCACTTTCTTTTTTTGCTAATCTAGAATTCTCACTTATTATTTGTTTTTCTAAGTTCATTAAATCTTTATCAAGTAAACTCTTAGAACCACTCTTAGTAACAAAGTCTATAAGTATATTAGATTTTACTTTTCTATAAAGATCTGAGTTTTCTCCTGTTCCAGATTTATCTATTATGCCCTTCATTCCATCCGTAATATCGTCAAAAAGTCTAGTTATAAGTCCTGTTTCTGCTCTTTTTTCAGCTCTTAGATTATTCTTTTCATCTGATGAAGATGCACTGTTTATACTAGACTCAGTTATATCAGATTTACTAAAGAATAAATCCATAACTCCATCTACATCGTTTTGAATAGCCTCTTTTAATTTATCTTCATCTATCTTCAACTTTCCTTTATCTTGGTATTTACCAGTAGTTATACCAACTTGAGATATATGAGAATATCCTGTTAGCTTTCCATTATCAGGTTCCTTATTAGCATGTTTAGTGTAATCAGTATAAACACTTTCATAAAGTCCTGTTCTTGTTGAATTTAATATTCTAGTTATATGTTCATCATTTCTTAAAAGACCAGATTTCGCTTTATCTTCCCATAGTTTAACTGTATCTTTATCATCCATAGCCTTTTTTTCTTCAGCAGTTAAAGGCTTATAGTCTCTATATACCTTTTCAGATGTCTTCTTATTTAGCTTATCAATAAGTTCGTTATATTTATCTACAAATCCTTTTATTTTATCATAAACAGCATCTACATCGGTATCAACACTTATGTTATATTCTTTAATATCATTTTCTGGGTCAGATTTCAAATCAATACTGATTCCATTTATAGTAAATTGATTTGAAGAATATGTTATATCCTCAGCTCCATCAAAATCTATTATAGCATCTTGGCCTTTAAGATTATTTTCAACTCCAGATAATCCTAAATTAGATTTTAAGAACCCTGCTTCATCTTCTATTTTTAAATCAATATTTTTCGATGCTTCTATTTTGAATATATCCCCTTCAGCTTTTGTTTCATCATACGTAACTGCCAATCCATCTATCTTATTAATTTCAGCTTCTAACGCATCCAATTTATCCGTTTTCAATAATGTAATATCATTTCCACCTATTGTAAATTTATATTTTCCATCTGCATCCCAATAAGAATCTGGTATTAAATCGCCCAGAGTTTCATTTTTCAAAGCCTTATTACTTTCCACTGACCCATCTTTGTTTATCTTAAGTCTATCTTCCATACCAAGGTTCAATTTACCATTTATTATATTACCGCTATCAGAAGTAACCTTTATTTGAGATTTTTCACCTGTTTTTTCAGTTGATAAGAAAAACCTCTTAGATCCTAAATCATAGCTCGCTTTAAGTCCTAAAGAGTCTCCATCCTTGTTAACAGCTGAGTTTATTTTTGTTGCTAAAGTATCAGGTGTATCATCTTTTGTATAATTTACAGTTACAGTCTTTTCAGTTCCATCTACATCTACTTTAAATTCAATACTTCCATCTTTATCAAACTTATCATTAGTAACATCACTTTTACTTGCTACATTTACCCCTTTTGCAAGTTGTTTAACCCTCATTTTATGGTTTCCTTCAACTGCTCCAGCTCTAGCACTTACTTTAAATATATCCTCATCTGATGATGAAGCACTTTTAAGCCAAGAAGCTCCACTTACAGTTCCTGATATACCAATATCTAAATCTTTCTTAGTATCTATTATAAAATTTGCAAAATCTTTATTAACATCGTTATAGGCTTCTTGAGTCCACAACTTTGTCTGTTTTTGTTGATTATATTTATTAAGTCTTACTTTTTCAGCATCCATAAGCTGTTTTACCATTGTATCTGTATCCATCCCTGATGCTAATCCACCTATTCTCATTGGTGACATTTAAATTCCCCCTTTACCCTCTTTTATCTACAAATATACCTGCTTTTTCACACATTTCTGCAATCATATCAACTATATTTTCTGGTGGAAGCTCTTTTATTACTTCATCAGTATCATTATCTACAATTTTTATCATAATCTCTTTAGTTTTCTCATGTATAGAAAATTTAAGATGACTATTTGCACCTACTAGATCTTTATTTGCTTTTTCAACAGCCTCTATTAATTTTTTTTCTCCTGGAAAAGATACATTCTCTTCCTTCTTCTCAGATTGTTTTACTACATCTTCTTTGCCTTGAGATATTTTTGGTGATTTATGTATTTCTGATTTAACTCCTGTAAATTGCTTTTCAACCATAGACGAATCTATTCTCATAAAAAAACACGCTCCTCATAATTTCTTATAATCTATTTATCGGTAAACAATTGTTTTAAGTTTATATTATATATTTAAATATCAACATAATTCCTAATAAATATTTATAGCATTTTCTAAAGTAATTCTATCGGTACCTAATATTTAGTTTTGCATCTTCATTCTATAAGAAAATGTTTATTAAATATTACCAATATCTAGTATGATTTTTTATAAAATTCTCTTTATTTCAAATATTCTTAATGTGAATAGTATCATTTATAATATTCTATATACAAAAAAGCACTAGTAGTTTTTTCTACTAATGCCTATTTATTAGTCATATTATATAAATTAACTAGATACTTTTATATTTATCTAGTTTTTTAATTTTTCATAATTATTTAAACATCTAGTTATTTCTTTTTTCCATTGTATATATGCTGGAATAATATCTGATACTACACTTTCTTTTAGCTTCTCAATATCATTTTCTCTATAATACTTTAATATGTTATCAAAAAAAGTATTTAAGTTATTTGTAACATATTCAATTTTATTCTCTATACATTCCTTTTTAATTGAATCTAACGAATTCCCTACAATTAATATATTATCTAATACTTTAACCAAAATATTAATTATCTCTTCACAATCTTTTAAACTAATGTTTTCTTTTATATAATTAAATTGTTCTTCAATGAAGTTTAATGATTTTTCAACTGTTTTTACGGATATATCATCTTGATTTTTAGATGTTTCCGGCATTTCCCATTTTCTTTTATATTTTTCCTCTATATTTTTCTTTTTAACTTCTTCAATTTTTTCATAATCATATCCATTAAAAATTCCTCTATTAGTTAATATTTCTTGTAATAAGTCGTAATTATCCTTAACATTTATCCAATGATCAATTCTATAATCATATATCTTAATTATTTTTGCTGGAACACCTCCGACTACAGAATGACTAGGAACATCTTTAACCACTACACCATTAGCAGCTACAACCGCACCATACCCAATAGTAATATCTCCTATTACTCTTGCTCCAGCTCCTATCCATGCTCCCTCTTTAATTGTAACTTTATTATTTTTTTTCATAAATCCTTGCAAAGATATTGGTACATCTATTAAAGAATATTCATGGCTATTATCTGAAATATACACATTTGGACCAATAAGAACAAAATTCTCTATCTCTATTTGATTATACGCCTGAATAATAGTATTTATATTTATAAAAACATCACTATGTATTTTTATATTCCAATCTACTTTAGTATTAAATACTTCCCTATTAACACTTATTCGTACGCCATCCCATATTTCATTACCATCACCAATATAAATACGTTTAGCTTTTGAAAAACTAGCTTTTTCTGATATATTATTATTTTGTCCAAAATTCAAAAAGTAAACTTTCATCTCTTCATTCATAACACTCTCTCCTAAATCATGTTAATCCTTTATAAGTATTGACATATATCCCATTGTCGTATAATTATTTTTATTTAACAACTCCAATACATAATTCAAATATTTATTATCATGTTCAATTACTTTATCAAAGGATTGAATAAACTTTAGTACTATATCTAAATTGAAATTCTCTTCATAATATCCTGCTATACCTATTAACTGCATTTTCATAAGTGAATAATGAACTACTAGCATTATATAATTTTCAAAAATAGTTTTGTATCTTCCAAAAGGAAATACAGTTCTAAACATATAATTCACTAGATAATTTTCTAATACATATGAATATTTTTTTAAAAGAGGATTATAATATTCTTCTAATGCATTTTTGTACCTTTCTCCTATAACTTCTTTCCTATCATCATTAGTATAATTTATACCATGCAGAAATGTTGAAAAATGCTGCCAATATTTTTCGTTATTAACACCTAAAAATATTTTTTCATCAGCTAATTCTTTTAAAAGCTCCATTTGTATAGTATTCTTTGAAGGTATCCTTGCTAAAGTTTTTTTGAAATCTCCATTTATAATCAATTCTGTATATAAATCTATAGCCTCTACAATTTTATTACTATCATTGTTTTCTATTAATTCATCTATTTTTTTATAAAATAAGCCTAAAATTATCAATCTTTCCCACAATTCATAATCTCTACTTTTCATAATTTGCATTGAAAAAGTCCTAATTTCCCAAAAATATTTAATTGGTTTCCCTTCAAAATCAATATTATTTATAACATTTCTTGTCTCATAATCTTCTTCTAATTCCTTAAATGATATTCCCTCTTCATTTAATAATGCTATTCTAGCTGCTTCAGGACATGATAAAGTTAATGATTTTTCAATAGTTCCATCAACTAGATTAGATATTCTTGGATAAGTAGCACAAGTATTTGAAAGATACGAAGATCCTAACTTTGACTGTATACCACAAAGCTTAGTTTCATCCAAAAATGGACACATTCCATCTTTAGATAATTTTATTTTAGAATATGATAATTCTGATGAGTTTGAGCGATTTCGGGAAATATTTCTTTTAAACTCTCTTTTTAAATTTATATCATTTATTTTCTCATATTTTTTATGTGTTTTACGATCTATAGTAATTCTCCAGCCTGCGCAACAAGTATCTTCACAGCTTGAACCAATACATTTAAATTTTTCCATATAGCTTGGTACAAATATTTTTCTAATTTTACCCATACTATTCACCTCATAAATCACTGATATAATTTTATTAAAAAAGGTTCTGGATTTCCAGAACCTTTACTGTATTTTATATTAATTATCTTAAAAGTTGAAGTACTGCTTGTGGTTGTTGTTTAGCTTGTGCAAGCATTGCTTGAGAAGCTTGGTTAAGAATGTTATTCTTACTAAATGCAAGCATTTCCTTAGCCATATCTACGTCTCTAATTCTTGATTCAGCTGCTGTTAAGTTTTCTGAAGATGTTCCTAAGTTATTTATTGTATGCTCTAATCTATTTTGGAATGCACCAAGATCAGCTCTTTGTGCAGATACACTTTTAATAGCTGCATCTATTTTAGTAGTTGCTTCTTGAGCTCCTTCCTTAGTTGATAAATCAACATCAGCTACTCCAATAGCATCTGATCTCATATCTTCTATTGTAACATTCATTTTTTGTCCTTCATTTGCACCAATTTGGAAGTCTACCCCTCCACCTTGAGTAGCACTACTTTGATTAGCTAAACCAAGTAATTGTGCTGCTTCACTATTATCAAATTTAATGCTACTTGATGCTTCATCAGATCCGCTCTCTACTACAAAAGATCCATCTTTAACTGATAGTTTAACATGATCAACTTCTTTATCTGTTCCAACAGTATCATTATAGTTGTCAATAGCTTTATTTAAATCTGCTTCTAACTTTGCAGCTAATGTATTCATATCGTCACCTTTAGCTGCATCTGTTGCATCTGTGAAAGACTTAGTACCAGTTCCAACTAAGTCTATTTCTATTTCTGTTCCATCTACTGTAAACTTCATTTTAGCAGCATCTCCAGATAAGCTTTGAGCCGCCTTTACAGCTGCTGCTCCTGCATCAGTATACGTTCCTTCCTTACCTGATACTAAAGCTACAGCTCCTGCTGATGAGAACTTTGTAAGATTAAATATTCCATTAGTTGTCTGTTTATCTGCTGATATTGTAGATGTTGTTCCAGTTGTTCCTGAAGTTATATTTAGTTTAGTACTACCATCAAATGAAGCTTTAACATGAGCAACATCTGTTCCATTCTTTGAATTGTATAGATCTATAGCTTTATTAATATCTTCTTGAACTAAGTTTGCTAATTTAGTTGTATCTGTTCCTGCTGCTTTATATTCAGCAACTCTCTCATCAGTCTCAAGCTTAAAGCTAATTTTTGCTCCATCAACTATTATCGTATTCTCTACAGTTTTATCTAATGTATTAAACTTATCTGTTCCAGTTACATATGCCGTAGCACTTGCTCCTTTAGCTGATGTTGCTTTACCAACTGCTGTTCCAACAACCGCTGCATTATCAGTTCCTGCAACTTTTTTAGCTCCTATTGAACCATCAATTAATTTTTGAGTATTGAATTCTGTTGTATTTCCTATTCTATCTATTTCCTCTGTTAATTGAGTGATTTCCTTTTGAATAGCTTCTCTATCATCAGCATTATTAGTATCATTTGATGATTGTACTGATAATTCTCTCATTCTTTGAAGAATAGATTCAGTTTCATTTAAAGCACCTTCTGCTGTTTGAATCATAGAAATACCATCTTGAGCATTTCTTCCTGCTTGGTCAAGACCTCTTATTTGAGCTCTCATTTTTTCAGATATAGCAAGTCCTGCTGCATCGTCTCCAGCTCTGTTTATTCTAAGACCTGAAGATAACTTCTCCATAGATTTTCCAGATGCTACTGTATTACTACTCATCATTCTGTGTGCATTCATTGCATTCATATTGTGGTTAATTATCATAATAAATTCCTCCTTGATTTTTAAAGTGAACTTCCTTTTCCACTATTTTTATTTATATCAAGCCTTCTTGGCTTAATAGCTAAGTTAATTATAAAAACAAAAAAGAAGAGTTAATTAATTAAATACAATCATCCTGATTATCTTTAGTTAATTAACTCTTCCCTGAGTTTTTAAATATTCAATTAAACTACAGTTTGTGCGTTTTCTTCTTCCCAAACTTCGCCTCTTACTATTCTCATTTCTCTTGGAGCATCTATAGCAAGTCTTAGTTGTCCACTTTCACTTTTCACAACTTTTACTTTTATCTTTTCATCAATTACTATGTACTCTCCTGGCTTCCTGCCTAATACTAACATTTAGGTTCCCTCCTCGTGTATTAAGTATTCAATATAATCAATAAAAAAATGGACGATTAATAAGTCTATTTATTCTCTTCGTCCTGAAGAGTTAAATAAACCTATTAATCGTCCATGATTATATTTATATGTTTTATTTAATTATAAGCCTTAATTTTCAAGTTACTATAAAACCATCCTAGTTGAATAATAACTATTATTTGTTTCTTACAATTAATATATCGTCACTCACTAATATTACTTTATACTTTTTTTGAATTTTTTTTATAAAAAAATAAGTTAATTCTTTTTTAGAAAAAATCAACTTATCTGATTGCGTAAAATACTATTTATTTTTCTTGTAGACTTTCCCAATTTTCTCCTCTTATTATGTTCATATCTTTAGGAGCATCTATTGCAAGTCTTAACAACCCATTTTCACTCTTTATAACTTTTACTTTTATTTTTTCATCAATTACTACATATTCTTCTGGCTTCCTGCCTAATACTAACACTATATTTCCTCCCTGAATAAAAGGCGGTTGCACTATTAACTCAATATAACTTAAGTGCCCACATACAAGTTATACATCATAGTTTCCTTTTTAATGTTATTTAATTCTATATATACCATTAATTATTATAACATTTTTATCCATAATTGTATAGTTTTTTATATATGTTTGTACTTTTTTAATAATTCAAAAATAGGTTATTGAATATATTCAATAACCTAAATATGTTTTTAATTTTTTAATAAAATTGCCATATATGACATTGTTGTAAATCCATTTAATTTTAGTAACTTGTACGCATTTTCTAAATAGCTTTCATTATGTTCTATAACCTTTGCAAAAGCTTGTATAAGTTTTATAACATGTTTATCTTCAAATTTCTCCTTATAAAATCCAGCCATTCCTATCAAATGCATTTTTATCATAGAATAATGTATTATCATCATTACATAAGTATCAAATATATCATCTTTTTTACTTGATGGGAATACATTTTTAAATACATAATTAACCAAGTAATTTTCTAATATATATTCATGCCTAGACATATATGGATTATAATATTTTTCATAAGCTAATTTATATCTTTGTGATATTTCTTCTTTAGTGGCTTCCTCAGTGTACATTATTCCAATTAAACATTCTTTTAAGCACTGCATGTATCTATCACTAGCTACTCCTCTTAAAACTCTGTCATCTGTTAACTCTTTTAATAACTCCATTTGAACAGTTATTTGAGTAGGAATAGATTCAAAAACTCCCTTATATTTATCACTATATATATCATTTATATATGATTGTATAAGTTCTGGTATTTCGTTAATCTTATCATCCTTAATGTATTCATCTAGTTTTTGATAAAACAAACCCAATATTATAAGTCTTTCCCATAATTCATATTCTCTGTTTTGAAGTATTTGAATAGTAAATACTCGTAATTCTTGGAAGTATCTTTCTATTTTATTAGAACTATTTGTTTTATGTGTATTTATTTCTTTACCTTTCAAAACTTTTTTATTAAAATGTTCTTCTATTTGATCAAACTCCATAACATTAGGGTTTAATAAAGCTAACCTTGCTGCTTCTGGACAAGACATAGAAGCTGATTTTTCTATAACACCATTAACTTTGTTATACATTCTAGGATAATCTGTACATGTTAATGAAAGATATTCTTCACCTAAATTTGAATATATTTCACATAATTTATTCTCAGATAAAAATGGACAACCCTTATCTTCATCTAATCTTATCTTAGCATATGCTATATTAGATGGATTTGAACGCTGTCTAGTAATATTTTTATTTAAGTGCTCTCTCATTTGCTTATCTTTGCAATTTCTGTATTTTTTATATGTTTCTTTATCTATATGAATACCCCATCCTACACAGCATGTATCCTCACAGGCACCACCTATACATTTAAAGTTTTTCATATATTGTGGGGTAAGTAATGTTCTTTTATTTAAATTGCTCATTTTAATTTCACCTCATTTTTTATGTCATAAGAGTTTTAACTTCTATAGTTATAAATATATAATTCCCTATAAATTATAAAATAGCCAGAGATATTTATCCCTGGCTATATATTTAAATTATCTTAATAATTGAAGTACTCCTTGAGGTGCTTGCTTAGCTTGTGCAAGCATAGCTTGAGCAGCTTGGTTAAGGATATTATTCTTACTAAATTCAAGCATTTCCTTAGCCATGTCAACATCTCTAATTCTTGATTCTGCTGCTGTTAAGTTTTCTGAAGATGTGTTTAAGTTGTTAATTGTATGTTCTAATCTGTTTTGAACAGAACCATATTTACTTCTTTCTTTAGATACTGTTTTTATAGCATTATCTAAAACTTCGATAGCACTATTAGCTCCTTCTTGTGTAGTTACATCTAAAGCTTTTTCAGATAAAGTAGAACTTGTTCCATCTGTTACATTTGCTGAAGCAGAGAATCCTGTTCCTGTTCCAACTAATCCTAATGAAGATGCTCTCATATCATCAAATGATAAAGACATAGATTGGTCTTTATTTGCACCTACTTGGAAAGTAGCTGATTCATCTGTAGTTACAGCTGTTTCTGTAAGATTAAAATCTTTTTGAATTGTGAAAGCAGCAGTATCTTGTACATCAAATGTAAAGTTAATACCGTGATCATTATAAGCTATAGATGTTGTAGCAGCTGCATTTTTAAAGTCTTCTGTTACTATAGCTGCACCATCTTTATCTAATAACTCTATTTTGTAAGTTCCATTAGCTGCATCTAATCCAGCAGCAGTTATTTTAATACTAGCTACACCTTCAATATACTCTGATGAAGTATTATCAACAGTTATATCAGTTGTAAAGCTTCCGTAAGTAGATCCTCCACCTTTTAATGTATGAGCAGTAAAGTCTGATTTTGTACCTACAGTAGCAGCTGTAATATCTTCATCACCACCACCATCAACATCATATGTAGCTAAGTCTACTTCAAATTTAGCACCATCTGTCCAACTGTCAAAGTCTTCTTTTGAAATTGAAAGCTTAATTCCATCAGCATCATAACTATAATTAGTTCCATCAAACGCTAATTTTTGAGCATTAATTGTTAATTCATCACCATCAGAATCTTTTAATGTTCCACCAGTAGCTAAAACTAAATCATCACCACTTTTAGTAATTGATACTTTAGCAGCTGCACCAGTATCTAACTTACTCCATTCGAAACCACCTGCAACAGTATCAGTGAATACCATTTTTTCATTTCCAGCACCATCAGTAATTGAAGGTTTATCTCCTGTTTGTCCTGTCCATGTAACACCTAAAGCAAATGCTGATTTATATACTCCACTATCAGCTTTTATTGTAACATCTCCTGTTGCTTTAGTCGCAGATTTATCACCATTTAATACCTTCATTCCATTGAATTCAGTAGTATTACCAATTCTGTTAATTTCAGAAGTTAATTGGTTTATTTCATCTTGGATAGCTTGTCTATCATCTGCTGTATTCGTATCAGTTGATGATTGAACACTTAATTCTCTCATTCTTTGAATTATAGATTGAGTTTCATTTAAAGCACCCTCAGCAGTTTGAACCATAGAAATTGCATCTTGAGAGTTTCTTGATGCTTGATCAAGACCTCTTATTTGAGCTCTCATTTTTTCAGATATAGCAAGTCCTGCTGCGTCATCTCCAGCTCTGTTAATTCTTGATCCTGAAGATAGCTTCTCCATAGATTTTCCTGATGCTACAGTGTTTGAAGTCATCATTCTGTGTGCATTTAATGCATTCATATTGTGGTTAATAATCATAATAAATTCCTCCCTGAATTTTTATTAGAGCGTCCATGCTCATTTTTATTTGTTACAATATATATATCGCAATTACTTTCAAATACTTTATAGTAATTTTTATTTTTTTATTAAATTTCTCAAGGTATTTATATCCATTTTAGCCATAGCCTCTTTATTTTCATTAACTACAGCTTCTTTAACTTCTTTTCTAAGTATTTCAACCTCTTTAGGGGCTTCTATTCCTACTTTCACCTTACCATCAGATATGCCAATTATTTTTATCTCTATATTTTCATTGATTATAATACTTTCATCTAATTTTCTACCAAGTATGAGCATACTACTCACCTACCTTTTCAAATATCATATATCTTAAAGGATATCTTTCATCTAATATTAATTGTTTTCCTTTTTTAGATTTATTATTTATAATAATTGGTGCTTGAAGATTAGTTCTCATTTCTTCTATATTTTCTGGTATTGTTACCATTGTATATATATGTATATCTTCATGTTTTTCTATTTCTAATTTTTTTATAGTATTATCAGGTATTTTAAATTCATACTCTTTATTTGATAAAAATGGGTTTATTATAGGAAAAGTTATATCCTCTTCAATACTTTGAATCCAATCTATAATCATATCTTCTTGTTTTACTACTACAAATTTATGTAGATATTCAAATCCTGGTATTCCATCTTCAAAATTTATTATTTCACTATCATCTATATTTATTTCACCAAAATACTTAGTACTTAATTTCAATCAAATCACCTCATCTAAATTTTTTTAATTCTATTCATAATTTGAAATACTATCAATTCACTTAGAATTAAAAATGATGCTCATTTAAATGTTAGCTACTTTTTTGTTAATATTTTTCAATAGAACTTAGATTATGCTGTTAAAATATCCGTTAAGAAACTTCTTTGTCTGACCATAGGGAGTTTAAGAAGTTTTAGAATATTTTATAAAGCAGAATCTGTAGTTTTATAAAAATATTGACTAAGTAGCGGTATTTCAATGAGTGTCATTTTTCGCTTAAACACTATATAGTTATTAAGAATCCCTAAATACTAAATAGCATTTAGGGATTAATTTATCTTATAAAATCTACAAGTGTTTGTTGGATAATTCTAGCTCCTACATTAAGAGATGCATCATATACGCTTTTTAGGTTCATAAACTCCATAGACGCTTTTCCTAGATCTGTATCCTCTGTCTGTGATAATAACTTTGTAAAGTTAACTTCTGTTTGATCTATTCTATTTTTTATTGTTTCTGCTGTATTGCTTCTTGCTCCTATTTCACTCTTTAATCTAGATATATTTTCTCTATGTCCATCTACTTCATCTAATATTTTAGATATTTTTTCTGTATCTCCTTTTTCAAGGTTATTTATAAGATCATCCATAGTATCCATAATAGTTTTGTCACCTATACCATCGTTATCAGTGTCAACAACTGCTCCAAACACTTGATCTCCTCTTACATTTACATCTAAATCTGTAGATATACCTACATTGTATTTTACTTTTTCATTACTTTCACATATATTTAACTTTTCAAGTCCTAATTGATCTTTAAGATCTTTATTATCTATTCTAATTGCGAACTTTTGATCATCTTGCATATATTTATTCTCGATTACAAGACTATTATTGTCTATATCTACTTTAAAGTAGCTGTTATTTTTTTCATCTCCAATGGTAGTATTAGAATCCATAAGTCTTATATTTATATCTGAATCGGTATTAAGTTCACTTGACTTAAATACTAAATCTTTTCCACCTGTTAAGTCTAGTTTTTCACCTGCAACCGGAGTTATTGTAACTTCACTAACTGTTTTTGATCCAACAGTTCTTGAAGCTATACTTACAGTAGCTTTTCCATCTCCAAAAGCTTTATTTACCTTATCTTGTATTATATCCTTACTAGATGCTTCTAATTCTTTATCAAATACTATCGATACACTTTCTTCTTCTGTCAGTGCATTATCTTCCTTTTTTCTAGATACAAGCGGATCATTTTGTTTAATTTCAATACTTGTTATTCCTTCACTTCCAATAGATGAATTTAATTGTTTCTCTAGTTCCTGTTGAATTTCCTCTATATTTTTATACTCTTTGGCTTCTAATTCAACTTGATATTTCCCTGTATATTTGATCCCATTCTCATCTTTAAGACCAGCTATATCCATTTCAAATGTATTATTAGGATCTTTTATATCTATTGGAAATCTCAAATTATCTGTTTTTATCTGCTTTTCCATATTTAAATTATAACTTCCATTTTCATTCATATATGGCTTATCTGTTTTGTATCCTGAGTATATATGTCTTCCTACATATGTGTCATTAGATATTTTAGTTATCTCTTCTTTAAGTTGATCTATTTCAGCTTTAATATTTATAGTATCCTCTTTTGTTAAAACTCCATTTGATGCTTGTACTGTAAGTTCCCTTACTCTTAACAATACAGAGTTCAACTCCGTGAGAGATGTTTCTGTTTTGTCTAACATTGAATCAACATCATTTATATTTTTCTTAAATTGTGCATTTTCTGCTATATCAGTATGTAACTTCATACTTCTAGCTACAAGTACAGGATCATCTGAAGGTCTGTGTATCTTTTTACCTGTAGAATAATCTTCATATATCCTACCCATTCTACTTAGATTCCTGTTCATATTCATCATCATTCTATTTACCATCATAGAATTGGTTACTCTCATATTATACGACCTCCTATAGTCCTACTTTTCCCATTCTATTGACTATAACATCTATCATTTCATCAACTGCTGTTATCATTCTAGCACAAGCATTATATGACTGTTGAAATTTAATCATATTAGACATCTCTTCATCCATAGATACTCCAGATATAGACTGTCTTGTATTTTCTATTTGAGTTACAAGAACACCTTGATTATTTACCATTCTTTCAGCCTCTTGTGCTTCCACTCCAAGATTTGAAACTAGTGATTTAACAAAATCATCTGGAGAACCCCATGTAAACATACTGTCATCATGTCTTAAGTCGCCAATAGCCTTTATATTAGAGTTATCACCAGCTATACCTTGTCCATCATCGTTATGTTTTTTTGCAACTGCTATATAATCTACATCATTTTCTATTTTTGATGATATTTGAATATCTTTAGCTGTTAATTTTTCTACTTCATACCAATTTCCTTCATCATCAGCTGCCAACGTATATCCTTTATATGTATCTTCCCATTGTTTTATAGCTTCACTTTCTGTTTTTCCAGCTTCTTTTTGTTTTTGTATATAATCTTTTATTGATGTAGGAGATGAATCCATACCTATAGCTTCCTTTACAATATCACAACTTTCACCATTTATAGTTATTGTAGGTAAAGTACTGCCTGAAGTCTTTGGTGTTATAGTCATTTTTCCATCAGTTATATTAATATCTGCAACATTTCCTAACAACTCCCCACTTCCATCTGTTGCTATTGCACCCTCAATCAATGACTTAACTGCAGCTTCGTTTTGATTTCCATCTAAATCATCTAACTTATCCTTACTTATCTCATATTTTGTTCCATTTATATTTACAATAATATTGGTATCAGCACTAATTCCACTTAAATTTTTGGATAAATCCATTTTCGTTCCTTCTAGTTTAGTAAAAATACTAGGATCATGTATTTGATTAGGTCCTAATTTTTCATTTAAAGTGAATAAGCTAGAATCACTTGTATCTTTTGATATATCTCTATCTTTAAAAAATAAATTTCCTGTTCCTGCTGAGTCTAATCCATATCCTGCAAAGTGTTGAACGTCAAGTTCTGCTGCGAATCTATTTACAAATTCATCTAATTTTTTCATGTAGTAAGGAATCCCTTTAGCTCCATCTACATCATTAATATTATCTCTCATATCTATTTGAGCTTTTAAAGCACCGTTTATATTATCAGTGTTTATAGGAGAACCTGATTCAAACCCAATTTCTCTTACATCAAATTCTATTCCTAATTCATCTTTATATTTATGAGGCTGTTTTTGCATAACTATACGATCTACTTTATTGTGAGATACTAATGGTTGTCCATTTATAGCAACTATCATTTTTTTAGAAAGGTTGTCACTTCCTTGGCTAACTTCATTTATTTCTACATCTACAATTTTTGATAAATCATCTAATAGTACATTTCTTTGGTCTCTTAAATCATTTGCATTCGATCCACCCATTTCAGCTTGATATATCTGTTCATTAAGACGTGCTATATCATTTGCATATCCATTTATTTGATTTACTGTAGATTCTATAGATGCATCTGTATCCTTTATCATTTTCTCAAACTGCGATTGCATTTGATTCATTGAATTAGTAAATGCTATAGCTCTTTCTCTAACTACCGTTCTAGTTGTTACTGATGATGCATCCTTTGATAATTCTTCAAATGAACTAAAAAAATCATCCATAACCTTTCTTATTCCACTATCCCCTGGTTCATTCATTATAGCTTCTATTTCTTCAAGTGATTTATTTCTAAAATCCCATTGTCCATATACTGTATTTTCACTTCTAAATTTGACATCCAAAAACTCATCTCTTATTTGAGTAACATGTTTTGAATCTACTCCAGTTCCTATCATTCCCGATCCACCTGGAGAACTTAAAGGATTACTTGCTGATAATTCTATTCTTTGTCTACTATATCCTCGCGTATTTGCATTTGCTATATTATGACTTACTGTATTCAATGATTTTTGAGCTGCAAATAATCCAGATTTTGCTATATTCAATCCAAAAAAACTAGACATAACTACACCTTCCTTTTAATACTTTGTATCAAAAAAATTATTACCTTTATTTTTTTGTTCATTTGCAGATTTTCCATATAACTTCGGTTCTGCTCTTGATGTTAAAAGATTTATATTAAGATCTAAGTATTCAAGCGTGATATCTAAAAGCTTACTATTAAGATTATTATTGTGTTCAAGCTCCTTTAATATCTTTCTAAGCTCATTAGCTATAGAGTTTACTTTTTCACCTTTTTCTTCATCTATATTATTTATAATGTCTTTTATATTTTCTATTTTTTCTATCCCAAGCTCTTTTTGTATACTAAGAGTAAGTCCTGCTCTTAACTTTTCAAACTCTATTATTTGCTTAACATAATTTTGTTCTTTTATCATTAAGCTGGAAATTTCTTTTGAATTATTATTTATTATATGATCCTTCTTTTCCATAGATATTTCTAAAAGACTTTTGTTAATAAGTAATTCTTGGTTTAAAACTTGTATGAATGAATCTATAGATTTCATATTAACCTCTCCAATTCAAATCTTCTGATATCATAGATTTTGCAATGTTATGCTTATCTATTGTATAAGTTCCATTCTCTATTCTTATTTTTATATCATTTACCTTATCTTCTCTTACATCTTCAACATTTTTCAATGCATCCATTGCAATTTGATAATCTTTTCCTTTTTGAGATATTTCTATTTTATCTTCTTTTAAAGAAACTTTATTTATATTCTGAGATTTATTAGCTTTGTATGCATTCATGACTTTGTGTATGTTACTAACACCATTTATTTTCATAAAAAAACACCCCTTGATTAATCTTATGCTACTATTATCGACTAAATGGGATGTTTTCTTTATATAAATTTTTATTTATTATGAGAATGATATTTTGCTTTAGGTGCTTTACTTTCTTTTAATGATTTCGCAGCTTGAGCAAGTTCTTTTTTTATTTCCGCCTTGCAAACTTCACAATACCTGCCTGTCTTTATACTCTTTGAGCATCTTTCACATGAAAGTATTGCATTTCCATCTTCAATTATTTCTATTCTTTCTTGTTTTAAGAATTTTATTATAAGTGTCTCTGATACTCCCGTATCCTCTGCAACCTCTTGAACCGTTGCACCTGGATTATCATATAGATACTCTCTTACTTTTTTAAAATCAGCATCATCATTAACTCTACATTTAGAACAATAAAGTTCTCCATGTTCACTTCCAAACATTCTACCACATTCTTTGCAATTTATAAGCTCCATTTAACATTCCTCCCTTAATATATATTTTTACCTGTTGCAAATGTAATAGCATATATTTTATTCGCTCCAGAATTTAATAATTTCTTTGATATTTCATTAACTGTAGTACCTGTTGTAAATATATCATCGACTATTAATAAGTCTTTTTTATATATTTTATTATCGTTTGTAGCTAAGGTAAACACATTTTGTAGTTTTTTTATTCTTTCTTTTTTCGTTAACTTTGATAAAAATTGAGTATTTTTATTCCTAATGACTATATCTAATACTTCTTTTTTATTAATTTTTGATAATTGTTTGCATATAAGTAGTGATTGATTATATCCTCTTTTTCTCAATCTATTTTTATGAAGTGGTACAGGTATAATATAATCAAACTTTACCCCTTCATATTCTAACTTATCATTCATAATTTCAGCAATATTATATGCTAAATAAGTTTTAGCTCCATATTTAAGCGAATATATAAGTTTATGAATATTGTCATCGTATTCAACACAGGATAATGCTCTTGTAAAAACATATTCATTAGTTTCACAATTTGAACATATATCATTTTTATAAAAATCAGTTAATGGTTTTCCGCAGTTTAAACATCCATTATTTATAAAGTTTAATTTATTAAAACAATCTTTACAAAGAGAATAAGAGTTATTCTTTGATATTGGATTTTTGCATAATATGCATTTTATATTTCTAGGATATATATAATCTATAAAATCACTTATCATTCTACTAACAATCCTTCGTCTTTAAATCTAGAAAGCTTAATATTAAGATTTGAGTATCTATCGTATATTTTATTGTTCTTCACCATATAATCTAAATATTTAATGTCTCCAACTAAAACAACTAGTTCTTTAGCTCTTGTAACTGCTGTATATAAAAGGTTTCTAGTTAAAAGCATTGGAGGTGCCCATGTTATAGGGATTATCACTACAGGAAATTCACTTCCTTGACTTTTATGTATTGTAGTACAAAAGCTATGGTCTATTTCATCAAGTTCATTGTAGTCATATTGTGCAATTTTATATTCATCAAATAATATATATACTATTTTTTCTTCTTTATCTATATGATATATATATCCTATATCTCCATTATACACACCTTCGCCGTCTTTTGTCTCATCATCATTTTTCCATTTCTTTGTATAATTATTTTTTATTTGCATTACTTTATCGCCTACTCTAAATATCCTTTTTTGAAATTTTTCTTCCACCTTAAATTTATCATTTGGATTCAGAACATTTTGAAGGCATAAATTTAAATTAAATACTCCAGTATCTCCCTTTCTCATTGGGGACAATATTTGTATATCTTTTAAATTATCTATTTTATAATAATCCGGAAGTCTTTTATGAGCTAAATTAACTATTTCTTTTAATATATCTTCTTTTTCATACTTTGGAATAAAGTAAAAATCTTTTCCTTTTACGTTAAGATCTAATTTTTCGCCTTTATTTATTTTATGCGCATTAACTACTATCATACTCTCTTTTGCTTGTCTAAATATCTCATCAAGCTTTACAACCTTTATTATATTAGAATCTATTATATCTTTTAATACATTTCCCGCTCCAACTGATGGAAGTTGGTCTGAATCACCAACTAATATCACTCTTGTTCCAGGCTTTATAGCTTTAAGTAGGTTATACATAAGTAAAATATCTACCATAGACACCTCATCTATTATAACAACATCTGCATCAAGTTGATCATCTTCGCTCTTCATAAATACCATTTCTTCATCTTCTGATGAATATCCCATTTCAAGTAATCTATGTATTGTCTTAGCTTCTTTACCAGTTGTTTCACTCATCCTCTTTGCAGCTCTTCCGGTTGGTGCTGATAAATATATATTCATTTTTAAATTCTCAAATATTTTTATTATAGTATTTATTGTAGTAGTCTTTCCAGTTCCAGGTCCTCCCGTTACTACCATAACTCCTTTTTGTAACGCTTGGATTACAGCTTCCTTTTGATTGTTTGCAAGAGTTATATTATCTTCTTTTTCTATTGAAGATATTTCTTTATCTATATTTAATTTTATATCATCAAATTCATATTGAGAAAGTTCTATTAATTTCTTACAAACTCCGTTCTCAGATATATAATATGGAATTAAATATATATTATCTTCTACAGGGCCTTTTTCTATTTGAATTTTTTGATCGAGTGCAAGCTTAAATACAATATCTTTTATGTATTCATCGTTTATTTCGAGTAGTTTAGAAGCTTCTTTTATAAGCTTACTCTTAGGCAAGTAAGTATGTCCTTCACTTAGACTTTGAGTTAGTGTATATATTATACCTTGAGATATCCTATCTTTTGAATGACGATCTATACCCATTTTAGTTGCTATATTATCAGCAAGCTTAAATCCTATTCCTCTTATATCTTCTGCTAGTTTATATGGGTTCGTCTCTACTATCTGAATAGATTTATTTTTATATTTTTTATATATTTTAAGGCAATAGTTAGGAGTTATTCCATACTTTGATAAACTTATTATTAGGTTTCTAAGTTCCCTATTATCTTGAAAGCTCTTTCCTATTGTTTCAGCCTTTTTCTTTCCTATCCCATCTACTTGAGTAAGTTTTTCGGGATTCATTTGTATTATATCAAGTGTATTAAGTCCAAATACATCTACTATTTTTCTAGCCATTTTAGGCCCTATCCCCTTTATAAGTCCAGCGGATAAATATATATATATTCCTTCCTCCGATTCAGGTGTACAGGGAATAAATGAACTCACTTCAAACTGAGGTCCATACATCTTATGATTTATCCACTTTCCATCAAGTTCAATAGTCTCACCTACTGTTATAGTCGGCATACATCCTACTATTGTGACTTCATCATTTGAGTGTTCAAGGGCGGCTACTGTATATCCATTATCGTCGTTTTTAAATACAATTTCAACTACCATTCCCTTTATTTTTTCCATAGCATCTTCTCCTAAATAGTTATAATACTACTATTATATCAAAAAATTCGTACTTTAATATTTTACTTTATAATCTTATACATAAATTTCAAATTACATAATCATATATATGATGTCGATATATATTAAGAATAATATATTATATCAAGGATGATAACGACATTAGTATTATTATTCACAAGTTATATGGAACTAATGTCAGAAAATTTCAAGGAGGATAAAAAAATGATAATAAGTCATAACATTAATGCAATTAATTCACACCGGACAATGCATCAAAACATTTTAACACAAAAAAAATCTATTGAAAAATTATCTTCAGGCCTTAGAATAAACAGAGCTGGAGATGATGCAGCAGGACTTGCAATATCAGAAAAAATGAAATCACAAGTCAGAGGACTAAACCAAGGCTCTAGGAATATCCAAGATGGAATTAGCTTAATACAAACAGCTGATGGAGGCTTATCAGAAATACATTCTCTTTTACACAGAGGAAGAGAGCTTTCTGTACAATCATCAAATGACACATTAACTAAAGATGATAGAAATGCTATACAACAAGAAATAAATCAAATAAAAGAAGAGGTAGATAAAATATCTCAAAATACTCATTTCAATGGAAAGAAGTTATTAAATAACTTTGTAAGCCCTGGATTATCAAAAGAAAATAATGTAATCAACGGCTTAAAAGATGGATGGCTAGAAGAAGCTGAAAAAATAATAAAGGATGTATATGGGTTAGAAGGGACAGGAACCAATAATCTCCATATAATACTAGAAGATGATGCCCCATACGGAAGCTTAGCTTATGTAGGAGGAACGGTAACTGATTTAGAATTACATATAGACTTAGCCGACTTTGACCCAGCAACAGGTGAAAGTGGAGATACTATATTAGGAAAAGGATTTTATGCAGATAGAATTATAGCACATGAAATGACCCATGCAGTAATGAATGATAGCTTTGGTGCAGCTAAAATGAATGATTTTCATACAAATAATGCTGTATGGTTTGTGGAGGGTACTGCAGAGTTTATTCCAGGATCAGACGAAAGATTAAAAAACGTTATAGGAAATGCTGGTCAAACTGGTATAGACAACACAAAGTTAGATTCACTAATAAATAGAGCTAAAGACTTATTAAATGGAGCAGCTTGGAGTGGAGATGATACAGATTATTCAGCAGGGTATGTAATATCAAAATTCTTAGATACGCAGCTTCAAGGAAATGGAAGTGATTTTTCAGCATTAATGACAGCAATAAAATCAGGTGGTGCTACGGCTACAGCTACTTTAAAGACTGAAATAGGTAATTTAACAGGACTAGGAAGCTACGCAAACTTTGTAACGGAATTTTCTAAGGCAGGAGCAGGCGGAGCAAATGATTATATTCAAAATACTATAACTCTAGATTGGGGAGCAGACGAAGTTGATACAGGTTCAATAAAGGGTTCTGACCACTCAGGATTAGACTTAAATGCAGAGAAAGTAATAGATGAGAGTTCATCGACATCTAAAGAACAGCCTTTATCTAAATTTAATGTTATATGGCCATCAGTAAAAGAACCAGAACCATTATTAGACCCATTAAAAATACAATCTGGTGCAAATGCTGGTGATTTTATAGAAATAGATTTAGTAGGAGTAACATCTGAAGCTTTGGATATACACGATATAGATGTTATAGATGAATCAAGTTCATCAATAGAGAAATTTGATAAAGCAATAAAAACAGTTTCAATGTCAAGGGGGAAGTTCGGAGCATTACAAAATAGATTAGAACATTCTCTAGCTGTAACCTTTAATACATCAGAAAACCTAACAGCATCAGAGTCAAGGATAAGAGATGTTGATATGGCAAAAGAGATGATGAAGTATAGTAAAACTAATATATTACAGCAAGCATCACAAGCAATGCTATCTCAAGCTAAACAACAACCACAAGCAGTACTTCAACTATTAAGATAATTCCATAAAAAACTAAATTTATATTTAAATATTATTTTTCAAAACAAAAGAGGCTTATTCAAGCCTCTTTTTTAGTGTTTATATTATTGTAATGCTTCTTTTTTAAGTATTTCAGCCTTATCAGTTCTCTCCCAAGTAAAGTCAAAATCAGTTCTTCCAAAGTGTCCATAAGCTGCTGTATTTCTGAATACAGGCTTTTTAAGATCTAGATCTCTTATTATAGCTCCTGGTCTTAAGTCAAAGTGCTTTTTAACAAGTTCTACTAGTATTTCTTCTGAAACTTTACCAGTTCCAAATGTTTCAACCATTATAGATACAGGTTCAGCAACTCCTATTGCATAAGCTAGTTCTAATTCACATTTTTTAGCAAGTCCTGCTGCAACTATGTTCTTAGCAACATATCTTGCTGCATAAGCTGCAGATCTGTCAACCTTAGTAGCATCTTTTCCTGAGAATGCTCCACCACCGTGTCTTGAGTATCCACCGTAAGTATCTACTATTATCTTTCTTCCTGTAAGACCTGCATCTCCACAAGGTCCTCCTATAACAAATCTTCCTGTTGGGTTAACTAATACTCTAGTATCAATGAATAGATTTTCTGGTATAACAGGCTTTATAACATGCTCTATTAAATCTTTCTCTATTTGCTCTCTAGTAACATCAGGGCTATGTTGAGTTGATATTAAAACAGTGTCTACTCTTACAACATTATCTCCATCATATTCAACTGTAACCTGAGTTTTTCCATCCGGTCTTAAGTATTTTAATGTACCATTTTTTCTAACCTCTGATAATCTTCTTGATAATTTGTGAGATAAAGATATAGGCATAGGCATTAATTCTTCTGTCTCATCACAAGCAAATCCAAACATTATACCTTGATCTCCTGCTCCTACTGCTTCAACTTCATCTTTCATTGTTCCTTCTTTACTTTCTAGTGCTTCATCAACTCCCATGGCAATATCCGAAGACTGCTCATCTATAGCAAGAAGTACTGCACAAGTATCTCCATCAAATCCATATTTAGCTCTATCATAACCTATTTCTTTAATTCTGTTTCTAACAACTCTTTGAATATCAACATAAGCATTAGTAGATATTTCACCAGATACTAAAACAAGTCCTGTAGTAACTGATGTCTCACACGCAACTCTTGAATTAGGATCTTTCTCAAGTAATGCATCTAATATTGAATCTGATATTTGATCACATATTTTATCTGGATGTCCCTCTGTAACTGATTCTGAAGTAAATAATCTTTTAGCCATTTTAATACCTCCAATTTTTTATTTTTATATTTTGTCCTAAAGCTAAAAAAACTAAAACTCTATGTATTATAAATAGAGATACGAACTTAACAGCTTTTGGATTGTATGCTTGTATATAAAAAAAAGTTTCTTCCGCAAAGAAGAAACTAATTTATATTTAAATTAGACCTCATCTTCCAAAGCTTCGCTTTGTAGGAATTAGCACCATTCTCCATTGCTGGATGGTTGCTGGGTTTCATCGGGCCTATTCCCTCCACCACTCTTAATAAGGTATTAAGAATTATATTCAATTAACTAACTTAGTTCATAATACTATTTTCAGATTTATTTGTCAATAAATATTTAAGTAAAAGTTAAAGTAATAAAAGAAACTATTACTCCAGATAATATATTACCTATAACAATTCCAAGTACAGCATCTTTAATCCTCATATTGAAAACAGAGGCAACCATGGCTGCTGTCCATGTTCCCGTAGTAGGAAGAGGAATCCCAACAAATAGTATTATACCCAATAATTTTTTTCTCATTATTTTTTCACTATTCTTATTTACCTTATTATCTAAGAAATCTCCAAGTTTTTTAAAATATCTGTTCTTCTTAAGCCACTTAAGTAAATCCTTAAAAAACATTATCAAAAATGGAGCTGGAACTATAGCTCCTATAACACACGCTATATAAACATATATCGGATTAAGCTTTTGAACTATTCCAATAGGTATGGCCCCTCTAAGCTCAATTATGGGAACCATTGATATAAGCATCAAATGAATGTATTCTGAAATCATTAATATTGTCCTCCCCATTTACAAAATTCAATACATCTATTATATCTTAAAATTTAATACTATTGTAATTGAATTTCTATTATTTTTAATATAAACTCATTGTATGGATTTAAATATTGTATACATAAAAAAATTCTTCCATGAAGAATCTTAAATGTAAATTTTTTTGAAACTAATAACGGAATTTATATTTATCTACAATTTAAATATGAATATAATTTCCTATTCATTATAACAAAATCTTCAACTTACATTATATTCTTTATAAGGTAAGTTCTTGAATCAGAATTACATATCGAGGAGTGCAAAATGAAAAAAATAATAGGAAAAGTAAGAAAAGCCTGTGATGATTATAATATGATACAGGATAATGATAAAATAGCAGTAGGATTTTCAGGAGGAAAAGATAGTATAGCTCTTATATACGCCCTTAAGTTATTTCAAAGATTTTCTCCTAATAAATTTGAACTAGAAGCAATAACTGTAGACCCTGGATTTGATAATATGAATTTGGATGCTGCTAAAGAATTTTTAAAAGAAATAGATGTACCATACACTATAATCAAAACAGAAATATCTAAAATAGTATTCGATGAAAGAAAAGAGTCTAACCCCTGTTCATTATGCTCCAAAATGAGAAGAGGAGCTTTAAATGAAGAAGCAAAAAAAAGAGGAATAAATAAATTAGCACTAGGACATCACCTTGACGATGGAATATCCACTCTATTTTTAAGTATGTTTTATGAAGGACGAATAAATACATTCAAGCCAGTTACATATCTTGACAGAATAGATATCACTACCATAAGACCCTTAATATATATAACAGAAGATATTATAATAGAGTCAGTGAAAAATAATAATCTACCCGTTCTCAAAAGCCCTTGCCCTGTTGATGGCAAGACAAAGAGGGAATTCGCAAATGACATAGTAGACGATATAGCAACTAAAGTTCCTCATTTTAGAAAAAGAATGCTTAAAGCTATGCAAAATAAAGAGCAAATTCAATTGTGGTTTAAACCCGAATAGGGTGAATAAAAAATTCGCTTTATGCTAACGCATAGCTCATGTCGCCAACGAGTCCTACGGGCTCCGTTGCTTAAAATAATTGATACTGTAGTCCTTTTAGCAATGTTATGTGTAAATTAAAAACTATATAGTTGCTAATTGACTATACAAAGGAGTGATTTTTTCATGAATAAAAAACTTATAGGATTTATGTTAGCAGGTTTCTTTATGCTTTCATCTTCAACTAATATATTTGCAAGTTCAATTATACGTGAAAGTCAAAAAGAAATGATGCTTGCAAATGGCGTAACCTATAAAAATGTATATACTTTCACAGAAAGTGGTATACAAAATGTAAATCTAGTTTACGTAGATTTAGATAATCCAGACATAAAATTAGATTTATTATTCAATAAAGAAGGATTTCATACAACTCAAAAAGTTAGTGATATGGTAAAAAATGATTCTTTAGATCCTAATAATGGTGATATACTAGCTGCTATAAATGCTGACTTCTTTAGTATGTCAAAACCAGCATTTTCATTAGGACCTATGGTTAAAGATGGAAAAATTTTATCAACACCTCATTATCAAATAAATAAATATTCTACATTCTTAGCTGATAAAAACAAGAATGTATTCTTCAATTACATAAAACCAGATGTTAGTATAACTGATTTAACAAAAAATACTCAAATACCAATAGCCGCTATAAACAAACCTAGTAAATATTATGCAAATATAGTAATGTACACAAGTGAATATTACAAAAACTCACCAGGAGCTAATGATACTTACTACGATCTTTGTGAAGTAGTTGTGGTAGATGATGTTATTACAGATATAAGATATGGACAACCTCCAGTTGCAATACCTGATAATGGCTATGTTCTATTAGCAGCCGGGAATAATGGTCTAACTCTTAGAGATTCTTTCACTGTAGGAGATCAGCTACAATTAAACTCTGCATTTAGCCTAGATTATCAAAATAATATAGACCTTGCAGTAGGGGGAGGAAGTTTAATTTTAAAAGACGGAGAGCTATATCCTCCAACACAAAAAGTTTCTGGAAAAAGCCAAAGGTCTGCAATAGGTGTAACTTACGATAATAAACTTATCCTATTTACAACAGACGGAAGACTTCCTAACGTCATAGGAATGAAAGAAGAAGATGTTGCTAATTATATGAAATCTTTAGGTTGTAAAGATGCTATGCTTTTCGATGGTGGAGGATCTACTGAGCTTATCGTAAATGATAAAATAGTAAACAACCTCGTAGGTGGAGCCGAAAGAAGAATTGTTGATTCTTTAGCTATTAAATCAATGGCTCAAAAAGACGAATTTTCATCTATTCAAGCATTCATAGACAATGATTTTGGATATGTTAATGATAAGTTCAAACTTACTGTAAATACATTTGATTCAGACCTTGATCCACTTAATATACCTATTGAAAATATGAATTTTAGCGTATCTGGAATAGAAGGAACATTTAATAAAAACATATTTACTCCAACTAGTGCAGGTGAAGGTATTATCCATGTAGAATATGGAAATAAAGATGCTTCTATCCCTGTATCTATAGTTGGAAAATCCAATACAGACCCTAATTTAGTAGATGAATTAGGAGATAAAGGAATAAACATAGCCTTTTTAAGCGATATGAATAAAACAAACACATTACTTGATAATTTAATTCATGCACAGTATAAAGAAGATATAGAAAAAAATGCAGATAATTTATTCTTATTATCTAATTCAAATACAGGATTTGATCAAAACTTGAATAAGCCCCACTACAATTTTAACGGATCTTATTCAAGTCAAGTTGTAGATAACAACCTTATAGTAAATCTTAATAGCTCAAACGGAGGATTCTTTAAATCTGCTGGTCAATGGGATTTCTTTAGAAACTCACTGAACACTACACTTGACAACGTATTTATAGTTCTTAATTCTAAAGAATCCTTAAAAGTAAAAGACGAAGCATCTGAATTTAAAAGATCTTTACATGAAGCTTCAAAGAATAAAAATATATATGTTATTTATAGAGGAAATGATTTCAATCAAACAGTAGAAAATAATGTAAGGTTTATAAGTATACCAGACTATAAAGATGTATATAAAGATAACTTGTTAAATGATTGCAGATACCTTTTAATTAATATAGATGGCACAGATATAAAATACACTTATAAAAAAGTTCTTCTTTAGAATAATCTTAAATGTAAACTTTTTTAAAAACTCTAAAGGGAAGTATATTTATCTACAAGTTACAAATAAATATACTTCCCTTTATGACACTTCTATTTTAACTGAATTTTCAATTATTTTATTTTTTTCGAGAACCTTATCATAGTTTTGAGCATAATATGTAATATGAGGAAGTGTAGATTTAAACTTTCTCATATTTTTTTATTTTCTCCATATAATTAATTAGGAGGTGCTATCTGTGTATTTGGCTAAGGCAAATTATAAAGAAGAAAATGTCATTTGTGTTTTAAAAGAAATTTTAACAACTATAATCAACGATAACACGGTTATAATTTGTATAGGAACAGATAGATGCATAGGCGATTCTCTAGGTCCCCTAGTTGGAACTATGCTAAAGAACAGTGATTATAAATATCCTATTTACGGAACTTTAGATGATCCTATTCATGCCCTGAATATTAATGAATCACTAAATTATATAAAAAACAAACATCCTGAAGCTAATTTCGTAGCTATAGATGCTTGTTTAGGAGAAGTTAACAATATAGGTAATATTCAAATCAGAGAGGGCCCTATTCTTCCTGGAAAAGGAGTTGGAAAAACACTTCCTAAAATAGGGGACTACTCAATAGTCGCTATAGTTGATGAAATTGATGAGAACAGTAAATTTGCATTTAATAACATACGTCTTAGTTTTATCGTTCAAATGTCAGAGTTAATAGCAACATCTATCATACTCTCATCTTAGAATTTGTATTATAATAACTTACATGCTCAAAAACTTTATATCTTACTGTTCATCAAAAAGACTATTAACGGTATTGTTATTACGGATAACAAAGTAGTTATAAATATCCCTTGAGATGCTAGTATATGATCATTATCGTATTTAGTTGCAAATATAGCACAATTAGCAGCACTTGGCATTCCAGATACGATAGATGGTATACCTAATAATAAACCATTTAGATGAAATACATTTTTCAAAGTAAAAAACACTATACATGGAATAATCAAAAGTCTTAAACAAGATACTATTAATAAATATTTATTCTTAAGAGCATCATTTATGCTAGATTGAGCTAGTATAGATCCTACTAGTATCATAGACATAGGCGTTGTAGTGTTTGCAAGAACATTCAATATATTATATATCGGAGTAGGTATCTTTATAGATAATAAAAATAAAGTATACCCAACTATTATTGCAAGCATTCCCGGATTAACAATTATCTTCTTTAAGTTCATATCACTTGACTCTTCAGAATGTCTAGACATTATCATAACCCCAAAGCTCCACACCAATATGTTAAAAGGCATATTAAATAAAGCTGTATAAAAAACTCCAGAATCTCCATAAATAGCACTTATAACAGGATACCCCATAAATCCTACATTAGGAAATATGATCAAATACTGTAATATATCCTTAACCTTTCCTTTAACATCCATGTTTTTTATAACAAAAAAAGATATTACTATAGACATTAGATACATAGCTATAGATATTATTATTATTCCTATACTACTTTTTAGCATTTGTATCGAAAACTCATACTGCATAGATTTTATTATTAAACAAGGAAGTGTTATATATAAAACTATATTACTAAGCTCTTTATTGAGATTCTGAGTTATAAGTTTTTTCTTATTCGCTGTATATCCTATTAATATTAGTGCGAATAACATAAATACCTGATTAAATGTAGACATGAAATTCATATTGTACCCCCATTAATTTTTTGTTATCTTATATAATATACTATTTAAAGAAATTTTGTCTATTAATTTTATATATCCCTTAAGATATTGTTACCTTATATGTATTTAAAGCCTTTATTTTTAGAGGCTTTGAATACATATTTTTTATTTTATATTTATTATTAAAAGTATCTAATTTGATTATATATCATTATTTTTATATAAGTTGCATAATAAAAAAGTATTCCTTTAAAGATTCTAAATGCAGACTTTTATGAAATTCGTAACAAAAATCATAAAAAATGAAGCTTATTAAAATGTTAGTTAATGATTTAAATGTTTTTGTATAGAACTTGTATTACGTCGTTTGAATATCCGTTAAGAAAGTTCGTTGTCTGAACGTAGTGAGTTTAGAACTTTCAGGAAATTCAATAAGACGTAATGCTTAGTTCTATTAAAAGCATTTAATATATTAACGGTATTTTAATGAGCTTCATTTTCGCTTAAGCACTATACTTATATAATTAAAATTTTAGTTTTTATCTACCAATGCAAACATTAAAGTTCCACTACAAGCTAATTCATCTCCAACATAAGCCTTAGCTTCTGCTTTTCCTATTCCTCTTCTCATATTTATCATTTCAACTTCCATTTTAAGAGTATCTCCAGGTCTTACTTCTTTTCTGAATCTAACCTTATCTATACCTGTAAAAACTCCTAATTTACCCTTGTTTTCCTCTACTGTCATCATAGCAACAGCCCCTACCTGAGCCATGGCTTCAACAATTAAAACCCCTGGCATTAAAGGATAATCAGGGAAATGACCTTGAAAGAATGGTTCATTTACAGTAACATTCTTTATCCCAACAGCTTTTTTTCCTTCTTCTAATTCAACTACCTTATCCACTAGTAGAAAAGGATATCTATGTGGTATTATCTTTTTTATTTCATCTACATTAAGCATATTTAAAACCTCCTTATAGTATCTAGTACTAATTTTATAATTAGTATACCATAAAAAAGTTATTCTTTAAAAGAATCTTATATCTAAACTTTTTTAAAATTGCATGGCACCAACGAGTCTTATCAAACTCCGTTGCTTAAAACTCATAACGAAAATTATATTTATCCAAAAATTAAAGATGAATATAATTTTCTATTCGTTATAAAAAACATAAAAAAATAGCCTATATCTAATAGATAATGGCTATTTCTTTATATATGTTTTATTAAATTGATCATATATACTCTTAGCTAGTCCTAAAGAAGATCCCTTTGAAGACTTAACTGCAAGTTCTTCAGTATATAAATCTTCAAAAATTTCTCTTCCTTGAGATTTTTCAAACAAAGAATCCTTAGGAATAGTTTTTTTCATTTCTTTAAGCATTATTTTCAAAAACTCTGCTTCTATATCTTGACACGCTTTCATAAGCTTTTTGTCGTCTTCTTTAGTATTCTTAACCTTGCTCTTTAATACATCTAAGTTTGTGTAATTATTAGTAATCTCCACTTAAATCACCAACCTATCTTCTAAGGTTATTAGCCATTTGCATCATATCATCTGCTGTTTGTATAGACTTAGAATTCATCTCATACGCTCTTTGAGCTGTTATCATCTTTATCATCTCATCTACTACTTGTACATTTGAAGTCTCTAAAAATCCTTGAGCTATATTAGTCTCTGCATCTTCTTCATCAAGAACTATTTCTTCTCCAGATGCACCTGTAGCTTTATAGTAGTTCTTACCTGTGGCTTCAAGACCTGCTGGATTTAAGAACTGAACAACCTTAATTTGACCTAGTTCTTCAAACTCTCCATCCGAGTTTTTAACAGTAACTTTACCACTTGGATCTACAGTGAAATCTTTTTGACCATTCTCTACTATTATTTCATCATCGTCTACAGATAAAACTGTATAACCTTCTGTTGTAACAAGCTTTTTAGTATCCTCATCTACACTTAATTTAAATGATCCATCTCTAGTATATAAGTTTTGACCCTTAGGATTTTGTATTGCAAAGAATCCTTTTCCATCAAGAGCCAAATCTGTTGGATTTTCCGTTCTTTCAAGATTTCCATTTTCAAATATTCTACTAGTAGCAGATGTCATAACACCATGTCCTATTTGTAAATTAGATGGACTACCTTCTCCTTCTACTAAATTCGATTTTTTTATATTCTCATATAACAAATCCTTGAACTCTATTCTTTGTTTTTTGTAACCAGTAGTATTTACATTTGCTAAGTTATTAGAAACATTATCCATATTAAGTTGCTGTGCTTTCATTCCACTAGCAGCAGTCCATAGTGCTCTCATAGTCTACCCCTCCATTTACACTTTTCCGATTTCGTTTACTGCCTTTCCCATCATCTCATCATAAGCTTTTACAACTTTTTGATTACTTTCATATTCTCTAAAGACAGTAATCATATCTACCATCTCATTTACTGAATTTACATTAGATGTTTCAATGAATCCTTGAAGTAGATCTCCATCCAGTTTTTGTTCATCTGGATTTATTCCTTCTTCTACCTTATATAGATTATTCCCTTCTTTTCTAAGGGCATTGACATTTAACACATTCACTGCATCTATTTTATCATAGTATTCATATGTGCCATAGTCTTCATCTTTTATATATATTTCTCCATTTTTATTTATCTTAAAGTCTTTATCAAGAGTTATTATCCCTTCTTTTCCAAGTACATAATTTCCATTTAAATTTATTAGTTCTCCTTTATTATTTAATTCAAAAGAACCATCTCTTGTATATCTAATTCCATCTTCGCTTTGTACTTTAAAGAATCCGTCACCTTTTATAGCAAAATCTAATTTATTATCAGTTGGTTTTATCTGTCCTGAAAGAAAATTAGTTTGAATTCTATCAAGTCTTAATCCTCCATTTATAGTTCCTATAACATTTTTAGATGGAGTATATATAAGATTTGCTACTACATTTCCATTAGATATAACATTTCCACTTTTATCATCAACTTGAATGTCTTTATTATCAACTTTTATTTTATTTTTTTCAGAATCTAATACATAAAATCCAGTACTTGTATCTATTCCTTTTTTTATGTCCCTAGTGTATGTTTTTAAATATCCTTCATCATCCACACTGAATCTTACTGATTTATTATAGCTTGTCCCCATAGGACTATCCACAGTAAAAAAACCTTTATTAGATTTAAGATAGAATCCTTGTCCATCTCTTTGGACATCTAATTTCGGGTTATTATATGTGTTGTTTAGGTCATTTTCTAATTTACCATTTATTTTACTTATCAACATTTCTGGAAAAGCTTCTGAAATTACTACATCTTTTTTAAATCCAGATGTGTTAGCATTTGCTATGTTATTACTAATAACATCTAATTTTTTTTGATTAGTCTGCATACCTGATGTAACCGTATAAAGGCCTCTAAACATAATATCACTCCAAAAAAGTTTTTTTACTGGTATTATATTTCGGCATAACTATAGAAAAGTTTAATCAATTTTTGTTATACTATATAATACTTTAGGCTTATTTTATTTCCTAATACTCTTTAATATCCCAGAATTGAGAACTTCTCCCGTACCTTTAGCTACACAGGATACCGCATCATCCGCTATATATACATCTATACCGGTTCTCTTAGATATTAATTTATCAAGTCCCCAAAGCAAAGATCCTCCACCTGTCATTACTATTCCCTTATCGCTTATATCGGCAGATAATTCTGGAGGTGTTTTTTCTAGTACACTATGGACTGCATCTGCTATTTGTACTATACATTCATTTAAAGCCTTTAACATCTCATTAGAGGTTATTTCTATAGTAGTAGGTAGTCCTGATACTAAATTTCTTCCTCTTACATCCATAGTATCCTCAGGGTCTTTAGGATATGCTATTCCTATGTTCATTTTAATGTTTTCAGCTGTTCTTTCCCCTATAAGCAAGTTATGCTGTTTTCTCATATATTTTATTATAGCTTCGTCAAATTTATCTCCCGCTACTTTTATAGAAGTACTTACAACATTTCCACCGTATGATATTACAGCTACATCAGTTGTTCCTCCTCCTATATCTATAACCATATTACCTTGAGCTTGAGCTATATCAAGTCCTGCACCTATGGCTGCAGCTGTTGGTTCTTCTATTAAATCTACATGTCTAGCTCCTGCTTGCTTTGTAGCTTCTTCAACAGCTCTTTTTTCAACTTCTGTAACTCCCGATGGAACACATACAACTATCTCTGGTTTGAAAAATTTAAAAAATCCTTTTTTAACTATAACTTTATCTATAAAATATTTAAGCATTTTTTCTGTAATATCATAATCAGAAATTACTCCATCCCTAAGCGGTCTTATAGCAACTATATTTCCAGGTGTTCTTCCAATCATTCTTCTAGCTTCTTCTCCGACAGCTAAAACTTTTTTTGTTCTTTTCTCTATAGCAACTACAGACGGTTCTTTTAAAACTATTCCCTTACCTTTTACATAAACAAGAACCGTTGCTGTACCTAAGTCTATTCCTATGTTTGGATTAACCATTAAGCATGTCTCCTACCTTTCGTGTGAATTATTATACATTTCTCCCTTCTACAAAAATATACAAAAATCTGGATTTCGTCAAGAAAAAAATACAGGTATATTCATCCTGTATTTTTACTAGTGCTTTCATATTTTAATTTTGTAGCCATTCCTCCTCTTATGTGCCTTTCTGATTTGTTTTTATCTAATACATTTTTTACTTCTTCAGCAAGTACTGGGTTTAAAGATTCTAACCTCTCAGTTATATCTTTATGTACTGTACTTTTGCTAACTCCAAATTTCTTTGCAGTTTCTCTTACTGTGGTTTTTTTTTCTATTATATATTTAGCTATCGTTACGGTTCTTTCTTCTATATATGCCTTCAACGGTCCCCCTCCTTAAAGGAATACTCTTTATTCATATATATGTTTTTTGCACAAAAAATAGAACAGGCTTAACCTATTAAAAGGTTAAGCCTGTTAATTAGAATTTATTATAGATAAAGGATCTATGTTTTTATTATCTTTTAAAACTTCAAAGTGTAAATGCGGTGCTTCTTTGCTCTCTATTATAGATGTATTTCCTATATTACCTATAACATCTTTACACTTTACCTTTTTACCTTTTTGAACTTTAGTGTCTAAAGATAAATTGCTATAAACACTTACTATATTATCTTGATGCTTTAATTTAACTGTTATACCTTGTACACTATCCTTTAATACCTCTAATACTTCTCCATCCATAAAAGCACTTACAGGAGTTCCTTGCTTGGCTTGTATATCTATTCCTTTATGTAACTCCCATTGTTCTAATGTAGCAGAATAAGTTGGTTTATTATCAGAATAATCTCTTCCTAATTTACCTTCAACTGGCATAATAGCTTTTATCTTTGTTGTTTGTGCAACTTCTTTATTAGGTTCTTCTTTAGCCTGTTTTTCCTGTTTCAATTTTTGTTTTGCATCAGCTAAATTTTGTTTAGAGTCTGTTGATGTTGGTACAGCTTTGCCATCTTCTTTTATAAGATGAATTTCATCATCCTCATTACTAGCTACTTTATCATCATCTATTAACTCTCCTTGTTCGTAGTTAACAAATCCATTCTCAGATGCTATGTTGTCTATACTATTTTTAGTAACCCATACAGCAGTTAAAGCTACTAAACATACGCATACAAACAGCACCAAATAAAACCCATCTTTCTCTAATAATTTTTTAAATTTATTTTTTTTGTTATCCATTAACTTCACCTCCATTTATATTCTTACCGAATTTCTAGATTATATACTTTTCAACAACAAAAAAAGAAGGACTTATTTAGCCCTTCAATACTTATTCTCTATACTTACTCCTTTGAAGTAATGTTTTAATATTTCATCATATTTATAACCTTTATGAGCCATTCCATTCGCTCCCCATTGACTCATTCCTACGCCATGGCCATACCCCTTCGTCATTATATTTAAAAAGTTCCCATCTACTTTTATATCAAAATCAGAAGAATTAAGACCAAGTATACTTCTAACTTTACTTCCCTTTACAACCTTATTTCCTACTCTTATTTCTTTTACAGAACCGCCTTCGCTTCTGGACATAACCTGTATATCTTTATTAAGATTATCAGATAATACAATTCCAACACCCTTAAATTTGTTTATAAAATCATTCTTACTAATCTTCATATTCGCTCTAAATTTTGGTGATTCTTCTTCATATGGACTTTCAACCGACCTTAAATAAGGAAGACTTGCGCTAAATACTTCTTCAGAATTTTCCGTTTTACCTCCACTAGTTGAATGATATAAAGGTTGTATAGTTTTTTCTTCAAAGGTCATAACCATTCCCCTAGTGTCGTCTACAGCTTTTTTTATCTTAGGCCAAGACTCACTCATCCACTTTTTATTATGTAGTTTTTCAAGAGTATTAGTATCTAGATATTCTTGACAATGCCTATGATCTGTACATACTACAGCTCCCTTGTGCTGAGGTATTTTATCTCCTCCATTTTCCATTTTATGAAAAACATATGATCTTGCTGCTATAGCTTGTGCTTTTAAAGCTTCTTCATCGAAAGTTGCTGGCATTTCAGATGCAACTACATTGTATAAGTACTTCTCTATATCTAGTTCTTCTACATTGTCTGTTTTTGTATTGTAAACCTTTATATTGATTGAATTAGTTGTTTTAGTTTGTACAATTTCTTTTTGAAATATATCATCCTTATATATTCCAATAGTTAATATTACAGGTAAAACTACTATAACTAAAAAAGTATACACAACAACTAAAAAAGGGTTTTTCATAGACTTTCCTCCTTTGATTATCTCTATCAATAAAGTCTATGAAAACCCTTATATTATTATTCCTCTATAATTTCTATATTCGCACCTAAACTATTGAACTTCTTATCTATGTCTACATAACCTCTAAATATATGGTATGTATCTCCTATAATAGTTTCACCCTCAGATACAAGTCCTGCAAGTATTAAGGCAGCTCCTGCTCTTAAATCAGTTGCATTAACAGTAGATCCCTGAAGTTGTCCAACACCTTGAACTACTGCACTTCTTCCTTCTATCTTTATATTTGCACCCATTCTATTAAGTTCTGGTACATTCATAAATCTATTTTCAAATACAGTTTCTATAACTACACCGGTTCCTTTTGAAACACTTAAAAGCGCCATAAACTGAGATTGCATATCAGTTGGAAAACCTGGATGAGGAAGAGTCTTTATATCAGTAGGTTTTATTTCTTTAGGACCTATAACTCTTACAGCATTGTCCATTTCATGAACCTCACATCCAACCTCTCTAAGCTTTGCAATAGTAGGTTTTAAATGGTCTATTAGTACATTATCTACTAAAATATCACCTTTAGTTATAGCTGCTGCTACCATATAAGTTCCAGCTTCTATTCTATCAGGTATTACAGTATGAGTAGCTCCTTTAAGCTCCTTTACACCCTTTACTTTTATAGTGTTAGTTCCTGCACCTTTAACATTTGCTCCCATTTCATTCAAGAAATTAGCTAAATCAACTATTTCAGGTTCTTCTGCAACATTTTCTATTATAGTAGTTCCCTCTGCAAATACAGCAGCCATCATAATATTTTCAGTAGCTCCAACAGATGGGAAATCAAGATATAACTTAGTTCCTATTAACTTATCAGCCTTAGCTTCTATAAACCCATGGTCCATTTCGATATGAGCTCCTAAAGATTTGAATCCTTTAAGATGAAGGTCTATAGGTCTTGTTCCTATAGCACAACCTCCTGGCATTGATATCTTAGAGCTTTGAAATCTAGCAAGTAACGGTCCCATTACTAAAAATGATGCTCTCATCTTTCTTACAAGCTCATAAGGAGCCTCGCATGTATCTATATTAGTTGCATCTACTGTAAGTACATCTTCATTAAATTCAACTTTCGCACCTAAATGTCTTAAAAGATCTGATATAACATGTACATCTCTTAAGTTTGGCACTCCTTTTAATACTGACTTTCCTTTTGCAAGAAGTGTTGATGCTATAATTGGAAGTACTGCATTTTTCGCTCCGTTTATTTTTACTGTTCCTTTTAAAGGCTGGCTTTTTCTAACTACTATCTTCGACACTGGGTTCAGTCCTTTCCTAATATTCTAATGTTATAAGAGGTGTTCCTATGTAAACAAAAGTCTTATCATCATATTCACTATATCTGACAGAAGCATTTACATTTATTTTCTCTTCACCGTACTTTATATAATCACTTAATTTTTTACTATATCCTGTTGTTGACAATATATTAACATCTTTCATTTCATCCTTTTTTTGGGCATCCAAACTATATAATATATCGTCCACTATATTATTATAACATTTTTCATCTATTTTTCCTTCAAAAAATCCACATATACAAGAATATATATCTATATTTTTTGAATATTTTTTCAAATTATTTTTAAGTTTAACATAATCCTCTACTATACCTTTATACACTTGATTCGTGCTAATGTCAACTATAATATGAGTTTGTTCCATACTTTGACATCTTTCGCTATCGATTATAATAGATATAGCTCTATCTGCTTTATTTTGACCATTTTTGTCATATACGTATATCTGTCTAAAATCCGTTTGTTCACTTCTTGTGTATTCCATACTTTGTTTATCAATATCAAATTTAATTATAAATTCTTCTAAAATTTTATCCATATCTTCAAAGCTTAAAAATTTATTATCCATCACAACATGTCCATTTATATTATAATTGTCAAAAGTAGATCCAGTATTTTCAAAAGAATTTAATATAAGTTCATAATCATTTTTATCCTTTTGATTGTCTTCTACATTTATCTGCTCAGCTGATGATACCATACTGAAAAATAAAACTAATATTATTATAAATCCAAATATTCTTTTCATAATAAATCCCCCTTTAAATTTTATCTATTTTGATTATTGACAATTTAAAGGGGGTTATACATTTATTATTTTATTTTTTGAAATCCATTTTCAAATGAATTCATCAAATCTTCATTCGTGTCCAATCTATATGTTCTAGCTGGGTTTCCATTAGAATCCCAATCTATTCCATTCCACCATATAGCTATTTTTATTCTTGGATAATTGTGTATTGTATCAAACATATTGTTTACCCAATTTATTTTATCTCCACCAACATCGTTAGAGCCAAACTCTGTTATCATAAAAGGTTGTTTAAATAATTTAGTATATTCTTCATATACTGGAGTATATATACTATCAAACTCTCTCCAAACTTCACCTTTGTAATAATTACCTGTATTATAACCTGTAAGTCCTATAACATCTACATACTCATCTCCAGGATAATAGTTCAAATAATGATTCCAAGAGAAGTTAGGAAAAGACTTGTCATTAGGATTCCATACCCAAATAACATTATCTGCTCCCTCATCTTCAAATATCTTATATATGTATTTCCAAAGTTCATTAAATATTAATGTATCCTTCGAATAATAATAAGAAGAATACGTACACCAATCTCCATTCATCTCATTATTTAATCTAAATAAAACAGGTTTATCGAACTTTTTAATCTTTTTAGCGTAATTTTTTAACCAATGATCATATTCTCCATCTAATATATCGTAACTAATGTTTTTGTTCACTGGAAGAGTTAAGTCTGCTTTAGATGTTTGAAGTGTAAGCTCCACTATTTTTTTATCATCATAAGCTCTTTGAAGTTCTTCTATATCTATTTTAGAATCTAAACTCTGATATTTTACTAAAACAGAAAAATCATAACCTAGTCTCTCTTCTAAAGTATGTAAATAGTTCATATCAGTTGGAGCTGTAGGTTCAAATATTCCAAAAGTCACTTTATCAGGACTAGTTAAATAATTTTTATAAAATTCTTTCGTCTCATCATTCCAATTCTTATGTTTATTATCATACATTTTATTTATTTTAGCAGTTCCCTTTGGATCAAAGAACTTCATAGTTTGAATAAGAGATTCAACATACTCTATAGGCTGTTGAGATTTTAAAATAACTGTATAAACTTCATTATTACTTTTCTTTATCTCAGCACTAGCATAATAATTATAATCTTTATCAAGTCTATCAAGCTTTTTTCTACTCCACTTTATAATTCTTACACTGTTGCCATTAATATTAACTCGTTTGTCACTTTCTAAATTGTGATACAGTCTATTAGAAAGAAATTTATTACTGTAATTAGTGTACACATTAAAATTAACTTTATCATAATATATATCCATTATACTATTTCCATCTGTAAAACTAGTCTTGTACAAAGACTCACTTGTATCCAATTTCATATAATTTGCAAACTGTATTGAATACCCTTTTGGATAATTTATGTACTCATTGGTATATTCATTTATCTTAACTACTTGATGAAAGTCATCCCCTTCATTAAATTGGTTAGTATCAGATACCTGTCCATTTAATATGTTGACTGCATTCTCTCTTCCATAATCTACAGCATATGTTGTCTTTATATTAATGCTAAATACAAAAATAAATATAATTGCATATAAAGATAGTTTTCTCATCAATATCCCCCTTATTAAGCTATTCAATCCACTATATTATAACTTAATTACGATTATTTTTAAACAATATATAGCTTTTTTTGATAATTAATTTCATTTTATCAAATAATAATCTATTTATGAAGCCGTTTTATGTTGTGTAGATTATCTAAAATAACACCTTCATCCCTAATTATTTTTAATCTTTAAGATGTAAATTTAAAAATGAAGCTAATTAAAATGTTAGCTATTTTTGTGTTAATATTTTACTATAAAACTTAGATTTTGCTGTTAAATTATCCGTTAAGAAAGTTCTTTGTATGACCGTAGGGAGTTTAGAACTTTTAGGATATTTTATAAAGCAGAATCTTTTAGTTTTATTAAAATATTGACTAAATAGCGTTATTTCAATTAGCTTCATTTTCGCTTAGTCATCTATGATTTATTTATTAATCTATCGATATTACATCATTCTCTACAAGCAACTTCTCTAAATAAGGACTTGCATTTAAAAAATTCTTAAATTCCTTATATTCACTTACAAGAGATTTATCTACTTTATCCTTAGATTTAACTGCTCTTATTAGAAGGTTCTTAGGAGTATGCTCTGTCTCTATAAACTCTAATATTTGAGTCTTATATCCAATTATTTCAAGAAGATTTGCTCTTATTGAATCTGTTGCAAGAGATGAGAATCTTTCCTTTATTATCCCATGCTTTAACATAGGATTCATTAAATCATTTTTTATCTGTGTATTTAACTCATGCTGACAACACGGAACTGATAATATAACTTTACTATTCCATGAAATAGCTTTAAACAATGCCATATCAGTAGCTATATCACAAGCATGAAGAGTTACCACCATATCAACCTCTGTAAATTCATTAAAATCAGATATATTACCTATTTGAAAGCTCAAATTCTCATAGTTTAACTCTTTTGCAACCTTATTACAATACTCTATAACATCTTTTTTAAGATCAAGCCCTACTATTTCTACATTAAATTTAGCAATCTTAACAAGATAATAGTATAGAGCAAATGTAAGATACGACTTTCCACAACCAAAATCTATAATCTTTATCTTCTTGTTTTTATCAAAGTTTGATTCTACATCCTTAACCATCTCTAAAAATCTATTTAACTGTCTAAACTTATCTCTCTTTTGTTTTTTGACATTTCCTTTTTCATTCATAACTCCAAGATATTGAAGAAAATCACACGGCACATCTTCTTCTAATATATATTTTTTCTTTCTATTATGAGATATGTCTATCGGCTTTTTAGTTGCTTTTTTCTTTAGTACGTTAGCCTTCAATTTTTTATTTACAAGTATTTGATAGTCATTGTTAACACAGTACATTTGAGCTTGTTTAAAGTTTCCGTTTATATGTTCTATTATTTCATCTTTAGTTTCTTCAGGTTCTAAATTTTTGTGTATTTCTTTATTAGAATATACATAAGTAAACTGATACATAAAGTTATCCTTTATTTGTATAGGTCTTATGTTTATCTTGTTATACTCTAATTCTTTATTTCTTTTATTGCTAAGAACTAATTGAATAAGTTCTTTTTTATCTATAATGTCCTTAATTAAATCATTAGCATTCATAAAATATCCTCTTTCCATTTGTCTTAATGTATTCATAGTTTCACTTTATATATGATATAGTACCATTTTATTTATTAAACTACAAACATATTGAGTGGTACAAATAGTTCTACTATTATAGTTTAAATTCGTCCACTATATCTTTTAATTGTTTGGCAATTTGTTCTAATTCTTCTGACGAATTAGATATTTCTTCTATTATAGCTACTTGTTGTTGTATCGATGCGCTTATCTGCTGAGTAGATGCACTTGATTGTTCTGTAACAGCCGATATTTCTTGTATTGAGTTTACAACTACATTTTTATCATTGTCTATTTTTTGTATATTATTTACTAAATTATCTATTTGCTTTACTATATGAGTTATAGCATTACTAATAGCTTCAAATTTTTCTTCAGTCATATTAGATGTTTTTTCTGTATTTAAAACCATCTCTTTTGAATCATGCATTTTTTGTTTTGTACTATTAATTTCTAATTTAATAGTATTAATAGTATTTTCTATATTATCAACATTATCAGTAACTTGATCTGCTAATTTTCTTATTTCTTGTGCAACTACCGCAAACCCTTTTCCAGCTTCTCCTGCTCTTGCTGCTTCTATCATTGCATTTAAAGCTAGTAGATTAGTTTGATCTGCAATAGATTTTATAGTCTCTGTTATCTGTCCTATTGAGTTTGATTCATTATCAAGAATATCAACTTGAGATACTACCTGTGATAATATATTAATATTATCAGATATGGATTCTTTCAACTCTACTATTGCTTTATTTCCTTCTTTGTTTACTTTATTTATTTCATCTACATATTTTTCTATTTGCACTGAGTTTTCCACTGTTATTTCTATATTTTTTGAAAGATTATCGAGTTTTAATACAGCTTCTTCTGCATTTATAGCTTGATCCGTTGCACCTTTTGCTAAATCATCAGTTGCATCTGCTATACCTTGAAAAGTTATTGATGTATCTTTAATTCTGTTATACATATTATTTGCATTGTGTTCTACCTTATTTGAAAATTCTTGTATATTTTTAATAATGTTTCTAATAGATTTTCTCATTTCAGCTAATCCGTCTATGGTGTCTGAAAGTTCATCTTTATTTTTAAATTCATCTGTTTTTTTGTCATGCAATTCTTCATTAAATTTCAAATCAAAATCATTAGTATCTTTTAAATTCTTTGTAATAATCTTAAGTTTATTATTTATATTTTTACTTATAAATAATGCTAGGAATATACTTACGATTATAATTATAATCATACATATTAAGAATATTTTTTTAAAACTATCGTATGTTGGAACTGTATTTTCATGATCATTTTGAGCATTATTTTCATTATAGTCTACCAATTCTAATGCCATGTTTTTGATGTTTTTAAATTTATCTAGTGACTGTGTTAACATGATTGTATTTGCCTCTTCTTTTTTCGAATACTCACTTAATTGAATAACTTTATCACTTATTTCAAGATATGATTCAACCTCTTTTTTCAATTCTTCTATTAATTTTTTATCTTCTTCAAGATAAACAGTTTCCATATAATCGTCAAAAGATCTATATATATCATCTTTTATGATTTTCATTTCTTTTTCAACTTCTACTATTTCATTTTCACCATTAAGAGATATATGCCTGTATTCTTTTCCTCTATAATCTGCTATATCTGTATTTATTGAATGTACACAATCTAAACCAGTAAACCATAACTGCATCATTTCTTTAGATTTTGTATTTATATTATCCATTGATTTTATTGAAAAAATACTTAATCCTATCATCATCATAACTATTAGCCCAAAGCATATAAATAACCTATTTCTTATGCTTAATTTCATTATCAATTCACACCCCTGTTGTCTATTTTTATTAGCTTGTATCATCCTTTAATTCATTATATTCAGCGATATTTTCTGCGTGTTACTTATAATTTTTTGATTTAAGTTTTTACTATATGGGAATACTACAAAAAAAGGTGGTGATATTTTTGAATATAGATGAATCTGTATCATGCCCAAATTGTAATGGCAAAAATTTTTCATTAAAATACGAGGCGAAGTATGTTTACGTTTATAAAATAGATACCAATAATATTAAATCTATAAATAAATCTTCTCATGTTCCTTTTTTATTCGATACAAGAGATAAAACCGATTCTAATCAATATATTGAATGCGAAAAATGCAAATCTAGATATAAATGCGACTTAGAACATGACCATGAAAAAATAGATTTTACAATACTTCAAAAAGCAATTAGATCAGATCATATACAAGACCCTGAATTTTTAGGATAAACAAAAAAGACATGTTAAAGTTATATTGTTTAAATATAACTTTACATGTCTTTTTAACTCTCAATCTTTTGTCTAGTGCTATTTACATTTATCACACAATCCTATAAGCATTATATTAGCATCATGTATTTGTAATTTTTTACTTTCTTCAATTTCTCTATTTAGCTTTAAATATTTAATCTCAACCCCAGTATTATCAACGTCTATTATTCTGTTGCATTTAATACATTTAAAATGTATATGTAGTGGTTTTTTGCTATACATTTTTAGTTCATAATAACTCATACCATCTGCATGAATCTCTTTAACTATACCTATTGATGTAAATAAATTCATCGTTCTATATATAGTTGCAAGACCTATATTTTTATTCTTTACCTTGCTGTATATTTCTTTTGCAGTAAGATGAATATCCGCGCTAAATAATTCCTCTAGTATAATTCTTTTTTGAATAGTGAATTTATATCCTTTTGTCTCTATTAACTTTTTTATTGATAAAAACTCTTTATTCATTAATATTCTCCTTTTTTAGATTTTACTAATCATATAAATTATTGGCATATGCCACTTTAAGTATATCTTAATGAATTTTTATTGTCAAATAAACAAAAGCTAGTTCTTATTTTAAGAACTAGCTTTTAGCATAAAAAGTAACCTATTATTTTACTTTAACTTTAAAAGTTCTATTGATTGAATTAGGGTAATTATTTATTTTAAGAATTATAGGACTTTCATATTCTATATTTTTTGGTATCATATAGTATATTTCTTTATAGTTTTCATTTTCAGAATTAGCTACACTATCAGCATGAAAAGAGTTTCCTTTTTCATCCTTAAACTCAAAGCTAAATGATATATCTTTATCATATTCAAATTCTAGTACATACGAATTTTTTTCTCTCATAAATGAATCTTTTTCATCACTTATTTCTTTAAGCTTTAGTTTAGAGTCCGGTGCTTTAAGTAGCTTCTTATTTTTTATATCTACAACAACATTCACCTTATCTTTTTCAATAGCATTTATGCCACTACCTTTAATATACAGTTCTTTATCATTTTTAAAATAATTACTTTTAAAATAAAGACTTTGTGTATCTTCATCTTTACTATAACTTATCACTCCATCTATTCCATTAGTATATTCTTCACTTGAATCTACTAATTTTAAGTCCTCTATTCTAAATATTTTCATAGTATTCTCTTTATCATATTTTATATTTAGTATAGAGGTTGTAGGATACACTGTAAGATTATCTATAAATATTTTTTGTCCTTTAATATCTATATTTTCATTTATATCATATGATATTTCTTTAAGATCAAACCTTTCTTTATCTATAGGAATATTAAAGCTATAACTATATGAATCCTTCGAATTTTTACTATTATCTTGATTATCTAATCTATCATATTGCTGTTTATTGTATTTAGACTCTTCTACCTTTATATCCATATTTATTTGAGATGGTATTTTAATTTCTTCTGAGAATATCAATTGAAAACTATCATGAATTCTTTTTACTTTATTGAGATTTATATCATCATAGTACTTAGAACCCGAACTATATTCTCCAATTTTTTCTCCTTTTTCATTATATAATTCATAATCTAAGTTCTTAATGTATTTGTGATCACCTTTATTTTTTATAGTATAAAAAACTACAATCCTTTTTTTATCTACTATGATATTATCTACTATAAATTCTAATTTATCTTTTTCTTGAAATTTTCCTACATTTTGTATAAAACCAGACTTAATAGCCATTTCAATGCCTTTGTCATCTATATTATAAACTTTATTAAAATTAGACTTTTTCATAATATCATCTAAATACCAACTTCTTCTATAAACGTATATGGATAAAGATATTATAGTTAATATAATTATAGTTAATACAATTATTTTTTTATTAACCTTATATTTATTATTCATATTCACCTCCTACATATCGAGCCATCCAGCTTTTCCAGCATATAAAAACTCTGTATGTCTGCATTTAGGGCATACATATACATCTAAGATCAAATGTTCTTCCACATCAAATAAGGAACCTAATAACCCTCTATTATTATCTTGAGAATCAAAGCGGTATTGTTTAAGGTATTTCATTTCTTCATTGCACCTTAAGCATTCTATTTTCTTTTTCATTTTAATAAATCCCCCCTCTTAATTTAATATTTCTATATTATCATAATGCAACTTCCAATATATATTATAATTTGCTTGTTCTGCATGAAATGGTATACCACTATTCTAACATTAGAATACCATCACATGTATTATTTGTAAATAATTGTATTTGGATACGACATATAAATAATAAAAGGACTAGTTTTCATAAGAAATTCTAGCCCTTCTACTTTAAATTTTTATCCTTTATTTAATATCAAATTTTTCTATATCTATTCTTAAATTTCTTGATATATTATCTAAATTATTTGACATAGATAGTATATGTTGTCTTCTTCCAGTTTGTACTTCCATATTTTCATTTATCTTTTGAGTAAACTGTGCTGTATCTTTAGATATATTGGATATATTTTCAATGTTTTTGATAACAATATCTTTTTCTTTGTCCATTTTTATAATGCTTTCCATTAACATATCTATTTGAGTAACCATTTTTAATACACATTCATTTATATCATCGAATCCTTGTATTGCACAATCTAAGGATTGTCTTAAATCTTTTTCTATCTCCTTATCCTTATCGATGCTTCCCTGTGTTATTTTAATACTCTCTTTCATTTCATTAATAGTATCTTTTACATCATCTGTTGTTTTGTCTGTAGTTTCAGCAAGAGTTCTTATCTCATCTGCAACGACTGCAAAACCAGCTCCAGCTTCTCCTGCTCTTGCAGCTTCAATAGAAGCGTTTAATGCCAAAATATTTATTTGAGTCGATATATTAGTAATAACTTCTATCATCTGTCCAATAGCAATAGCATTTTGAGATAACTCTCTTACATTTTTATGAACATTGCTAGATTCAATATGTTTTTCTTGAGCTTTTAACCCCAAGTTTTTTATTAGTTTTATTCCATTTTCATTCGCAGTACTTGTTATATCAATATTTTGTTTTACTTTATCTACACTAATCTTAGTTTTATGGATTTCTTCTCCTAATCTTAAAAGTTCATCTGTTCCATTTTGTGACTCTATTGCTTGATTTGATGCTCCTTGTACTAACACATCAATTGCATTAGCAATATCATCTCCACATGCTGCCATTTCATCAGATGAATCAGATAAACTCTGTGAGTATATAAATGTTTCTTCTACACTATTTTTGAAATTATTGATAATATTTCTTAAAGAATTTCTCATATCTATTATAGATTTTGCCATAGCGGCTATTTCATCTGTACCTTTTACTAAATCTTCATAATCATCATCACTAGTTAAATCTAAGTCTTTTGTTTTCTCTATTAATAGAGTTAGTTTTTGTATAGGATTTCCTATATGATTAGCAAATAATACTATAACTATTGTTCCTATTATTAAAGAGCCTAATATTGTTATATACATCATATTTAATATATAGTCTGCACTTTTATCAAAGTTATCTTCATATGTACCTGCTCCTATAATCCATCCCCAGTTTTTATCTTCCTCCGTATAAACTATATTTAAGTCTGTTACCCCATCTGTATTAAAATGGTATTCTGTAAATCCACCACCATTTGATCCTGTCTTAATAAGCTCTTGTGCAAATAATTTTTTGCTTTTAGATTCATCCTGATTGTTCCATATATTCTTTCCTTCTATCTCATCATGTGCAACAACATTTCCACTCTTATCAAGTATTAAGTAAAAACCGTTTTCTCCTAAATCTATATAATTATTTTGATTTCTTGTACCATCAGCATTCTTTTTTCCAATCAGCAAAGTTTTAACCTTTTCCTGTGCCTCTTCAAGACTTAATGCTCCAGAATCAACTTGTTGTTGAGCTAATTTAATAATCTGAATTGAAGATTTAACTCCATTTTTTAAGATTGTCTCTCCTTTTTTGTCTAATTCAGTTGCAGCTTTACTATAACTCATTACTCCAAGCACAACCATAGGTACCAAAAGTAAAATAAACGTAATTACTATAAGCTTTGATTTTATTGATGTTTGAGCTATTTTGTGTTTATTTTTTTTAAAGTCCACCGAAACCCACCCTTTCACCTTATAATACTCGTCTTTTCTTATCTATTTATATAGTTTTAAAGCTAATAATCTATTATAATAGTTTGTTTTAGAAACTATTATAATAAATTTAGTTTCATATTGCAACCTTTTTTTTAGCAAAGCTAACTTATATTTATTATTAAAAATCTATTTTATCTACTGGCAATTTTATAATCATTTTTGTTCCTTTTTGAAGTTCACTTTCCACTTCAATACTTCCTTTATGATCTTGTACAATCCTTTTTGCAATAGACAATCCTAATCCAGATCCTCCAGTAGCCTTTGTCCTAGATTTATCAGCACGGTAGAATCGATCAAAAATATATGGTATGTCTTTATCTGGTATTCCAATACCTGAATCTTCTATGCTTATTAATATATAACTTTTATGTTTTTGTAAATTAATAATAATGTTCCCATTCTTAGGGGTGAATTTAATACTATTATCAATAAGTATTCTTAGCATTTGTTTTATTAATTTCGGATCAGCATTTATTAATATATTCTTATCTAGAGTACATATAATTTTATGTTTATCATCTATTAATCTAGTTTCTTTTACTATATCCTGTATTAATTTACTTAATTCAAATTCTACTTTATCCAGATTATAAGATTTATTATCTCCTTTTGCTAAGAATAAAAGCTGTTCTAGAAGTCTTTTCATATTTACTGTCTCGCTTTTTATTGCATCAATAGATTCATCTAAAACATCTTTATTATCTTTGCCCCATCTATCGAGTAAATTTATATACCCCTGGATAACAGAAATAGGTGTTCTTAATTCATGGGATGCATCAGAAACAAATTGTTTTTGTTTTTCAAAAGATTCTTCAAGCCTTTGAATCATATCGTTAAATGTACATGCTAGTTCCTTTAATTCATCGTCAGGACCTCCCACATCTATACGACTATTCAAATCATGAATACTTATCTCTTTAGCTGTATTTGTGATTTTTTGTATAGGTGATAAAAACTTCTTACTTAAGTAAATACTAGATAGAATTGCTATAATAATTCCCAATATATTCATAATGATTAAATTATTGTTTAATATAAGTAGAAATTCTTCTTGTTCCTCTATATTTTTTATTAATAAAATAGAATATAACTTTGTTTCTTTTGATACTTCCTTATACATATAAAATATATCTACTTTATCAATATCTTCCCATTCATAATTATCATGACCTATCCCACCGCTATCTAGGTGATTATATATATCTTTATCTACAGCTTTGTACTTACTTTCTAATACAACTTTATTTTCATTTGATATTCGCAAATATATATTGTTAAGATTTATTTCTTGAAATAAATTTTCATCTATACTTTTTCCTTGTTGAATATATTTTTCAACTGATTGGTAAGTTTTTTTAAGTTCTTCTTTTGTCTGATCTACTAAAATACGCCTTACTTGCCAATTTGTCATAATACTAATAGTAATTAAAATTAAAGAAAGCATTATTGCATATATTGCTGTTATTTTAAATGATATTGATATCCTCTTGTTCTTAAATATGTTTAAATCTATTTTATTCATCTTTAATCACATACCCTACACCTCTTACAGTGTGAATATATTTTTCATTATATTTATCATCAATTTTACTTCTTAAATACCTTATATAAACATCTACTACATTAGTATCTCCTGAGTAATCATATCCCCAAACAGCTTCTAATATTTGTACTCTAGGTAAAACCAATTGTTTGTTTTTAATAAGATACTCTAGTAATTCATATTCTCTCTTTGTTAAATCTATAATATCTTCTTCTACTTTTACTTCATATTTATCTGCATCCATAGTTAAATTTTTTATTTTCATTATATTACTATCTTTATTTGATACTTTAAAGCGTCTTAAACTTCCTCTGATTCTTGCAAGTAATTCTTCTATAGCAAAGGGTTTTGTAAGATAATCATTGGCCCCTAAATCAAGTCCCATGACCTTATCCTCAACCTGATCTTTAGCAGTTAGCATTATTATAGGTATATCAGAAAATCGTCTTACTCTTCTGCAAACCTCCATACCATTAATTCCAGGAAGCATGATATCTAATATTACTAAATCATAATTGCCTTCTTCAATTTCTTTAAGTCCATCTCTGCCGTTATATTTTATATTAACTTCATATCCTTCATATTGAAGCTCTAGTTCAACAAATCTAGCAATTTTCTCTTCATCTTCTATTATGAGTATTTTGTATGGTTTCACTATTCTTCCCCCTTTTATTTTATAATTAATGGGTATACCCCAATGAGTATAAATACAGCCCCTGCCATACCTTGTATCAAATGTATATATTGTGGAATTTCCTTATACATTTTTTTCGAGAAATATCCAGCCATTGTTCCATAGATAATTACAGGAGATATAGAATTAGATATACCAAATACCAACATCAAAAAACAGGCATTCAAAGGAGATAATGTAGCTGAAAACAAAAGCATTACAGCTAAAGGGTAACATGGAGTCATTCCATATGCCATACCAGCTAACCATAAGGGAATATGCTTGATGATGTTTTCTTTTTTATTATTAATAAAGTTTTTTCCACAGCTCTTTTTGTTACAGCAACTTTTCTTTTTAAAAATTTTATAGAATATTGCAATCCCAGTTACAATTTCAACTATATTTAATAGAATCTTGGAGTTAAAACCTCCAATAGTTGTATACTCATTAATAATTGCCGTTCCCATAAAAGACGAAATAATCCCCAAAATAATCATAACTATTATTTTTCCTGATAGAAAATGCATAACAGAAAAGAAACCTTTTTTAGTATCATTTTCATTTCCCATAATATATGTTGTTAAAAAAATAGTACTTGTTGAACCACAAGAAAAACCACATCCTAATCCTATCAATATAGCTGCAATAAAAGGTGATCCATATTGAGCAATTATATTTTCCATGTTTATCACTCAGCCCTTTCTTTGCCAATCAATGCAGCGCCAATTGCTCCATTGAATTGTGGATAATTAGCTACAAATATATCTGCCATCAGTTCATCTTCAAAGGCACTATAAAGTCCACTGTTTAATGCTCCTCCACCAGTCATCAATACGTCTACATTTACATCAAATTTTCTAGCCATCTTAGCAACCCTCTTAGCCATTGACATATGCATTCCTGCTAGGATATCTTTTCTATCTATTTTTCTAGCCATTAATGATATAACCTCTGATTGTGCAAAGACAACACACGTGCTATTAATATCACAAGGGTCTATACTTTCAAGAGATAAAGGTCCTACTTGATCAATTGTTGTTTCTAACAATCCAGCAATTACCTCTATAAACTTTCCTGTTCCTGCAGCACACTTATCATTCATTACAAAATTATTTACTTGAAGATTTTCATCTAAAGAAATTACTTTGCTATCTTGTCCTCCAATATCTATTATTAATCTAGGCTTTATACCTTCTGGTGCAGTAAGTCTTACTCCATATGCGTGTGCTGTGATTTCAGAAATATTATCATCTGCAGTTTCAATACCCCTTCTACTATATCCTGTTGCCATTATAAAAGAGATATCCTCAAATTCTATATTTGCATCTTTAGCTAACTCTTCTAATAATCTTTTTGCAGTAGTTACATTATCAATTCCTGTATTGGCTACCTTCACGCCTACGACCTTATTTTCATCTATTAATGCTGCTTTTACATATGTTGAACCTGCATCAATTCCAGCAAAATATATCATATATTTTCTCCTTTTTATATTAATAATTTTACGCTTTGATCATTTCCATAAACGCTTCAATTCTTATCCTTAATTGCTCTACATCCTCTGTATTATAATCTGTTTCAACTCTAAGTACAGGTATGTTGTGTTTCTTCATTTCACTTTCTATATATCTGAGTTCAAAATCATATGATACACATCCTCTGATCACATGATAAACAATACCATCTATATCAAAATCCTTTGTTAGCTGCTTTATTTTAAATAACCTTTCATCATTATAAGTAAACGATGGACAAGTACATGGTAATGTATATCTTAAAGATAATCCTCTCATCATACCCTCAAAAGAATTATCTGTTACTGCCACAGGATCATAAAGACCTCTTTCTCCCATACAGGTTTCGTCTGCTGCAACAATTCCTCCTTGTTCTTCAATTAAATAAGGTATTTTTATATTTGGAAAAATTACTGGTGATCCTGTAATTAATATCCTAGGAGATTTTTTTGATCCTATATGTTTTTTTTCTTTAATCTTTTTTTCTAACTCATCATTCAATTTAGACAAAGCATCTGCCCACAAATCTACTCTGTCATAAGCATAGGAATTCAATACTGCCATGGCATGAGTCCCCTTTATCACCGAAGGATTTTGTTTTTTTATGTTATATAGTCGCCTAATCTCATATTGAGCAGAAGCCACAGCTTCAATAGCGTACTTTAATCGATCATATGTTATTTCATTTCCTGTAATTTTCTCTAAAGTGTTCTTTAAAGCATATAAGTCTTTTAAGAATCCATCTTTTGATTCTTCTTCATCTTTTAATGTAGGGACATGAAGAGGAATCACTTTTTTATACTTTGAAAGAATTGAGGTCATTTTTCTTTTTCCATCACAAGTTGTAGGAATCATCAATGCTTTGCAATCCTTATATATAGGTAAAAGATCATACATTTGAAACCCTACTGATGAACGTACAAGAGGACATGCATCCCTAGGAGCTTTCTCATCCCCTGCTAGTGTTGCAATGTGATTCCCTCCACACAACCTAACAGGTATAGCCCCAGAAGCATATATCAGTTCTTCTGGAACCATAACACAATATGTTCCAATCGTATCTACCTTTTCTCTATCTTTAATACTTTCACAATCAACAAAAGTTCTTTTTAATACATTAGTAAAATACTCTAAATTTTTAGGACAATCTTTCATTTCTTCTATATCTTTAATAGCTTTATAAGATAATTTGATCATATTTCGTTCAAATCTTTTAAATCGTTTCTCTTTCCTTATATCATTTAATTGTTGTGTCATTTCATTTTACCTCTTCCTCATTTTTTGATGTTGTCCATAGTTTTGATACATCCTTTTTCTGTTTGAATTTCCCATATGTTATATGATTTTCATGAAAATTTTCTCTAGAAGATGAATATATAGATTTTCCTAAAAAAGTAGTCTTTATGGCTTTATCTTCTGGGCAAGAATCTATACATTTCATACAAAATATACAATCACTGGTAGTAATATCTTCTTTTTCTCTTTCTGTATAAATACTCTTTATATCCATAGGGCAAGCTTCATAGCAAACACCACATTCTGTACACGCAGTACAATCTTTTTTTAGTTTAATGAAAGAGAATTTATGAAAAACACCTACAAAATATCCCATTGGACAATAATTACACCAAAGCCTATTTTTAAAGAATCCACCAACAATCACAACAATTGCTATTAGAACACTTAAGCCATCCATTTCAAATCCGCTTCCTGTAAGTGGAGGAATAATAGCTCGTACAGGGCACAATTCACATAATTCAATTCCTACTAAGAATATAAATAATAATATCCATTTTAGTAATTTAAGCTTATTTCTTGTCTTTTCAGAAAATCTAAAAGCTGGTATATGAAGCTTTTCTCTTATAAAGGTTAATACATCTTGTATAAACCCAAATGGGCATATAAACCCACACAGTATTCTTCCGAATATTACAATCAAAATAAGAGTAGACAGTATAAATAATAAAACACTCATAATGTTTCCAAGGGTTAAACTTGAAATTAACCACTCTCCAAATTCTGTAATCGTATAACAGCTTCCTTCTACTAAATAATCCTTATTATAAACACACGACATTATCGGAAGTTTTAAGTCATAAATTCTCTTTCCAAGAATTTGAACTCCAAATGTAAGCAAAACAAAACTAATTATTAAAGTTATCCATCTAAGTCTTGGGACAAATCTTCTCACCTATTTATCCTCCTTTTTTATGTCATCCATTTCAAATAACAATTCATTACTTGTGTTATTTCTTTTTTGTAATAATAACTTATTTACTCCAAATACACCTAAAATTGTTACTATTATTAGTAACACTACACTTCCAATAGCAAAAACACCTTTACCCTCTAAATCATCAACCTTATAGTTTAGAATGTGATACGTATTTGTATCTGATGTATCCTCTACATATATTATATTTATACCATTGGTTGAAGCTTTTAGATCTTTTATATATACGTATCCATCAGCATTAGTAGTTACTACCTCATTAATACCTGTTTCTGATATCACTTTTATCTTTTTATTTGACAGTACTTCACCATTGAATAATATTTGAAAATACCCTTCATCTAACGGAATAATTCCTAAACTTATTTTTTCTATGTTTTCAAATATTAAGCTTTTATATTTAGAATTCATATATACACTATTTTCATTGTATTTTTTATCAAAAGAAGCATCTCCATCTTGATCTTCATCTCCATCAAGCCCTCTATCATTTGCAGCAATTTGAGTATAATAATATACTTGTTCTTTTTTGCCATCTGAATCTACATCATAGATTCCTGCATCCAAACGGGCTCCTAATAAAGTTGGCCCATAACAACTAACTTTCTTTATTTTCTCTTGCGATAATTCCAATGATTGTGTTTTATTCCACCCTGTCTTTAGATAAACCTCAGCTTTTTTATTGGTTAATTCAGCACTTTTATTAAGCATTAAGTTTCCCCACAAATCTTGTTCCCACCATAAAGATTGATAATCTGTATTTGATTGAACTTTATCATTGTAACTAATCTCTATATTCTTACTTTTATAAACGCTATCATTAGCATAAAATCCATCTTCATAATAATCAAATATTAAAAAACCTCCCAGAACTGATGCTATGATTGCAGCTAATATACAATTTTTTTTATCTTTAAATATGTTTTTAATAAATTCCATTATCTATCACTCCTAATGATTTATTATTTTTGCTGATAACATTTCTATTACCGCTTCTGTTCTTATTCTTAGCTGTTCTATATCTTCATAATTATAGTCTGTTTCAATTCTAAATACAGGAATACCCTCTTCCTTGAATTTTTCTTCAACATCCTCTAATTCAAAGTCGTAGCACAAGTGACCTTTTAATATATGGTAGAGTACTCCTTTAATATTTTGTTCTCTAGCAATTTTTTTAAGAGATCTAATTCTATGTTCACTTGGAATGAAATATGGAGAATAATCATATAAATAATGCTTTAATGCTATATAATTTAGTAAATCTTTTGAAGAATTTTCATAGTGAATAATTTCATCAACGTAAAACTTACTCGCTTCTATTTCAACATCAGCTATCTCTGCCCCTAATTCCTCTAACAGTAGAGGTATTTTCATATTTGGAAAATAAATAGGAGAACCAATAACGAATATTCGCGGCTTTATTTTACTATTCACATCTTCTTTTACTGTATTTTTTAATTCTTCATTCAATATTTGCATTTCATAAGTCCATTTCCTAAGATCATTATTGAAATAATATGTATTCATTATGAAAAGCATTAAGCTTGCAGAAATAATTTGAGGATTCTCTCTTCTTATCTCCATCAACTGCTTTATCTGAAGCTTTGCTAAGTTAACTAGCTTAACTGCTTGTATTAAATTTTTATGATTCATTTTTTTTCTCGTTTTCTTTTCTAGTAAAGACTTTATCTTATCAATCTGATATATCCACTTAAGCTTTGACCCTTCAGTCCATTTAATAGGTGGTATTTCAACAGGGTACACTTCCATATCCTTAGAAAGCATACCCACCATTTTTCTTTCACTATCATAGGCTACTGGTGCGATAATTGCTTTGCAATCAAGAATATCAGGAACTAAACCTGACTTAATCATTCCTACTGTTGATCTTACTACTGGGTCTGTATCCCTTGGCACATATTCATCAGCAGCAAGTCCAGCTTCAAAGCTTCCACCTAATATCCATACTGGTTGTGCCCCTAGAGCATAAATCATTTCTTCAGGAATGCATTTACCAATCAATCCTATTTTCGGAATTTTATTATCTTCATTTTTTTTAAGAAACCAATTTTCAGCTAATGTAAAAAAGTATTCACTATTTTTAGGACATGTCTGATCTTGCCTTAGTTTTTTTAACGTATTAATTATATTGTTTTTATAACTATCTAAAATTCTTTCATCAACTTTTTTATTCATCTATATCATCCCTTTATTATGAATTGTATAAAAATCCATTTTTAATCTATCAAACAGCTTTGAATATATATTTATTATAGTTTTTTTTAATTAGAGCACTCTTATAGGAAAATTAGAATTTGATTAAAAACAATTAAATTTCTATAATATATAAAAATCTAGTTTATTACCCCATCTTACCTTTGCTATATATTTTATTGGTACTTATCAATACTCATTTTTCAATTATTATCTTATATTTCAAACATATATTAGAATCTATAAGTATCAGATATAATCTCCATTTTAGAATTAATCATTGAGTATAAAAAAAATCATTTTAACAATAATATTAGTAAAAGTTACTATCCAAAAGGAGTTGTTTATATGCCCTTTATATTAAAACCGATTTTCCTTTATATTACTGCAGTAGTTTTGATTAGAATAACTGGTAGAAGATCAATTGCGCAAATGACCATTTCTCAAACAATTTTAATGATATCTTTGGGTAACATAATAGTTGAACCTTTTGCAGACAAAGATATTAATAAAACTATAACTGTAGCTGTAATCTTTACTATTTTATTGATGCTATTTGAAATTGCAGAATATTATTCTAAGAGCTTTGAAAATCTTTTAGTTGGAAAAGAAAAAATTATCGTAGATAATGGCATAATTAATCAAAAGAATATGAAAAAACTAAAACTTACTAATGATGAGCTATATTCTAGATTAAGACAAAAAGGAATTAATAAACTTGAAGATGTAAAAAAAGCTACATTAGAGTCTAATGGAGAGTTAGGACATGAATTAATAAAAGCTTCTCAACCTATTACAGTTGGAGATATGGAGTTTATATTAAATAAATTTCTTAATAAACAAAACAATTCTTCAGAATATATAAATTTAGTTGATGAGTTGAAAAAAAAGAACACACAATAAGATTTTTTAATCTTAATTATGTGTCCTTATAATTAATTTTATTTATATTTAATAATTGTATTACCTAAAACAATAACTATTATTATAATAATTCTTCTTCTTTCCTTTACTTTTTCTTGTTTCAATTAACTCTTTTATTTTATCAATATACTCTTTATCTTGTGCAATTCTTATTAAACTTGTTAAATAATAAAAGTTTGTACTCTTTGGTATCTTTTTATTTACTACTAAGTCAATAGCCATCTTTGCGGAGTTAAAATTTTTCAAATGAGTATGTCCATCACTAAAATCTTTTTTCGAATTATAAACAACATATCCTTTTTTTATAGGAAATATAATAAACTCTCTCTTTTCATAAACTTTACTGAACAAACCACTCATTCCTTTCAATTTTATTTTATTCAAAGCTAAAAATTCTAAAACTACACCTATTAAGGTTAAAAATAAGAACTTAATAGCATTTGAGTTAACTTCCCAAAAGGGCACATGTAACTAAAAATTTAGTTGGAATAAAAACTCCTCAATTAAGTTTCTGTTTATACTAACATGAGCTTATATATTAACTTTTTAGATTGAAGGATGATACAGTTATTATTTATTAAGTTATATATTTAAAATATTTTTTACCTACTTTTATTTTACAACATTTAATCACTCTTATTGTAAATTTTTTATTAAATTTATGATTTTACAGATATTACATAAATAGATCTATACATTAAAACTTCTATACAGTTATTTCAAACTGCTTTTGGCGACTTTTTTATTTCTTGTGACCATAGAGGTATAAGTTTAAGTGCTGCTTTCCCAAAAATAGGATCAAACATAACGCTTAGATTTTTTTCTATCTCGCTTATACAAAACTCCCATCCCATCGGCTCTTTATATGCTCTTTTACTGGTTATTGCATCTATAGCATCACATATAGCTATTATTCTAGATCCCATTGGAATTTCTTTTTCCTTTATTCCCATAGGATAGCCTCTTCCATCCCATCTCTCATGGTGATGAAGTACTATTTTTGAAATTTCTTTTAACTCTTTTGAGTTTCCCAAAATATCACATCCTATAGTAGGGTGTAGTTTTATTTTTTCCCATTCAGCATCAGTTAATTTTCCTGTTTTGTTCAATATTCCATCAGGTATTCCTATTTTCCCAATATCATGAAGGTGTGCAGCTATGTGAATAGTTTCTCTTTTTCTACCTCTAATCCCCAACTCTTTACACATATCCTCAGCCATCTTAGCTACCCTATCTGAATGACCTTTTGTGTATACATCTTTTGCTTCTAAAGCTTTTATAAGACTTTCTATTATATCATGATAAAATTTTTTTCTTTTAAAGCTTTTTATATATTCTCTAAACATAAATTTACCCTTCCTTGAACATATGATCGAAATTCATTATCAATTATACCATATTTATATTTTATTTTCCTTTAATTTCTTATAAAAATTCGTCTAGTCGCTATGAACTGACTTATGTCGCCAGCGATCCCTACTGGCTCCGTTACTCAAACATAGTTTCAAGTATACTTAACTTCATCAATGTTATATGTACCCAAACTTTTACAATAGCTTGGTATATAAAAATCTTGTATATTATCATTCGTGTTTTAATTGACAATTAAATAATTTTTGTTTATCATTGTTATTGATATCGATTCTCAATTTTAAAGGAGGTTTTTACTTTGGTGACTTTTAAAGAAGATCAACATTTAAGAATTAAGATCTTTAATGAAATATATATGGGACTTAAAATAATGTCTTTATTTTTTGTATTAATGTTAATATTATTTGTTCCATTAGATGAGCATTTTAAGTCTAAGCTTATATCTTTTTCATTTTTTTATTTCTCTTATATATCATTGACTTTCCTATTGTTTTTTAAGGGAATCGAAAAATTCAATACTGTTATTTCAATTTTTGATGCTATTTTCACAGCATTTTTTATCCATATATCTAATGATAATTTTCATTCTTTTTTAGCTATATCTTATATATACATAATGTTTCAAATCCTAGTTGATAAAAAAGGTTATGTATTTTTTTATCCTTTTTTATTTACTATTTTAGATTTTATATTAATCTATTTCTATTCTGAGAGTTCTATAACTATAGATTCTTTTTTCCATATATTTTTTATGTATATTTTTGCATATATTTTTTCTTCTATAGTAAAACAACAATTAGAACTGGAAGAAAAGATACACTTTTTATTTACTAAGGTCGAGGATAAAAATAAAGAACTAAGAAATATGGTAGATATGGATTATCTCACTAATCTTTTAAATCATAAGAGCTTTTATTCTTCTTTTGACGAACTTTTAGATCATTACAAAAACTCAAAAAGAGAATTTTCACTTGCTCTTATGGATATAGATAATTTTAAAAAAGTTAATGATACATATGGTCATCTTGCTGGTGATATTATTTTAAAAGAAAGTGCTACTATAATATCTAATATATCTGGAAACAATCATATGGCTTTTAGATATGGCGGAGAAGAGTTTGCACTTCTTTTAAAAGATACAGGTGTTAGCTCTTCTTATATGATTTGTGAAGAAATTAGAAATACTATTGAAAATCATGTATTTGTAGTAAATGGAGATTGTATTAGAATAACATTAAGCATAGGCCTTATGTCTAGCTGTAATGGATTTGATATTTCTAACCCTAGAGAGTTTATATCTAATACTGATATCCTTTTGTACAAAGCCAAGAATTCTGGCAAAAATGTGGTAATGCTAAAAGAATTAGATAGATTTATATGTAATTAAATAAACACTTCAAGTGATTGCAATTACTTGAAGTGTTTTTATTATTTTGTCAAAATTTATATTTTATTTCTGACCTTTAATGGTAAAATATATCCTCTTTTGAAATATGCATACCCACTTAATAAAATTAACAAACAAAGTATAATTACTTCTGTAAATCCACAAATAAAAACATGTATACCTATATTTACATTATTGAAATGCTCAAAATATCCCATAAAACTTCCAGATATTGAAACAAAATAATCCCATAAAAGATGTGCAATAAAAGAATACACCAATTTTTTTGTCATTACATATATAATTCCTAAAAAAATAGACATAGTTAGAGATGCAAAAAATCTAGCTATACTAGTGAAATGATAAAGTCCAAATATTATTGATGATAATATAATGAAGATTTTTACATCCTCTTTTTCCTTAACAAAAACTTTATATAAAGTGTATCTGAAAAAAATCTCCTCAGCAGCTACTGCAATGGCAACCCAAATTATAAAAATTAAAACATCAACAGGATTATTCATATAAGAATCACCAGCATTATTTATTTTTTCGATAAAATAACCAATTGATTTTGTTACATCTGGATTAATCATAAAATCAATTTGATATATCAATACACTAGTAAATGCAGCAACTAAAGAACAAAATAGTGTAATCAATAAATTATCCATACAGTTATATTTACTCAATTTAATTTCTTCAAATAATCCACTATAGTGAATATTGAAAAATATTTTTCCTACTAATATAAAGGATATTAACACTGTAGTTGCGGCAATGAATTTCCCTAAGGATGGCATCCCCAAAAAAATCTGGATTACATCTGTAAGTAACAATATTAAAAAACATATAAACGATAAACCAATCGATATAAATACATATTCACTTCTATTTATAATCTTTTTTATAAAATTATCTATTTTCATTTTCCACCTCATCACATTATTATTTTTATACTGTGATAATATCATATCTATGTTATGTACTAAAAAGTAGATTGAAATCCTTTTATATCCAATATTTTACATCTCAACTTGAATTATACTCTAGAATGGTGGTTTTTAAAAGTACTTTGAAATAATAAAAAATTATCAAAACTAATCCTTTTTCTAATTGATTTTAGTTTATATTTGTCAGTAAGGGAAAGCTTAGTTTGAACGCATCTAAAATAAATATGAGAATAAAAAAACATGTAATTATATACAATATTGTATATAATTACATGTTCTAATTTATATATTATTCAACTGTAACAGACTTAGCTAAGTTTCTTGGCTTATCTACATCGCAACCTCTCTTAGTTGCAACATGATAAGAAAGTATTTGAAGTGGAACAACAGTTAATATACTAGATAATACATCATCAACCTCTGGTATATATATAACTCTATCTGCTGCCTTCTCTACCTCTTTATTACCTTCCTTCGCAAGAGCTATTACATAAGCCCCTCTCGCCTTAACTTCTTTCATATTAGAAACCATCTTCTCAAATAAAACATCTTGAGTAGCTATAGATATAACTGGAGTACCTTCCTCTATTAAAGCTATCGGTCCATGCTTTAACTCTCCTGCCGGGAAAGCTTCTGCATGAATGTAAGATATCTCTTTTAATTTAAGAGCTCCCTCCATAGCAAGACAATAATCAAGACCTCTTCCTAAATAGAAAGCATCCTTTGAATCTTTTATTTCTTCAGCTATCTTCTCTATATCATCAGAATTATCGATTATTTCCTGTACCTTATCTGATGTCTCACCTAACTTAGATATCATTGTTTTGTATTGTTCCTTAGTTATAGTTCCTTTTTTGATTGCAAAATCAAGTGCTATCATATATAAAGAAACAAGTTGAGTTGTATAAGCTTTAGTAGATGCAACAGCAATCTCTGGTCCTGCCCAAGTATAGAATACATCATCAGCTTCTCTTGATACAGATGATCCTACAACATTTGTTATAGCAAGTATTCTAGCTCCCTTAGACTTAGCTTCTTTAAGAGCAGCTAATGTATCTGCTGTTTCACCTGATTGACTTACAACTATTAATAAAGTGTTCTCATCAACAAATGCATCTCTATATCTAAACTCAGAAGCTATATCAGTTTCTACAGGTATTTTAGCAAATTTTTCTATAGCATGCTTTCCTACAAGTCCAGCGTAGTAAGCTGTTCCACAAGCAACTATATATACCTTATTTATATTATCAAGCTCAGCCTTAGTAAGCTTTATATCATCTAATTTTATATCACCATTTTCATCAAGTCTTCTATTTAAAGTCTCTTTGATTCCATTTGGTTGTTCATTTATCTCTTTTATCATAAAGTGATCGAATCCACCTTTTGATGCAGCCTCTATATCCCACTTTACGTTATATATTTCTCTTTTTACTTCTTCTCTATCTTGATTAAATATTTTAACACTATCTTTAGTTAAGTGTACGACTTCTCCATTTTCTAAGAAATATACATTTCTTGTATACTTAAGAAGTGCAGGTATATCAGATGCTATGAAGTTTTCACCTTCTCCTATACCTATAACTAGTGGACTCTCATTTCTAACTGCTACTAATTCATCTGGATTATCCTTAGATATTACACCTAAAGCGTATGCCCCTCTTAACTTAGCCATAGCCTTATAAACTGCATCTAATAAATCCCCTTCATAGTAGTAGTCTACTAAGTGAGCTACAACCTCAGTATCTGTTTCTGACTTAAATACTTTTCCTTCAGATATTAACCACTCTTTTAACTGCATATAGTTTTCTATTATTCCATTATGAACTACAGCTATAGTTGAATCCATATTTAAATGAGGATGTGAATTAACATCTGATGGTGCTCCATGAGTTGCCCATCTTGTATGACCTATACCTATATTAGATGATAAAGGGTTTGCCTTTAAGTCATCTGCTAAAACAGAAAGTCTTCCCTTGAATTTTCTAACTGATAAACTATCTCCTGAATTTACAGCACAACCTGCTGAGTCATAACCTCTGTACTCAAGCTTAGAAAGTCCTTCTATTAATACCTCTGTTGCTTGCCTATTTCCAATATAACCTACGATTCCACACATAATAAATAAACCTCCTTAAAATTTTTAAAAATTTAATATATTTAAGGAGAAAGGTCGTTTTGCTCAAGCCTTTTTTGTACATATAATTACTCATATGTTTTGTTAAACTCTAACGATGGCAAAATCACCGCAGGGCACCCGCCGATAATCGATACTCCCTGACCTCGTCAACTAAATAAAATTTAGTCCTAGCGCTTTTTTATAGAGTTTTTCTTATATCTTGCTAAAAATACAGAAGGCTAATAATACTAAGTTCATAAGCCTTCTTGTATTCTCAACATCAAACTCTATATTACATAAATATTTAATTTATGATAATTTTGATTCTATAAGATTAGCAAGTTCACTAGCTAAACTGTGTAACTGACCTTCCTCTTTACCCTCAAGCATTACTCTAACTAATGGTTCAGTACCAGATGGTCTTATTAATACTCTACCTTCTCCATCTAGCATTTCTTCTATTTTATTAATTTCTTCTATAATTTGTTCATCTTTTAGATACATATCTTTATTTTTATTTTTTACTTTAGCATTTATTAAGACTTGAGGATACTTAGTCATTATACCACAAATGTCTGATAATGTCTTTTCTTCACTAACCAAGACATTTGATAAAAATAGTGAGCTAAGTATTCCATCTCCAGTAGTTATATAATCTAAAAATATCATGTGACCTGATTGCTCTCCTCCTAGATTATAGCCTTCTTTTATCATCTCTTCTAACACATATCTATCTCCTACTTTAGTAGATATTGTATTTATATTATTTTCCTTTGAAGCTATGTGTAATCCTATATTACTCATAACTGTAACTACAAGAGTATCGTTTTTAAGCTTACCTTGTTCTTTTAAAAACTTAGCACATATAGCAAGTATATAATCTCCATCAACTGTATTTCCTTTTTCATCAACAGCTATTAATCTATCTGCATCTCCATCATATGCAAGACCTATATTTGCATTATTTTTAACAACTTCTTCTTGAAGAGATTTAGGCTGTGTTGATCCACAATCTAAGTTTATGTTGCATCCATTAGGATTATTATTGATAGTTATAACCTCTGCTCCAAGCTCTTTGAATACTATAGGTGCTGCTTCATATGCTGCTCCATTAGCACAATCAAGTACTACTTTTAAATTATTAAAGTCTACATCAATGATTGTCTTTAAATAATCTATATAATCCCTTATAGCATCTTTTTTATCTATTTTAGTACCTACGTTTTCTCCAGTAGGATTATACTCTATTTTATTCATGTCTTCTATTAATTGTTCTATTTCTATTTCTATACTGTCATCTAGCTTATATCCTTTTTCATTAAAAAACTTTATTCCATTATATTCAACTGGGTTGTGAGATGCTGATATTACAACACCACAATCAGCATTATAAAGCTTTGTTAAATATGCAACAGCTGGAGTTGGAACCACTCCCACACATACGACATTTGCACCAACAGACATCATACCAGCTATTAAAGATGATTCTAGCATATCTCCTGATATTCTAGTATCTTTTCCTATTACAACTTTTATATTTTCTTTTCCTTTGGCAAGAACATATGCACCTGCTCTTCCTAATTTATATGCAAGATCATTTGTAAGTTCAGTATTAGCTACTCCTCTTACACCGTCTGTTCCGAAATATTTTCTCATCAAAAGCCTCCCCATAACTTTTTAAATCATTTATAATATATTCAAAATTCGTCTAGTCGCTACGCACTGACTCATGTCGCCAACGATCCCTACGGGCTCCGTTGCTCAAAAATAGTTGCAAATGTAGCCCTTTCATCAATGTTATCCACAACTTAAGAATAATATTGCTTCCTTATATAAAAAAATAAGGGTATAAATACCCTTATTATATTATCATATCATATATTGAATTTTCAATAATAATGTTTTATTTAGATAATGCTTTCCTTAAATCCTCTTCCTTTTACCTCTTGTGTTTCATTTATAGTTATAAAAGCATCTTTATCATATTTTTCAACTATTTCTTTAAGTCTAGGTATTTCAACTGGATTTATTATAGTATATATAACTTTTGTGCTATTCTTTGAATAAGCTCCTTCTCCATTTAAAAAAGTTACTCCTCTTCCCATATCCTTCATTATCTCTTTTGATATTTCTTCAGACTTATCAGATATAACCATAGCTGATTTTTTTACATCTAGCATCATTTGTATCTTATCCACAACTTGATATCCTATATACATATTTATAAGAGTATACATAGCCTTTTGTATTCCAAATACAGCTCCTCCTGTGCACACAATTACTAGATTGGCTCCCATAAGAGCTGTTCCTAAATTTATATTCCATTTTTTCTTAACAAGAGCTGCTATTATATCTGTACCACCTTGTGATCCTTTGTTTCTAAATGTTATTGCCATTCCTATTCCATTTAATAATCCACCAAATACACAAGAAAGTATTAAATCATCCACAGCAATGTGTGAACTTATATCATGAGTTATACCTATAAAGAATGAATATATCAACATATTCACAAGACTATACACAATAAAGTCTCTATCTAGCTTTTTATATGCCATTAAAAATAGTGGTATGTTGACAAGTAAAACAATTAAACCTATATTTAAGTTGAATATATAGTTAAGTATTATAGCTATTCCTCCTACGCCTCCACTTAAAAGGTGATTTGGTGCTAAAAAACCGTTAATCGCTACTGCACAAAATAGACTTCCTAATGATAAATTTAATATCCTAATCGAGGGATACATAATTTCATCTCCTTAAGTTTTATATAATTTCATTTAGATTATACACCCTCATTTTTCATTATACAATCTATTTTATCTTATATGCATGATTTTTTTCTTTCACTTCATATTTTGCAACTTTAGATTCATTTAAATATTCAACCATATTTTTTACGTTTTCTTTGTTGTTGAAATAACTTAACTTAGGGCATTTTGTAAAATTAAGGATAAAGCGTTCTTCTTTTATGAAAATTGAAGGATATTTTTAAGTAAAATCATAATATATTTTTTAAAAATTCCTCTACTCGCTAATACGGTGACTCATGGTTCCAACAAGTCTCGCGACTCTGTTGCTTAAAAATAGAGTTACAAGTGTAGCTTTTTTAGTTTCCTTAAACAAAAAAAAGATTGCTAATAAAATTAGCAATCTTTCTTTATATAAACTACTTAATAGCAGCTGCTCCTTTTTCAAGAGCTGATTTATTAAGTGGTACAAATTTCTCTTTGCTTGGTCCGAAAACTTTCTTGAATGCTTCAAGAACAGAATCAACCTCAACAACTTTATTAATTTTAAGGTAAGCTCCAAGCATAACCATGTTAGCAACTTTTGCATTACCTAATTCTAAAGCTAATTCATTAGCTGGTACATAGTAAACATCTACATCTGTTCTCTCTACCTTTTGATCTATTAAAGAGCTGTTTACAAGTATCTTTCCACCTGGAACAACATCTTGCTCAAATTTAACAAGAGATGGTAAGTTCATAACTATAGCAGTAGTTGCATCATCAGTTATGATAGGAGATCCTACTGGAGTAGATGATACTGTAACTGCACAGTTAGCTGTACCTCCACGCATTTCTGGTCCATAAGATGGAAGCCAAGAAACCTCTTTATTTTCAAGCATTCCTGCATAAGTCATTAACATACCCATAGACATAACACCTTGTCCACCGAATCCTGCACATATTATTCTTTCTGTTGACATATTATTTCGCCTCCTCTGGGTTTCTTAAGTTACCTAATTGGTAGTAAGGTATCATATTTTCTTCTAACCACTTAAGAGAATCTACTGGATGTAATCCCCAGTTAGTTGGACAAGTTGATAGTACTTCTACTATACCAAATCCTTTTCCTTCTAATTGAACTTCAAAAGCTCTCTTTATAGCTTTCTTAGCTTTTCTTACATTTGCTGGGTTATTAACTGATACTCTTTCTACGAATACTGCTCCGTCTAAAGTAGCTAACATCTCAGACATTCTGATTGGCATACCAGCATGATCTACATCTCTTCCTAATGGAGCAGTTGTAGCTTTTTGTCCTGGTAAAGTTGTTGGAGCCATTTGTCCACCAGTCATACCATATATAGCATTGTTTACGAATATAGTAGTTATCTTCTCTCCTCTTGCAGCTGCATGAACTATTTCAGCAGCACCAATTGAGCAAAGATCTCCATCTCCTTGGTATGTGAAAACTACTTTATCAGGTTGAACTCTTTTAATTCCTGTTGCAACTGCAGGTGCTCTACCATGAGAAGCTTCGTGCATATCACAATTGAAGTAATCATATGCAAGTACTGAACAACCAACTGGTGCAACACCTATAGATTTTCCTAATACTCCTAATTCATCTAAAACTTCTGCTGTTAATCTGTGGATTATACCATGAGTACATCCAGGACAGTAGTGAGTTTGCTTATCTGTTAAACCTTCAGTTTTTTTGAATACAACTGCCATTATTTAGCACCTCCTATTACTTCCATAGCTTTGTCCATAATTTCACCTGGAGTAGGGATCATTCCACCTGTTCTTCCGAAGAAGTCAACTGGTAATCTTCCTTCATTAGCTATCTTAACATCATCTATCATTTGACCTGTACTCATCTCAACTACTAATAAGTTCTTAGCAGCAGGGATTTCGTTGAAAGCTTTGTGTGGGAAAGGCCATAAAGTTATAGGTCTTATAAGTCCTGCTTTTATTCCTTGCTCTCTTAAAGCTTCTACAGTGTTCTTAACTATTCTTGAAGTTGTTCCGTAAGCTACAAATACAAGCTCAGCATCTTCAGTCTTGTACATTTCGTACTTAACTTCGTTTTCTTCTATTTCTTTGTACTTTCTGTCTAGCTTGAAGCAGTGATCTTCAAGAGCTTGAGGATCTAGGAATAAAGAGTTTATTATGTTAGGTTTTCTCTCTCCATTAGTTCCTGTTGTAGCCCAATCCTTCTTAGGTAAGTCTCTCTTTTTAGGAGCTTTGAATTCTACTGGCTCCATCATTTGTCCTATCATACCATCAGCAACTACCATAACTGGTGTTCTGTAGTAATCAGCAACTTCGAAAGCTTCCATTACCATATCAACAGCTTCTTGAACTGTAGCTGGTGCGTAAACTGGAGTTCTGTAGTCTCCGTTTCCTCCTCCTCTTGTTGACATGAAGTAGTCAGCTTGTGAAGGTTGGATTCCACCAAGACCTGGGCCTCCTCTCATCATGTTTACTATAACTGCTGGAAGCTCAGCTCCTGCTATGTATGTAATTCCCTCTTGCTTTAAAGCGATTCCTGGTGAAGAAGAAGATGTCATTACTCTAGCTCCACATCCTGCTCCTCCGTATATCATGTTTATAGCAGATACTTCTGATTCTGCTTGAACAAATACTCCATCATTATTAGGTAATTCTTTTGCCATATACTCTGGTATCTCATTTTGAGGTGTTATTGGGTATCCGAAGAAATATTTACATCCAGCTTCTATAGCTGCTTTACCTACAGCTTCGTTACCTTTCATTAAAACCTTAGCCATATGCGTTCCCTCCTTAAATTATATATTAATTAGTCTCTCTCTACGCTTATTACTGCATCTGGACACATAAGCGCACAACTTGCACAACCTACACATTTATCCATTTCTTTTACTGTTGCAGGATGGTATCCTTTTTTATTTATCTTTTCTTTGTCCATAACAACTATTTTAACTGGACAAACTGTTGTACAAAGTTCACACCCTTTGCATCTATCTTGGTCAAAATGCACTCTACCTTTAGCCATTTCAAACCCTCCTTAATATATTTTTTAATTTAAAACAATATATTATAAGTCTTTATAAAGAGAGCTCTAAGAGCTCTCTTTAAGACTAATAAACTACATCCAAGATTCTCTCATATACATCTTTATTGGGAATATTTCTCCCTCAATGTCTTTTGGTAAATCTTTTACTAAATCTTCAACACAAACTACGTATTTTATAGGTATATTAGTTTCTTTAGAAACTGCTTTAACAAGCTCTTGACCTTTTAATACATCATCTATAGTAGTTTCTCTAACTAAGTGAGTGTTATTTATAAGTCCTGTAACTTTACACTTAGAAGCTTCTTCTATTTTTCTTATATGATCTATAACTTTTTCAAGTGTACATGATTCTTCTCTATTAGCATTTACAACACAGAACATGTCGTACTCTTTACCTTCGATAATATGAGCGAATCTACCTACAACCTTTGCTCCTATAAAGTCTCCACCTACATCAATTACATAGTTGTAAGTTTCATCTTGAATAGGTGACATAACCTCTGCTGATACAGCTGGCACATCTACGGCAGTTGCTCTTGCAGAAGAGTCTATAGGTCTTATCTTATTTTCAATTAACATATCTCTTTTTTCTCTTGTTCTAAAGTATACATTAACAATATCAAGATCTGCGATTGCTATATTACCTTCTACTTCTTGTCTTAACTTCATTACATAATTCATAGAGAATTCAGTTTTACCACTACCATAATGTCCTATTATGATTCTTATTCTCTTATCATCTTTTATCATGTGATCACCTACTTAGTAAGTTTTAGCTTCCTCTTCACCTTTAAGAACTCTAAGTCCTCCTTGAGCTAGAGCTGTCATTTCATCTTCACCAGCATATACTTTAATATCTGCTATGAAAGAAACTCTCTCTTTTATCCACTCTACTATCATCTTTGAGTAAGCTATACCACCAGTTAATACGATAGCATCAACCTTACCCTTAAGTACAGCAGAACATGCTCCTATTTCTTTTGCTACTTGATATGCCATTGCTTTGTATATCAACTCAGCTTTTTCATTTCCTTCTTCTATCATGGCTTCAACTTCTCTAGCATCATTAGTTCCTAAGTATGCTACTATTCCACCATTTCCTTTTATCTTTTTCTTTATATCATCTAATGTGTATTTTCCTGAGAAACACATTTTAGCTAAATCTCCAACTGGAAGTCCACCTGTTCTTTCTGGAGAGAATGGTCCTTCTCCGTCAAGTGCATTTGCAACATCTATAACTCTACCATTTTCGTGAGCTCCAACAGATACTCCTCCACCAAGGTGAGCTACTATTACATTTATTTCTTCATACTTCTTACCAATTTCATCAGCTACTCTTCTAGCTGTAGCTTTTTGATTTAAAGCATGGAATATACTTTTTCTCTCAAGTTCTGGCATACCAGATACTCTAGCAACCTCTTGAAGTTCATCAACAACAACAGGGTCTACTATAAACGATGGAATCTCTACTTTATCAGCTATTTCTTTTGCTATTATTCCACCTAAATTTGATGCATGCTCTCCTAGAACTCCAACTTTTAAATCTTCTATCATACTTTCAGAAACTGAATAAGTTCCTCCAGCTATTGGCTTTAAAAGTCCTCCTCTTCCAACTATTGCATCTAAATCTTCTATTTTAACTCCATTTTCACTTACTGCTTCTTCTATTACGCTTTTTCTAAAGTCAAGTTGATCTGATATCTTCTCATATTGACCTATTTCTTCAGCAGAATGTCTTAATGTTTTTTCGAATACTAATTCTTGATCACTAAATACAGCAATCTTAGTAGATGTTGAACCTGGGTTTATAGCAAGAATTTTAAAGTTTTTACTCATAGAAATTATTCTCTCCTTAGTAATTGTATTTTTTTTATATCAATTATCCTATTTTAGCAGCTGTTAAAACAGCAAGTGCTATTGAATTTAATTTAGTTTCTTCATTGTCCGCTCTTGAAGTTAATATTATTGGAGCCTTAGCACCAACTATAACTCCTGCATTTTTAGACTCTCCAAAGAATACCATAGATTTATAAAGTATGTTACCAGCTTCGATGTCTGGAGCTAATAATATATCAGCATTTCCAGCTACAGGATGATCTATTCCTTTGTGTTTAGCAGCTTCTACAGATACTGCATTATCAAGAGCAAAAGGTCCTCCAACTATACATCCAGTAAGTTCTCCTCTTTTGTTCATCTCTTCTAATTCTTTAGCATCTACTGTATCTGGCATTTTAGGATTAACTTTTTCTTTTGCACAAAGAGCAGCTACTTTAGGCTCCTTTATATCTAGTGCATGAGCTATTTGGCAAGCGTTTTCTATTATTTGCTTCTTAGTATTTAAATCCGGAGCTAAGTTCATAGCTGCATCTGTTACGAAGAATAATCTATCATACGCTTTTAGATCAAATACTGCAACATGACTTAAAACACTTCCTGTTCTAAGACCTATTTCTTTATCTAAAACAGCTTTTAATATTATTGAAGTGTCTACTAATCCCTTCATAACCATATGAGCTTTTCCACTTGAAACTAGTTCTACAGCTTTTCTAGAAGCTTGAGTTAAGTCTGCTTCTTCTATTAACTCATAATTGTTTAAGTCTATATTAATTTCTGCTGCTATCTTCTTAGTTTTTTCTATATCTCCGACAAGTATAGCATCAGCTATTCCTTCTTTTCTAGCCATCTCAACAGCCATTAAAACTTCTTTATCTTGAGAACAAGCTACCGATATAGTTTTAGGTCCTCTCTCTTTAGCAAGTTTAATTACTTCTTGAAAATCTCTCATTAAAATGCCACCTCTTCTTCGTATATTTTAGCTTTTTCTTCACCATTTATAACTCTTAATGCCCCTTCATTTAAAGCCATCATTTCATCTTCACCAGGCTCAACTATTACAGGTGCAATAAAATCTATCATATTTTTTATATAATCTATTAAATATTCAGAGTACGCAAGTCCTCCGGTAATTACTATTGTTTTTACATCTCCGTTTAATACTGTTGCCATAGATCCTATTTCTTTTGCTATTTGATATCCCATAGCTTCGAATATAAGTTTTGCTTTTTCGTCACCTTCATTTATCCTTTTTGTAACTTCTCTAGCATCATTTGTGTTAAGGTATCCTACAAGTCCACCTTTGCCTTTAAGCTTAGCTTTAATCTCCTTGTAAGTATATTTTCCTGAAAAACACAATTTAGCTAAATCTCCGATTGGAAGTCCACCCGTTCTTTCTGGAGAGAATGGTCCCATCTCATTTGCGTTATTATAATCTACTGATTTTCCTTTTCTTAAAGGAGCAACACTTATTCCTCCTCCAAGATGAGCTACTATCATGTTTGTATCTTCAAAATTTTGACCAAGTTTTGTTGAAACTCTTCTTCCAACAGCTTTTATATTTAGGGCGTGTCCTAAAGATCTTCTTTTTATTTCAGGAATTCCAGATATTCTAGCAATATCCTCAAATTCATCTACTGCAACTGGATCAACTATAAAGCTTGGTATATTTTGTTCATCAGCTATTGATTTTGATATTATTCCACCTAAATTTGATGCATGTTCTCCTTGAACACCTAATTTTAAATCATCTATCATTTTAGGTGTAACTTTGTATGTACCACCTGGCATAGGTCTTAACAAACCACCTCTACCAACTACTGCTATAAGATCTTCACATGTATAACCTTCTTTTTTTAACCAGTCTATTATAATTTCTTTTCTCATTTCAAACTGATCTGCTATCTTATCATATTTTTCTATTTCTTTTGTCGAATGAGTTAGATTTTTTTGGATAACGTTTTCATTTTCTTTGAATAAAGCCACTTTTGTCGAAGTTGAACCTGGATTAATAACAAGAACATAATTCTTTGACACAGTATCACCCCATAAGAAATTTTTCTCTACGTATATTATGATATATTGAAATAAAAAAAAATGCAATAAGAATTGCAATATGATTTAGCAATTTTTTTACATTTTTTTTTAATAACTATTCACCTATTACAACGTATTCAGGGTCAATATGCACACTCTCGACTTCCTTAAGTACATTGTATTTTATTCTAAATTTTGAAGGTTCAACTTGCTCATCCTGCATATTGACAAATATTTGTACATCTTTTTCACTCACATCTCGCCCGTTTCCTTCTAAATATGTAACTTTCACATTTATGTCCTCAGGTAAATTGTTTTTTGAAATGTCTAAATTGTGTATGTTGTCTTTGTACTCAATTCTTTTTGATGATATTGTTAAATTTTTGCTTACTAATTTAGCCACTTTAAAACTTACATTTACACTTTTAATATCACTCTCTATATCTTGTGGAATATTTATATTTAAATTTATATTTTTGTTTTCTGTCAAATCAGATATGTCTATTTCCTGTGTATATATGTCCTTTATAGCATCAATTTGCTCTATTTTTCCAGTTATATTTACAGTTTTTGAATTTAATTCATATCCTAACAGCTTATATCCTTCCCCAATTTCTCCTTTTAAATTTAAAATCAAAGGTATTTTTTTACTTTTAGTAAATCCTATATCAACATATGTGTACTGATCCTTTATATTTACACCCTCTACTGTCTTTCCATTTTTATCTACAGGTATAATTTGAGCCTTTGAATTGAAATTTTTGCTCTTATTTTTCAAATCTACTTTGCATATTAGCTTATCTACATTTTCAACAAGACTTTTTGGCCCTTCTACAAATGTACTTTTAGGAGAATAATTTATTTGATCCACTTTTAAATCTTTATTTGATGTATTTGTAGTTTTAATTGCTATTTCTTTTTTAGTATATATACTTTCTTCAACATTTAAACTTATATTACTAGGCATAATAGTATAAGTTATATTACTAGGGACATCTAAATCTAGTTCTAATTTATTTACACCTATTTTTGGAGACTTCAAATTTGTATTAATCTCTAAATCATTTTTTCGAATTTCTTTTAGTAAAGATCTTCTGCCTCTTAGTATTACTTTTGCATTCAATTCTGGTTCTGGATATAATACCATATCATTTTCTTGTAATATATCTACATTATTAATTTTTATTGGTATTTGATCATAATCTTTTAGTATTATAGGATCTACCTCTGCCATTACATATATCCACATAAAAAAGGCAAAAAATGTAGATATTGTCTTTATTTTTAAATTCCTTTTAAAAATATCTATCATTTGAAAAATACACCTCTTTTAAAAATCCTTTTATTTTCTCCTTGTTTTTTAAAGTTTTGATTTAATATATTTTTTATGTATTCTTTTGATATGGATTTGTATAGTTTCCCATTTTCTGCTATTGATATCATTCCCGTTTCTTCAGATACTATTATAGATATACAGTCTGATCTTTCACTTATTCCTATACCAGCTCTATGTCTAGTTCCCAATTCTTTATTTACATATTTGCTATCTGTAAGAGGTAGAAAGCAACCTGCTGCTCTTACTCTATTATTTTTTATTACCAAAGCTCCATCATGAAGTGGAGTATTTGGAATAAATATATTTATTAAAATTTGTCTCGTTATTTTAGCATTTATAATGGTTCCAGTTTGGATTATATCATTGATTCCAGTTTCTCTTTCTATTATTATTAAGGCACCTATTTTTTGTCTAGATAAAGAATATATGGCTTCTATTAACTCTTCTATTATTTCATCTATATTTTCTTCATCAAATTCACCTATAGGCTTTGATATAAACTTCGTTCTACCAATATATTCAAGTGCCCTTCTGAGTTCAGGCTGAAATACTATAAGTATAGCTATTACTCCTATAGATATGGTATTTGCTAGTACCCAGTGTACAACATGTAATTGCAAAAGTTCACTTAATTTAGTAGCTACTAAAAGTACAAATATACCTTTTATTAATTGTTCTGCACTAGTTTCTTTTATTAACATATACAGTTTATAAAATACATAAGCAACTATACTTATATCTATTATATCTAAAATAGTTATATTCATTATGATATCTTTTATATCCCACAATTTAGTAACCTCCTATAATATTTGTTATTATATATTATTTTACGGATTAATTATTTCATACATTGAGAAATAATTCAATAAGCAAAGCAGATATATTTTATAAAATTCGTCTACTCGCTAACGCGGTGACTCATGTCGCCAACAAGTCTAACGACTCTGTTGCTTAAAAATAGTTGCAAGTGCAGATTTTTTAATCAATATTATCCACAGAACTAAAATTTTATAATAACATATATATAAAAAAAACTTAACCATATCATGATTAAGCTTTTTTCAATGGCGTACCTGCAGGGATTCGAACCCCGGACACGTGGCTTAGAAGGCCACTGCTCTATCCAACTGAGCTACAGGTACATATTAAATTGGTGCGGGTGGAGGGACTTGAACCCCCACGCTAAAAGCGCTAGATCCTAAGTCTAGTGCGTCTGCCAATTCCGCCACACCCGCAATGTGTGGAGCTAGTGATAGGAATCGAACCTACAACCTGCTGATTACAAGTCAGCTGCTCTACCGTTGAGCCACACTAGCATATTTAGTTTGTCACATAATAAAAACCCATAGATTTTATATCAATGAGCTTATTCTTTAAATTATTTGGCGACCTGGAAGGGACTCGAACCCTCGACCTCCAGCGTGACAGGCTGGCATTCTAACCAACTGAACTACCAGGCCAAATAATTGGTGGGCTCAACAGGGCTCGAACCTGTGACCCCCTGCTTGTAAGGCAGGTGCTCTCCCAGCTGAGCTATGAGCCCAATTACTAATGGTGACCCCTAGGGGAATCGAACCCCTGTTACCGCCGTGAAAGGGCGGTGTCTTAACCGCTTGACCAAGGGGCCATGCTTTGGTTGCGGGAGCAGGACTCGAACCTACGACCTTCGGGTTATGAGCCCGACGAGCTGCCAACTGCTCCATCCCGCGTTATTGTGGTGCCGAGGACCGGAATCGAACCGGTACGATCTGTAAGGACCGCAGGATTTTAAGTCCTGTGCGTCTGCCAGTTCCGCCACCTCGGCACATCTTTGGCTCCAAGGGTGGGGCTCGAACCCACAGCCTATCGGTTAACAGCCGATTGCTCCACCATTGAGCTACCTTGGAACATACGTGGCTACGTCTTACTCTCCCAGGGGGCTGCCCCCAAGTACCATCAGCGCTAAAGAGCTTAACTTCTGTGTTCGGAATGGGAACAGGTGTATCCTCTTTGCTATAATAACCACATATTTGGAGCGGGTGAAGGGAGTCGAACCCTCGCAGCTGGCTTGGAAGGCCAGAACTCTACCACTGAGTTACACCCGCATATTAAGTATTGTATTAATACTTTCAAAATTGACCAGATTTAATAAAAGGTTAAGTCCTCGATCTATTAGTATTCATCAGCTGAACCCATTACTGAGCTTACACCTTGAACCTATCAACCAGGTAGTCTTCCTGGGATCTTACTCATAAAGATGGGAAATCTTATCTTGAGGTTGGCTTCGCGCTTAGATGCTTTCAGCGCTTATCCATTCCATACATAGCTACCCAGCTATGCCACTGGCGTGACAACTGGTGCACCAGAGGTATGTCCATCCCGGTCCTCTCGTACTAAGGACAGCTCCTCTCAAATTTCCTACGCCTGCGACGGATAGGGACCGAACTGTCTCACGACGTTCTGAACCCAGCTCGCGTACCACTTTAATGGGCGAACAGCCCAACCCTTGGGACCTACTACAGCCCCAGGATGTGATGAGCCGACATCGAGGTGCCAAACCTCCCCGTCGATGTGGACTCTTGGGGGAGATAAGCCTGTTATCCCCAGGGTAGCTTTTATCCGTTGAGCGATGGCCCTTCCACGCGGAACCACCGGATCACTAAGCCCGACTTTCGTCCTTGCTCGACCTGTATGTCTTGCAATCAAGCTCCCTTTTGCCTTTGCACTCTTCGCACGATTTCCGACCGTGCTGAGGGAACCTTTGGGCGCCTCCGTTACATTTTGGGAGGCGACCGCCCCAGTCAAACTGTCCACCTGACAGTGTCCCAAGACCAGATTCATGGTCTATGGTTAGAATCTCAATATTACAAGGGTGGTATCCCAAGGGTGACTCCACGAAAACTGGCGTTCTCGTATCTCAGTCTCCCACCTATCCTGTACATGTAATATCGAAATCCAATGCCAGGCTACAGTAAAGCTCCATGGGGTCTTTCCGTCCTGTCGCAGGTATCCGGCATCTTCACCGGAATTACAATTTCACCGAGTCTTTTGTTGAGACAGTGCCCAAATCGTTACGCCTTTCGTGCGGGTCGGAACTTACCCGACAAGGAATTTCGCTACCTTAGGACCGTTATAGTTACGGCCGCCGTTTACTGGGGCTTAAGTTCAATGCTTCGACTTACGTCTAACACATCCCCTTAACCTTCCAGCACCGGGCAGGCGTCAGCTCCTATACATCGTCTTTCGACTTAGCAGAAACCTATGTTTTTGGTAAACAGTCGCTTGGGCCTATTCTCTGCGGCCTCTTCGGGCATACACCCTAATGAGGCACCCCTTATCCCTAAGTTACGGGGTCATTTTGCCGAGTTCCTTAACAAAAGTTCTCTCGCTAGCCTTAGAATTCTCTTCTCACCCACCTGTGTCGGTTTGCGGTACGGGTACCTTTAATCTCAGTAGAGGCTTTTCTTGACAGCATGAAATCGACTACTTCGCTACTTAATTTCGCTCCCCATCACACCTCAGAATTGCACCGACGGATTTGCCTATCAGTGCTCCCTTAATGCTTGGACCTACATCCAATAGTAGGATAGCCTATCCTTCTGTGTCACCCCATTCTTCAAACGATTATCGGTAGTACAGGAATCTCAACCTGTTGTCCATCACCTACGCCTTTCGGCCTCGGCTTAGGTCCCGACTAACCCTGAGCGGACGAACCTTCCTCAGGAAACCTTGGGTTTTCGGCCCGTAGGATTCTCACCTACGTCTCGCTACTCATGCCAACATTCTCTCTTCACTGCAGTCCACTAGTCCTTCCGGTCTAGCTTCAACCCGCAGTGAATGCTCCCCTACCCATTGACAAAGTCAATGCCGTAGCTTCGGTAGTAAGTTTTAGCCCCGATAATTTTCGGCGCAGGATCACTCGACCAGTGAGCTATTACGCACTCTTTGAATGAATGGCTGCTTCTAAGCCAACATCCTGGTTGTCTGTGCAATCCCACATCCTTTACCACTTAACTTACATTTAGGGACCTTAGCTGACGGTCTGGGCTGTTTCCCTCTCGACTATGAATCTTATCACCCACAGTCTGACTCCCAAGCAAAAGATAAAGGCATTCGGAGTTTGATAGTCTTCGGTAACCCATAGGGCCCCTAGGACATTCAGTGCTCTACCTCCTCATCTCTAAGCTTGAGGCTAGCCCTAAAGCTATTTCGGGGAGAACCAGCTATCTCCGAGCTCGATTGGAATTTCACCTCTACCCACAGCTCATCCCCGCACTTTTCAACGTGCGTGGGTTCGGACCTCCACGAAATTTTACTTTCGCTTCATCCTGGCCATGGGTAGGTCGCTCGGTTTCGGGTCTACGACAAGTAACTGAATCGCCCAGTTAAGACTCGCTTTCGCTACGGCTCCAGACCCTAAGTCCTTAACCTTGCTACTTATCGTAACTCGTTGGCCCGTTCTACAAAAAGTACGTGGTCACACTAATAATGTGCTCCCACAGCTTGTAGGCATAGGGTTTCAGGTTCTATTTCACTCCCCTTCCGGGGTTCTTTTCACCTTTCCCTCACGGTACTATACGCTATCGGTCACCAAGGAGTATTTAGCCTTGGGGGGTGGTCCCCCCAGCTTCCCACAGGGTTTCACGTGTCCCGTGGTACTCTGGAGTACGCTTGATGGTCTTCTCGTTTAATCTACAGGACTATTACCTTCTACGGTGGGTCTTTCCAAACCTCTTCGACTACAATACCTCCATCTTAATAAGCATATCCGCAACCCCTATGAAGAAAACTTCATAGGTTTGGGCTAATCCCCTTTCGCTCGCCGCTACTCAGGGAATCGATTTTTCTTTCTCCTCCTCGGGGTACTTAGATGTTTCAGTTCCCCCGGTTCCCCTCCTTAGACTATGAATTCATCTAAGGATACCTAGACATTACTCTAGGTGGGTTTCCCCATTCGGAAATCTCCGGATCAAAGATTGCTTGCATCTCCCCGAAGCTTATCGCAGCTTACCACGTCCTTCATCGGCTCTTGGTGCCAAGGCATCCGCCCTACGCCCTTAATAACTTAACCTAAATTTATTTAAATCTGTTCAATTTTCAAAGTACTATTTTGAGGAATAAACCCTCAAAATTAAACAGTAGGTTATTTCTCCTTAGAAAGGAGGTGATCCAGCCGCACCTTCCGATACGGCTACCTTGTTACGACTTCACCCCAGTCATTGATTTCACCTTCGGCAGATTCCTCCTTACGGTTGGATATCTGACTTCGGGCGCCCCCAACTTCCGTGGTGTGACGGGCGGTGTGTACAAGACCCGGGAACGCATTCACCGCGACATTCTGATTCGCGATTACTAGTAACTCCAGCTTCATGCAGGCGAGTTTCAGCCTGCAATCCGAACTGAGACTAGCTTTAAGAGATTAGCTTGACCTCGCGGTTTCGCAACTCTCTGTACTAGCCATTGTAGCACGTGTGTAGCCCTAAGCATAAGGGGCATGATGATTTGACGTCATCCCCACCTTCCTCCGAGTTATCCTCGGCAGTCTCTCTAGAGTGCCCATCCGAAATGCTGGCAACTAAAGATAAGGGTTGCGCTCGTTGCGGGACTTAACCCAACATCTCACGACACGAGCTGACGACAACCATGCACCACCTGTCACCTCAGTCCCCGAAGGGAAAGCTTCGATTAAGAAGCGGTCTGAGGGATGTCAAGCTTAGGTAAGGTTCTTCGCGTTGCTTCGAATTAAACCACATGCTCCGCTACTTGTGCGGGTCCCCGTCAATTCCTTTGAGTTTCACTCTTGCGAGCGTACTCCCCAGGCGGAGTGCTTAATGCGTTAGCTGCGGCACCGAGGGGGGTAACCCCCGACACCTAGCACTCATCGTTTACGGCGTGGACTACCAGGGTATCTAATCCTGTTCGCTCCCCACGCTTTCGTGCCTCAGCGTCAGTTACAGTCCAGAGAGCCGCCTTCGCAACTGGTATTCCTCCTAATATCTACGCATTTCACCGCTACACTAGGAATTCTACTCTCCTCTCCTGCACTCAAGCCCTACAGTTTCAAAAGCTTACTACGGTTGAGCCGTAGCCTTTCACTTCTGACTTGCAGGGCCGCCTACGCACCCTTTACGCCCAGTTATTCCGGATAACGCTTGCCCCCTACGTATTACCGCGGCTGCTGGCACGTAGTTAGCCGGGGCTTCCTCCTAAGGTACCGTCATTATCTTCCCTTAGGACAGAGCTTTACGACCCGAAGGCCTTCATCGCTCACGCGGCGTTGCTGCATCAGGGTTTCCCCCATTGTGCAATATTCCCCACTGCTGCCTCCCGTAGGAGTCTGGACCGTGTCTCAGTTCCAGTGTGGCCGATCACCCTCTCAGGTCGGCTACCCATCGTCGCCTTGGTAAGCTTTTACCTCACCAACTAGCTAATGGGACGCGGGTCCATCCTACACCGATAAAATCTTTGACATTTTTAAGATGCCTTAAAAATGTATTATCTCGTATTAGCATATCTTTCGATATGTTATCCGTGTGTATAGGGCAGGTTACCCACGCGTTACTCACCCGTCCGCCGCTAAGATTAAGAAGCAAGCTTCTTAATCTCCGCTCGACTTGCATGTGTTAGGCACGCCGCCAGCGTTCATCCTGAGCCAGGATCAAACTCTTAAATAAAAGTTTGTCAGTACTCAGTAACTGACTTTATGTGTTGTTTCCGAAAATCACTGTTTGTGATTTATTTATAACCTACTGTTTAATTTTCAAAGTTCATATGTTGTGTTCATGTGTTTCTCGTTCGCCTCGTTGTTGAGGACAAGTAATAATATATCAGCTATTAAATAATTCGTCAACACCTTTTTTGAAATAAATTTTAAAACATATTATTTATTTCTATTTAATTATACCCAGAAAGCTTTATCTTTAAACATTTATATAGATTTTTTTTAATTGTATAATTTAAATGAAAATTTATTATAATTTTTTATAAAATAGTCTAAATTAATCATTTAAAATATATATTTTCTTTGTTTTTATGACATGTATACAGAATATTTGTCTGAAAACAATACAATTAATAGGATATATTTAGTCTTATATCCTATTTTTTAATCAATTATTTCCCTATTTTTTTTAAAATATCTCTATAATCTATTTATTTATTCTATAAAAACTCTAAAAATTCAAGTTCAAAATGATACTCATTAAAATGTTAGCTACTTTTGATTAACATTTTACTATAAAACTTAGATTTTGCTGTTAAAATATCCGTTAAGAAAGTTCTTTGTTTAACCGTAAGGGAGTTTAAGAACTTTTAGGATATTTTATAAAGCAAAGTCTGTAGTTTTATTAAAACGTTGACTAAGTAGAGTTATTTTAATGAGTATCATTTTTGATTTAATCGGATATTTAAGAGTCATATAATTTTCTTAAAAATAAAAGCGAGGCATATGCCTCGCTTTTATTTTGCTATATCCATATCTTCATTGTAATCCACATGAAGAACAGCTCTTTTTAATTGTAATGACTTCTTAACATCTAATATTCTTTGATTTGAGGATCCTCTATACTTTAAAAGCATACTTTTTTTAGATTCTACAAATTTTCCATCTATTAATACATCTATCTCATTCAATAGATTTTTCCATTTAAAATATTTTTCATTTCTAACATCGGTTAACTGTTCAATTGTATATCCACTATAAGCCCAAATATCTAATCCTATCTTTCTCGCTTCTTTGCATATTTTCACAAGGGCATCTGGTTGTTCAAAAGGATCTCCACCACTAAGAGTTATACCCTTTTGTAGTTTCAAATCTTTTAAAGTATCTATTATTGATTCTACTTCAACTTCAAACCCTCCGCAAAAATCATGAGTTTGCTTGTTGTGACATCCTTTACAATTATGCTTGCAACCTTGGGTCCATATTACAGTTCTAAGTCCAGGTCCATCAACTATGCTGTCTGATGTCACAGAAGATGCTAGTCTTAATTTCATAATATCACCCCTTTTTAATTATGTTTTACTCTATCTTTAACTTCAGCTCTCTTAGCGTCATTAAATCTGTCTACAGTACCCACTAAGTATCCTGTTATTCTTCTTATTCTCTCAAAGTGTATACCGTCTTCTCCGTCTTTTCTTCCACAAGCTGGACAAATATCATCTATTACTCCATTAAATCCACAAACAGGATCTCTATCAAGCGGATGATTTATACTTCCATATCCAATTCCAGCTTCCTTCATAGCTCTTACTATGCTTTCAAATGCTTCTATATTATCCGATGGATTTCCATCAAGCTCTATATAACTTATATGTCCTGCATTAGTAAGTGCATGATACTTAGCTTCTTTTTCTATTTTCTTAAACGCAGATAACTTATGGTAAACAGGTACATGGAAAGAGTTTGTATAATAGTCTCTATCTGTAACTCCTTCTATTTCACCAAATTCTTTTTTATCTATTTTAGTAAATCTTCCACTTAATCCTTCAGCTGGAGTTGCTATTAAAGAGAAATTCAATCCATATTTTTCACTAGCTTCATCCATTTTATCTCTCATATATTTAATTATCTCAACACCTAAGTCTTGAGCATGATCACTTTCTCCATGATGCTCTCCTATTAATGCTTTTAAACACTCAGCAAGTCCTATAAATCCAATTGTCAATGTTCCTTGCTTTATAACTTCTCTTAAATCATCTTCCCAAGATAATTCTTTAGATCCAAGCCATACACCTTGTCCCATTAAGAAAGGGAAGTTTTTAACTTTTTTGTTTGCTTGTATTTCAAATCTTTCAAGTAATTGATCTATTACTAAATCTATTTTTTCTTGAAGTTCTTTGTAGAAACCTTCTATATCTGTTTCTTTATTCTTTAATTTTCCATGTTTGATTCCCAATCTCGGAAGATTAATAGTTGTAAATGAAAGATTTCCTCTACCTGTAACTATTTCTTCTCCACATACATTTCCAACTACTCTTGTTCTACATCCCATATAAGTCGCTTCTGTTTCAGGATGTCCCTCTTTGTAATACTGAAGGTTAAATGGAGCATCTATAAAACTGAAATTCGGGAATAATCTCTTTGATGAAACTTTACATGCTAGTTTAAATAAATCATAGTTTACATCTTCTTTATTTAAGTTTATACCTTCTTTTACTTTGAATATTAAAATTGGGAATATAGCTGTTTCTCCATTTCCAAGTCCTTTTTCTAAAGAAAGTAACAAGTTTTTACTAACCATTCTTCCCTCTTCACTTGTGTCAGTTCCGAAGTTAACACTTGAAAAAGGTACTTGTGCTCCAGCTCTTGAATGCATTGTATTTAAATTGTGTATAAAAGCTTCCATAGCTTGGTAAGTTTTTCTATTCGTCTCTCTTAAAGCTTCTTTACTTGCAAATTTTTGTATTTTTGAGCATTTCTCTTCATCTAAATCATATTCTTTAATTAATTCTTGTTTAATTTTATTATTTATTTCTTCATCTATAGTTAAAGAAATTTCTTTGTTTAAAGATTTCTCTATTTCATTAACTTTATTAATCATAATTTTTATTTGGTCTTCTTCAATATCTTTTTCTATGCTTATAGCCTTGTATATATTTTCTATATATGATCTTTTAAATGTTTTTTTCACTCCATTTGCCAATCCATAATCGAAAAACGGTATACTTTGACCTCCATGTTGATCATTTTGATTAGATTGAATTGCAATAGCTGCAAGAGCAGAATAACTTAGTATATCTTGTGGTTCTCTTAAATGACCATGACCTGTTGAAAATCCACCTTCAAATAATTGAGATATATCTATTTGACAACAAGTCAGTGTACCCATATTTAAAAAATCCATATCATGTATATGTATATCTCCAGCGTCATGTGCTTTTGAATGATTAGGTTTTATAACAAATTGCTTACAAAATTCTTTAGATACAGCGCTTCCATACTGAAGCATAGTTCCCATAGCTGTATTTCCATCTATATTAGCATTTTCTCTTTTTATATCTGCATTATCTGCATCTGAAAAAGTTATTTCTTTTATAGCTTGTATAAGTCTTGTCTTAGAATTTCTTATTCTACTTCTTTCCGCTCTGTATAATATATAAGACTCACTAGTTTTTGCATGTCCATTTTTTATCAAAGTTTTTACAACAGCATCTTGAACATTTTCTACTGTTGGGATTTGTCCCATATATTGTTTTGTTAAAAGGCTTAATGCTTTATCTGCTAATTTATCTGCTATTTTATAGTCTGCTGTTTTTCCTTCTTTTTGTGCAACCTCGCTAGCCGATAAGAATATCGCTCTTGCTATTTTGTCTTTACTAAAGCCAATTACTCTACCGTCTCTTTTCTTTACATTTTCAATCATACTACTGCCCCCTTGTACATTATCTTGTGTATGTTATTTCCGTTTATACTACATATAGTGTTGCTAGTCAAAAAAAATACCCTTTAACCTCGTTAAAGGGTTCTCGTATATTTGCTATATTTAGATTATCAAAATTAATCAAATTAGTCAAACACGCTCAAAGTATTGAAATTACAAGTTCATTTTTTTGAAACCAAGTATTTATAATGGTTCTATTTTTTATGAATTTTTTCCTAAAATTTTTATGGGACAGTTCATATTTCTTTCTATTTTGGTTATATAATTCTCTGAAATAGTTGTTATTACACCTTTACATGAAACAAGTAATTTATGTAAATTCAATTTAATATCATTGTATTTTATCTTTATTCTATTTATTTTTTGATAATAGTATATTTATATTTTATGTCTTCTATCCTTTTACTCCCCTTTTAATATAGAGTATATTTTATCTATATCTATATTTGATCTTACTATATTAGCTAATTTATCGTATTCCTTCTCTTTAAATTCTTTAAATGATGTGACTTCACTTTGTATTTCATCTAACCCTCTTGTCTTTCTTATATTATTTAACAATCCTCTTGTAAAGCTTATATTATCAAATATTCCATGTATGTAACTTCCAGCAACGTTCCCTTGTAAATTTATAGCCCCTTCTAACTCATCAATATTTTCATCCATTCTTTTAATCATTTTATTTAAACTTCTAGATTCTCTTCCAACAACACTTCTTCCCATATGTATTTCATATCCTTCTACCTTTGTTCCTTCAAGTGATGTTAATAATCCTCTTACGTTATTTTGAACAACAGCCTCTACTTGTGTAGTTATTTTTTCTCCTTCAAATGTAGTTTCTATGTCCAAAAGGCCTATTCCGTCTATTTCTTTTATTCCGCATTCAACACCCTGTGGATCATATAATTTTTTTCCTAAAATTTGATATCCTCCACAAATACCAAATATTAACTTACCTTTTTTATGTAAATCATTTATTTGTCTTTCAAGACCACTTTCTCTTAAATAAATAAGATCTTCTATTGTATTCTTACTTCCAGGTATTATTAATATATCTGGATCACCTATAGATTCCCCTTTCATTACATATCTCAGGTTAACATCTTCTTGTGTTTCAAAAACATTAAAGTCTGTGAAGTTAGAAACGTGTGGTAAATATAGAACCTCCACATTAACATCTCCACTATCCTTTGATTTTTGATTTCTAAATCTATCTGCAAGACTGTCTTCATCTTCTATTTTAAGATTGCTGTACGGTATAACTCCAAGCACAGGAACCTTAATTATATCTTCAATCATTTTTATACCCGGCTTTAGTATTTCTACATCTCCTCTGAATTTATTTATTATAACTCCCTTAACTCTTTTTCTTTCCTCTTCTGTTAAAAGTAGCATAGTTCCTGCTAGGGATGCAAATACTCCACCTCTATCTATATCTCCAATTATTACAACAGGTGAATCTGATAGATTTGCCATTCCCATATTTACTATATCATTTTCTCTTAAATTTATTTCAGCAGGACTTCCAGCTCCCTCTAAAACAACTGCATCATATTCATTTGCTAATTTATCGTATATATCTTTTATCATATTTGAAAGCTGTGGTTTAAATTCATGGTAAGTAACAGCATCCATATTATCATATACTTTTCCATTTATTATAACCTGAGCTTTTTTATCTGTTGTAGGCTTTAAAAGTACAGGATTCATTCTAACATCAGGTTCTAACCCTGCTGCTTCTGCTTGAAAGACTTGAGCTCGTCCCATTTCATCTCCATCTTTTGTTATAAATGAATTAAGAGCCATATTTTGTGATTTAAAAGGCGCTACACTTAATCCATCTTGCTTAAATATTCTACAAAACGCAGCTGTAAGCAAACTCTTACCTACACCCGAAGCTGTTCCTTGAAGCATTATTGATTTTCCCATTATTTATCCCCCTCTTGTGTCTTATATTTTCATATTCATTTGAATTGTACATGTAAATATTAACATTTATAATTTAGTTAATCCAATTCTATTATAACTTATATACGTCCATATGTTTATATGTTTAATGCTTAAAAATAATTGCAAGTATAGTTCTTTCGTCCATGTTCCCCACATATTCAAAACTATATGGTTTCCTATAGAACAAAATAATATTATTTTTAATACATTATTATGCTATAATTTATTAAACTAAATCTAAAAGAGGAGTGATTAAATGGTCTCTAATAAATTAAAAAATATAACCCCATCTTATACTATTGGTATCAGTTCTAAAGTAGCTAAGCTTCAAGAGAAGGGGCTTGATATATCCAATCTAAGTATAGGGGAACCAGATTTTAATGTACCTACAAAAGCAAAAGATGTAGCTATCAATGCTTTAAATAACAATAAAACTAAATATGATAGTGTTTCAGGTGTTAATGAATTAAGACATGAAATTATCAAAAAATTAAAATCCGAAAACAATGTAGATTATGATTTAGATGAAATAGTTGTTTCAAGTGGAGCAAAGCATGCAATAACTAATACTTTAATTTCAATATTAAATCCTGGTGATGAGGTCTTAGTTCCTAAACCATACTGGGTTAGTTATCCTGAAATGATAAAATTATGTTCAGGTATGCCAGTTTTTGTAGATACTGATAAAAAAAATAATTTTAAAATAAGCGTATCCGACATAAAAAAACATATAACACCTAAAACAAAAATGTTATTCATATCTAATCCATCAAATCCTACTGGAGCTATTTATACAAGAGAAGAGCTTGAAAATATAGTTGATATATGTATAAAAAACAATATATACATACTTGCAGATGAGATTTACGAAAAAATATCTTATGAAGGTAATTTTATAAGTATAGCATCTTTATCTAATGAAGCTAAAGATATAACTATAACTATAAACGGTTTTTCTAAATCGGCTGCTATGACAGGGATGAGAGTTGGGTATTCTGCTTCTAATAAAATCATTGCTAAGGGAATTTCTACGGTTCAAGGACATTTAGTTTCACACCCATCTACCATATCTCAATGGTGTGCCTACGGAGCATTAAAATACTGCTCAGATGATATAGATGATATGGTCAAAATATACAAACAAAAAAGAGATTTAGCTATAGATATGTTATCTAAAATAGATTGTATAGATTATGTATATCCAGAAGGTGCTTTTTATATGTTTATCGACATTTCTAGTTTAAAGTCAAAACTTAATTATAAAGATAGTTTTTCAGTCGAGTTTTGCGATAAGCTTTTATCTAATAATAATGTAGCAGCCGTTCCTGGAATTGCATTCGGAATGGATGATTATATAAGAATTTCTTATGCTTGTAGTGAGGATAATTTGATTACTGGAATTAAGGGTATTGAGGAATTTGTAAATTCATTACTGTAAAACCAGCTTTCAAATCAATAACAACCTAAAAACGGAGTTTGTACTACTTATAATAGTCTACTCCAAACACTTTAATATTTTCAATATTTCCTGTCAATCAAACTCGTAATCTTTTTATATTAAAGCGACAGCTTAATCTATATATCTCTATATTTCATTAACTTGTTGTTCCAAAAATGACCCTTATTAAAAGGAGTTTTAGTATATTTTCATAAAGCTTATCTTAATATTATTTTTTTATCTCTCAAACTTTTCGAGTAGTCACGTAATATTTTCTATTTAATAGTTAACTTTATCTATATATTCAAATACTAAAAAAAGATGGTTATTTAAATGTTAGTGAATCTATTTAATGAATTCACGGTATTTAAATAACCATCTTTTTCGATTAACCACCATCCAAAGATAAAATAACGCATAAAAAAAGATTACGTGGCTACGTCCTACTCTCCCAGGGGGCTGCCCCCCAAGTACCATCGGCGCTAAAGAGCTTAACTTCTGTGTTCGGAATGGGAACAGGTGTATCCTCTTTGCTATAATAACCACATAATCTTTTGAGTTGTAAGTATTAGATTTTAATACTTTCAAAATTGACCAGATTTAATAAAAGGTTAAGTCCTCGATCTATTAGTATTCATCAGCTGAACTCATTACTGAGCTTACACCTTGAACCTATCAACCAGGTAGTCTTCCTGGGATCTTACTCATAAAGATGGGAAATCTTATCTTGAGGTTGGCTTCGCGCTTAGATGCTTTCAGCGCTTATCCATTCCATACATAGCTACCCAGCTATGCCACTGGCGTGACAACTGGTGCACCAGAGGTATGTCCATCCCGGTCCTCTCGTACTAAGGACAGCTCCTCTCAAATTTCCTACGCCTGCGACGGATAGGGACCGAACTGTCTCACGACGTTCTGAACCCAGCTCGCGTACCACTTTAATGGGCGAACAGCCCAACCCTTGGGACCTACTACAGCCCCAGGATGTGATGAGCCGACATCGAGGTGCCAAACCTCCCCGTCGATGTGGACTCTTGGGGGAGATAAGCCTGTTATCCCCAGGGTAGCTTTTATCCGTTGAGCGATGGCCCTTCCACGCGGAACCACCGGATCACTAAGCCCGACTTTCGTCCTTGCTCGACCTGTATGTCTTGCAATCAAGCTCCCTTTTGCCTTTGCACTCTTCGCACGATTTCCGACCGTGCTGAGGGAACCTTTGGGCGCCTCCGTTACATTTTGGGAGGCGACCGCCCCAGTCAAACTGTCCACCTGACAGTGTCCCAAGACCAGATTCATGGTCTATGGTTAGAATCTCAATATTACAAGGGTGGTATCCCAAGGGTGACTCCACGAAAACTGGCGTTCTCGTATCTCAGTCTCCCACCTATCCTGTACATGTAATATCGAAATCCAATGCCAGGCTACAGTAAAGCTCCATGGGGTCTTTCCGTCCTGTCGCAGGTATCCGGCATCTTCACCGGAATTACAATTTCACCGAGTCTTTTGTTGAGACAGTGCCCAAATCGTTACGCCTTTCGTGCGGGTCGGAACTTACCCGACAAGGAATTTCGCTACCTTAGGACCGTTATAGTTACGGCCGCCGTTTACTGGGGCTTAAGTTCAATGCTTCGACTTACGTCTAACACATCCCCTTAACCTTCCAGCACCGGGCAGGCGTCAGCTCCTATACATCGTCTTTCGACTTAGCAGAAACCTATGTTTTTGGTAAACAGTCGCTTGGGCCTATTCTCTGCGGCCTCTTCGGGCATACACCCTAATGAGGCACCCCTTATCCCTAAGTTACGGGGTCATTTTGCCGAGTTCCTTAACAAAAGTTCTCTCGCTAGCCTTAGAATTCTCTTCTCACCCACCTGTGTCGGTTTGCGGTACGGGTACCTTTAATCTCAGTAGAGGCTTTTCTTGACAGCATGAAATCGACTACTTCGCTACTTAATTTCGCTCCCCATCACACCTCAGAATTGCACCGACGGATTTGCCTATCAGTGCTCCCTTAATGCTTGGACCTACATCCAATAGTAGGATAGCCTATCCTTCTGTGTCACCCCATTCTTCAAACGATTATCGGTAGTACAGGAATCTCAACCTGTTGTCCATCACCTACGCCTTTCGGCCTCGGCTTAGGTCCCGACTAACCCTGAGCGGACGAACCTTCCTCAGGAAACCTTGGGTTTTCGGCCCGTAGGATTCTCACCTACGTCTCGCTACTCATGCCAACATTCTCTCTTCACTGCAGTCCACTAGTCCTTCCGGTCTAGCTTCAACCCGCAGTGAATGCTCCCCTACCCATTGACAAAGTCAATGCCGTAGCTTCGGTAGTAAGTTTTAGCCCCGATAATTTTCGGCGCAGGATCACTCGACCAGTGAGCTATTACGCACTCTTTGAATGAATGGCTGCTTCTAAGCCAACATCCTGGTTGTCTGTGCAATCCCACATCCTTTACCACTTAACTTACATTTAGGGACCTTAGCTGACGGTCTGGGCTGTTTCCCTCTCGACTATGAATCTTATCACCCACAGTCTGACTCCCAAGCAAAAGATAAAGGCATTCGGAGTTTGATAGTCTTCGGTAACCCATAGGGCCCCTAGGACATTCAGTGCTCTACCTCCTCATCTCTAAGCTTGAGGCTAGCCCTAAAGCTATTTCGGGGAGAACCAGCTATCTCCGAGCTCGATTGGAATTTCACCTCTACCCACAGCTCATCCCCGCACTTTTCAACGTGCGTGGGTTCGGACCTCCACGAAATTTTACTTTCGCTTCATCCTGGCCATGGGTAGGTCGCTCGGTTTCGGGTCTACGACAAGTAACTGAATCGCCCAGTTAAGACTCGCTTTCGCTACGGCTCCAGACCCTAAGTCCTTAACCTTGCTACTTATCGTAACTCGTTGGCCCGTTCTACAAAAAGTACGTGGTCACACTAATAATGTGCTCCCACAGCTTGTAGGCATAGGGTTTCAGGTTCTATTTCACTCCCCTTCCGGGGTTCTTTTCACCTTTCCCTCACGGTACTATACGCTATCGGTCACCAAGGAGTATTTAGCCTTGGGGGGTGGTCCCCCCAGCTTCCCACAGGGTTTCACGTGTCCCGTGGTACTCTGGAGTATGCTTGATGGTCTTCTCGTTTAATCTACAGGACTATTACCTTCTACGGTGGGTCTTTCCAAACCTCTTCGACTACAATACCTCCATCTTAATAAGCATATCCTCAACCCCTATGAAGAAAACTTCATAGGTTTGGGCTAATCCCCTTTCGCTCGCCGCTACTCAGGGAATCGATTTTTCTTTCTCCTCCTCGGGGTACTTAGATGTTTCAGTTCCCCCGGTTCCCCTCCTTAGACTATGAATTCATCTAAGGATACCTAGACATTACTCTAGGTGGGTTTCCCCATTCGGAAATCTCCGGATCAAAGATTGCTTGCATCTCCCCGAAGCTTATCGCAGCTTACCACGTCCTTCATCGGCTCTTGGTGCCAAGGCATCCGCCCTACGCCCTTAATAACTTAACCTAAATTTATTTAAATCTGTTCAATTTTCAAAGTACTAAAGTATGTCATCAACTAATTTACTATGTAAACTTCGTTAATAAACGCACTAATTTTGAGGAATAAACCCTCAAAATTAAACAGTAGGTTATTTCTCCTTAGAAAGGAGGTGATCCAGCCGCACCTTCCGATACGGCTACCTTGTTACGACTTCACCCCAGTCATTGATTTCACCTTCGGCAGATTCCTCCTTACGGTTGGATATCTGACTTCGGGCGCCCCCAACTTCCGTGGTGTGACGGGCGGTGTGTACAAGACCCGGGAACGCATTCACCGCGACATTCTGATTCGCGATTACTAGTAACTCCAGCTTCATGCAGGCGAGTTTCAGCCTGCAATCCGAACTAAGACTAGCTTTAAGAGATTAGCTTGACCTCGCGGTTTCGCAACTCTCTGTACTAGCCATTGTAGCACGTGTGTAGCCCTAAGCATAAGGGGCATGATGATTTGACGTCATCCCCACCTTCCTCCGAGTTATCCTCGGCAGTCTCTCTAGAGTGCCCATCCGAAATGCTGGCAACTAAAGATAAGGGTTGCGCTCGTTGCGGGACTTAACCCAACATCTCACGACACGAGCTGACGACAACCATGCACCACCTGTCACCTCAGTCCCCGAAGGGAAAGCTTCGATTAAGAAGCGGTCTGAGGGATGTCAAGCTTAGGTAAGGTTCTTCGCGTTGCTTCGAATTAAACCACATGCTCCGCTACTTGTGCGGGTCCCCGTCAATTCCTTTGAGTTTCACTCTTGCGAGCGTACTCCCCAGGCGGAGTGCTTAATGCGTTAGCTGCGGCACCGAGGGGGGTAACCCCCGACACCTAGCACTCATCGTTTACGGCGTGGACTACCAGGGTATCTAATCCTGTTCGCTCCCCACGCTTTCGTGCCTCAGCGTCAGTTACAGTCCAGAGAGCCGCCTTCGCAACTGGTATTCCTCCTAATATCTACGCATTTCACCGCTACACTAGGAATTCTACTCTCCTCTCCTGCACTCAAGCCCTACAGTTTCAAAAGCTTACTACGGTTGAGCCGTAGCCTTTCACTTCTGACTTGCAGGGCCGCCTACGCACCCTTTACGCCCAGTTATTCCGGATAACGCTTGCCCCCTACGTATTACCGCGGCTGCTGGCACGTAGTTAGCCGGGGCTTCCTCCTAAGGTACCGTCATTATCTTCCCTTAGGACAGAGCTTTACGACCCGAAGGCCTTCATCGCTCACGCGGCGTTGCTGCATCAGGGTTTCCCCCATTGTGCAATATTCCCCACTGCTGCCTCCCGTAGGAGTCTGGACCGTGTCTCAGTTCCAGTGTGGCCGATCACCCTCTCAGGTCGGCTACCCATCGTCGCCTTGGTAAGCTTTTACCTCACCAACTAGCTAATGGGACGCGGGTCCATCCTACACCGATAAAATCTTTGACATTTTTAAGATGCCTTAAAAATGTATTATCTCGTATTAGCATATCTTTCGATATGTTATCCGTGTGTATAGGGCAGGTTACCCACGCGTTACTCACCCGTCCGCCGCTAAGATTAAGAAGCAAGCTTCTTAATCTCCGCTCGACTTGCATGTGTTAGGCACGCCGCCAGCGTTCATCCTGAGCCAGGATCAAACTCTTAAATAAAAGTTTGTCAGTACTCAGTAACTGACTTTATGTGTTGTTTCCGAAAATCACTGTTTGTGATTTATTTATAACCTACTGTTTAATTTTCAAAGTTCATTTTGTGTTTCGTGTTTGCCTCGTTGTTGAGGACAAGTAATACTATATCAGCATTTGATACATTGGTCAACACTTTTTTTGTTTTTTTTAGTTTTTTTCTTTATTTAGCTATCTTTTTATCATAATTTGATGGTTCAGAGTATTGACTTTGATAAGATTCTCTTCTTTTTCTTTTCACAGGTTTGTTTGTTTTCAGATCAGATAACGCATTGAAGTAAAGAAAAATCATTACTTGGGTTACTATCGATACTATACATATTAAGCAGATCCAATTTATTAACATCTCACTCCCTCTTTTCATAATATTTATATCAAGAACTCGCTTCATGATTTTACTATTATCATATATCCAATAAGTTCTAACAGCATCCAGCGCTTAATTACATTATAATTTACTTAAATATAATAATTTAATCTAAATTTTCACATTCTATTATACATTCTATATTCTATCATACTTTCCTCTATTAATTAATATTCAAATTTCAACATTTTCTGACCTTTCTCATATTTGATAAAAAAGTCCCAGACTTTATTCAAGTCTGGGAGTGTATATATTACTATTATTCTATATTTTCTGATTTATTTGCCACTATAGGCTTCATAGTTGGGAATAATAGTACATCCCTTATAGAGCTTGAATTAGTTAAAAGCATCATAACTCTATCTATTCCTATTCCTAATCCACCTGTAGGTGGAAGACCAACTTCTAATGCATTTAAGAAGTCTTCATCTAGCATCTGAGCTTCATCATCTCCTAATTCTCTTTGTCTTAATTGATCCATAAATCTTCCTCTTTGATCAATAGGATCATTAAGCTCAGAGAATGCATTAGCTATTTCCCAAGTATTAACAAACGCTTCAAATCTATTAGTTATAGATGGATCTTCAGGATTACGCTTAGCAAGAGGCGATACTTCTACCGGATGATGAGTTATAAATGTAGGCTGAATTAAATGCTGTTCTGCATATTCTTCGAATAAATCATTTATAACATGTCCTCTTTTCATTTCTGGCTTTATTTCTAATCCTTTTTCTTTTGCTACTTTTACAGCTTCTTCATCTGTAGTGATTTCATCAAAATCAACTCCAGCATATTGCTTTACTGCTTCTTGCATACTCATTCTATTCCATGGAGGAGTAAAATCTATCTCAGTTCCTTGATAATTAATCTTAGTAGTACCAAGAGCCTTTTGAGCAGCATATGCAACTATATTTTCAGTCATTTCCATCATATCTTTGTAATCAGCATACGCTTCGTATAGCTCTATACAAGTATACTCTGGATTATGCTTTATAGACATTCCTTCATTTCTAAACATTCTACCCATCTCATATACTTTTTCAAATCCACCAACTATTAATCTCTTTAAGTAAAGTTCATTAGCTATTCTTAAGTACATGTCTATATCTAAAGTATTATGATGAGTTATGAAAGGCTTAGCAGATGCTCCACCAGCTATAGTGTTAAGTATTGGTGTATCAACTTCTAAATATCCTCTATTATCTAAGTATTCTTTAATAGCTTTTGTAGCTTTGTTTCTTATAAAGAAAGCTTTCTTAACCTCTGGATTAACTATTAAATCTACATATCTTTGTCTGTATCTTAAATCTTGATCTTTAAGCCCATGGAATTTTTCTGGCAATGTTTGAAGTGATTTACTTAAAAGTTGAACCTCATTTGCCTTTACAGATATTTCTTCTTTTTTAGTTTTGAATACTTCTCCTTTTATTCCAACTATATCTCCAATATCGTAAGTTACGAACAGATCATAATCTTCTTCACCTATTCTATCTTTTCTTACATAGCATTGAATTCTTCCGTCTTGATCTTGTATATCAACAAAAGATGCTTTTCCTTGAACTCTTTTACTCATTAAACGACCTGCTATCGAAACTTCTTTTCCTTCTAATTCTTCAAAGTTGTCTTTTATATCTATACTATGATGAGTTAAATTGTAAGTCTCTACTTCAAATGGATTTTTACCCATTTCTTGAAGTTTTGCTAGTTTTTCTCTTCTTATTTTAAGCATTTCATTTAAATTTAATTCTTCAGACATTTAATACCCCTCCATATTATCTTTTAATTTCTAAAATCTCAAACTTAGCCATTCCATCAGGAACTTGTACGTCTACTTTATCTCCTACTTTTCTTCCTAAAAGAGCTTTTCCAACAGGAGATTCATTAGAAATCTTAAATTCATATGGATCTGCTTCTGCTGAACCTACTATAGTGTATTCTACCTCTTCATCAAAGTCTATATCATTAACTTTAACTACAGAACCTATAGTAACTATACTCAAATCTATTTTACTTTCATCTATTATAACAGCTTTTGTAAGCATATTCTCAAGCTTTAATATTCTTTCTTCAAGTTGAGCTTGTTCATTTTTAGCTTCATCATACTCTGAGTTTTCAGATATATCTCCAAATGATATAGCTATCTTAATTCTTTCTGCTACTTCTTTTCTTCTTACAGCCTTTAAATACTCTAATTCATCTTCTATTTTCTTATGACCTTCTTTAGTTAATAATACTTCCTTATTAGTATCCATTTCCCCACATCTCCTTTTTTTATTCAGATTCATCTCAAAGCTAATAGTTCTAAAATTCCATTCCATTTAAAGATAGTAATAAGAACTCAGCAGCTTCTAGATCAGTTCAACTCAAAATTCAATTAGAGTAAAAACTCCACCTAAATTAAGTTTCACCTTATTAATCCGATTTATTTTAAATTTAATTAATATAAGTATCACTTTATCCAAAATCTAAAAGTTTTAATATTAATGTTCTAAAAACTCTACGACTTATGGATTAGTTTGCCCAAAAGAGCACCTACGCAACTAGAAAAACTCAGTTGGCGTGAAAATTCCATCTGAATTAAAATTCCCTTTATGTTAAATAAATAATGTTTGAGTTAAATTGAATATCATTTAGCATTTGCGCAATATTATAAGTTACTATTTTTGCTATGTCAAGGACTCTTCTAAATAAGATGTTAATTTATCTTTAACTTTATCATAACTTTCAAGCCTATTTATTTCATCTCTGACTCTAGCTGATCCTTTGAGACCTTTTAAATACCATCCTAAATGTTTTCTCATTTCTCTTATTCCTACATACTCACCCTTTAACTCTATTGCCATATTCAGATGTCTAATAGCTATAGTTAGTTTTTCATGCTTAGTAGGCTCAGGAAGTACTTCACCTGTCTTTATATAATGTGCAACTCTCTTAAATATCCACGGATTTCCCTGAGACCCTCTTCCTATCATCACAGCATCACAGTTCGTTTTATTTATCATATTAACAGCATCTTCAACTTCGAATATATCTCCATTTCCTATTACAGGTATATTAACAGAGTCTTTCACATCCTTTATTATATTCCAATCTGCCTTTCCTGAATAGAACTCTTCTCTTGTTCTACCATGAATAGCTATAGCACTAATTCCTGCATCTTCTCCTATTTTTGCTATTTCAGTAGCATTAATGCTACCTGCATCCCATCCTTTTCTTATCTTAAGTGTAACTGGTTTTTCAGAATTCTTAACTACTTCTTTTAATATATCTGATGCAAGCTTTGGATTTTTCATAAGAGCTGATCCATCTCCATTTTTAACCACTTTAGGAGCTGGGCATCCCATATTTATATCAAGTAGTTCGTTTGGATACTCATTTAATATATATGCAGCTTTACCCATATACTCAACTTCCGATCCAAATATTTGAATATTAACGGGATGTTCTTTAGGATCCATCTTAAGCATAGACTTTGTATTAACATCATCATAACAAAGAGCTTTAGCATTTATCATCTCTGTATATAATAGACCACAATTCATTTCCTTACACAAAAGTCTAAACGGAAGATCTGTAACTCCAGCCATAGGGGCTAAAAATACTTTATTATCTATGTCTACATTTCCAATTCTCATAAAATCACCTTCATTCATAATTTATTAATAAAGTGAAACTTAATTCAAATGGAGTTTTTACTCCATCTGAATTTCTAGCTGAACTAATCCAAAAGATTTTAAGTTCTTATCTCCAGCCTTAAGAGGATTGAATTTTAGAACTTTTAGCTTTTGGATAGTTTCCTTATAGACAAAAAGAATTGGGCTTTTAACCCAATTCAATTATGACTATTCCTTATTTCTATCATATATTATTCTAAGACCTTCTAGTGTCAAAAATTTATCCACATAATCTATTCCGTCAGATTCAGAAGCTATAAGAGTAGATAATCCTCCTGTTGCAACTACCTTTACATTATCGCTCTTAAGTTCAGCTTTCATCATTTTAACTATATTATCTACAAGACCTGCATATCCGTATATTATACCTGACTGCATAGCAGCTACAGTATTTTTACATATAGTCATACCAGGTTTTACAAGCTCTACTCTAGGAAGTTTTGAAGCTTTCTTAAACAAAGCCTCGCTAGATATGTTTACTCCAGGACATATAGTTCCTCCTAAATATTCTCCTTTATCAGATACTGCACAGAATGTAGTAGCAGTTCCAAAGTCAACTAATATAAGAGCTGTTTTATATTTTTCGTATCCTGCAACAGCATTAACTATTCTATCTGCTCCTACTTGTTTTGGATTATCATATTTTATATTTATACCAGTCTTTACTCCAGGCCCTACTACTAAAGACTCTTTCTTACAGTAATCTCTAGTAAACTTTTCTAATGCATACATAACATTAGGTACTACAGACGATATTATAACGTCTTTTATATTATCAAATTTAATATTTTCATATTTAAATAAACTATCTATAAGCATTCCATATTCATCAGAAGTTTTATTTTTGTCTGTGCTTATTCTCCAATGGTGCTTTAATTTTTTCCCCTCATAAACTCCTAATACTGTATTTGTATTTCCTACATCAAATACAAGTAACATACTTTTTACCTTCTTTCTATTTTGATATAAACTTAAGTCCTCTCATTACGCCTGTTACTATTAAAATAGCAACTATCATTTCTGGTATACCATTAGTTATTCCTATTCCCATTATTATCTTACCTACAGAATTTATATCTTGTCCTATAGCTTCAACGAATCTAACTCCGTAAAGTAGGTAAATCATAGAAAGAACTCCCACAGTATTAGTTAATGTTCCTACAGCACCAGTAACAGCAACTGCTAATGCTTCATTTTTTACTATTTTCTTAACAGATACATAAGAGTAATAAGAAACTATACCAATCAAGATTCTTGGAAACACAGATACTAACGGATTCCAAAATACAAACGATATTACTGTTGGACTTGTTATACTCTGTATCATACTAAATATACCGAATATAAGACCTACGATAGCTCCAACCAAAGGACCCTCAATCATAGCTGCAATAATTACCGGTATATGCATTATAGTGGCCTTAGTAGGCCCTATAGGGATAAACCCTAACGGCGTCATACCCAATACTATAGAAACGGCTCCTAGCATTCCTATAACTGTCATTTTTTTTGTTGATAGACTTCTTGTAGCGATCAATTTCTACACCTCCGGTTCTGGCTCATATAGATGCCAGACTTTTTAAATTTATTTTTTATCTATATTAATACGGTCAGACTCCGATTTGGATGTCAGCCATAACTACTTAATTTTATCAATATTGTATACAAGTTTCAACAGCAAATTTTTAATTATTTAAGCTTTAATTCTTTGAATGATGGAATGTTTTTTATTGAATCTGCATTTTTCACTGCATTTATTATACTTTGCTCTACTACTTGTGCTGCTAGTGTTCCAACTAAGTTTAGATCGGCTTCGATTTCTCCTGTTGCCATGGCAAATATAGTATCACCATCATACATAGTATGTATAGGTGATATAGCCTTAGCATAGCCATTATGAGACATTTGAGCTAACTTAGCACATTCAGCCTTATTAAACTTAGCATTCGTAACAACAGCTCCTATAGTAGTATTCTGCATAGAAAAATCTTTTGAATTAACTCCAGACTTCATAAGTTCCACAGTATTTACAAAGTTCTTCTTATCATAGTCAAGACATCCTGCAATTATACTGTCACCTTCATATACATCTCCAAATGGATTAGCCGCAATTATAGCACTCACAACTAATCCATTATCAAGCTTTATAGAACAACTTCCTATTCCACCCTTTGTTGCATAATCAATACCTTTAAATTTACCAATAGTTGCTCCACAACCTGCACCATAATTCCCCTGCTTTAATTCAGTGCTTGAAGCAGCCTCACACGCTCTATATCCCATATTATAATCAGGTCTTATAGTATAATCCCCAACATGAAGATCAAACAATACAGCTCCTACTACTATAGGTACCTTAGTAACACCTACATCAAACCCAATATTGTTCTCTTCCAAATATTTTGCTACTCCACAAGTAGACTCAAGCCCAAATGCAGATCCTCCAGACAGTACTATAGAATGTACCTTATCTACCATATTTATAGGATCTAAAAGATCAGTTTCTCTAGTTCCAGGTGCAGAACCTCTAACATCAACACCACAACAAGCCCCTTTTTCACATATTATAACCGTACATCCTGTAACACCACTTAAATCTTCAACCTGACCTATTTTTATTCCATCTATGTCCAATATATTGTTATACATAATTATGCTCTCCTCTTATAGATACCTCTCCAGATATTAGCTCTTCAATATCATTATCCTCATTTATTATTACAAGATTACCTTCTTCATTTATATCTATACACTTAACTTTTCTTTTTTTATCACCGTTTATTATATATATTTTTTTTCCCAATATAGCAGAGCTTTCTTTACATATTTTTATACAACTGGATTTATCATTTCTTTCTGTATAATCTAAATATAGCTTTTCGAACTCTTCTAATATATTCTTCAATATATCTATTCTTTTAACATCATATCCTTCTTTAAATATAGAAGTTGCTATAGAGTTTATCTCCTCAGGAAAATTCATAGTCTTAACATTCATACCAATTCCAAGTACTATATAATTTATTTGATCTATCTCTGCACCAAGCTCTGTTAATATGCCACTTACCTTCTTATTATTTACAATAATATCATTTGGCCACTTTATAGATGCATCTATTCCAAGATTTCTAAGAGACTTTACAATACTTGCCCCTGCTATTTGAGTTATAAAAGGAGCCTTATGAGGATATATATCTGGCTTTAATATAATACTTAACCATATTCCATCTCCCTTAATAGAATGCCACTCTTTGCCCCTTCTTCCTCTTCCTTTTGTCTGTTCTTCCGATACAACAATCGTTCCATCAATAGAATCTCCAGCTATCTCCTTTGCATAATCATTAGTTGACCCTATAGTATCAAAATGTATAACTTCTTTGCCTATAAAATCTGTATTTAAATCATGCTTTATAATTCCACCACTTAACAAATCAGGACACCCAAATATTTTATGTCCTTTCTTAGTTATAGATTCTATATCATAACCTTGATTTTTTATATTCTTTATATGCTTACTTACAGCACTTCTACTTATACCTAGTCTTTCAGATATATGTTCCCCAGATACAAATTCATCTTTGTTTTCTAATAGGATTTTAATTATCTCGCTTCTCATATAATCCCTCTTTTCATTTTAGATTTCGTTTAATGGCATGTATTTATTCATATTGTCAGCCAGTCGTAATGGACTCAATCACTTGAAATAGTTGTTGCTTAATTCTTTTAATCAATATTATTAATAATTTAAAAATCGTATAATTTTCTTATATTTAGTATAACAAAAACTATATCAAAAGATATATGCTTTAGAAAAACCTGACTCAAAAATTATACGAATTGAAATGTTAGGTACTTTTTTGTTAATGTTTTTCTATAAAACTAAGATTGAGACGTTTAAATATCCGTTAAAAAACTTCATTGTCTGAACATAGTGAGTTTATGAAGTTTTAGGATATTTAATAAGTATCAATTTTTAGTTTTATTAAAACATTAACTAAGTACCGTTATTTCAATGCGTATCATTTTTCAACTAAGCACCATAATAAAAAGGCTACCAACAAAAGTTAGTAGCCTTTTAAATTAACCAAATAAACTAAGTAATACTCCAGCTGCAACAGCTGAACCTATAACTCCAGCAACATTTGGTCCCATAGCATGCATCAAAAGGAAGTTTCCTGGATTTTCTTGTTGTCCTACCTTATTAGAAACTCTTGCAGCCATAGGTACTGCTGATACTCCAGCTGAACCTATAAGTGGGTTTATAGGATTTTTAGAGAATTTATTCATTATTTTAGCTAAGATAACACCACTTGCAGTTCCTATACTAAAAGCTATAACTCCAAGTGCGAATATTTTAAATGTTTGCCAAGTTAAGAAAGCTTCTCCAGTTGCAGTAGCTCCAACTGAAATTCCTAAGAATATAGTAACTATATTCATAAGTTCATTTGATGCAGTCTTTGACAATCTATCAGTAACTCCACATTCTTTAAATAAATTACCAAGCATTAACATACCTATTAAAGTAGCAGCAGATGGTAATATTAAAGAAACTATTATAGTAACCATTATAGGAAATATTATTTTTTCCTTTTTAGATACTGGTCTTAACTGATCCATAACTATATTTCTTTCTTCCTCACTAGTCAGAGCCCTCATAATAGGTGGTTGAATTATAGGAACTAAAGCCATATAAGAATAAGCGGCAACTGCTATTGGTCCCAATAATTCTGGCTTTAACTTTGTAGCTAGATATATAGAAGTAGGTCCATCTGCTCCTCCTATTATACCTATTGATGATGCTGCTTGAGCATCGAAGCCAAAGAATATAGCTCCTATAAATGTAAAAAATATACCAAACTGAGCAGCAGCTCCTAAAAGTAAACTTTTAGGATTTGCTATTAATGGTCCAAAATCAGTCATGGCTCCAACACCCATAAATATCAAAGGAGGGAATATTCCAAGCTCATCTCCCTGATACAAATAATGTAGAAGTCCTCCTGGAAACTTATTCTTAATATCAACAGCCCATATTCCCTGCTGTGCTTGCATTGCAGCTTCTTTGCTATCTATAGGATGCATATTCAAAAGAGTCTGAGGATGACTCATAATATCTGATAAAGGTAAATTCGTAAGAATCATACCAAATGCTATTGGAACCAATAAAAGAGGCTCAAACCCTTTATTTATAGCTAGATACAATAATAAGCAACCCACACCAATCATTATTATCTGCTTATAGTACATTCCAAAGTCTGTAATAACATTGTATATACCCGTACTTTGTATGAAATTAAATACAACTTCTCCCATGGGTAATCCCCTTCCTTACTTTTTTAAGAAATACCTATAATAATCTCACCTGCACTTACAGATGCGCCTTTGCTAACATGAATATCTTCAATAACACCATCTGCTGGTGCCATTATCTCATTTTCCATTTTCATAGCCTCAAGTATTAAAAGAACTTGCCCTTTAGTAACACTATCTCCCTTATTAACCTTTATATCATTTATAGTTCCAGGCATAGGAGCTTTTATTGTATTGGCAGAACCTGAATTACTAGATATGTTTTTATTCAACTTAACTTCTTCTTTTACAGGAATACTTTTTTCTACCTTTGGCTCAATTACTTTAGATTTATTAGCAGATGATTTTTTTGATTTTGAAGAATTAGAACTTTCCTTTATCTCTTCTACCTCAACATCATAACAAACTCCATTTACCTTAACATTAAATTTTTTTATCATATTCATATCCCCCTAGCATTGAACTCATTTGCTCTATTCTTCCAAGTTTTGACCACGAAGTATCACTATTTTCACTTTTCTTTATTTTTTTAATAACAATATTATTAGTAGTCGTATTTAAAGCACAAGCTATAGCCGAACTTATAACTGCAACTATCTCTTTATTATCTTCATCTTGTTTAATATCTTCTTTTACAATTATCTGCTCTTTTTCTTTTTTAGGTTTAGAGCTAGATTTTGTCATTATTTTTACAGCTGCCATTATAACCATAAGGACTACAAATACTATACACATAGAAAGCAGCGTAACAACCAAACTAGCAATTAACTGTTCAGATTTTGTAAGCGCCGTTATATCAGTTTTCATTAAATCTAATAAATTAGTCAAATTCATAGTTTCACCCTCTTATTTTAAAGTGGAATATTTCCATGTTTCTTAGGAGGTCTGCTTTCTCTTTTCGATTTTAAAACATCAAAAGCATCACAAAGTCTAATCCTAGTCAAAGATGGCTGTATAACATCGTCTACAAAACCTCTTTGAGCCGCTTGATAAGGATTGGCAAACTCTTCTCTATACTCTTTAACCTTTTCAGTTCTAACGGATGCAGGATCATCAGATGCTTTTATATCTTTTCTAAATATTATATTAGCTGCTCCATCTGGTCCCATAACTGCAATTTCAGCACTTGGCCAAGCATATACAATATCAGCTCCTAAATCTTTAGAGCACATAGCAAGATAAGATCCTCCATAAGCTTTTCTCGTTATTATAGTTACCTTTGGAACTGTAGCCTCACTATATGCATAAAGCATCTTCGCACCATGTCTAATAACTCCACCATATTCTTGAGATGTACCAGGTAAAAATCCAGGAACATCTACAAAATTCAAAATAGGTACATTAAACGCATCACAAGTTCTGATAAATCTAGAAGCTTTATCTGATGCATTTATATCAAGACATCCAGCCATATATGTAGGTTGATTAGCTATTATTCCTACAGATTCTCCATTAATTCTTGCAAATCCTGTAAGTATATTTCTTGCAAAATAAGGTTGAACTTCAAAGAAATCACTATCATCAACTATACTTGTTATTATATCTTTCATATCATACGGCTTATTTGAATTATCAGGCATTATAGTATCTAAAACATCTATTTTTTCATTAACATCATCACAATCTAATATAGGAGCTTTTTCTAAATTATTAGAAGGCAAGAAGCTAAGTAATTTTCTAATACCCATTATGCAGTCTTCATCAGATTCAGATACAAAATGAGCAACGCCCGATGTAGCATTATGTGTCATAGCTCCACCAAGATCTTGTGCGCTAACCTCTTCCCCAGTAACAGTCTTTATAACCTGAGGACCAGTTATAAACATCTGGCTAGTTTTATCAACCATAAATATAAAATCAGTAAGAGCGGGTGAATAAACTGCCCCTCCTGCACAAGGTCCCATTATAGCAGATATCTGAGGAACAACACCAGAGGCTATAGTATTTTTATAAAATACTTTTCCATATCCAGCTAAAGCATCTACCCCTTCTTGAATTCTAGCTCCACCAGAATCATTAAGTCCAACTACAGGCGCTCCCATCTTAAGGGCCATATCCATAACCTTTTCCATTTTCTTAGCATGCATTTCTCCAAGAGATCCTCCTAAAACAGTAAAATCTTGAGCAAATGCATAAACCAATCTACCTTCTACCTTACCATATCCCGTTACTACTCCTTCTCCAGGAGCATCTACTTTTTCCATTCCAAAGTGATTACATCTATGTTTTACAAAAGCATCTAACTCAATAAAAGTTCCTTCATCAAACAATATATTAAGTCTTTCTCTTGCTGTAAGCTTTCCAGAATTATGTTGCTTTTCTATTCTTTTTTCTCCTCCACCAAGCTCTATCTTAGCTCTTTTCTGTAAAAGAATATCTAGCTTATTTTGTGACATTTTAAATCCCCCCTTCTAATCTCTTTGGCTTAGTTCAAGTAATATACCATGAGTACTTTTAGGATGACAAAATGCAATCTTTGCTCCACCCGCTCCATATCTAGGCTTTTCATCTATCATTCTATATCCTTTTTCCTTAACTTCTTCTATAGCCTTTTCTATGTCATCAACCCTTACAGCTATATGTTGAAGTCCATTTCTTCCACCATTTTTTTCAATAAACTTAGCTATAGGACCATCTTCACAAGTTGATTCTAAAAGTTCAAGTTCAGTTTCTCCAACAGGTAAAAATGCAACTTTAACCTTTTGATCTTCAACAACCTCAGTTCCCTCACATTTTATTCCAAGAACATCCTCATAAAACTTTAAAGTCTCATCAAGATTTTTAACAGCTATCCCTATATGATCAACTCTACTTATATCCATATCAAAATCCCCCTTTTTAATAATTAAAATTCCTGTAATCACTACACACTAAGTCACATTCCCAATGATTCCTTAACAGGCTCCGTTGCTCAAAAATAGTTGCAAGTATAGTTCTTCATCAATGTTGGCACAATTTAAAAATCATACAGTTTTCTATAGAGTAAAAATTCTAAGTTTCACTTTATAATCTTATTAAATATTTTTTCACTAACAGTATAAGGATCAAGCTCTTTGCTTAATGTCTTGATTATCATATCCTCTACTTCTTTTTCATTTTGTATATTTTGAATCTTATCTTCTATTTTTCTATGTATTATCTCTCTTATCTCAGATTTATTTCTCTGAAGCACCTTACTTTTTAATACATCATTCTTTTCCTGATGCTCTTTATGATTTATAATATTTTTAATTAATTCATCTACTCCACTTCCATCATTTGCAACAGCCATTGTAACAGGAGGTCTAAAAATCCAATCCTTCTTAAAATCTAACATCATCTCTATCTCAAGTAAAGTTCTTTTAGCTCCTTCTTTATCTGCTTTATTTACTACGAATACATCTCCAATTTCCATAACTCCTGCTTTTATAGCCTGTATATCATCTCCAAGTCCAGGTACCATAACCATAACAGTAGTATCAGCAGTTTTAACTATATCAACCTCCGATTGTCCAACCCCTACAGTTTCAACAAATATATAATCACATCCATAAGCATCCATAACCTTTATAGCACCATAAGTAGCTTTTGACAATCCTCCTAAATAACCTCTAGTTCCCATTGATCTTATGAACACACCTGGATCTAAATTTAAATCGCTCATTCTTATTCTATCTCCAAGTATAGCTCCCTTAGAGAAGGGACTAGTTGGGTCTATTGCTATAATCCCTACTTTTTTTCCATCTTCTCTAAGTTTTTTTACCAATTTATCAGTTAAAGTTGATTTTCCTGCTCCTGGAGGACCTGTCATCCCTATTACATATGCACCTTTTGTATTTTTATGTATATCTTTTAATATATTAAAATACCCTTCTTGCTCATTCTCTATTATCGAAATAAGCCTTGCACAAGCTCGTTTATTTCCTTCTAATAATTTTTTTATCAAATCCATATTTTCACAACCTTATCAAGCTATTGATTTTTTTAGATTTGCTTTTATAAATTCTATAGTGGTTGTTGTAGTTGTACCCGGAGTAAACACTTCAGCTATTCCATTTTCTTTAAGATAAGGAATATCCTCGTCAGGAATAACCCCTCCTCCAATTACAAGTATATCATCATAAACACCTTCTTCTTTTAAAAGCTTAACAACCTTTGGAAGAAGATGATTGTGAGCACCAGATAAAATACTCATTGAAACAACATCAACATCTTCTTGAATGGCAGTTTGAACAATCTGTTCAGGAGTCTGTCTAAGCCCTGTGTATATAACCTCCATTCCAGCATCTCTAAAAGCTCTCGCTATAACTTTTGCTCCTCTATCATGGCCATCAAGTCCAGGCTTTGCAACTAATACTCTTATAGGTCTCATATTATTTTCTCCCCCTTTATACTATATCATTACACTTTGTTTGTATTCGCCAAATTCTTCTCTCATAACTCCACATATTTCTCCAAGTGTTGCATATGAATTAACCGCATCAAGAATGTAAGGCATTAGATTTTCATCACTTTTACAAGCTTTTTTCAAGTCCTCTAAGTTTTTCTTAACAAGTTCATTATCTCTTCTATCTTTTAATTCTTTTAACTTTTCACACTTTCTTTTTCCAACGCTAGGATCTACTCTTAAAAGATCCTTTGGTGCTTCTTCTTCTACCTTAAATTTATTCATACCAACTATTACTCTTTCATCATTTTCTATTTCCTTTTGATATCTATATGCACTCTCCATTATCTCTTGTTGCATATATCCCTTATCTATAGCATTTGGAGATCCACCAAGAGCATCTATTTTTTCTATTAATTTCATAGCCTCTTTTTCTATTTTATTAGTTAAGCTCTCAACATAATAAGAACCTGCAAGAGGGTCTATAGTATCTGCCACTCCACTTTCATGAGCTACTATTTGTTGAGTTCTAAGTGCTGTTCTAACTGAATCCTCTGTAGGAAGAGCCAATGCCTCATCCTTAGAATTAGTATGAAGAGATTGAGTTCCCCCCATAACTGCAGCAAGAGTTTGAATAGCAACACGAACTATATTATTTTCAGGTTGTTGAGCAGTAAGAGTTGATCCTCCTGTTTGAGTATGGAATTTAAGCATTAATGATTTTTCTTTTTTAGCACCAAATCTCTCCTTCATTATTTTAGCCCAAAGCCTTCTTGCAGCTCTATACTTCCCAACCTCTTCAAATAAATCATTATGTGCATTAAAGAAGAATGAAAGTCTTGGAGCAAAATCATCTACATTAAGACCTGCATCTATAGCTGCATTTACATAAGCTATTCCATTTGATAAAGTAAATGCAACTTCTTGAATAGCAGTAGATCCAGCCTCTCTTATGTGATATCCAGATATACTTATTGTATTCCACTTCGGAACATTTTCAGAACAATATTCAAATATATTAGTTATTAGCCTCATAGATGGCTTTGTTGGAAATATATAAGTTCCCCTTGCTACATATTCCTTAAGTATGTCATTTTGAATAGTTCCTCTTAATTTTTCCATACCAACACCCTGCTTTTGAGCAACTGCTATATACATTGCAAGCAAAACAGATGCTGGTGCATTTATAGTCATAGATGTTGAAACCTTATCAAGAGGAATTCCATCGAATAATATTTCCATGTCTTCAAGAGAATCTATTGCAACTCCAACCTTTCCAACTTCTCCCTCCGAGATAGAATCATCTGAATCATATCCCATCTGAGTTGGAAGATCAAAAGCAACTGATAATCCCATAGAACCTTGATCTATTAAATATTTATATCTTTTGTTAGACTCTTCTGCTGTTGCAAATCCAGCATACATTCTCATAGTCCAAAATTTACCTCTATACATAGTAGGCTGTACACCTCTAGTAAAAGGGTACTGTCCTGGAAATCCTAAATCATCATAGTTTATATCCTCTACATCAAGAGGTGTATATAATCTTCTTACTTCTTCATTTGACCCTGATAAAAACTGAGGTTTTCTCTCCCCAAATCTCGATAAAGCTTTTTCTAATTTTTCTTCTTCCCATTTTTTAAAGCAATCTTGTAATTTATCATTACAACTCATTAACTTCGCCCCCTTATATTTAATTATGAAATTTTATGAATCTAAACTTTCATAATTGTACGCCCATGAAATTTGAATTGCATGTTTACTTACTTATTTTCTACATTTTTTACCTAAATCCTTCTTGTTTTGTTGTAATTTTTGAACTCTTTAGATAATTTAAATTTTAAAAATACGACTTCTTAACATAACTATATTTTCATACTTCCATTTTTCAAAAATCTATCATGCCATGAAAGTGCTTCTGAAATTACATGAGGTGTATGCTTGTATTTTCCATCTAATGCTTTTTCTAAATAATCATTTAACATATCCTTATAATCAGGATGAGCACAATTATCTATTATACATCTAGCTCTTTCAACTGGACTTAACCCTCTCAAATCTGCAACCCCTTGTTCAGTAACTATTACCATAACATCATGTTCTGTATGATCACAGTGAGAAACCATAGGAACAATAGATGATATATCTCCTTTTTTAGCTATTGATTCAGTAGTAAATATAGTTAGGTAAGCATTTCTAGCAAAATCTCCAGATCCTCCTATTCCATTCATCATTCTACTTCCCATTATGTTAGTAGAATTTACATTTCCGTATATATCAACTTCTATAGCTGTATTTATTGCAATTACTCCCAGTCTTCTAGCCACTTCGGGACTATTACTTATTTCTTGAGGTCTAAGTATTACTTTTTCTTTATACTTTGAAAATTTCTTATAAAAATCATCTAGCCTTTGAGGTGATACTGTAAGCGATGTAGCAGATGCAAATTTAACCTTGTTATTATCTATAAGATCTAAAACAGAATCCTGTAGTACTTCTGAGTAAACCACCAAATCCTCAAATTTAGAATCACAAAGACCGCCAAGAACTGCATTTGCTACACTTCCAACACCAGATTGTAAAGGTAACAAATTCTTAGGAAGTCTTCCTTTATCTACTTCATCATTTAAAAATGTTATAAGATTCTTAGCCATTTTCTTAGACACTTCATCTATTGGAGTTACTTCTCTTGTCTTGTCCTTTATATCTGTAAATACTATTGCCGCTATTTTATCAGGTTTACAAGGAATGTAAGGAGTTCCAATTCTGTCAGTTGCATTTAAAATAGGTATCGCTTCTCTATTCGGAGGATTCTTGGTAGAATATACATCATGTACTCCTTCAAGATCCAATGGTTGAGAGGTATTAATTTCAACTATAACTTTATCAGCAGTTTCTACAAATACATTAGCATTTCCTATGGATGTCGATGGTATTATATTTCCATCCTCAGTTATAGCAACAGCTTCTACAAGAGCTATGTCTATATTTCCAAAGTAACCATACTTTATCCATTGAGGGACATGACTAAGATGCATATCTGCATACTGTACATCTCCACTATTTATTTTATTTCTAGAATCTTTATTAGTCTGATAAGGATACCTTCTTTTCATTATGCCTTTTCTAGATAACTCTCCGTCTAATTCATCACCAACAGATGCACCCGTTATAATGGTTAACCCTATTTCTTCTCCCTTATCTTCTCTTCTTGAAAGAGCTAACGGAACAGCTTTTGGATAACCAGCAGGTGTAAATCCACTCGTTCCAACAATCATTCCATCCTTGAACAGTTGAGCAGCTTCATCAGCACTCATAACCTTATTTTTTAAGTAATCGCATCTTAGTCTAGTTTGCATAATACATATCCCCCCAAGTAAACTTTAATTTGCTTTTACTTCATTAAATTTTTCATTACATATTTTAAGTGCAAATAATAAAGCCTTTTTTGCACATCCATAATATCTTTCATTAAAAATACACTCTATTTCATCATAATTTGTTATCTTTCTTCCAACCAGATTCTCTCTAACAAATCTTTTAGCAGTTGATGTTACTAATGTACAATCTAAATCAACTATAGTTCCATTTTCTCTATTTATCAAAAGACCTATAGCTACTACTGTATATAATTCTTGTGCTGTTATACCAGTAGGTAGTTTTGCATATCCAGTTATAAATATATTATTAGATGACATTTTAATAGCAGCCAAAGGCTGCTATTCACCTCCTTTGTATTTTCTAAATCACATAGGTAACTTATGAAGTATAATTGTAAATAAAACCATACCAAGTAATGCAAATGGATAAGTTGCTCCATATCCCGCCGCTGGATCATCACTTCCTACAGCATCTATAGCAGCTCCAAGACCCGGTGTAGATGTCATACCTCCACAGATTGCTCCTGATAACATAATCCAATTTATTTTAAGTACATATCTTCCTATAAAGAATCCAACCATCATAGCTACAGCTCCTACAACAGTACCTACAAGTGCTAAATAAGCACCTGAGCCTAATATAGCATCGAATACTTTAAATCCATATCTAAGACCAACTATGGCTAAGAAAAAAGCAAGCGATAATTGTCTTATAACTCCTAAAATTTTATTACTCATTCTAAAGTTCAAAGAACCTATTTTACCTATATATCCAAGTATTAATGATCCTATTAGAACACCACCAGTAGATCCTAATCCAAAATATCCTAAAGGCCCTAAGTATATCTTTATTTGACCTATTAAATATCCAAATAAACAAGCTGTAGTAAATGCCACTAAATCAAAAGAACTTTCTTCTATCTCTTTTGAAGAATCTCCCCTAGCTTCTCTCATTTCTTTGTTAAATAGTTCTTGTTCTTTTTTTACATCAATTTTAAAAATTCTTGGGAAAAAGTTAACTGCTAATATAACTATCAAAACCCCAAATGGATATCCTATAGCATGACCAACACCAATTCCAGCTTCAGCTGACTTTATAAACTCTTCTCCTTGCTTAACCGTGAGCTTTGTTGTATTAGTTTCATTGATATTTCCAGTTGGATCTAATATTTTAAAAAACTTTTTTCGCTCACTATTGCTCATATTGTCAAATTCTTTTACTCTCTCTGTTGCATGACCTCTTGCAGTTTCAATTGCAGCTGCAAGACCCGGTGAGCTTGTAAGTGCTCCTGTGTACACTCCAGAAATTTCATATGGATTTGCTTCATTAGCACAAATAGTCATTCCATATGTAGTTGCTGCTCCTAAACTCGTTATAATAAATCCCAATATAACAAACTTAATTCCATACTTTTTAAGAACTGCCCCCATATCTTTTGCAGCTAAAAGACCAACAGCTGCAACAAACAATATTAAAAATAAACTGAAAAAATTTTTAGGAATAACCCCTGAGTCTATCATTTTTTGAGCAGCTTTATAAGCACTGCTCGTTTCGCCAATACTTTTGCCAAATCTTAAAATCCACCAACCTATTATTAGACCTGTGAAAAGTGCACCTGATACTCCAAAATTAAACTTCCCAAATTTAATTTTTCCAAATATCACACCTGTTACAACAGATACAAACATAAGGACAAATGGATTCATCATAAAGCTGACAAAATCAAATTTCATTTTTTCCCCCCCTATTTTTTATTTTTTTATATAGTTAATTTTTATGTACAAGCTATCTATTTTATGAATTTAAATTGAAAACAACTTAAATTTTTTATAATTTTTGTATAAAAAAAATCACGACAAAGTAAAGGTATATAATTCCCTTACTATGCCGTGATTTAACTATACTCCATAATATAACTTATATATCCCATCGAATACTAGTTATACAATGATAGCTAATAGGCTATCTCTTATTCAGTTTGTTAATTAATTATATTCTCTAAAGATTTATTTTATTACTTATAAATTAAATTTTTACATAAAAAAATAAGGTTGAGAAATCTCAACCTTATTCATTATCATCTTCTTTATCAACAGATATTTCATCATAATCTTCAAGTGATAGCTCTTTGTTAAATGCTTGTTTAAACTGCTCTGCATCCAAAGTCTCATATTTTAAAAGACACTTAGCAACATAATGTAGATTATCTATGTTATCATTTAATAACTTTTTAGTTTTGTTATAAGCTTCATCTACTATTCCACTTATCTCTCTATCTATTTCTGATGCAACTTCCTCAGAATAATTTCTCTTTGAAGTGAAATCTCTTCCTAAGAATACTTCATCAGAATTATCTCCAAACGTCATAGGTCCTAGTTTATCACTCATACCATATCTTGTTACCATAGCTCTTGCCGTTTGAGATACTCTATCTAAATCATTTTGAGCTCCAGTTGATATATCATCAAGAACAAGATATTCTGCAACTCTTCCTCCAAGAAGAACTATAAGATTTTCTTGCATTTGCATCTTAGTAGCATAGTTTTTATCTTCTTTTGGAAGCTGCATAGTAAATCCTCCTGCTCTTCCTCTAGGTATTATAGTTACCTGGTGTACAGGATCTGTGTTAGGAAGAAGTTGTGCTGCAACTGCATGACCAGCCTCATGGTATGCTGTTAACTTTCTTTCCTTTTCACTTATTACCCTAGTCTTTTTAGCAGGACCAGCTATAACCTTAGTTATAGACTCTTCTATAGTGTCCATTTTTATAGTCTTTTCTCTTTTTCTAGCAGTTAATATTGCTGCTTCATTCATAAGGTTTTCTATATCTGCTGGAGTAAATCCAGGAGTTCTTCTAGCTAGAACCTTTAAATTCACGTCATCTGATAACGGCTTGTTCTTTGCATGAACCTTAAGTATTGCTTCTCTACCTTTAACATCAGGAGCTCCAACAAGCACTTGTCTATCAAATCTTCCTGGTCTAAGTAAAGCTGGATCTAGTATATCAGGTCTATTTGTAGCTGCCATTATTATTATACCTTCATTAACTCCAAATCCATCCATCTCAACTAGAAGCTGATTTAAAGTTTGCTCTCTTTCATCATGACCTCCGCCAAGACCTGCTCCTCTTTTTCTACCTACAGCATCTATTTCATCTATAAATATAATACACGGAGAATTTTTCTTAGCTTGTTCAAATAAATCTCTAACTCTAGATGCTCCTACTCCTACGAACATCTCTACGAAGTCCGAACCACTTATACTGAAAAACGGAACTTCAGCCTCTCCTGCTACAGCTCTTGAAAGATATGTTTTACCAGTTCCCGGAGGACCAACCATTAATATTCCTTTAGGTATTCTAGCTCCAAGATCGATATATCTTTTAGGGCTCTTAAGGAAATCTACTACTTCTTGAAGATCTTCTTTCTCTTCTTCAAGACCAGCTACATCATTAAATGTAACCTTATTCTTTTCGTCTCCTTTATGAAGTTTGGCTTTTGATTTTCCAAAATTCATAACACGACTTCCACCACCTTGAGATTGTTGCATAAATACAAACCAAAATACTACAAATATAAGTATCATAAATATAGATGGTAGTATCTCAAAGAACCAAGGTGTTTGAGGTTCTGGTTTTCCTACAAGTACAAGTTTTCCTTCCGTAACTTGTTTTAAAATAATATCTGAAAGATTGTCTTTACTCACTGGGTAAGGTACATAAGATCTAAAATGTGTGTTATTGCTCTTTATTGTTCCTTCAATTATCTCATCTGTAAATGTAAGCTCTGATATATTTTCTTTAACTAATTCCTGATAAACCTTAGAAAAATCTAAACTTTCTATTCCCTTTGAAGGTTTACCAAGAGTTTGGACTATTGAAACTATTATTATAAATACAAGCAAATAAAAAGTTGCTCCTTTAAATAATTTCTTCAAATAGAGCCCTCCTTTCTCTCAGGTCAATAATTTTAGTTTATTCTATCATAAATAAAACACCAATACAATACAACTAGGTTATATACTCTACTTGTAATAATATTGAGGTTATAAAGCTTTGAAGCTTATCCTTAAAATATTATTAGTATTTGAATCTATTTTATAATCTTCGCTCATTCTATGTCCTATAACCCAGATGATTCCTTTTTCATCCGATAAAATCGGAATCAAATCTCTCTCTTCTTTAGGTATTTTTAAATCTATGAATAAGTCTTTTATTTTTTTACTTCCCCCCAATCCTAATAATTTGATTTTGTCACCATTCCTTCTATTTCTTATGTTTAAGCTTCCTTTAATTTTATCAGCGTCAAAGAATTTTATATATTTGTCATTACTAGATTTATCATATTCATCAATATTTAATATTTTACTCTCAACTATAGTATTTGATTCCTTTATTTTTATATATCCACTTTTAGGAATAATATAATTATAACTTATTTTTTCTTCTATGATTTCTTCATCTGTGAATAATATTTTGCCATTTTTTTTATACACTAATATTCCCTTAGGTAAATCTATTCTTATGTTATTTTTATCTGAATTAATAAGATCATTTACATCCTGTATATTTTTTTGTTCTATTCCTTCTATATTCCCTAAAACAAAATTAATACACTTTCTAATAATTCTATTTTTTAAAGCTTTATGGGTATTCGTAAATTGATCTATATCAATAGATATAGTATTATCAGATATTTTAGAACATATCTCATCAAATGATTTGTTTAATTGTTCCATTATGAAGTCACTGTCATCTTTTAGTAGATTTGTCATTCTAGCTATAGATTCCTTTAAATTAGGATTGAAATTTTCAACCATGTATGGGATTAGCTTGAGTCTTATTTTGTTTCTAGTATATATTTCTTCTAAATTCGTTTGATCTATTCTAGGGTTTAAGTTGTTTTGCTCACAGTACTCTTCTATATAAGCTCTATCTACATCCAGTAGAGGTCTTATAATACCATCTTCTCTTTTGTACTGTATTCCTTTTAATCCTTGAAGTCCAGTTCCTCTCATCATTCTCATAATAACAGTTTCGGCTTGATCATTTATATTTTGAGCAATAGCTATCTTATCAGCACCTATTTTATCTTTTATTTCAAAGAACATATTATATCTTAATGTTCTAGCTCCTTCTTCTAATGAAACCCCTTTTTCCTTACAATAAGCAGGAACATCTATTGCTCTTATAAAGCATGGAACTCTCATGATATCACATATCTTAGCTACATACATAGCATCCTTTTGTGCTTCAATTCCTCTTATTTTGTGATTTAAATGAGCTGCATATATCTTTATATTAAATTCATCTTTTAGATAATTTAATATATGAAGCATACATATAGAGTCAGGTCCTCCTGAAACCCCTAATATTATTTTATCCCCACCATTGACTAAATTATTCTTCTTAATTGTTTCTCTAACTTTATTTATAATCATTATATATCCCTCTTATTTATGCATTTTATATAGTATCTATTAATATCCTTATACAAATCTACATTATTCATACATCTAATATAGAAATTGCTATTAAAACTATTATTCCTTCTATAATACTCTTTAGTTTCAAAATAACCCATATTGTAATCATTAAATATCATTTCATAATCATCTTTATAGATGTCTGTCAAATATTTAAAATAAATTCCATTTGTATATACTTCTTTATATTCATATGATTTTCCTTGTATATTTTTATTTATTAATTTTTTATATTCATCTGGGAGTATAGAATATATGTATTCATACGATATTAAATCTAAATAATCTTCCGTTTTCATAGCAGATATATAATAGTCATATCTAAATTCCGACTCCTCCATCAAGTCCATTAGAGCCTTTATCTCGTTCGCTCTAAGGTGAGCATGCTTTTTTATTTTATAATACATTAATCTTTGATCATGTTTTAAATTTTGTACTATTATTTTGTCTGAGTTAGACACAACAGAAATATATGGAAATTCTTCAATTTCTTCTTTTAATTCTTTTGATTCTTTATCCATACTTTTTATTATTCCCAAACTATTTAATGTATACATTAATTTTTCAGCACCTTCAAATTGTAATAATAAAATAAAAGATGATGTAATCAATAGTCCAACCATTACTATAGTCAAAACAATAGAAATACCCATTTTATTTTCATTAGATTTCAAATGAATCACCTCTACAACGATAAATTTTTTGTCATATTTATTCATAATTATAATAACAAATAAAAACGATAAAAGGTAGTGTAAATAGAACTACTTTTTACCGTTTATTCTATGACTTTCTAATTTATTTTTATGTTTATAGAGTTTTTTCCTTCAAATAAGCCACTTATATTCAAATCATACTCTATTGTTATTTCCATATCTTTACATAATTTTTCTTTATTAATTTCTATTTTTTTAGTTACAATTTCCATAGGAAAACTTCCATGAGGTGTCCTATACAATGTTTTAAATCTTTTTCCTAATTCAAATACTAATTCAGAATTATTTCTGCCTATTTTCTTGATAATTACACAGTCTTCTGTTATTTTTAGTCTACTAGTAGTCCCTTTCATTCCAGATATCTCAGATTCTTCATATATTACATAAGTAGCATTATTTTTAACATACAACTTTGCTTCTGTTATTAATTCTAGATTATCTTTATTGCCTTTAAAATCCATTTGAACAGTGTTTATTTTTACTAACACATTCTCTCCCATTTCATCCACCTCATTTAAATCTTCTTAGCTAATTTTTCCTCATGTCTCTTTAAAGCTAAATTTATAAGTTCATCTATTAACTTATCATATGAAATTCCTGTACTTTCCCATAGCTTAGGATACATGCTTATATTAGTAAATCCAGGCATAGTATTTATTTCATTTATATATATATTATTCGTTTGTTTTTCTACAAAGAAATCTACTCTAGAAAGTCCAGATCCATCAATTGATTTAAATGCATTTATAGCCATTTCTCTAATTTTTTCGCTTATACTTTCTTCTATTGTCGCTGGTATTATAAGTTTTGATTCTTTATTTAAATACTTAGCTTCGTAATCGTAAAACTCTTTTGCAGGTATTATCTCTCCCACAACTGAAGCTTTTATTTCTTCATTTCCTAAAACGGATACTTCTATCTCTTTTGCATTTACACCTTCTTCTAAAACTACTCTTCTGTCATATTCTAACGCTTCTTTTATTCCTTTTATTAGCTCTTTTTTATTGTTAGCCTTAGATATTCCGACACTAGATCCTAAATTTGCAGGTTTTATAAATATAGGATACGGAATCATACTTTCTATTGATCTTAATTGTCCTTCTTCATCATTATTAAATTCACATCTTGTAGTATAAGTATATTTAACTTGAGGTATGTTTTCTTGTTCAAAAACTTTTTTACAAACTAATTTATCCATTCCTACGCTAGATGCTAATACATTGCATCCAACGTACGCAATATTGCTTATTTCAAACAATCCTTGTATAGAACCATCTTCTCCATATGGTCCATGTAATACTGGAAATAATACATCTATTTCTTTGAATGTATTATCACCAAATTCTAAACCTACCTTCTGATTTAAAGTTGGTATAAGATTTATTTTCACATCTTTTTTAGCTTCTTTTTCCCAACTTCCATTTTCTATTTTTTCTACATCTCCTTCATAGTACATCCAGTTTCCATCTTTAGTTATACCTATTGTATATATATTATACTTTTCCTTATTTATATATCTATATATAGAAGAAGCAGATGACAAAGAGACCTCATGTTCTCCAGATTTTCCTCCAAATATCAAAGCCACATTAATTTTTTTCATAAAAGCACCTTCTTTCCCAATATATGTTATTTATAATTATATGCTATATACTACCTTTTTGATTATATTTTATTTTGGGAAAAAAATAAAGAAGCAATAAGCTTCTTTATTTTATAAGGTTAATGTACCATCTGGATTTTTTATTAACTCAAGTATTTTTTGTTGTTTACCTGTTATAGCATCTACATATATTAAAAAATCTCTTCCTTTATATTCAACCTTAAACTCATAACATATTTTTTCTTTTTTTCCTTCACTAGGTATAATAGTTAATTTATGCTTTAATACCTTGGCTCCTTCTATTATATTTTGACTAGCTTTTTCAGGTGTAACCTCTGGTTTTTTTATTTTTCTATCAAAGTGACTAATTATATATCCTTGTGTTTCAAGCCCTACTACCTCACCATTATCAAGAGCTACCTTTACTTTGATTAAATCTGGATATATAGTAACTCCATCTTTTTTAGAGCAAAAATTAAACGTTGTAGCTCCATTATTAGTAAGAGAATACGTAGGAACCATATTTTTATATTCACTGTCTTTTAAAAACTTTTTAGCCAACTCAAGTGCCTTTTTCTTATCTACAGTAGGCTGTCCAATCTTTCTTGTGTCTATCATCCATACTATTTTACCAGCAGTCTCACTTATAGAAACACTTACATTTTCACTGTTAAACATATATCCTGGAATAGAATTATTTTTTATTCTTCCATTGTAATTAAGTTCTTTTATTTTTTTGTATTTCAGAAAATTTGAAGCTATTTCTCTGGCTTTATCTTTGTTTATTTTCTCTCCTTTAAGTCTAGGTTTTATATTTCCTATATGCTCTGAAAATGGGCCATCATATATAAGTTCTGGTGTTTCACCCATTCTCTCCTCTATCCTTATCATACTAGTTGCCATTATATTTGCATTTGACTTTTTCATCTTTTTATTAGCTTTTGCTGCAACATCTGTAAACTGAATTTTATCCTTAGCTATATCAGATTGTACTTTTCCTAGTTCTTCTGATAAATATTGAGCACTTTTTTGAAGTTCTGATATTTTTTTTCTTTCTTTTTCATTTAGATGTTTATCATCTAAAGCTTCTTTCGCCAATGTTATAGTATAATCACCTAGCTGAGTTAGAAATTTTTCAGTTTTTCCAATAGATTTATGATTAAGAGGAAGCTGAGCCATTTTATCTTGAGCTGAATAAGACTGACTCATTATATCTGTAAGAAGTATTATGTTTTGTTTTGTAGAATTACTTACATTTACCTTAGATAAATCTGATTGTATAGTCTCTACATTACTTATAACATCGTAAAACATTCTTTGATATTGAGCATTTAAACTTCTCTTGTATGCTGTTTTTTGAGAATATCCTGTCATTCCCCATATAAAGCATACAACAAGTAAACCCAATAAGATACTCGTTTTTTTATTCCACTTCAAAATATCACTTCTTTCTAGTAAGTTTCTTTTGCAAACCAATGCTTACCTATTTTATATATAGGCTTTAGCTTCCATATCCATTTACTTGTAGCTGTTGCAGGGTTCCAATAGTATACAGCTCCACCGGTTGGATCCCATCCATTAATAGCATCATTTGCAGCCTGTATACACGATTGTGTAGGCTTCATATTTATTTGTCCATCGTCAACTGCAGTAAATGCTCCTGGTTGATATATGACTCCAGCTATTGAATGTGGAAATCTAGAATCTTTAGTTCTATTTAATATAACAGCTCCTACACTTACTTGACCTGTATATGGTTCTCCTCTAGCTTCTCCTGTTATAGCCTGGGATAATAGATATATCTCGTCATTCCTAGATGATGCTACCTTCTTAGTTTTAGTTTGTATTCCAAGGGCTTTTTTAGTTTCATTTCCAACTACGCCATCTTGTTTTAAACCATTCTTTTTTTGGAATTTCTTTACGGATTCATACATTTTGTATCCATATACGCCATCTATAGAACCATTGTAATAACCCCAGTCTTTTAGTTTAGTTTGAACAGTCTTAACTTCATCGCCTTTTGAGCCCCAAAATATATTAGATTGTCCATATACTATGTAATCATCTACATAAAATGCTACACACGATAATATTAATATCGAAAACACTGAAATTGATAATAGTATTTTTTTCAAAGCAAACCACTCCTATTATTTCTTAACTAAATCTAATTTACTACTTTTGTTCTTTATTTTTTCTAATACTTCTACTATTTTAAATTTTAATTTAACATCTTTATTATCTACTAATATCATTTTATACTCGTCTTTTGTAAGAACTTTTTTCAAATTTTTCTCAGTTTTATCGTTTGTTATTCCATGATTTATATCTATAAAACATAATGGAGGAAACATTACACACCACCAATTTTTCCCCTTACCTTCTCCTATTACAACTTTTAATGCTTTATATTCTCCTGCAGGTAGTACTATATTAGAATATTTTTTTGTAGGAAAATTTGAATAATCTAAATTAGCTGTTACTGTATACTTTTTATTATTTTCTTTTATTTCATCTGAAGCTATTTTTTGTATATTTTCAATATTTTCCGTAATAATTTCTTTAGTTTCTTTAATGCTTTTTGATTTTTCTAACTTCGGAGACAAAAATTCAATTATCTTATCTCTAACCTTTAATTTTAACTCTTGATCTTTTTGAGAATCACTATTTGCTATAACATGGAATCTTATAAGCTTTTCTTTATAATTGTCTCTATTTGCATAAACATCACCCAAGTAAGATATAGTACTCATAAAACAAAATAAAGATATAAAAAATGCAATTAAAACTTTTCTCATAATTTATCCCCCCGAATTAATTAATTTATTTTATATCTATATTTTGTCCTTTTTTTACCTTACTATACCTATTCTTCTAATTTTACTTTCTACATGTACATTTACTTTCATATTTTCAAAGTATTGATCAAAATCTTCACTTACTTTTTTATATAGAGGTTGATTATATTTATATAGTGTGTTTTTTACATCTATAACATCTAAACTACCTTTTTGAAGTTTAGTTATTAATTTACGTACATGTTCTTTTATATTCTCCTCACATAATTTCTCTACCTCACGTATACCTTTATCATTTGCTACAAGCCCTTTCACTCCAAATTCATGCTGGGTTATATCGCCTTCAGTATCTATATATACATCTAATATTAAGTTATTGTCTTTTTCAGTTACCTTTATTTCACTTTTACTACTAGTTATTTCGTAAGAAACAGGTACATTTTTATATTTAACATGTATATCCATAATATTGTAGTTATCTTGATTTATCATATTTAAAAATCTACATTCTAATTCATTCAGTTCTTCTTTAAATTCATAATCCTTTACAATAAGTCCTCCTATAAGTTCTATTCTCTTGTTGTTATAAGTTTTAGTAGTAAGAGGGAATACAGTGCTTTTATTTTCTTGTATTTCCTGCATAACCTTATTCAAAGTTCCATCTATTACTGTCCCATTACTTATTGCAGAATTTATTATATTTCCATAATACACTCCTACAAGAGGTTGTTCATCAGGTCTAATACCTATAACGTCCGAAGCATCTTCTTTTGATACTAACATAAACATTTTTCTTGAAAAATATCTATTTCTATCTATTCCATCAAGTATCTGTTTAAACAGCTTTTTATCTTCAAGAATTTCCTTTCCTAATATTATTACCTTGTTATGAGATAGTTCTAAGTCAAATGGAGACTTTGATTGTATTTTATTAATTACAGTATCAAATGACTCTCCTTTAGCCTCCCAATAAAAGGATGGTTCCTCAGTAGGTGTTTGTTTTGTTCCAAGAATGGCAACGTTAGGTATCTTAAATGATACTTTTATTTTATCTAACTCTTCTTTTTTTTCCTCTTCTTTTAATTTATCTATACCAAGACCAATTACAAAACCTCTATTATTTATTTCAGTCTTATCCCAACATCCAGTAAGTAGTGTACTTATAATCATTGTTAGAATCAAAATCGTAAATTTTTGTTTCATGCTTTTTTCACCTTCTTACTAAATCTAGAGAATAAAAATAGTATAAGAGGAATACCTGCAAAAACCATTAATTGGACAGCAACTGTATATTTGCTGTTCAATAAATCATATACATGAGCTAAATTGTCAGGATACATTGCTAATATATACACAACTGGTACAATAGCATAATCAAAATAATTTATTTCTCTGCAATTAAACATATCTCCTATTACTAAAGATGCACAGAAAAGAAACACACATAATGTTATAAATATATTCAATGTCCATGTTCCCATTATCAAAGCATCTAAATTTTCTAAAAATGCCCCTGGAATATCTATAACCTTTACAATGGTCAATGTAGGCCACATTAAATGCGTGGTCTCAACTTGCCCAAATACAGCTATGCTTATTACTGAAAAGAAAATATATACAATCCCTATAACTATCAATGTTATCCACTGTATCTTAAAACCATCCTTAGGCTCTCTCATAAAAATACTCAGTACAAGCATTGTCTCAAATCCAGAAAATGCAAAAGTAGTCAAAAATACAGTAGGAAATACTTGAGATGCCTTCACATTTAAAATAGGCATCAAATTAGTAAAATCTGCAGTCTCAAGCGAGAAGAAAAATACAAATATTATAGGCACAACCATCAAAAACAATATTATTTGAGATATCCTAGCTATTCCTTCTATTCCTTTTTTAGAACTATAAGCACATACAAATAAAATGGATATTATTATCACTTCTATAGGAGTCTTCTCTAACATATACATTTTTACAACTTCTCCAAATATACGGACTACCATGCTTATATTAACCAAATAGTACAATATAAATATTATGCATACTAAGTATGCCATAGGCTTAGTCAAAATATCTGAGCTTATTTGCATAAGACTTTTATTTCTAAACCCATATATAACTTTATACATACAGTATCCAAAGAAAATACATATAACGGTTGATATTATTATGATTATAAACCCTGATCCTTGAACTTTATCTGCCAAGTTTCTTGGCAAAGATAGAATACCTACACCTAGTATTGTACTTATCAAAAGTGTTATCATCTGAGATGTACCTATTTTTTCTTTAGTTGAAATCATTTTTCAATATCATCCTCCCCAAATATTTCTCTTCTTTTATCATCCAATCTATTTCTATTTCTATTTGTATAAGTTTTAGGTCTTGAATTCATAGATGGTATAGGCACTCTTACAATAGTATCTTTTAGATCTTTCAAATTTTCTCCAACAGAACATAATGGTTCTAAATAAGGAATTCCAAAACTTCTTAGGTTTGCTAAATTTATTAGCATAACTAAAAATCCCAATATTATTCCATAAAAACCTAATATAGATGCTAGAAGCATCAATGCAAATCTAACCAATCTAAATCCTATTGCCATATTATAGCTTGGTATTGCAAAAGATGATATTGCAGTTATAGCTACTATAATTACCATAAGAGGACTTACTATCCCTGCTTGAACAGCAGCTTGTCCTATTACAAGACCACCTACAATACCTATTGTAGATCCTATAGCTCTAGGAAGTCTAACCCCAGCTTCTCTTAATAACTCTAATGTTGCCTCCATTATAAATGCCTCTGTAAATGCTGGAAATGGAACTCCTTGTCTTGTAGCTGCAAGATATACGGCGAGGTCTGTTGGCAGCATATCTGGATGATAAGAACTTATAGCTATATAAAATGCTGGTAAAAACAAAGAAAATCCTGTGGCAAACATTCTTATAACTCTTACAAAGCTAGATATTATCCATCTCTCATAATAGTCATCAGGAGATTGTAAAAATGTAGTCAATGTTACAGGAACTATAAGGGCAAAAGGTGTATTATCTACTAATATTGCAACTCTACCTTCATATAGAGATGCTGATACTACATCTGGTCTTTCTGTATACTGTATTTGGGGAAACAAAGAGTAACAGTTATCTTCTATTAGTTGTTCTACAGCTCCACTTTCTTGAATCATATCTATATCTATTTCATCTAGTCTTTTTTTAACTTCTTCTAAAACTGTATTATTAACTATATCTTCTATATATAGTACAGCTACATCCGTATTTGATCTTTTTCCTAATGATAGATTTTTTATTTTAAAATTTGTATCTCTTATTCTTCTTCTTACTAAAGATGTATTGACTTTTAAAGTCTCTGTAAATCCATCTCTAGGACCTCTTATTACAACTTCAGATTGAGGTTCTGATATTGAGCGAGTTGGCCATCCTCTTGAAGATAATACTATGGATTCCTCGACATTATCTATAAACAAAAGTGTTTCTCCTGAGAGTATATTCTTAATACATTCTTCCATTTCCTTAATTTCTTTTATTTCAGTTATTGCTATGGTTTTCTTCTGTATTAAATCTTTTATATTGTTCTTTATATCATTAGGCATAGCTATCCTAGATGAAATTATTAAATTATTTAATGCAAACTCACTGATAAGTGCCTTATCCGTCATCCCGTCTATATATACAAGAGCCATTTTACACTCATTCTCTACACCAACATCAATCTCTCTTATAACTAAGTCATCACAATCTTTAAATTGTTCTTTTAAAATATTCAACTTATATTCAAGTTTATGTTCATCTTTTTTTACTTGCATATTATCACCTCCTATTTACGTAATATATAAAGTATCCAAAAGATACTGCAATATAGGATAGTCCTATGAATTTAGCCATATTGTATTCTCTGTATAACTTCTTTTTTTTCAACATGTCACAGTCAAATATTAAAATATATATACCTACTATTAAAAACAAGCTAATTACATACATCTTTTCAACTCCTATAAAATCGCATTCAGATTTTTCTGTTCAATCTAGTATATCTATATATAATTTTTCCCAAAACTCAATTTAAATACATAAAAAATTCGCTTCATGCTAACTCATGGCTCATGTCGCCAACGAGTCCTACGGGCTTCGTTGCTCAAAATAGTTGATATTGCAGTACTTTCATCAATGTTATCCTAAACTTGAAAATTATATAATTTACTTTAGGGTAAAAAAAATAAAAGTCCTAAAATTTTAGGACTTTTATTTTTCACAATTGTTTCTTCTAGATTTCTCTATTATAAAGTTTTGAGCATTTTCGATATGAGTAGTAGCTCTTTGCATCGCATTTTTAGAATTTCTATTATATATAGCTTCTATTATTTCCTCATGTTCTTTGACTAAGTTTTTAGAAGTATCATGATCAGATATATATGTTACTCTAAATCTATATACCTGTTCTCTTAAGGAATTATTTATTTGAATAAGTTTTTGATTGTTTGTTGAATTAAATATAAGATCATGTAATTCTATATCCTTTTGAACCATCATATCAATATCTCCATTTTCTAAGCTTTTCTTGAACTGATATGATATAAGCTCTAACTTTTCTAAGTGTTCGTCAGTCATTCTTTCAGCTGCAACAGATGCTGCAAGCCCTTCTAAAGCTCCTCTTATTTCTAATACTTCTATTATATCTTTTAATGATACATCTGCAACATATGCTCCTTTCCTAGGAAGCATAACTACTAATCCTTCTAATTCTAGTTTCCTGATAGCCTCCCTAACTGGAGTTCTACTAACCCCTAACTGTTCAGCCAATTGAACCTCCATAAGTCTTTGTGCAGGCTCTAATTTTCCTTTTAATATTGATTCTCTTAAATATTCAAATACTATATCCCTCAAAGGTTTGTAATTTTCTAACTTTAATTTTTCTAAGTTATCCTTCAATTTCAATTCCTCCCTTATAAGTATTCACTAAATATGTTTGCTTATATAATTGTTTCAATTCTTCCTTTGCTTTTTGTGCACAATCTAAATTATCAAATATTCCAAATACGGTTGGTCCACTTCCACTCATCATAGACCCTAAAGCATGGTGTTCAATCATTTTTTTCTTTATTTCTTTTATTTGTGTATATTCATTCTCAGTTACACTTTCAAGCACATTGCACATATTCTTAGCTAAAGCTTGTACATCGTTTTCCTTGAGATTATTTAATATGTTTTTTGTATTAGGCCTTTTAGATAATCCATTTATATCTAGGTTTTCATATACCCATTTTGTAGAAACCAATATATCAGGTTTGCATATAAGTATTTTAACACTTTCTAGACCTTCTATTCTAGTCAGCTTTTCTCCTATACCTTCAGCTACTGCAGCTCCTCCTAATATACAAAAAGGTACATCTGCTCCAAGCTGTAAACCAAGTTCCATAAGATTATCTTCAGTTAATTTTAAATCCCACATTTTGTTAAGGCCAACTAAAACCGCAGCAGCATTGGTGCTTCCTCCTGCCAATCCAGCGGCTACAGGTATGTTTTTGTTTATACTTATTTTTACACCTTTATTTATATTAAATTTTCGTTTTATCAAATCAGCTGCCTTGTAAGCTATGTTGCTAGAATCAGTAGGAACATATTCATTATCACTATCTATAATTATACCACTATCTATTTCTTCTATATTTACATTATCATATAAATCTATAGTTTGCATAATCATTTCTACTAAATGATAATTATCTGCTCTTTTTCCAAGCACATCTATAGATAAATTTATTTTCGCTCTACATTTTAAGTTCAAGCTTTCCATACCTTCCTCCTAATCAACCTAAAAATCTATTTATAAATCATTATATTATATATTATACTATAATTAAATTTATATAAAGATAAAAAAATTCGTCTACTCGATAACGCGGTGAATCATGTCGCCAACGATCCCTACTGGGCTCCGTTGCTCAAAAATAGTTGCAATTGTAGTTTTCAATCAATATTATCCATAAATCCAAAATTTTATAATCCCTTAGCAAATAAAAAGTCTCAATATCAAAATGATATTGAGACTTTTGAGTTTATATATTTCTATTAAGCTTATATATCTGATGTTACTTTCTTTTCTATTATTAAATACTGACCCTCTTTTAAAGACTCTTCTTCATTCATATCATTGGTTTGAGCTATTTCTAATGCTGTCGTATTATATCTTTTTGCTACATCCCAAAGGGTATCATTTTCTTTTGCTATATATATAGTTATACTAGGTCTTGATGAAGAATCAATGTCTCCTATAATTTCTCCATTCATTACAAATGAACTCTTTAAATCCTCTACAACTTCAAATCTAGTTTTTCCTTTTATCTTTAATTCAACTTCATTGTTCTTTGCACTATAGTTTATACTATCTATGCATATGTTTGAGTAAGGTTTCATACTGTCATTGATATTACTTAAATCTAGAGATTGTTTGAATGGTATTTCCTCACTCATGCTATATACTGGTCTTAATCCTTCCTCAGGAGTATACAATATATCAACATGAATTATACCTTCTATATTAACTTTTTCTTCTATTATAAAATTATCTGTTATGAATAACTTTGAATCTACATTCAATATTTCTTTAATCTGTATGTCGTCTTTATCGTTTTGTATAACCTCATTTATTATAAAATCATCTTCACCAAAATTAACTATTTTATTTAAATTAAAACTCTTATCTTCAAGCTTTAAATCTTTATATGGACAATAAGCATCTTGAAGAGTTTCTTTTGATATATTCTCTGATATTTTAACCTTTGTACCAACAGTTGCGTCTATTTCTAATAGATTAGTTTTTCCTGAATCGTCATCCTTTAAATTAAATTTAAAGTCTGTTAGATTCATATAAGAATCTTCTTTCATTCCTTGCATAGCTCCAGCTACTTCTATAAACTGTGTAAACTCTACAGAATTAGATTTTAACTTGTTCATCTCTCCTTCTTTATTTAAAACAATAGGATTTAATTCAACTACCCCTCCTAATATAACTTTGTTATCAGACAATCTAGTTTCCTTTAACAATATTTTTGGATTTAATGACAATACAGAACTAATATCTTCATTTTCTCCCAAATTTATTATTTCTTTCACTATTGTCTCTGATTTTTCAATTCCTATTACATCATCATAGTATATTTCCTTTTTTATAGTTTGTATATCATCAATCCCAATTATATCTCTTATTATATCAACTTTTTCTCTTGAAAATAAACTACCTGTAATATTTATTAAACATCCTAGTTTTATCTTTCTTTCATTTATTATACTACAATCTATATGCTCTATATTACTCTCCAATATACTCTTCATATCTGATGAAATATCTTCTTTTTCTATTGCTTCATTTATATCTATTTTTCCACTTAAATTAGTAACTTGTTTATCTTGAGTTATATAAATAGTATTGTAGTTTAAATCCCCTCTTAGTATTATTTTACCTTGCATCAATTCTTCTTTCTTTAAAGATATGTAAGCCTCTGTCTTTACTATTTCAAAAACATCATTTTTTGTATCAGGTACTAGAATTTCAGATTCTAAGAAAGTTTGAAACCTTCCAAAATCACTTCTATTGTCTATCTTCATTATATCCTTTATTAAATCCATCCTTATCCCCCCTAGTTAAATATATACAAATATCACATTATTATTATATTTAACTAAATCAAAAAAAATTCCATCTATTTTAAGATGGAATTAAGATACGCTCATATTTTCTTTTGTACAAATTTGAAGCTTAACAGTAGATGTTAATACATCTGAATAACTATAAGATACTCTAGTACAATTGCTATCATCTATTTTTACAACAAATATACTAGGGTACGTATTTTCTAAGATTCCTCTTCTAACGATCATCTTTTTTCTGCCTTTATTAGCTCTTAGAACTACGTTCTTTCCAACATGTTTTTCTATGTCTTTTCTTATCTGATCCAAAGTGTGTTTCGTAGCCAAAAAATCACCTTCTTCTCCATTGTATGTTTACATAATATCATATTTAAACATCAATGTCAAATATATAAAATTATATTTTATCTATTTTTGTGTTTTATGTCAATATATTATTTCCATAATACTCAAGTATACTATACACTATATTCTCAGCCATCTTATCAATAACATCATCATCCTCTAGGAGTTTTGATTCTACAGGGTTTGATATATAACCTAATTCACAATACACTCCATTACAACCACTTTCTTTTAATATATATATTCTGCCTTCTTTTGCTCCTCTATTTTTTATATTCATATTATTTTTTAAATTACTTAATATATTTTCTCCTATTAATTTTCCATTTGTATCTCCCCAATAATATATAGCTTCTGCTCCACTTACTCCTTCAAATTTAGACTTATTTAAATGTATGCTAAGCAAGAAGTCAGGATTAGCTTTTTTTATCATTTTTATTCTTTTATCCAAACATACATATTCATCAATTGATCTTGATAAATATACACTAGCCCCTGATTTTTCTAACTTTTCCTTCAACTTCATTGTTACTTTTAGTGATACTTCTTTTTCTGTTATTAAATCATTAGTATAACCACAATCCTCTCCACCATGGCCAGCATCTAAAAATATTTTTTTATTTTTAAGAGGTAAGTCTAAATTGAAATTATCTAACTTATATAAATTAATATTAGTATAATAATGATTTAAAATTTTTTCATAGTTCCAGTTATTTTTTGCTTTTTCATTAGCTCCATATTGACAAAGACCTAATCCATGTCCTATACCCTTTGTATAAAATCTTATTTTTATAGGTCTAAATCCAAATCTAGAAGAATCTAAATTTAAGCTTTCACTAAATACACTACCTTTGACCTTTTCATTAAAAACAAGTATATTCTCTACTCTATTTCCATTAGTTTTGCCTAAAACTTTTAACATGTTATTTATAGAATATTCATTCATTAAATTTTGAGATATTTTGAATTTAAATATTGATTCAAGTTCTTCTAAATCAACATCTACTATATTTTCTGATTCTTTATTTTTCATACACTCCTCACAAGTAATTCCTCTTAAATAATCTATTTTTGTATTTAATAAATACTCGCTATTTTCTGTGCTTCCACCACAGCATATATGGTAATATGCACAAATTGGAGAATCATTAAACATTATAACTAAATTATGTGTATTATCAACAGCTTCAAGTGCCTTATCATATATATCTTCTATATTGAATTCTTCTTTTTTAAAATCTCCATCTGATATACTTCTGAATATATTAGTTCTTTCTATAATAGCCTGGCACATAATAGCCTGAATATGAAATTCTTGTGGAATATTTTTAGATACTTTATATGCTATAAGATTCCTAAATTTTCTATCCATAGTATCACCTCTATTCATATAGAGATTTAGGCAATCCAGACCTATACTTTCCTCTTGTTTCAAAGCCCCCTACACCTTTTATTCCTGTTATAGTATTTTGAAAAACCTCTTCAAGAGGCATTACTTTATCAATCCTTGTATAAGCTATTTTTTCTACTATCAAAACAGGATCTAAGCAATGTATTAATATTCTATTAGGAGAACTTGCAAAATTTGCTCCTGCACTTAATATAGCCTCATAATTTGATTGACACGCACCTGCAAAAATAACAAGTTCATCCATAGCATTTTCATATTTTCTAGCTTCTAAAACTGCCTTCACGAAATTTCTAGAATTTCTGTAATTATTTAAATCTTTGATATTATAATTAGAATTTAGGATAGAGTCGTGACCTGTAATAACCAATATATCTGGTGAATGTTCCTTTAGAAGCTCTCCCACTACTTTATGTTGATCTGATTCTGCAACCACCTTTCCTACAGCTTCAATGTCTAGTTTTTTATAAGCCTCTAAACATATTTTTAAATATTCACCATCACCGTCTAAATGAAGTACCTTTCCAGGTCTTCCAAAGCCATTCCTATAATTCTTTTTTTGTTTATCACTTCTATTTCTTCTAGCTCGTGTCAACAAGCTCTCTATTTGTCTGCTAAAAACATATTGTCTGAAATTTTCTTGGCCTACCATTTCTAAATCATTTACAGATGAGTCAGCCATTAGCCTAAAATCTATACCTTTTAAAACAACTTGTTTTTTATCATTTTTATTTTGTGAAATATCTATTATTCTAAATAAAACATCTTTTCCATGTGATTTTCTAACAACTAAATCTCCTATCTTCATCTTATTCCTCCTGCCTAGTGGGATTACTATATTTTATGTTTGCAAAAAAATAATGTTCCCCACTATGGGAAACATTAAGATTTAATTATATTAAAAAATCATTATTTTATCCGAAAGCTAAGAGTTCTAAGACTCCATCCTCTTAAGGCTGGAGATAAGAACTCTACAGCTTCTGGATTAGTTCAGCTAAAAATTCAGTTGGAGTAAGAACTCCATCTGAATTAAGTTTCACTTTACAATTAATGTACCTGTTTTGCCCTGTATTCCATCAGCTGCTCTTTCAAGAGACGTTATAAGAGACTTTCTTCCACTTTTAGACTCTGCAAATTTTATAGCAGCCCTAACCTTAGGAAGCATAGACCCAGGTGCAAAATGCCCTTCATCAATATACTTATATGCATCATCAACATTTAGTTTATCTAAGAATTGTTCATTCTCCTTGCCAAAGTTTATAGCTACCTTTTCTACAGCTGTAAGAATTATAAGGTAATCTGCATCTAATATCTCAGCAATTTTTTCACTTGCAAAATCTTTATCTATAACAGCCGGTACTCCTATTAAAGAATTATTATCCTCTATAACAGGTATACCTCCTCCTCCAACAGTTATAACTACATGCCCATTATCAACTAATATTTTAACAGTTTCTTTCTCTGCAATATCTATAGGTATAGGTGATGGGACTACCCTTCTGTATCCTCTACCTGCATCTTCTTTCATATCATATCCTTTTTCTTGTTCAAGCTTTTTAGCCTCTTCTTCATTATAGAATGATCCTATAGGCTTAGTAGGGTTATTAAACGCTTTATCATCTTTGTCTACTATAACCTGAGTTACTACTGTAGATACAGGAGTATTCATACCTCTATTCAAAAACTCTTCCCTAATTGCATTTTGGAGATGATAGCCTATATAACCTTGGCTCATAGCTCCACATTCTGGAAAAGGCATGTCAGGCATAGCCAAATTTATCATACCAACCTGAGGCCCATTACCATGAGCTACAATAACATTATTTCCTTCTTGTATTAAATCAACTATAGGTTTTGCCGTTTCTTTAACCAATTCTAATTGCTCTTTAGGACTTTTTCCAAGAGCATTTCCTCCAAGCGCAACAACTATCTTGTTACTCATAAATAGAGCCTCCTTTATTTATAGATTACCTATAGTTGAAACCATAACAGCCTTTATAGTATGCATTCTATTTTCAGCCTCATCAAATACTTTAGAATATTTAGATCTAAACACTTCATCTGTAACTTCCATAGATTTAAGACCAAACTTTTCATATATTTCTTTTCCAACCACTGTATTCTCATCATGGAATGAAGGAAGACAATGAAGGAATATAACATCATCATTCTCAGTTTTTCTTATCATATCCATGTTAACCTGATATGGAGTTAATAATTTTATTCTCTGCTCAAATTGATCTTCTTCTCCCATAGAAACCCAAACATCTGTATAAATAACATCTGCGCCCTTAACATCATCAACATTTTCACTAAGCTTAATTACAGCTCCTGTCTCTTTTGCAACCTCATTCATTTCATCTACTAGCTCTTTAGACGGCCATAGTTCTTTTGGTGCGAGCGCTAAAAATTCCATTCCCATCTTAGCTGCACCTATCATAAGTGAATTACCCATGTTGTTTCTAGCATCTCCAACATATACAAACTTTATTTTATTAAAACTTTTATCTACATGCTCTTTTACAGTTAGAAAATCTGCAAGTATTTGAGTTGGATGATATAAATCAGTAAGTCCATTCCAAACACTAACACCAGCATGCTCTGCTAGACAATCAACAGTTTCTTGTTTAAATCCTCTAAATTCAATTCCATCATAAAATCTTCCCAATACCTTAGCAGTATCCTCTATAGACTCTTTTTTACCCATTTGAGAATTTGTTAGAAATGTTACATTAGCACCTTCGTCAAAACCTGCAACTTCAAACGCACATCTAGTTCTAGTAGATGTCTTCTCAAATAATAAAACAATATTTTTCCCCTCTAATAGATTTCCCTTTATTCCTGCTCTTTTCTTATTTTTTAAATCCATAGATAGATCCAACATATATCTAATTTCACTTGGTGTAAAATCCTTTAATGTTATAAAATTTCTTCCTTTTAAATTTACTGGCATTTTAAAAACCTCCTATTTATCTTAAGTTTTCTCTAACAAGTGGCATAGACATACATCTTGGACCACCTCTACCTCTTGATAATTCTGAAGATGGCATAACATGAAGTTTAATTCCATTTTGCTCAAGCAATCTATTAGTAACATGATTTCTAGCGTAAACTACTACTTCACCCGGAGCAATTGTCAGAGTATTAGATCCATCATTCCATTGCTCTCTTCCCGCATCTATAGTATTTCCCGCACCACATCTTATCAATGTAACATCATCAACTTCTAAATATTTTTTCAAAATATCACTAAGACACATAGTCTCTTTTTTGATATTCAATTTTAAATCTTTGCTTCCTCTGGTTATTGAATATACAGTTAAAGGACCTTCTATTTCAGGGTGTATAGTGAATTTATTATAATCTACCATTGTAAATACGGTATCAAGATGCATAAAAGCTCTTTTTTTTGGTATATCAAAAGCAAGAACTACTTCAAATTTTTCATCTTTTTCAAATATATTTTTAGCTATAGTCTCTATAGAATAAGCATCTGTTCTCTCAGATATACCAATGGCTATAACCTTATTATTTAATATAAGTTCATCTCCACCCTCTATAGATGTATTATTCTCTCTATCAAACCATATAGGTATATTTTTATCTTTATATTCAGGATGATACTTAAATATATACTTAGCAAATAAAGTTTCTCTATTTCTTGTTACTGTTCTCATATGATTTAAGGAAATTCCTTGTCCGATAGTTGCAAATGGGTCTCTTGTAAAGTATAAATTAGGCATAGGATCTACTATGAATGGATAATTAGAACCTACAATATCTGTTAACGAAGTTTTTTTATAATCTCTTATTTCTTCTTTTCTAATACCCTCCATCATCTTATCTACCATATCTCTTTCATTAGAAAATCCTAAAATATACTCTTTAACAAGCTCTCTTTTCTTAATACTATCTATATTGGCTTCTTTTATAAATTCATCTACAAAAGCTTCTTTTATTCCAAAATTTTTTATAGATTCAGCTGCCAAATCCTCTAAATAAAGAACCTCAACATCATTTGATCTAAGTATATTTGCAAATGCATCATGCTCCTGCCTTGCAACCTCCATATATGGAATATCATCAAATAGCAATCTATCCATTAAGTCAGGAGTTAAATTTTCAATTTCTTTACCAGGTCTATGTAAAAGAACTTTTTTTAACTTTCCAATTTCAGAATATACATTCAAAATATTTTCTTTTGACATCGCCTTCTCCTTCCTGATATAAATTTAATACAAATCATATGTATGTTTTTAGTATAGTTTCCATTCATTGGTAATGTCAATTATTTTTTTATTATTTTTTTCGTTTTAATTTTCCTCATTAATTTTTCCTTATAATTCGACATATATATTTGTCGACTGCACTTGATTTTTATTTTTTTATACTGACATTTTTCTACATTGAAATTAATTGTAATTATCTGAATTGTCACTTATTATGTATATTTTTCTATTTTTTCCTTAATTTTAAACTTTGTGTTTGATTTAACAGAATAAAATTTATATACTATTATTAACGGAATTTCATTTAAGTATATAAATTTACATAAATGAGCAAAATCATATAATAAAAGGAGATGATTTTTATGAATATAGATTTAAGTGTCGAAAATATTAAAGACAATTTAATTGAATCTATACAAGAAATAATAAAAATACCTAGTGTAATATCTGATAGTACAGATAAGTTTCCATTTGGAGAAAATATCGATAATGCACTTAGAAAAACATTAGATTTATGTGAATCTTTAGGATTTAAAACATACTATAAAGATGGATATTATGGATATGCAGAAATAGGACAAGGAGATGAAATGATAGGTATACTAGGTCATCTTGACGTTGTTCCAGAAGGAGAAATAAATGACTGGAAACACGATCCTTATGGTGCAGTAATAGAAGATAATAAGTTATACGGAAGAGGAACTCAAGATGATAAAGGACCTACAATAGCTGCTATATATGCAGTTAAAGCACTTATGAATCTTGATGTTAAATTTAATAAAAGAATAAGATTTATATTTGGTACAGATGAAGAAAATCTTTGGGGAGGAATTTCTAAATACGTTGAAAATGAAGAAATACCATCTTATGGATTCACCCCTGATTCTGTATTCCCTATGATAAATGCTGAAAAAGGACTATTACAAGCTAATATAAAATGTTCAAATTCGTCTAATGTAAAATTAAGCGGAGGAAATGCTTACAATGCTGTTCCAGATAGAATCACATATTCTGGTGATAAAATAGATGAGTTGTCTAAAGAACTTGATAGATTAAATTTTGAATACTCATCTGATGAAAATTCATTAACCGTTATAGGAAAAGGTTCTCATGCGTGCAACCCTCACTACGGAATAAATGCTATTTCTAGACTTTGTATAGCTCTAAATAATATAGGTGTAAAGTCTAACTCAATAGAATTCATTGCAAACATAATAGGAGAAACTTATAACGGAGATAATATACTTCCTAATTGCAAAGACGAAGCTTCTGGAAAACTTACATTAAATCTAGGTAAAATAAATATAGATGAAGATATTGAACAAATAGGACTTGATATACGAATTCCAGTTACAGTTGAAAAAGAAACAGTAGTAAATGCCTTAAAAGAAAAACTATCTAAGTATAACTTAGAATATGAAGAATACGATTATTTAAAATCAATATACGTTCCAGCAGATCACTTTCTAATAAAAACATTACAAAAAGTTTATGAAGAAGAAACAGGACTTGATTCTACTCCTCTATCTTCTGGAGGAGCTACTTATGCAAGAGCTATTGATAACTGTGTAGCATTTGGAGCAGTATTTCCTAACAGACCTAAGGTTGAGCATCAAGCAAATGAATATATAGAAATAGAAGATTTAATTAAATCAACTAAAATATACGCTAAAGCCGTATATGAACTAACAAAATAGCAAATAATTTGACTACAAGGAGGTTATCTTTATGAAGAAATTTAAAATGCCAAGTGCTTATACAATATTGTTTGCAATAATAATATTTGTAGCACTACTAACTTGGATTGTTCCAGCTGGTAAATATGATTATACTCCAGAAAAAACTCCAATACCGGGCTCATATCACTTAGTAGATCCAACACCTCAAGGTGTTAAAGATGTTGTTTTATCTCCTATTGAAGGTTTTTACGGAGCTGTAGATGTAGCTCTGTTTGTAATTGTAATAGGAGGATTTTTAGGTGTTGTAATGAAAACAGGAGCTATAGATGCTGGTATAGCACGAATAGTTCACAAACTACAGGGTAGAGAAAAGATAATGATTCCATTTCTAATGGTACTATTTGGACTTGGAGGAACAAGTTTTGGTATGGCTGAGGAAACTATAGCATTTTATCCTCTTCTTATTCCTGTGTTTGTAGCTGCAGGATATGATACATTAACTGCTGTTGGTGTAATACTTTTAGGTGCTGGAATGGGAGTTTTAGGATCTACTGTAAACCCTTTTGCAACAGGAATAGCATCTGGTTTTGCTGGTATATCTTTAGGTACTGGTATAGGACTTAGATTCTTTATGTTAGTTATAGGTGAAGTAATAGCTATAATATATGTAATGAGATACGCAGCTAAGGTTAAAGCTGATCCTTCAACATCATTAGTTTACAATATGTATGAAGACAACAAAAAACACTTTTTAGCTCAAGATAATGAAAATGAATTTCCTGAACTTAATAGTAAAAGAAAGCTTGTTCTAGGTTTATTCTGCTTGACTTTTGCTATAATGATATATGGTGTTATACCGTTCTCTGATATTGGTATAACTGCTATTCCTACACTTGGATGGTGGTTTGGAGAACTAACATCTTTATTCTTAGTTTTTGCTATAATAATAGGTCTTATTTATGGTATGGATGAAGATGAATTGATATCATCATTCGTAGCAGGTGCTAAAGATCTTTTAGGAGTAGCATTAATAGTTGGATTATCTCGTGGTATAACAGTAGTTATGAATGCTGGTAATATTACAGATACAGTATTAAATTTAGGAGAAGAAGCTCTATCGGGCCTAGGTTCATCTGTATTTGCAATTCTTACTTATTTATTCTATATACCTATGTCATTCTTAATACCTTCAACATCAGGACTTGCTACACTTTCAATGCCTATAATGGCGCCTCTTGGCGACTTTGCTGGTGTTTCAAGAGATATAGTTATAACAGCTTATCAGTCTGCATCTGGTACTGTCAACTTATTAACTCCAACAAGTGCAGTTGTCATGGGTGGGCTTGCAATAGCTAGAGTTCCTTATAATACTTGGCTTAAATTTGTTCTAAAGTTTATGTTTATAGTATTAATTATGGTAATAGCAATACTTGGTATAAGTGCTGTAATATAGATATTAAAAGACTTCTCTTTCGAGAAGTCTTTTTTTATACAAGTATATTTAAATTTATTATTGAAAAAATAAAAAGAGTATGTTATACTCTTTGTAAACAAAAGTTTATAATCTAAACAGAAGCTTGGTGATTAATTTGACTAGTAGAGAAAAAGAAATTTTAGAATTTATAAGAAACAACCCGTTGATATCTCAACAGGAAATTGCTGATTATTTTGGAATAACTAGATCTTCTGTAGCTGTTCATATAACTAACTTAAGTAAAAAGGGTTATATAAAAGGAAAAGGCTATATATTAAAAGATGAAGATTACGTAACCGTAATAGGAGGAACTAATATAGACCTTCAAGGTTTTCCAAACGAAAACTTAATTTTGAATGATTCAAATCCAGGTCAAATGAAGATATCTCTAGGTGGAGTAGGCCGTAATATAGCAGAGAATCTTGTTAAAATGGATGTAGACACAAAATTAATATCAGCTCTTGGTAAGGATATATACGGTGAAAAGATATTAAAAGAAAGTAAATTAGTTGGAATCGACATGGAAAACTGTTTAATATCTACTGATTATGCAACATCAACTTATCTATCTATATTAGATGAAAGTGGTGATATGAAGGTAGCTATAGCTTCTATGGATATCTTCGATAAAATAACCATAGATTTTATAAAACAAAAATCAAATATAATAAAAAATTCTAAAGTAGGTGTTATAGATACTAATATGCCAAAGGATGTAATTGAGTATCTATTATCAAACTTTAAGGAAGTAGATTTTTTCCTAGATACAGTTTCAACTAAAAAAAGTGAGAAAGTCAAGGATCTTATAGGAATGTTCCACACTATAAAGCCCAATAAATATGAAGCAGAATCACTTTCAGGTATAAAGATTAATACAGAAGATGATCTTGATAAATGTGCTAAGTACTTCTTAGATAAAGGCGTTAAAAGAATATTTATAAGCCTTGGGAAAGACGGAGTATTTTGTGCAAATGAACAAGAATCTAGTATTATAAAAAATCCAGAAGTAGATGTGGTTAATGCTACAGGCGCTGGAGATGCATTTATAGCAGGCCTAGTATATAGCCATATTAATAAATATGATTTAACTTATAGTGCTAAATTTGCGATGAGTGCATCTATACTTGCTCTATCTCATCAGAATACAATAAATCCAAATATGTCAACTAAAAATATAGAAAAAACTTTAAGGGAGATGAAATTATGTTAGAAAAATATTTAAAAATAAATCCAGAAGTGAAAAAAGCATTAGATGAAGGAACTCCAGTAGTAGCTCTTGAGTCTACTATAATATCTCACGGTATGCCTTATCCTCAAAATATAGAAATGGCTAAAACTGTTGAGTCTATAATAAGAGAAAATGGAGCAATCCCTGCTACAATAGCAATCCTTAATGGAGAATTAAAGGTTGGACTTAACGCTGAAGAACTTGAATATCTAGGTAAAAGTGATTCTGTATTAAAAGCTAGTAGAAGAGACTTACCTTTTATAGTATCTAAAAAATTAGATGGAGCAACAACAGTTGCATCTACTATGATAATAGCAGCACTTGCTGGAATAAAAGTATTTGCAACAGGAGGAATAGGTGGAGTACACAGAGGAGCACAGCAAACTTTTGATATATCTGCAGATCTTCAAGAACTTGCACACACTAATGTTGCAGTAGTATGTGCTGGTTGTAAATCAATACTAGATATCGGTTTAACTCTAGAGTACCTAGAAACTAATGGTGTTCCAGTTGTAGGTTACCAAACTCAAGAATTCCCAGCTTTCTATACTAGAAAAAGCGGATTCAACGTTGACTACAAAGTAGATAGTTCAGCTGAACTTGCTTTAGCTTTAAAATCTAAATGGGACTTAAACTTAAATGGCGGAGTTGTAGTATCTAACCCTATTCCAGAAGAGTTTGAAATGGACTACGACACTATAAATAGTGCTATAGAAGATGCTTTAAAAGAAGCTGATGAAAAAGGAATAAGAGGAAAAGAGTCTACTCCTTTCTTACTTGGAAAAGTTAAAGCAATAACTGCTGGAAAAAGTTTAGATTCTAATATAGAATTAGTTTACAATAATGCAAAAGTTGGAGCAAAACTAGCTGTAGAACTTTCTAAATTAGATAAATAAAAATTTACTTAAATCAATTGATACTTTCGTCTATTTATCAATATCATATTTAAGTCAAAAACAAAAAAACAGACTGTATCTTTAGATACAGTCTGTTTTTTTATCTATTTAAACTCATTTATATAATCAGTCATATTTTTAGTCATATCAGTCAAATCACTCGCAGTAGATGAGACTTGACTTACAGACTCACTAATTTGCTCTGACGATGCTGATATTTCCTCAGTTGATGCTGATATTTCTTGTGCAATAGAAGATGCTTCTTCTATTTTTTCAAGTATAATATTTTTTTCATTATTAAGACTTGTAGCAGATTTATTTATTACATCTATTTTAGGTATTATATCATTTATACCTAAGATAGTTTTGTTAAATGAATTCATAGCTGTGTCTATATCTATTTTTTGGTTTGAAAGTTCAGTATTAACAGTACCACTAGTTTCTATCATACTTTCAGTTGCACCTGATATTGTCTGTATTAATTCATTTATATTTTGAGATGAATCCTTAGTTTGCTCTGCAAGCTTCCTTATTTCATCAGCTACAACTGCAAATCCTCTTCCCTGTTCTCCAGCTCTTGCTGCCTCAATAGATGCATTAAGAGCTAATAAATTAGTCTGATCTGCTATTTGATTTATTAATAAAGTTATTTTATTTATTTCATTTATATCTTGACCAACTATACTTATTTTTTCTATTAGTTCTTGGAATACTATTATCACATTCTCAACTGATGATATAACCTTTTCTACATTTTCAGTACTGTCACTTATAGTTGAACTTATCTCTTTTGAATTAGAATCAACATCCTTTATATCATCTATTATACATGTAAGTTTGTATGTGAAATTATTAAGTATTTCATTTATATTTTCCAGGCCATATGACTGAGATGTTGTTCCATCAGCTATATTTTGTATAGCTGAAACTATACTTTCAATCCCTAAAGACATTTCCTTTGATATTCCAGTCAAATGATTAGACATTTCATCTGTACTAGATGCTTGAGCTTTTACATTGTCTACTATTGATTTAAGACTCTTTATCATATCTTTAAAGTTATTACATAATACTCCCGTTTCATCATTCGCTTTTATATCTATATCATCTACAAGTTCTCCTCTAGCTACTTTTTGAGATGAATCAACCAAATTTTTTATAACGTTTAATATATTGCTTGAGATAGTATAAAATATTATAGATGATATTATAAATGCTATTATTCCAACGATTATAGACATTCTTATATTTGAAGCTATAGCCTTGTTAATATTATCCATAGATATAGATATATCTAAAGACCCTATATTTACGTCATCTTTATGCATAGGAACTGTTATATCGTATACATCCCTATTTAAATCATTATCATGGTATTTACTAGAATGAATTTCTTGATTATCTATGGCTGATCTTAATTGTTCACTTTTTACTATAGTTCCTATATCCTCTTTGTTAGAAGAACTTGTTATTGTATAATTTTTATCTACTAAAAATACAGATTCTATATTCTCTTCATTAGCTAGTTTATCTAATAAACTTTCTATACTAAGATTTCTTTTTAAATTTTCTACTGTATTTGCAAGTATTCCTACCTGTATCATCCCTCCATTAGAAATTTTTACATATCCATATTTATAATAATCATCTGTCTCTCTAGATTTTCTTATCTTCTCCATAAATTCATTATCATTTCCATATTGTACAGTAGATGATATATGATCTTCTCCAAAATGAGCTCCTACACTACTTTCAAGGTTAGAATATATTACATCTCCATTAGAATTTGTTACATTTATTTCGTCTACTTTAAATGTATTTGCTATATTAACTAAATACTCATTATTTATAGTTGCATAATTGCCTGATATAAACTCTCCTAAATTTCTTATATCATTTTCTATATTTCCATTTATAATTTTTATAGATTCCTCATTGTTTTTAATTTGGTTAAATATTTGCTTTGCTAAATTAACTCCATCAAGCTCCATCTGGTCTATCAACCTTGTTTTAGCAATATTTATATTTATAAAAGATATAGTTGATATTATCATAAACATAATTATTAATGGGATTGTAAGTATTTTAAATCTTATATTATTAAACTTTCTAAACATTTTATTCTCCTTGCTCTTTGTCCTCTTTTAAATTTGGTATAACCCTATTTATTTTCTCTACTTGATGCCAAACTTTATTTATATTGTTTTTGTCTATATAAGAATCCATTTCCTTTTTTGTTTCAAATTCTTTAATAGTCAAATCATCATCATGAATAAATTTTAATTTGTACATACCATTTCCTCCAATTCTATTTTTTATCATATTATATCTATATATTAACATTTTTTTGTATTTTTTTGTATTAATTTGAGTAATATATGATAAATAATTTAGATTAAACATTTTATAGTAAAATATGTTAAAATAGTTCTTGATAACTATTTTATTGAAAAGGTGGTAAAATATGCTTATTGAACTCTTATTTATACTTTTATTAGTTAATTTATCAATAACTGCAATATATATAAATGTACAGTTGCTGTCTAAATTTAAAAACATTCATAAACTCAATAATTTTATCTATAATATAAGTGGAGAGACTCTCTCCTCAGATAATATAGAAGATATATATTTTTTTATACTTAAAGAATTATTGAAAATAATAAAAAAGAGCTCAAAAGCATCTTTTTTAGTTTATAACGAATACGATGATATTATGGAATATAAAGCTGTAATAGGTTACGATTTTAAACAAATAAAAGATATGTCTTTTAAAATAAAAGATTTATATCATTATGAAAAATTTAAAAACCCATGTATAATACATAATCAAAAACACTGCAAAGATGTTTATTTAAATTTTAATAGATATAATGAATTGATCAACATAGATTCCTTAGATATAAAATCAACTTTATGTATTCCAATTCATATTGATACTAAATTTTCAGGTATAATAAATATACATTTATCAGAACCATATAATACTTTTTCAAAGTATGATTTAAAGATTGCTAAGTTTATAAAATCTCAAATGGATCGATCTTTAAAATTTATAAATCTCTTATACGAATTAAATAATAATGCTCACTATGATTATTTGACGAAGACTATGAATATAAAGTACTTTGAATCAAAATTTAATAAGATACATCTAAATTCTAAGTGTGTATTAATTCTTATAGATCTAAATAATTTTAAATATATAAATGATAACTTTGGACACCACCAAGGAAATAATATATTAAAGATATTTTCAGATACAGTTAGAACCTTTATACGAAAAGATGATTTATTTGCAAGATGCGGTGGTGATGAATTTTTGATACTTCTAAAGGATATAGATTTGAATATAGCTCAAATTAGAATAGCACAAATAAGAGAATCTTTAAAAGATATTATTTCATTTGGAGTAGGTATGCAAGAGATTATATTTAATGAAAATACATCCTTACATGATATTTTTAAACTTATAGATAAGAAAATGTATGAAGATAAAAAAAATAAGCCTAAATATTAGGCTTATTTTCCACAACACTTCTTATATTTCTTACCACTATTACAAGGGCAAGGATCATTTCTTCCTATTTTTTCTTCTTTAACTATAGTTTTAGAAGACTTGTACTTCTTTTGTATTTCTTTTCTTTTTTCTGCAGTTAATATATCATTCCATCCTTCTAGGTTATATAACCAATGAGCTTCTACTGCATTCATGTTATAATATAATTTTTCAAAATCTATTTCTACAGTAACTTCACTGTCTGATTCCATATTTTCTAATTTAATTTCATTTTTTGTACTTTCGCTAATTCCATCTAAAAATCCCATGAAGTATTCTTCACTAATTCCGTATTCTTTAGCTAAATCAGCAACGTTTCCTTTTATTACATCCTTTTTATCATTTAAAATTTTGTTGTATACTCCACTTTCTGCTTTTAAATAATCTTCCCAAAACTTAACTTCCTCTTGCTCACTTGTATGATTCTCAGCTAATTGCTGCCATTTTTCGAATAAACTCATAATTGTTCCTCCTTAATTAATAAATTACCTAAATATTAATTATATCAAATATATTTTTAATTTCAATCAAATTTTGAATATATCTCTTAATACATTTATTGCATATTCTTGATTTATAAAAAATGGGCTTGTAGCTATGGTTATTACATTAGATTTACTTATCAATTCTCTAATTTTAGATACCTTCAAGTTATAATCTATATAGTCCATATCTTTGGAGAATATATCCAAATCTATATCAAGAACTATTTCTTCATCTATTTCTTCACTAAAACTACTCAAATTATCCATTATAAATACTTCAGAAAATATCCCAATATTTAATGCAGGCTTTATAAAATTCCCTACATTAAGTTTGAAATTAGTGTAATTAAATACCTCTTCCATATCCTCTATATTTTTTATATATTCTTCAGGTTCTCTCATATCTTTATGTTGATCTATATGAATTAGCTTTATTCCTTGTTTAAATTTCTTGTTTTTTAGTGATTTTATCCAAAAATAGAATGCATGATTGTGATTATCGAATATGTATATATCCTTTCCATTAAAATCATATTTAATAAAATTTTCAAGACCAAAATTCTTTATCTCTTTATCGAATTCAATTTCACAAAAAGCTATATTTTTTCCTATTTTCACATCATCTAATGTTCCATTTTTTAATGGTGCAACATATATATTCTTTTGAGTTCTCTCTTTATGAGAAAATATATTATTTCCTATTGGTTTATCTATAAAAAATCCTGTATAGTAATTCATGTATCTCACTCCATTTTTTATATTATTAAAAAATTCGCTTTATGCTATCTCATAGCTCATGTCGCCAACGAGTCCTACGGACTCCGTTGCTCAAAATAGTTGCAAATTTAGTTCTTTCAGCAATCTTACTTAATGTATTTAAGATTATATAATTTCATATAGAATAAAAAGGTTGTATATATTTATTTATAGAATATAATAATAGAGATATTCTATATAATTTCTTAATCATTATAAACTATTATATTATATATTTATACGTTTACTAAGGAGGAATTTTTTTTGAATGAATTTATTAAAGCTTTTGTTTTAATAACATTAGCTGAAATGGGAGATAAAACTCAACTTTTAGCCCTTGCCTTTGCATCAAAATTTAAACCATTGTATGTACTTGTGGGCATATTTATAGGTGCTTTTTTAAATCATGGACTAGCTATAGCTCTTGGTAACTATATAAGTAAATTAGTTCCAATAGAGCAGGTTCAGTTGTTTGCATCTTTATTATTTATATTCTTCGGTCTATGGTCTTTAAGACTTGATATTGGAGATGATGAAGACGAAGATATAGATTCTAAGTATGGACCTATATTTACTGTAGCTTTTGCTTTTTTTATTGGGGAACTTGGAGATAAAACACAACTTACAGCTATGACACTTGGAGCTAATTCTAGTTATCCTTTATTGGTTTTACTTGGAACTGTAACTGGTATGATAGTTACTGGTGGTCTTGGTATTATAGTTGGAAAATTATTAGGTAAAAAAATACCTGAAGTAACAATGAAAATAATAGCATCTTTTGTATTTATGTTCTTCGGTACAATTGGTCTCTATACATATCTTCCAGCTATATATATAACCCCTCTTAATATAATATGCTATTTTATAATACTCATATTGTTGATACTTCTTATTTTCAGATGGAATATAATACAAAAAGATAGATATTATGAAGAAAAACTAGCGAAAGTTTTAACTAAATGCAAAAACTGTGGACAAGGTCACATAGAATCATGTCCAATAAATCAAGAAAGAATTAAAATAGAAAAAGAGTATTTAGGTGAAAATATTCCTTATCTAGGAAGTGTTATAAAATACCTAGAGAGTTTAAAATATATGCATGTAAATCTTTACGAAAAGGTTCATAATAGTTATAAAAAAAATAAAGATTAAAAATTCATTTGATGTTAATATAAATATTATATAGACAAGCAAAAAAGAAGATGCAATAGTGCATCTTCTTTTTTTATATTCAAGAGCCTTTCGCTTAATTAAGTTAATATTTTTTTATTTTTTCTTATTTAAATTAAGTTTAAGTTATGTTATACTTAAAAAAGTTAATTGCAATAATTATAATAATTCTATACTAATGAATTTAAAAGGAGAAATTTTTATGAAAAAATCTAAATCTTTATCTGAAAACTTAGGACTAATGATAATTATTTCTATGATACTTGGAATAGTCGTTGGATATTTTATCTATAAGACTAATGTTGGAATGTTTTTTGCATCAAATATTTGCTCTAACCTAGGAGATATATTTATGCAACTTCTTAAAATGGTAGTTATACCTTTAGTTGCAACATCTATAATATCTGGTGCAGCATCTATTGGTAACACTAAATCTGCAGGAAAAATAGGAGGAACTACATTCGCTTATTATATGTTTACAACAGCATTTGCAGTTGTACTTGCTTTAATAATAGGTAATTTAACTCAACCTGGAGTAGGTGTTGATAGCTCTATAACATCAATGTTTTCTAATGAATATGCTGATAAAGGATCATTACCTGGATTCTGGGAAACTATTAAAGGAATAATACCAACTAATCCTATAAAAGCACTTGTAGATGGTAATATGCTTCAAATACTATTTTTCAGCTTATTTTTAGGATTTGGTATATCTAGTCTTAATGAAGAGAAAAAAGAGTTTATATTAAAAGTATTTGATTGTATAACAGATGCACTTATCTGGGTTATAAATAAAGTATTATTATTTGCTCCAGTTGGAGTATTTGCTCTTATGGTTTATTCAATAGCTACATTTGGATTCGATTCTTTAAAACCTATATTTAAGTTATTCGGAGTTTATATAGTAGCTCTTGCTATTCATACATTTGTATTTTATCCTACAATGGTAGGTATGTTTTCTAAGGTATCTCCATCTTTATTTATAAAAAAGGTTATGAAGCCTTTTTCAGTAGCTTTTTCTTCAGCTTCTTCTATGGGAACACTTCCTATAACTACAGAGACTTGTGAAGATGAACTTGGAGTGTCTAAAGAAGTAACCTCTTTCGTCCTTCCACTTGGAGCTACTATAAACATGGATGGTAACTCTATATACTATGCTCTTGTAGCAGTATTCTTTGCTCAATATTTTGGAATAGAACTTACTATGGCATCGTATGTAGCAATAATACTTACTGCAACTGTAGGTTCTATAGGTCAAGCTGGTGTACCTGGTCCTTCTTTATTAGTTGTTGCGGTTTTACTTGCTGCTAATATACCTGTTGAAGGTCTTCCACTGTTATTTGGATTAGATAGAATATTTGATATGTTAAGAACGGCAGTAAATATAACAGGAGATGCATCTTGTGCTGTTATAATAGAGAATCTAAAGCAAAAAGAAGAAATGAAAGCTTTAGCTAAATAGTTAAATCAAAATATAAGAATGAAAGAATTCTAAAATAACTTAAATTTTTTACCCAATATTTAAATCAGTAGCTACCTAAACTTCGCACAAGCGAAATCTGGGTAGCTATTTTTATGCTTTGTGGGTTATCAAAACTATCTATGAAAATACCGTGAATGCAACGATATTTTGAATATAACTAAGCTTTTGCCTTATTAATAATCCTAAAATTTACGAACTCCCTATGGTCAAACACGCAAATTTCTTAACGTATTATTAAACGCCTAAAACTAAGTTACATTAGTCAAAATATCTAAAAGCATTCACTAACATTTTCATAGACAGTTTTAATTATAGTTTTACTATATTATAAAATTTAGTCTTACCTCAACCCATCCGAATACATAAATATTAAATACTTTGAATAGAGAGTATAACTAAAAAATAGTGCTTACTTAAAATGTTAGCAAATGATTTAAATATTTCTCTATAAAACTTGTATTACATCGTTTAAATATACGTTAAAAAAGTTCGTTGTCTGACCAACGGGAGTTCAGAACTTTTAGTATATTTAAAAAGATGTACTACATAGTTTTATAGAAATATTTAACACATTTGCGGTATTTTAATAAGCACCATTTTGCCATTAAAGTCATATTTTTTAGTCTATATATTTATATATCAAATAAGCTCCAAGGATATTCTTTAGGTGGCATACATCTAAATTTCATAGGCTCTTTAAGTGTAGGATGCGTAATTCCCATTTCATAAGACCAAAGTGCAATTTGCTGTCCATGCTTGTTTACATCTTCACCATATCGTTGATCTCCATATAATGCATTTCCTCTACTTGAAAATTGAACTCTTATTTGATGCGGTCTTCCTGTTTTTAGTTTTATTTTAACTAAGCTTAAGTTTTTATCGTAACCTAAAACTTCATAATCTAGAATAGCTTCCTTAGCTCCTTTAAAATTCTTATTTACAACTCTAGACATATTAGTTCTAGTATCCTTGTATAAGTAGTCTTTTAATGTTCCATGTGTATCATTTAAAGTCCCTCTTATTACAGCTAAATAAGTTTTTTCAAAGCTTCTATTTCTAACTTGTTCTGAAAGTCTTGATGCCGCTTTTGATGTTCTAGCAAACACCATGCATCCTCCAACAGGTCTATCTAGTCTATGTACAAGTCCTAAATATACATTTCCAGGCTTGTTATACTTTTCTTTTATATACTGTTTTGTAATAGATAGCATATCTTTATCATTAGTATTGTCAGCTTGTGACAATATATTAACGGCTTTCTCAGCTACTATTATATGATTATCTTCATATAAGATATTCATTATTTTGACTCCCATCTTCCCAATATTCCACATGGAAGAACATATCCCGTTTCAGTTACAGGTATGCCTATTTCTCCAGATGTTATTTTTCCATCATATTTTTGTCCTATAGATGATCTTAATATATTTTCTATAACCACTGGTGAGAATCCTGATGTATATGAGTTTACAAGTAAGAATAGTGGATCATCTGATAATACGTTCATACAAAGCTGTATAAATTCACATAACTTTTCTTCTATCTTCCAAACTTCTCCTCCAGGTCCTCTTCCATAAGATGGAGGATCCATTATTATAGCATCGTACTTTCTTCCTCTTCTTATCTCTCTTTGAACAAATTTAAATACATCATCTACTATAAATCTTACTTTTCTATCACCAAGTCCAGATAGATGAACATTTTCTTTAGCCCAGTTAACCATTCCCTTTGCAGCATCTACGTGACAAACTTCAGCAGCTCCTCCATAAGCTGATGCAACTGTTGCTCCACCTGTATAGGCAAATAAGTTAAGAACTTTTATAGGTCTATTAGCTTTTTGTATTTTATTTATTATCCAATCCCAGTTAGCAGCTTGTTCTGGGAATAAACCTGTATGCTTAAATCCTGTAGGTTTTATGTAAAAAGATAAGTCTTTGTATTTTATAGTCCATTTTTCAGGTGTTTTCTTTTTATATTCCCATTCGCCTCCACCTCTATTGCTTCTGTGGTAGTGTCCGTGTGGCTTTTTCCATAAACCCCTTTCATCTTGAAGTGGCCATATTATCTGAGGATCTGGTCTTCTTAATACATATTCTCCCCATCTTTCTAATTTTTCTCCATCTCCAGTATCTATTAATTCATAATCTTTCCATTCATTTGCAAGTAACATCATTAACTTTTGACCTCCTAATATTTATCTTCAGTTTAACTATTATATATAATATAATATCCGTTTTCAATCAAAAGTAAAAGTCCCTCTTAAATTTAAGAGAGACTTTTTGTATTTTAAAGGTTTTTAGTTGTTTTTCTTTTCTTTCCTGATAATACATCATATGATTGTGTAATCAGTATTAATGAAAGCACTAGCAGTAATACTGCAAATACTACTATTATAAATTTATGTGCAGCTATATTAGTCTTTATAAGAAGTATTAAGGCTGTTATAGTAACTGCAAACATGAATACCATAGGTCCTAAAATCATCTTATTAGATTTACCTGTGTTTGCAAGCCAAGCTGCTATTGCAAGTAAAGCTAGCGCTGCAAGAAGTTGGTTTGCAGAACCAAATATAGGCCATATAACACTATATCCCATAAATGCTAGTGTTCCTCCAAGAACAACAGTTATACCTGTTGATACGTATCTATTAGTTAAAACTGTTTTACTTCCTTCTTTAGATTCAAAATACTCTTGGAATATGAATCTTGCAAGTCTTGTTGATGTATCAAGACTAGTTAGTGCAAATGCTGATATAGATAATGCTGTAAATGATTTTCCCAGTGCAAACGGAATTCCAAATGAATTCATAAAATTGGCTATACCATCTGCAAATACATTTATAGGTCCACCTTGAGATAATAGTTCTTTTAATTTATCTCCACCTACATAAGTTGCTGTAATTATAGCTATTATTGCAAGTAATGATTCTATTAACATTCCACCGTATCCGATTTTTTTAGCATCTGATTCTTTATCTAATTGTTTAGATGATGTACCAGATCCTACTAGTGAATGGAATCCTGATATAGCACCACAAGCTACTGTTACGAATAATATTGGGAATAAATAATTTCCACCTACATTAAATCCTGTATATCCACTCATTTGAATTACCGGCTTAGTTATAACAACTCCAAGTACTGCTCCTATAATCATTGCATATAACAAGAATGAATTTAAATAATCTCTCGGTTGAAGAAGTATCCATACAGGTGTTACAGATGCTATGAATATATAACCTAAAAGTATTATTATCCATGTTTCTTTACTTAATGAAATAGGGAATTTCATACCAAGATACATACATATCATTAAGAATATTACCCCTATTACACTACCTATTCCTAGAGGAACACCTTTTCTATATACTAAAAATCCAAATACTATTGCAAGTAATATAAATAATAAAGATGATGATGCCGCTTGAGGTGTTGAAGCAAATGTAGCTGCAACTATATTAGTAAATGCTGCTATTACAAGAAGAAGTGTTAACCATGCAAATATAGCGAATAATTTTTTACCTGTTCTTCCTATATTAACTTCTATTATTTCACCTATAGACTTCCCTTCATGTCTTATAGATGCTAGTAGCGAACCGAAATCTTGAACTCCTCCAAAGAATATTCCACCTATTAGTATCCAAAGTGTTACTGGGATCCATCCAAATATTGCTGCTTGAATAGGTCCAACAATAGGTCCTGCACCCGCTATTGATGCAAAGTGATGTCCTAATAATACTGGTGTTTTAGCTGGCATATAGTCTACACCATCGTTTTTTGTATGAGCTGGAGTTATATTTTTATCATTTACTCCCCATTTTTTAACAAGATATCCTCCATAAGATACATATCCTATCAGAAGTATTATGCCTCCAACCAATAAAAGTGTTAATGCATTCATAGTAATACCTCCTTATAAAAGTTTATTATTTCTTTTGATGCTTTGTTGAATGTAAAATTTTTGTTGATGCAGTCAAATACTATAACTCTGACATCACTCCATCCTTTTATTCCCCACATATAACTTTTTTTGATAGATATATTTTTAATATTGTTTTTAATATTATCATCTATATTAGAGCTTTGAATAAATACAGTTATGTGTGTTGACATGTGGTTTTCAGTCAGATTTACAAACTCGTCCATGGCATTTTCAGCTATAGTCTGTATTTCGTATACATCATCTTGGGTCATTGTTTCTATTTTTTTTACAAGAACATATTCTCTATTTTCATATCCCCATACTACATTCTTCTTGCTCAAAAAATATTTCTCATTCTTTAATATAAATTCAGCCATAAAATCAAAATCAAATTTTCTCAATTTATAGTCTTCGTTTATATTAAAGTTTGGTGCCATGGCTTCTTTTAGATGTAAAATAGTTATTATTATTCCTCCCTTCATGTATAAGTGTCTATATAACTAATCATATACAAAATTTACTATAATTTCAATTTCTTTAACATTTTTATTTTATTCTTTTTTAATAGTTTGAAATATAACTACTATCTGTATATAATTGAAATGAATAGATTAATTTCTCAAGGTTAAATTATAAAAGAACATATTATAAAGGGAGGTATTTTTATGGGCAATAAAAGAATAATTGATGCACTTAATGATCAAATTCAAAAGGAATTTTATTCTCAGTATTTATACATATCTATGGAGGCTTACTGTGCAGATCAGAATCTAGATGGATTCTCTAATTTCTTCCATGTGCAAGCTCAAGAAGAACAAGCACATGCTTACAAAATGTTCAACTTCATGGGTAGAATAGGAGGATCAGTTGAACTTGAAGCTTTAGCTAAGCCAAAGAATGACTTTGAATCTGTTCTTGAAGTATTTGAGTTAGCTCTTGCTCACGAAAAGAGTATAACTAAATCTATACACAATTTAATGGATATAGCTTTAGAAGAAAAAGATCACACTACTACAGCTTTTATTCAATGGTTTATATCAGAGCAAGCAGAAGAAGAAGAGTCAGTTGAAAAAATTGTTAAGAAGTTAAGACTTATGAACAATAATCCAGCTGGTCTTTTAATGATAGATCAAGAGTTAGGACAAAGAGTATTTAATCCAATACCACTTGATGCATAATAAGTTTAAAAAAGGAGATATCTGAAATAAAATGGACCCTTTGTCAAGGACATTATAAAAAAAGGGTTAAGCTGCATTCAAAAGATGTAAAATGGACCCTTTGTCAAGGACATTATAAAAAAAGGGTTAAGCTGCATTCAAAAGATGATTTCTAAATTGTTTAGGAGTCATCTTTTTTAATCCCCATTGACATCTATAATTATTATAGTAATCCATGTAATTATCAACTTTATTAATTACTTCTTCAAGTGTAGAACATGTTTTGAAATCTACTTCATCCTTCATATGACCAAAGAAGGATTCTTGAGGTGCATTATCCCAGCAGTTACCACGTCTAGACATGGATTGTCCTAGATTATGGCTTTTTAGTAATTTTTGGAATTTAGGGCTTGTATAGTGGACCCCTTGGTCAGAATGGATAAAAGCTTCATCATGTAAATCAGCTTTATGTGTATTAACTAATTTTTTAATTGTAATTGTAGCTATATCTAAAGTAATTCGATCAGATACATGATATGCTAGAATATCGTTACTAGAGCTATCTTTGATAGCTGATAAATATGCCATTTTATTTATCCCGTAAGGGATGTATGTGATATCAGTAAGTAGCACCTTGCCAGGAATACCCTGTTTGAAATTTCTCTGTAGCAGATTAGGTACTACTCTATGTTCTTTTGTCGCTTTGGCTATTCTTCTATACGGATTGGCTTTTCTTATAGGACATACTATACTGTATTTTCGCATAATCCTTTGGATTTTTTTTCTACTGTATATAATACCAAACTCATTTTCTAGTGTCATTTTAATTGATCTAGAACCTTTCTTATAACCTCTATAATTATAAGCCTTTAATATAATATCTCTAGCTTTTAAATCTTCATTCTCCCTTATAGTTCTAGAAGGTGCTGTCTTTAAATAATGATAATAACCTGAACGTGAAACCCCTAAAATTGAGCAGCAATAAGAAACTGTGCCTGAATAATCTTTTTTAGACACAGTCTTTAAAATTAACTCATATACTTCATTATTTGTTAGATTTACGCAGTTGTTTACCAGCCTCCTTTCTGTCACGTCGAGCTTTTTTAGCAATTCTAATTGTTCCTCAAGCAGTTTTATTTTAGCTTCTTGTTTGCTAATAATATCGTCCTTTGAAACTGGAGCATTACTTGGTCTGCCTGAATTCACTCTTCTAGTATCACTTAATCCTATAATTCCATCTTTCTTGTACGCTTTTATCCATCTGGCTGCCGCCTGTTCATAGCGCTTGACACCAAGTATTTCAACGTCAAATCCAGCATCAATGAAAATAGTTCGTGGTGTGCTTCCTCTTAAATACTCCTCAATAAACATTATTTTAAACTCGTCAGAGTATGTTATTGACTTCTCGCTAACGCGCTTTACATAAGGGTTCTTATTTAATCTTTCAATATTGTCTTTTGAAAATGTAATTTTACTCATACTAAAGGCCTCCATATTCAATGATAATTATACACAAAAAAGTACCTATAAACTAGACACTCTTTTTTATGTGTCCAATCTATAGGTACCATTTTAATGATTTCTAAATTGTTTAGGAGTCATCTTTTTTAATCCCCATTGACATCTATAATTATTATAGTAATCCATGTAATTATCAACTTTATTAATTACTTCTTCAAGTGTAGAACATGTTTTGAAATCTACTTCATCCTTCATATGACCAAAGAAGGATTCTTGAGGTGCATTATCCCAGCAGTTACCACGTCTAGACATGGATTGTCCTAGATTATGGCTTTTTAGTAATTTTTGGAATTTAGGGCTTGTATAGTGGACCCCTTGGTCAGAATGGATAAAAGCTTCATCATGTAAATCAGCTTTATGTGTATTAACTAATTTTTTAATTGTAATTGTAGCTATATCTAAAGTAATTCGATCAGATACATGATATGCTAGAATATCGTTACTAGAGCTATCTTTGATAGCTGATAAATATGCCATTTTATTTATCCCGTAAGGGATGTATGTGATATCAGTAAGTAGCACCTTGCCAGGAATACCCTGTTTGAAATTTCTCTGTAGCAGATTAGGTACTACTCTATGTTCTTTTGTCGCTTTGGCTATTCTTCTATACGGATTGGCTTTTCTTATAGGACATACTATACTGTATTTTCGCATAATCCTTTGGATTTTTTTTCTACTGTATATAATACCAAACTCATTTTCTAGTGTCATTTTAATTGATCTAGAACCTTTCTTATAACCTCTATAATTATAAGCCTTTAATATAATATCTCTAGCTTTTAAATCTTCATTCTCCCTTATAGTTCTAGAAGGTGCTGTCTTTAAATAATGATAATAACCTGAACGTGAAACCCCTAAAATTGAGCAGCAATAAGAAACTGTGCCTGAATAATCTTTTTTAGACACAGTCTTTAAAATTAACTCATATACTTCATTATTTGTTAGATTTACGCAGTTGTTTACCAGCCTCCTTTCTGTCACGTCGAGCTTTTTTAGCAATTCTAATTGTTCCTCAAGCAGTTTTATTTTAGCTTCTTGTTTGCTAATAATATCGTCCTTTGAAACTGGAGCATTACTTGGTCTGCCTGAATTCACTCTTCTAGTATCACTTAATCCTATAATTCCATCTTTCTTGTACGCTTTTATCCATCTGGCTGCCGCCTGTTCATAGCGCTTGACACCAAGTATTTCAACGTCAAATCCAGCATCAATGAAAATAGTTCGTGGTGTGCTTCCTCTTAAATACTCCTCAATAAACATTATTTTAAACTCGTCAGAGTATGTTATTGACTTCTCGCTAACGCGCTTTACATAAGGGTTCTTATTTAATCTTTCAATATTGTCTTTTGAAAATGTAATTTTACTCATACTAAAGGCCTCCATATTCAATGATAATTATACACAAAAAAGTACCTATAAACTAGACACTCTTTTTTATGTGTCCAATCTATAGGTACCATTTTAAAAAGATATCTCCTTTTTAATTCACATGTTATTTAATTTTATGTGGGTTATCTAAACTTACTATAAAAATATATAACATACTAATCGGTATTTTAATCCCCTTTATTTTCGATTAAGTACATGATTTTCCTTAGAATTCTACTTACTTATCGTCTTTATTTTTAATATACAAGAACCTTTTTTGATTGTCCTTTATAAAATGATATTAAGGACATTCTTAAGGAGGTTAATACACATGAAACTTGCAAGACCGTATATATGTATACAAAAATATATGTGCATGTATCCTTTAAGTAAGGGATTTAAGAGAGGAACTATTTTCCCTGAACTTTATAAACCATATAAAAAAGGATCTTATAAAAAATGTAAAAAATAAGTCAGCTAGGAGGAAATAGTTATGAAAGATATATCTAGAAATGATTTATTGACTAAAATTCAAGAAGTAGAATTTGCTTGTCTTGATCTTAATCTATACTTAGATACTCATCCAAAAGATCAAAAGGCTTTAATGGACTTTAACATGCTTGCTGAAGAAGCTTGTAGGTTAAGAAAAATATATGAAATGAAATATGGTCCACTTACTAATTTCGGATTTTCATTAGCTAAATATCCATTTAACTGGATAAATGATCCGTGGCCATGGGAATATCAATAAGGGGGATTAACTTATGTGGATTTATGAAAAAAAATTACAGTATCCTGTAAATATTAAAACTAAAAATATAGAAATGGCAAAATATATAATAACCCAACTAGGTGGACCAGATGGAGAACTAGGTGCTGCTATGAATTATCTTAATCAAAGATATACTATGCCAACCAGTAAGGCAAAAGCTCTCCTTACAGATATAGGTAGTGAAGAACTTGGTCATGCAGAAATGATATCTGCTATGGTATATCAATTATTAAAATGTGCTACACCTGAAGAGTTAAAAGCTGCCGGTCTTGGTTCTCAATATACACAACATGACCATGGAGTATTTCCTTGCGATGCAAGTGGTGTTCCATGGACTGCATCTTATGTAGGAGTTTTAGGAGATCCTGTAGCAGATCTACACAACGATTTGGCTGCTGAGCAAAAAGCTCGTGTAACATATGAACATCTTATAAATCTTACAGATGATCCAGATATAATAGATCCACTTAGATTTTTAAGAGAAAGAGAAGTTGTTCACTATCAAAGATTTGGTGAAGCTTTAATGGATGTATATGACTTTAAAGACTGTAAAAAAATATATTAAAATAAAAAATAAGAGCTGTGAATCACAGCTCTTATTTTTTATACTCTATATTATGTTTTAACATTCTATCAACTATAGTAGACATCTCTGCTCTAGTTAAATTTCTATTTGGATAAAACATATCTCCTTCATAACCTTTTAATATATTCATACTACTCATCTTATTTATATATTCATATGACCATATATTATCATTTACATCATTAAATTTAATATTATCATCACTATAATCATCTTCTATAAGCCTACTTAGCATAGCTGAAATTTCTGCTCTTGTTATAGGATCATTTGGATAGAATTTATTGTCTTCTTTTCCATTGATAAGACCATATTTTTTAGCTAACTCAATCTCATTATATGCCCAGTAATCCTTTGATACATCATCAAAACTATCAGAAGTTATATATACATCATCTATTTCAAGAAGTCTTGTCAATATAACAGCAGCTTGAGCCCTTGTTAAATTATCATTCGGAGCAAAATACATATTTGAGATTCCATTCATTATTTCATTATCTATCATGCTATATATACTATCACTAGCCCAGTGATCATATATATCAACTAAATATTCACCATCTAACCATCTTGAATAATAATTCCAAATACTTTTATCTTCCTGCCCTAAACTCCAGCTTCCACTTCCTTTTAAATCGTATTTTTCTACGAGTTTTAATTTTTCTATTATAGACTCTTCATTTTCATACCAGTATACATATGTTCCATCCTCTTTAGATACAGTGGCCTTTACAGATTTTGAACTTTCATCAAATACAACATCAGATGGATATTTACTTACAGTTTCTTCTATTCTTTTTAAACTAGCTCCATGTCCTCCATAAGATTCTCCTTCCTTCCAATACCTTCCATAGAATGGTATTCCAAGTATAACTTTGTCTTTATCTACATGTTTAAGCAGTTCTGTAATTGAATTTTCAACGAATTGTATACTAGCAACTGGCCCTTCTGGTCCTCCTATATAACTCTCATCATATGCCATCAAAAATATATAATCACTATAAATAGCTAACTTTTCATAGTCATAAGAACCATGCCATCCGTAATTCCATCCATTCGGATTTGCAGCAACTGCTACTGAAATTTCTTTATCATTATCTAAAATTTCATTCAATATTTTTACAAAATCAGTATAATCATCTTTATCTGCATCAGTAACATTCTCTATATCTACATTAACCCCATCTAAATCATATTTTTCTATAGCTTCTGCAATTTGATTAGCTAAATTATACCTATTAGAAAGAGCCTTTCTTCCCAATTCTCTATCCCAATGATTACTAATAAAGGGAACTACTTTTACTCCTTTATCATGCATATCCTCTATTAAGTCTTCATCTAAAGTTTGAGTTATTTTTAAATTTCCATTCTGATCTATATCAAAATAACTAGGATAAACAGTATCTAAAGAATTATTAGTATTACTTACTGCATCTTGATACTTATACTTGTTTCCGAAATATATATATCCTGTATTTATTCTTTGCGAATAAGCTGTATATTGAAATCCCATAGCTAATATACAAATAATAACTATAATATTATTTATAAACCCCTTCCTCATAACATACCCCCTCTTAAAATAATGTCGTCACTATCTATAGTACATACTAACTATACATCCATTCAACAGGTAAGTAGTGTATGTTAATGTAAATTCTTTCAATAAAAAATTCATCTATCTACAAAAAAAAGCTATTCCATTATAGAAATTTCTTTCTAATTTGGAATAGCTTTTCTAAGTTTTGATTATAGGAATAGTTATTATAAATTTACATCCCTTATCTACATACGGATCTAAATATATATCTCCTCCATGTTTTTTTATTATTGCTCTTGTTATAGCAAGTCCAAGACCTGTTCCTCCAGTTTTTGAATTTCTAGAAGAATCCGCTCTTACAAATGGTTCAAATATATCTTTAATCGAATCACTCTTTATCCCTATACCATTATCTTCAATATTTATAATAGCATCGTTATTTGCTTTTCTAATAGAAACCTTAATAGTAGACTCTTTTCCACTATATTTTATGCTATTAACTATTAAATTGCTGATAGCTCTTTGCAAATATTTATCAGATATATCGCACATTATCTCATAATCAGGAATATCAAATTCATAATCCATACTATTTTCTTCTATCTCAAAAACATAATCTATAAGTAATATCCTGATAAATTCACATATATCCTGCTTTTTTAATTCTATTTTATTATCATCACTATCTATTTTCGACAATTCAAATAAATCGCTTATAAGCTCATTAGCTTTTTTGCTATTAGACATTATTATATTTAAATATCTATTTTTAATTGATTCATCTAATTCCATATCATAATATATTGTCTCAGAATATCCCATTATATTAGTTAGAGGAGTTTTTAAATCATGAGATATATCAAGTATCAATCTTTTTCTATTCTTCTCAGCTTTCTCCCTAAGAAATATTTCTTCTTCTATTTTTTTACTCATATTATTTATAGCATCCTTCAGAATACCTAATTCATTCTTAGACTTTATTTTAATTCTAGTATCATAATTACCCTTGCTTATTTCATTAACACCTTTAACTAAAGATTTAATAGGTCTTACTAAACTTATAGATGTCCATTTAGCATAAATAATTATAACTATTAATAGTACTAATACAAATATTATAAATATAACTTTAAGTACCTTTTGTATGAATTTAATTTCCTGATTTGGAACAGAGGCCAATAGAATATTGTCAGTTTCTTCAGAATAATAAACATTAAAACTATTTGATTCTTCATTTATATCCTCTGAGTATTGATAATAATAATAATTTGGTATTATTATTTTATTAAATTCTTTTTGTTCATATACATATCCCTTTGGATGTACACTGTTATACTCATCTAGTACTGTTAAATTTTCATCTAAGAGTTCTATATATGAATTATCTTTAATTCCCTCTATTTTACAGGCTCTATCGATTCCATGCTCATATATATTTTCATAAAGGCTCTCCATATCTACATCATCTATAGTTCCTTTATTATGCTTTGCAATATAAGTCATCCCTCCAGCAAAGCTAAAAATCAATATGAATACTACTATTACGAATAAAAACAAATAATTCAAAAATAACTTTGTAGATATATTTATTTTTCTAAAAGGATTAGATATCTTAATCATAATTTTTTTCCATTCTATAACCTATTCCCCTTATTGTTTTTATATACTTAGGCTTTTTAGGATCCTCCTCTATCTTTTCTCTTATATGACTTATATGAACCATTATAGTATTATCATCCCCATGATACATATCTCCCCATACATTCTCATATATTTGTTTCTTAGTATACACCCTTCCTATATTTTCCATGAAAAGTGATAATATTTTCAATTCCTTAGGATTCAAATCTATATCTATATTGTTCTTTCTAGCTATATAATTTTCAGTATCTATACTTATACTTCCGTTCGTAATTATTTTATTAGAATTATTTACACCATACTCTATATATCTTCTAAGATGAGCTTGTACTCTAGAAATAACCTCTGCTATACTAAAAGGCTTTACAACATAATCATCAGCACCCAAGCCAAATCCTAAAACTTTATCCGTTTCATCATCTCTTGCTGTCAAAAATATTATAGGAACTTTACTCGTCTTTCTTATTTTAGAAACAGTCTTGAACCCATCCATAATCGGCATCATGACATCTATAATTATTAAATCAATATCATTTTTATAAAATAACTCTAACGCCTCTATTCCATTTGATGCTTCAATTACATTATACCCTTGACTAGACAAATTAACAGATAATAAGTGCCTTATGTCCTCTTCATCTTCTACAATTAAAATATTTATATCCATATGACGACTCCTTTCATAAAGTGAAACTTAATTCAGATGGAGTTTTTACTCCAACTGAATTTTTAGTTGAACTAATCCAGAAGCTGTAGAGTTCTTATCTCCATCATTAAGAGGGTGGAGCCTTAGAACTCTTAGCTTTCGGATAAGTCTGTATATCTTATTATAATTTATATTTATTATAAATTTAAGAATTATTTAATATTATTTTAAGTTTTATGTATTATAATGTAATTTGAGTTATTAATATTTTCATTTATATCCTCAATATTAAAATCTAACAACACGACAATTAAAGCAAAAAAATCTCCTATAACATAAACGCTATAGGAGATTTTTTTATTTATTTAACAGCAGCTACAACTGACATTTCAACTAATATAGACTCTCTAGCCATCTTAGCTTCAACACATGCTCTTGCAGGTTCAAATCCATCTTCAACCCAATTATCCCATACTTCATTCATATCTTGGAACATAGACATATCTTTTACGTAAATAGTAGTCGATAATACATGTTTTTTATCTGATCCATATTTATTTAATAAATCTTCTATTTTCTCAAGTACAACTTTAGTTTGCTCTTTTATTCCTTCTTTATCTGAACAAGTTTGTCCACATAAGTAAACAGTTCCATTATGTACTACAGCACGACTCATTCTTCCTGTTCCTTCATATCTTTTAATTTCCATTGTAAGTACCTCCAATTTGTTATTATAACCTTTAGTAATTATAACAAAGCCTTTTATTATTTTCAATTGTTAAAAAAGAGCTTCAATTAAGAAGCTCTTTTTTCTAAAACTGTACAGTTAAAGTAAATTCTATATTTTCATATCCTGTAGCCTCTATAACACAAGTATTAGTGCTTCCTGATTTAAAGCTACTCTTATTTATTTTTATAACTTTATCTTCACCTGAAGTATCTACTTTATAAGTAGCAGATTCACCACCTACAGTAACACTAGTTATATTATCTTTCCAATCCTCACTGTAGTTATCTATCTTAAAATCTACTGTAGAACTAAGAATCATACCCACGCTTTTATCTTCTACTGTAGGAGATACCTTAGCAGATGACGGTGCTTGAGCTTCTATACTAAACTCTTTATCCTTATATCCATCTTTTTTGATAATCAAAGTATAAGTTTTAAATTCATTGAATTTTGATCCAGGAACTGTAAACTCTGATCCAGTTTCATCAATATTCGTATCACTTGTTATATTTTCTCCATCTAACCAAGCACTTAAACCTGAATCTAAATACCCTTTACTAATTTTAACATCTGTTCCTTTATTAATTGGACTACTAGTTATTAAATCAACTGAATTCAGTTCAGGAATTTCTTTAGCCTTTACATTGACATTTGCGACTAAATCCTTGTATCCATCTATTTTTACTAAAATGTCATTATCTCCAACTTTAAATACATCTTTATTTATAGTCAATGCATTCCCGCTTATAGTATAATCTGTATTCTTAGTAATTTCAGTTGAATTAATAGATATACTGCTTACACGAGGAGCCCAAGCAGCATATGTTACCTTAATATTTTCATCTTGGTTCACTGAATTTGGAAATCTATTGTATGGAGTTTGTAACTCTATATCATTAACCCCTACATCAACACTTATATTATTATATCCATTAGACTCTATAACTAAATTATATATTTTAGGTTGAGTAAATAAAGATTTATCTATACAAAGATTTTCTCCTAATATACCACTTTCAAAAGTATATTTAGATTTATCGACTATAGATCCATCAACCTTTAATACAATATTATCTTTCCAGTCCTCATAATTGCTCATTGTAATACTATTTATACTGACTTTAACATTTTCACCTACATTAACAGGATTAACAGATGCACTTGGGCTATTCTTTAATGACGGCTTAGTATTAGTTGAGGAACCTTCACCGTTATCATCAGGTACTGATATACTTCCACTAACAACTATATCAAATTCCTTATCTTTGTAACCAACAGCTTTAACTGTTATTTTATAAGTTTTTTCTGAACTAAAGTTAATTCCTTTAACTACAGCACTAGTCAGACCTATAGATGCTTTGCTAGAATTTAATTCCTTTTCATCTAATAATATCTTGCTGACTTTATAACCTATAGGAGCTGCTGAATAGTCTATAGTAACATCATTTCCAGCTTTTATACTTTTATCACCTAATACTCTTACTTCATAAGGAGCATTCTTACCTTCTAAAACCATTATACTTTCTGTTAAATCATTATATCCACTTGCACCAAATACTACAGTTTTTTGACCTGAATCTTCAAATAAATCTCCTTTTATAATGAATTTACCTTCAGCTGAGTAATAGTCATCTCCTTTAGCAAGAGTTTTTCCATCAACTATAACTTTATTTATATTATTTGTCCATTCATTAGAATACATCCAAAAATCTTGTCCTTGATACTTAGGAGACTCAGTTAATCTATCTGGATTTAATAAAGATGATTCTCCTAACTCTACTTTTAAGTTAATATCCGAATAATTCACAGCTGATATCTCTATATTATATTCCTTACTACTTGAAAATACTGACTTATCAATAGTTATAACATTGTTGCTTAGAGAATACTTATCCTCTGTAAGTAAAACATTATCTACCTTAACCTTAAAATTATTTTCCCAATTCGTAAAATCTTTAAAGAAACCTTTATTTACATTTAATTTAACATCTTTACCAACTTTCAAATCATTTTGAGCATCGACTTGTGGTGCTTCTTTTACAGTATCAAATACTATCGTCTTATCTTCATATCCAGTTGCAAGTATTTTAACAGTGTGGTTTCCAGATGATAATCTAGTATTTAAAGTTATATTTCCTTTATTTATATCAATTGAACTTTGAGAAATACTGATTCCATCTAATACAACTGATGTTATTCTATTTCTATATTCTTGATTATCTACAAAATCTAATACAAGATTTTCATCTTCAATAGCACTCTTTATATTAATATCAGGTGCACTATCACTATTAGAAGATAAACTATCTAAATCTAATACTTTAGTAGTAAATGAAAGATCTTCAAATCCATCAGCAACAACTTGAATATTAGTATCTCCAGCTGATAAAACACTAGGATCTATAGTTATATTAGATAAACTTCCTATAGAATACTTATCTTTAGATAATTCATTACCACCTACAACAACTTTAGTTATATTGTTAGACCAATCATATACAGCTGAATCAAACTTAAACTTAACTCCATTTGTTAAATCAGATTTAGTTATTGTAATATCATTAAGTCTTTGTTTCATAGTTTGAGTATAAGTATAATCATCATACCCAGAAGATTTTATAACTACATTAGTATCCCCTTTTCTAAATACAGATTTATCTATAGTTATTCGACCTTCTTCTATTGTATATTTACTTCCATCTAAATCTTTACTATATGGTACATCCACTCTGATTGCTGTTATATTATCTCTCCATCTAGGATTATCGTTATTCCAAGTTAGTACTACATTATCTCCAACAGCTCCACTATTATGAACTATTGTCGGTATAACATCTTGAGAAGGATCTACTACAACATCTCCACCATCTTCTAGGTTAAATGTTAATCTCTTATCCTCATATCCGTAAGCTTTAATAAATAAGTTTTGATTTGTTGTGTCCTTGAATAAATCTTTATTTAGGACAATCTTATCTGATTGAATCTTATATCCCCAATTAGATGGTAAAGAATCAAAGTTATAAAGTTGTCTTCCGTTTAAAGTTACTAACTCTAAATTTGTTACAAAGTCACTGTCTACTCCTAATATATTAACATTTTGATTGTTTTTATTAGTATTAGGGTCTAATGTAAGTCCTATGATTCCCTTTTCTATAATAACATCTACTTTTTTATCTTCATAACCTTGAGCAGATATAGTTATTTTATTTGTACCAGTTGTAAATCTTCCTCCATTTATAGTTATAGAGTTATTGACTACTTTATAATCTTTCTTGAATAGTTCTACATTTCCAACCTTTATAGATTGAATTTTACCACTCCATTCATTAGGATCAAATGTAATAACTACATCATTTCCTAATTGTGTAGTATTAGTATTTACAACTGGTCCTTTAGATGAATTAACCGGATTATAAGGCTTTGCCTCTCCATATGAACCATCCTCTAATACATGTTTTACATTATATGGCATACCTCTCCAATTAGGATTAGATGGATCTTGTATATACTGATCAAAGGTTACATGTTTTCCTTCAACTTGAGCATCAGATACTGCATCTGTAAATGAATTAAAATCTACCACCCTATTAGATCCCTCATTATATGCTCCATCTTTTATCGTACCTTCCCATATATCAAGAACCTTTTTAGAGTTATTAGTTTCTTTTCCTATATTCTTAAGTATTTCGGCGTTAGATATCATATCAAAGTCAAATACAATATCCGCAGGCATATATATACTTCCTCCACCACCTTCAGAGTCTGATCCGCCTCCTCCTGATGCAGCACTTATAGTATCTACTCTCATTTTAGGTTTAGTTACAATTGTATCAGACATTTTTACTTCTTCTTTATGGTCTACCTCTGGAGGTATATATCCTGTTTTATTTTCTTCAAGTATAAAGGTTTTCTTAAAATCCTTATATCCCTTAGCCTTAACAACCAAAGTATGTTCTCCTTGAGTTAATTTTTTTAATGACTTATTTTCTAATCTTATTAAATTAGATATAACATGGTATTCTTCACAAGATCCTTCAAGCTTTTCTCCATCTAATAAAACTTCGTATACAGGGTTTGTAACTCGATAATTGAAATCTACAAGTTCGAATAATAGATCACGATTAGCTATTCTTGGAAGACTTGGATCTATTTTTATACTTCCCTCTTTTACTATATCGATGTTTATATCTTGAACATCATATCCTGTTGAGTATATCCTCACAGGATGTCTATCATTATAATCTATAGCTCTAGAATCTGCATATATAATTATTTTTCCATCTTCAATTTTATAAACAAGTGCACTCTCTACATTAGGATCATGCTCTAAATATGGATTTTTTCTTGTTATTTTGTATATATTAGATTGCCATTGTTTATATTCTGGCTTACTTGTATCAAACTTTATTTCAACATTATTACCATATTCTACAGCCTCACAGTTAAGAGTAGGTATTCTATTGTCTACTGCTTTTACACCTTCATTTTCCGTATCAAATTGTGTAATAGTTGGCTCAAATCTTATACTTCCATCTTGGTTAAAGTTCGTTCTATGATAATCCCAAACAGCTAAAGGTCTATGTCCTACTATTTTATCAGGTGCTGCATAAGCCACTCCCGACGCCGCTAAAAACTGAGTAGCTATTAAAAAAGCCCCAAAACTTTTTTTCCAATCATTATTTTTCATAATAAACTCCTTTCATTTTTTAGTTTTTATTTAAATTAAATTTCTCTTCTATTTCACCTTTTTTCACTTTAATCTCTATAGCATTTCTATTGTCTAGCTCGTGTTTAAGCACACTTCCAGCTGTATTTACCTTTTGCATGCTCAGCTTATTATTATTTATAAATATTTCATAGTCATCTAATGTTCCAGTTTTCAAAGTAAGAACTGCATATAAAACTCCTTCTATCTCCATAATCTCAGTTCTATCTTTGTCTATAAATTTATAGTTATTTTCATCAATTATAGGTTCATTTATAAAATTTAAATGAAGGTGTTTTTCTACTCCACCAAAATCATCCACTATATTCTCAAATAAATCTTTGAAAAATACAAAAGGTATCGGTTCTGTATTTGAAGATGTATGATTCAGAGCATTACCAGTAGCTTCAATCTCTATATTTTTATCATCTATTCTATGTAATTTAAGTCTTAATCCATCTGTAGTTTTGCTACAATCACTTGCACCAGATACAGCATCTATATATCCATTTATATCTGATTTGAACTTTATATTTTTTTCATCTTTTATAGTTATTTTAATTTTATTTGATATACTTCCATCATTAGAATTAGACTCTTTAAAATTAGTAGTATCAAATAATAAATCATCGATAATTAAATTTTCTTTAGCTACTTCTTCAGCTACACCTTCTCCAAATTTAAATATTTCCTCATCTGAAGAATTTTTAAGCTTTACAGTTTTTATATCTCTTTTTGTAACTTCTGACTTAATTATAGTTCCAGAAGTATTGACCTTTTTCATATCAACCGCTTTATCATCTATGAAGAAACTATAATCATTCACACTACCCTTATTTAAAACTACTACAGCATATAAAACTCCTTCTATTTCCATAATTCGAGTTTTATCTGTATTTATTATAGTTTTACTTTGTTCTTGATTATTTTTATTTGTATTATTGTTGTTTGTATTATTGTTATTACCCGTATTATTTTTACTATTATTGTTATCTGTATTATTTTTACTGCTTGTATCATTGCTATTACTAGATGTAGAGCTTCCACCACCTGACTTATGACTTTTTCCTTTACTGCTTGATTTAGATGCTGAAGACTTAGTATCTGTAGTCTTAGTTTCTACTTTTTTCTTACTTATCTTTACACTATCGCCACGTGAAACTTTTTTATCGTTTATTTTTACTTCTTTTGATTCAACTTTTGTTTTCTTTATCTCTCCAAGATTGTCTATTTTAATATTTTTGACTTTCTCATTTATTTGAAGCTTTTCTACAACAGCATCCTTAGATAGTTCTAATTTAGAATCTGTCATAATTTCTACATTTTCAATTTTTGTATTTCCCGTAAGAACGACTCTCACATTTTCTTTTTTATTATTAACAGTTAAATTTTTAGCTTTTACATTGTCTAAATGTATGCTGTTTTTTCCTCCACCTTCAATGAAAAGTCTTTTATTTATTTCAGAATTGCTTATTGTAACTTCTCCATTTCCTACCCCTTGTGTTATGTATATATTTCCACTTACTTTTAGATTATCTAGATTTACATCTTTTGTATTTATTATAATATTTGAATTTATATCTAAATTTTTTATATCCTCAGGTTTATTTACTATAACTCCAGAAGTTCTTGAAAGCATAGTAACTGCTTCAGCTCTAGTAATTTTATTTTTAGGTCTAAAAGTTTTATCTGAATATCCGTTTATGTATTTATTTTCATATAAAGCACTTATACTGTTTTTTGCAAATTCAGATATATTATTTTTATCTTTAAAATCTAAATTAGTTGATTCGTTTTTCATCTGAAAAACGTTTGCAACTATTGTAGCTGCTTCCTCTTTTGTTATATCTTTATTAGGATTTGCATAAAACTTACCATTTATCTCATATCCATTTAAATAACCCTTTTCCTTTGCCTTAAGTATCTCTGATGCATACCAAGAGCTATCATCTACATCTTCAAATGTATTCTGTGATTTATTTTGAAGATTGAATATTCTATTTACCATAGTTATAAACTCTGCTCTTGATATGTGTTTATCAGGTTTTAATGTATCATCACTATATCCATTTATTATATTTTTATCTTTAAATTTATTAAGATCATTTTTTGCCCAATGTTTTTTTTCATATTCCAAAACCTCTTCTTTAGTAGGTACTTTAGTTTCAGATTGCTTAACTTGGACTTTTTTTATTTCAGATTTATCATTAAGCTTATTATTATTTGTTTGATATGATTTCTTTTGTGCTGTTTTAGTAGTTGTCTTTTTAATATTTTTTGTAGTCTGTGATTTAGAATTTGATGTAGATTCTTTTTTAGATGCTCCAGAATTAGTATCTGTATTAGATGTTTGACCATATGATACGATTAAATTACTAAATGCAAATACTGAAATTACAAATATACACAGAATTTTTCTCTTTAAATTAACGTGCATTTAATCTCCCCCTTCTATTAATTGATAATAATAATCATTTCTTCCAATTCAACATAATACCTTATTTTGGTATAAGTGTCAATAATAATTCTCAATTGTCATTGATTATCAAAAGTTTTCTATTGATCAAAAAAATACCGCCCATATGATAACTCTTTATCATATGGGCGGTATTTTTTGATCTATTTATTTTTCATTTTAGATTGCTAAAATTTTGCGTATATTATACTATTTATTTTCAAATTTACTATCCATATATTTAACAAGAGGAGCTATTTTTACTAAAGTAGGAGCACCTTTCATCCAAACTTGTTGCTTTAATACTTCTAATATCTCTTCTCTTGTTGCTCCGTACTTGATAGCTTTATTCATTTCTAATTTTCCTCTAGTTTCATTTTCTTCAAATACAGATGTAGCCAAAGCAATTAAATATCTATATTTAAGAGGTATAACTCCATCACGCCAAATCTCATGGTGATAACTCGATATTATCTCTTGAAAGCTTTCTCCAAAACTATTAGATACCATAACCCCAGGTGGTATAAAACCTATTTCTTCTTTAAATTCCTCTTGCAATTTCTTCCTATCCATAAAAATCCCTCCTTTTTATTCATATGATACCCATTTTTTTATAATAAATATCATAAATTGCTAATGTAAGTATAGATTCTACCATTCAATCATATAGTTTATAGAATTAATATTAATGGAGGTGTCGATATGGTTATAACACCTGATGTTCCCGTATTAAACTATATAAAAAAAGGTAATGTTAAATACTTTGAACTTGTAGCACAACCTATACGAAGAGAGATACTGCCAGGTATTTATATAAATGCTTGGGGTTATAATGGATCAACCCCAGGTCCTACTATATTTGTATATCCTGATGATGAAGTCTGCATAAGAGTATACAACCAACTTCCACAACCTACTAGTGTTCATTGGCATGGTCTTGATATTCCAAATAATATGGATGGAGTTCCAGCAGTTGAACCATCTCCTAAAATAAACCCTGGATGTTATTTTGATTATAGATTTAAAATAACAAACCCACCAGGAACTCACATGTATCATTCTCATTTTTATACTATAGTTCAGGATATGATGGGACTTGAAGGAGCATTTATAATCCTTAATCCTGATGAAAAAAAAGAAGATATTCAAAGAGATTTTTTCATCATGCTTGGCTCGCATACACTTAAGAATATAGATCCTTTTTCTTTAAAAAAAGGAGTCTATGATATCAACCCTTTCTCAATGGATGCAAATTTCTTCACTATGAATGGTAGATGTTTTCCTTATACTAGTAGGCTTTTAATTGAAAATGAAGATAATGTAAGGATAAGATTTGGCAATATCGGGATAGCAAACCACCCTATACACTTTCATGGACATCAATTTCTAATAAGTGCATCAGATGGCAATACCATAAAAAAAGAAAATAGACTACTTAAAAACACTATATTAATTGAATCTGGATCTACATGGGATATAGAATTTTACGCAAATAATCCAGGTATCTGGCCTCTTCACTGTCACTTCCCTCACCATGTTAGCAATAATAAAACTCTTCCATTTGGAGGCATGGCAACTGCCGTTGTATATAAAGGATTCGATAGTAAAAAATATCAAGAATATGCAAAATGCTTTTACAAAAAAAATATAGGGTTTTGATATCAAAACCCTATTGGTATTCCTGTATTTGGATTTATTTCATCATTTATTATTCCAGTTCCTGTAACCTTAGTTCCTTCTTCTAGTTTAGGTTGTGTTGAAGGGTTTTGAGGATAATTAGTACCATCATGTTTCATAACAGCGCAGAATGGCTTAATTCCTCCACCAGATACATACATTATCAAATCATTGTATCCATTAGTCTTTGTATCACTTACTATTACAGGTGTATTTACTAATGTAAATTGTGAAATAACCTCATAATCTCCATTTAACTCTTTGAATATGGCTGCACTACATCCTCCAGTCCCACATGTAGCTGAACCTACTAAATATACAAATACTTCAGGAACCCCATCAGAATCAAAATCTATTCTATTATAATAGTATCTTGTATTGTCTGATGGTTCTAGTTTATATAAATCTATAATAGCTTCTTCAAGCTTTTCATCTTTAATATTCTCAGAATAAATATATTTTACATCTGAAAAATCCGATCCACAAACAATCTTAGTTTCATCTTCTTTTTCTGATCCAAAGATCCCAACAGTTTGGAAAAACGGTGAAAAACTGCTACCATTCCATTTAAGAGATGTTTGAACATAACCAAGTCCATCTGCATTATATCTTCCAGCTATTCTCTGCTGTGCATATAATTCATATACTCCATCTCTATTAAAATCTATTGGATATAATCCTCCAAGAGGATTTACCCATCCACTAATACTTTCTTTTAATGTTCCATCTTCATTGTATATCTCAGATAAGTACTTATCTCCCTTATATTCAATATTTATTATATATCTTTCTTTATCGCTCTCTTCTATTACCTCTACTTCGTAATAATCCATATAATTTACTTCATACTGATTATCTTTATTGAATTTTTCAAAATCAAATATAAGCTTAGGTTTATTTCTTAAAAATGAATATATATAATAAAAAGCATATCCACCACTGCCTCCAGAATCTATGGCTACAAAAATATTATCTACTCCATCATTAGTAAAATCACCTAAAAATATAGTCGGATTATACCCTGCATCCTCTTTAAGCGGAATTATATATTGATGACCTGTTTTTCCATCCACTATCTTTATTCGTATATTATCTCTAAACGGACTGCTATCTCCAAAAGGCTTATCTCCTATTAGATATACATTATCAACTACTTTATCTCCATTAACGTCTCCTCTTTCAAAATCCAATATATAACTTTTTTTATTGTTTTTTCTCATATGTTGTTGAAAAAACATAGGATTGAAATACATTATATCACCCCTTAAACATTTCACTGTATTCATATAATATGCGAAATGCTTAATTAGGTTTACACTAATATATTCTTTTCTGTATTTCATCTTTTAATTGAATAGCTTTTTCTTTTGAAGGATAAGGATATTCAAATTGAAGTAGTCTATTTATAGAACTAAGTGCATCTTCATATTCACCTGACTTAAATTGAGCATCAGCTAAATAATATAAATGTACCGGAGATAGTGGAACTTCTTTTGTTTTTTCTTTATAGTATTTCACTACTTTTTTAAAATAATATGGATATACATCTATAGCCTCTATTAAACCATTATCACACCATCTTAAAACCTTTACTTTGTAAGCCTCTCCTGTATCATGAATCCATATTGCAATTTCTACTCTTCCACCTTCACCTTTCATATCCTCAATATCTATCTTGCTATAATATATTTCGCTAGGTGATATATTAATAAGCCCTTTATTGGTATATTTATATATATAAAGCTCAGACCATATTGATCCAACTTGCCATCCAACTATAATATCGTCTTTAGCTGTGTTTGTAACACGTGCTGCAATTAGTTCGGTTATGTCATACCCCGAGCCCTTTACATTTCCTATAATACACCAACCATTATATACTCTCTTTAGTACTACTATATAGTTTTCTCCTTGCCATTTATAAGCTGCTACTATCTCATTAAATCCATATCCATCTATATCTGCAAGAATTACTGCTTTCTTATTATTTCTAAGAGTCGATACCTCTGCCATATAAGGCAAGAAACACTTAACTATATTAACCAAATAATCTCTATATACCATTTAAAACAACCCCTATTAACTTTTTTAAATATATTATGCAAGTGTATTCTAATCGTTGAAGATAAGGTATAAAAATACCGCTTATGTATTAGATATATCTAATACATAAGCGGTATTTTGTAATTGTAATTCTTAAATTTTAAATGGTCTTAATATATTTCTACCTCTCTATTATCTTTATCAACAAAAAATTTCTTAGTTTCACAGTCAAAATACTTAACTAAAAGTTCTTCTAACTCATTCATAGCTTTTATTACTTTTACCTTATTCTTGGATTCAAATCCATCTATAGGGAAAAATATGTTTTTACTATCCTCAGTTATACTTCCTTTAGCGCTTTGTCTCCATATCCATCTACGAGTTCTTATTCTATCTCTATCAGAGTATACTAATTCCCCAGCTTCAACATCTTCTACTTCATTACTTCCAAGTGGAATAAATGTATCTCCTTCTTTTGAAAACCTAATGACTATTTCATCTTTTAAATCATCCATATCATGTGCCCCCATAGGCAATATATATTTTAAAGATAAAGAATTCACTAAATTAACTACTGGATTTATAAATGGTAGCTTACTTCCTTTTGATACCCTCTTTGCCATGGCTTCTATGGAACTCATATACTTATTAGGATTAATTCCTAAGTCTTTAAATGCATTTCTATATGGAATTATACTCTCATATTCCTTTATGTTATATCCATTAAGCCTTATTTTTAAGTTATCCATTTCATTCCTTAAAATTTTTTCAATATCACAATTCTCTCCCCTATTATCCACATCATATGCTACTACTCCCCCAAAGCAGGCATCATGAATTTTATCAAATACATCCTTATGAACTTTAAATTTCACAGCAAATCCCCCTAGTTTGTTAATTTTTAAATATAATAACATAAATTTTACCAAATTAATATAATTAAAGATATTCTATCTTGTTAATTCAAAATCATATAGAATAAACAAGTCTTTATTTATAAAGATTTTTAATGTAGACTTTTTTTGAAATTCGTAACAAAATTATACTTATCACCAATTTAAACACGAATATAAATTCCTACTGATTATAAAAAAAATAGATTGATATCAATTAAATTGATATCAATCTATTTTTTATAAATCTTTTTTCATAAGTATAGTATATTTTAATTCTCTATAATTACTAGCTTCTTTAAACCCTCTTTTTTTATGGAATTCTATAGTTTTAGGATATTTTAAAGATTCTATATATATTTCGTTTTTTCCTATACTTCTAAGAAAATCCTCACGTAAATCACATATCTGTTGAGCATATCCAAGTCCTCTGTAGTCATGCCTTATATGAAGAGTTTTAGCAAAATAGAGTCCATCTTGTTTTACTACCATTCCACACCCTATTATTTCATTTTCTTCATTAGTCAAATAAACTAGATAAGATCTTTCTATTAAATTTTCCATAGATTCTATGTTTTTATTTTTACTTAAATTTTCAATCTCATCTTTTGAGTAAGTATTGCTTTTATTTTCATGTATCATATTAGAGTTTACTAAATCAGCTATTTTAGAACTCAATTCATTTTTATTATAAGTTTCACATAACGAATTAAAATTATTTATCTCATGTACTTTTATCATATTAATTCTCCTCGAATACAATAATCTTAATTGTATATTCCAAATCTTATTTTTAAATACTTAAATATTTCCTTAGCTACATTTATATCACAGCATGATTCTATTCCTCTAAACCCAGGAGATGAATTTATTTCACATATCTTATAGTGATCACCATCAAATAATAAATCCACCCCTGCTATCTCAAGCCCTGTAATTTTACACGCTTCTGTAGATAACCATTCTATTTCTGGAGTCAATTGATATTCTTTTACAGTTCCTCCATCTGAAAAATTAGACTTAAAACCGTCAGATGGAGCTGTTCTTTCCATACATGCAATAGCTCGTCCTCCAACTATTAAAACTCTCAAATCTCTTCCATAACTATCTTTTACAAATTCTTGAATTATTATATTCAACTTAGAATTAGTTATCTCTATTAATTGCATTAAATCTTTAAAAGAAGATTTTGTGTTAGTTAAAAATACACCTTTACCTTGAGTCCCTGATAACGTTTTTATAACAGCTGGAAATCCTATATTTTTCTCTATTAAATCTATATTTATTGGAAACTTAGCCAACATAGTTTTTGGAAAAGGAAAATTATTTTCAGCTAATATCTGTTGTGTATATAACTTATCCTTTACTATCTCTATAGGATGAGATGAATTTATACATGGTACACCAAGCCTCTCCAAATGCCTAATAACCGCCAAAGCAAAATATGTTGTTCCGGCTCCCATTCTTGGAAGTACAAAATCTGGTAATGTTGTTATCTCTCCATCAATCAATATACTCTTCCTATTTTGGCTAGTTACAACCAAGTCTATTTGCTCGGGTTTTAATACTCTAAGCTCAATTCCTTCAGCTTCAGCCTCCTCAATAAATCTATTTACTTCATTTCTTTCTGAAACAATTTCTGTTTCATTCTCACTGTAAATAATCCAGCCTTTCATCGATCTTCTCCTCTATATGCTAATATAGCAAACTCAGTTGAAATAAGCTTTAAAATACACACTTATACTACAGAATGCTCGCTATACATATTATATACAACAAAATGATTTTTATCTATATAATATTTTTAGAAATATTGGACTTTTTTATAAAAAAATAGATATTAATAATTTTATATGCATATTTCTTATACTTTATTATCTAAGCCTTTACCTTAGAATAGAAGTTAACAACTAGATGGTGGGAATCCCCTTCTATATATTATATTCTTCTGATCCGATCCCAACAGTTTGAAAAAAAGGCAAAAAGCTGTTTCCTTTCCATTCAAGAGATGTTTGAACATATCCTAGTGTATCTGCATTAAAAGTTCCAGCTATACTCTGCTCTGCATATAATCCATATACTCCATCTCTATTAAAATCTATTGGATATAATCCTCCAAGAGGATTTACCCATCCACTAATGCTCTCTTTTAAAGTTCCATCTTCATTGTATATCTTAGATAAATACTCATCTCCCCTGTCTTCAATATTTATTATATATCTCTCTTGATCACTTTCTTCTATAACTTCCACATTATAATTGTTCATATAATTTACTTCATATGGGTTATCCTTATAAAATTCTTCAGAATCAAACATCAATTTGGGTTTATTTTTTAAGAATGAATAAATATAATAAAAAGCATATCCACCACTGCCTCCAGAAGCTATAGCTACAAAAATATTATCTACTCCATCACCTGTAAAATCTCCTAAAAATATAGTTGGATTATAACCTGCATTTTCTTTAAGAGGAATTGTATATTGTTTCCCAGTTCTGGGATCTACTATCTTGATTCTTATATTAACTGTAAACAAACTTTTATCTGCATCAGCTTTATCTCCTATAAGATATACATAGTCAACTCCTTTGTCTCCATTAACATCTCCTTTTTTTAAATCTAATATATAGCTTTTATTATTCCTTATCATAGGTTGCTGAAAAAACATAGGATTGAAATACATTATATACCCCCTTAAACATTTCACTTCATTCATATAATATTCACAATACTTAATTAGGTTTACAATAAGAAATGTATCTTAAAACGTAAATTTTACCAAATCAATATAACATAAAAAATATAATTTAGTTAAAATAAAAAATCTTCTTTAAAATATTTTATAAGAATATAATTTCATACCTATAAAAAAAACATGAGAAAATTAATAAATTAATTCTCTCATGGCTTTTATTGTCTATATTTTAAATACAGAAATATTATCCGTTAATTTCATAGCTAAAATATTCATATTATCTGCAAGCTTAGCTACTTCTACTACAGCCATAGATTGCTGTTGCATAGAAGCACTTACTTCTTCAGTTGATGCCGCATTTTCTTCTGATATAGCAGATATATTCTGTATAGACTCAACTATCAGATCTTTATCCTCATTTATATTGTTTACAAAAGTCCCCATACAATTTATTTTATAATTTATATCATTAACACATTCTAATATCGTTTCGAAAGAACTATTTACCTTATCTACTGATCCCATCTGTTCTTTAGACACATCTTTAACTTCATCCATAACCTCTACAGCATTTTTACTATCTTTTTGTATGATGTCTATTATATATTTTATATTGTCTGTGGCAATTCTTGATTCTTCTGCAAGCTTTCTTATTTCATCAGCCACAACTGCAAATCCTCTTCCATATTCACCTGCACGAGCTGCTTCTATAGATGCATTAAGAGCCAATAAATTTGTTTGTTCTGCTATTGATGTAATAGTATTTAATATTCCTTCTATATCGCTTGATTTTTTATTGAATTCAACTATAGCTTTTTCTATCTTATCATTTGCATGAATACTTTTGTGTGTATTATCTTTCAAATCATTTACAGCCTTTAACCCTTCTTTATTGGAGTTAATTACACTTACAGCTGATACAAGCATATCATCTGCATTGTTTTTTAACTCCTCAAATTTGATTGATAAATTATCAACTAAATCATATCCCTTTTCAGCTTCTTCAGATTGGAATGTAGCGCCTCTTGCTATTTCCTCAATAGTTGCTCCTACTTGCTCTGATGTTGCACTTGTTTCTTCAGCTATTGACGCTAAATTTTGAGATGAGCTTATAACTTCATCCGATGCATCTTTTACATCTTTGATTAAGCTCCCTAATGTATTTACAGTATCATTAAACATACTAGATACTTTTTCAAATTCATCTCCAGTTTTAGTTTTTAATTGTATAGTTAGATCTCCTTCTTTGATTCTTTGAGTAGTATATATAATATTTTTTATTTGATTATTTATATAATTAGAAAATATATAAGCTATAATTATAGCTATTATTAAAAAAGTCATTCCTACAATTAAAGTTCTATACATTATATCATTTGCTCTACTATATATTTCATCTGTAGATATAGTTCCAACAATAGTCCATCCATTTGACTTTATATAAGACAAGGCTGCAACTTTCGATTTTAATACTCCATTATCTTCATATTCATAAGATATCTTGTCCTTTTTTTTATCTATAGCTTCCCATAGTTCTTTTAAATTCAATTTACTTCCTATTATTTCTTTATTTTTATGTGTAATTACAAATTTATCAGAAGAAATTAATACTGGATATCCTTCATTTCCTATCTTCATGCTGTTTACCATATTAGATAAATTATTTAAATCTATATCTATTGCCATAACCCCTATAAATTCATTTTTTGTATTATATACAGGTGAAGAAATAGTTACAGCTAAATCATTAGTATTAGTATCTTTATATGGTTCAGTCCACGAAATAGAATTATTGTTTTTAGCTTTTATGTACCACGGTCTAGTCAAAGGATTAAACGTTTTCCCATTTTCTATATTTGGATACGAATACATTCTCTTATCCTCAAGTGCGAGGTACACTTCTTTAACATTTTTATGTGATTTTTTGAAATCTTCGAATATACTTATCAAAAACCCTTCTGCCTTTGGATCTTGCATAATATTTTTTGCATTTATATTATTGCTAATCATCCTTAAATTCTTATCAAAATCATCTATATAGGCATTTATAGCTGTTTGTATTCCATAAATAGTACTATTAGAAAGTTCATTTAAATCTTTATCTATTATATTTACAGTTCTTCTATATGCGCTAATACCTAATATTAATAATGGTATAGATATCAATATAACAAACATTCCTATTATTTTATATTTTATCCCCAGTTTCATATTTTTCCTCCCCATCTAAGCCCATTAGTAATTTATATTACACAAAAAGAGCAAAAATAAATTTTTGCTCTCTTTGTTGTTTAAGCCTTTACCTTAGAATAGAACTCAACAACTAGATGATCACTTACCTCTATAGGTATATTCTCTCTAGCAGGTATTTTTGTAAGCTTTCCACTAAAATTATTTTTATCTAATTCTATATAATCTAATTGAAAGCTATTAAAGTTATTGAAATTATCTACAAACATTTCATTTTTTCTAGATTTTTCTTTAAGAGTTATAACATCCCCTGGAACTACCTCATAAGAAGGTCTGTCCACTCTTTCACCATTAACTAGTATATGTCTATGAGTTACCATTTGTCTTGCTTGCCTGATAGATGATGCAAATCCCATTCTATATACAATATTATCAAGTCTACATTCTAACATTTGAGCTAATGCTGTACCTGTTAATTCAGGAGATTTAACAGCTTTTTTAACATATCTTAAAAACTGCTTTTCTAAAACCCCATAGTATGCTTTTAGTTTTTGCTTTTCATTAAGCTGTAATCCATAATCAGACATCTTCTTTTTTCTAACATTCTTATCTTCACGATTCATAGCTTTAGGATGTCCATATAAATTAACCCCAAATCTTCTACATAGTTTAAATCGTGGTCTTCTATCTTTTGCCATAACTTTCCCTCCATATATTTTTAATTATCTTTGCAGCCGCGATAATATTTGGTTTAACTTTCACAAAAACAGCCTCTCTTAGTGGTGCAGACCAAGAGAGACTGTTAGCCCAAGAGTGTAAATCAATGGCATCAATATACAGATAATGCGTATGTATCAATAATGTGCAGTTTTATTGATATCAATTTTCATTCGCAATTAGATTATACACTACTTATTTTTCATTGTAAATACTTTTTTTGAAATTCATTATCAATTATACTTTTGCTATAAAATATGAAACTTTTTCGTAGTCTATATTGTCTTACTTATATAATCTGTTGTTAGGAAAGGTGATAATATTGACTACTAGAAGGAATTTAACATTACTATGTTTACTTATATTTTTATCTACTATATTTTCTATTAATTTATATATCTCTAATGTAAATCTAAAAAATGAAATCATATCTAATTATTCTCATAAATTGAATATTACACAAGATACCTTGTTTGAAGTTATTACATTAATAGATGTATATGGAAATTTAAGAGGAAATTCTCTTATAAAATACAAATATATAATGAGTCACTTATATCTAAGTTTAGAAAATGATGATAATTTATCTAATATAGCAAATGATATATTAGATATAAATAAATATATGAATACAGCAAATATAGATTCAGGCTTATCTGATGATGCAATCAATAAAATTAAATCTACACATAAAAAAATACTATCTATTCAAAATAAAATAGATAGTAAATATAAATCAGATTCTGTTTTAAAAGATAATTATAGTTTCGTTAATTAGTACAGGTGTTTTTATAATTCAAATATATAAACAACTTTTTATATCATACTATTATATATTTATAAAATGGACAAATATTACCTAGGTGCTTTACTTAAAATGAAAGAAGTTTTTATTAAATCAAATTTGAAACCCGGTTCTTCTTTATTTCACAAGTAATCCATATAATAATAGGTAAAATCACTTGAAAGAATAGACCATAATACTTCCATACTTCATCAGTCCATTCCCAAAATTCCATTATATTATCAACTATAAAGCAAGATAAGTTAAGCATCGATAACGCAATAGGCATTACAATGAAGCGATAATCAACATATCCAAATATTTTAACAACTCCTTTGCATGCACCTAACAAATATATACTTATTTTAATAAATGCGCCTAATGAAAATATAGTGGTTATTATCACTTCTACTCTTTGTACAAAATTACCAATATCTATTCTTCCTGTAGTAAAATAGGAAGGATGATATACTATTGAAGCTTGGTTTATTCCTAAAACTAAAATATTAGTTACTGAAATAACAAATATTAATATTCCTCCAATTATTAAACCTACAGTATAAACTTTATACGGCGAGGTTTTTCTTTTAAAAGTAGAGAAAGCCATAGTAAATGGAAGTATTTGCGTAAACGGAAATAAAAATACTATAAAAGCCCCTTGCATAACAGGTTTTGCTCCATTATATAATGTAGGAGAAATATTATTCATATTAATATCAGGTATTAATAATAGTACAGAAACAAATAAAAAACCAATTACTATCAAAATAAAAAATTCCGACCACCTTCCTGTTAATTCAATTCCTTCTTTCACTGCCCAAATACATAAAATAATCATAATTGTATCTGGTATTACTAAAGGTGTATCATGTAATGTAACTATATTAACAAATTGACCGAAATTCCTTAAAACTTCACTTCCTGTCTCAAAGCAAAAAAAAGTAAATAACATTATAATTATTTTTCCAATAAACTTTCCAAAACAAATTTCAATAATATCAAATAAATCTTTCTGTGGAAAAATAACATGTAGTCTGCCAAATAAAATCACTACAGGTAGTGCCATAAATATTGATAAAATAACTGTTATCCATAAATCTTGTTTTGCATCTAAACCTGATGCCTGTATTGAAGATGTTCCTACTATAAATAAAATTATAAGAGCTATTCCTTGTTTATCAGAAATAATTTCCTTATTCACGATTTATTCCTCCGAATTATAGATAATCAATATCTAAACTTCTCAATATCATGTTTCAACTAAACATAAACTATTTTATATAGTATTCCTCAAATAAATAAATTTAACCTCCGAACTTTCTTTTTAAATACTCAGAATGTAAAGATAGTATACTAATAATATTATCTTGTTCAAAGACTCAAGATATAAAGTATAGTATACTAATAATATTATTTTCTTCAGATATAAAACACTGTGTAAAGCCTACATTAGAATAAATTTTAAAGGAGATGATTAATATGGATGATAAATTATCAAAGAAAGTTTTATTAGCTGATTTTTCTTTATTGGTTGTAGCTTTTATATGGGGTGGAGGATTTATTGCAGGTAAAATAGCTTTAGAATCTGTTACTCCATTTTATGTATTATCATTTAGATTTTTATTGTCTGGATTGATTATAAGTTTTATATTTTTTAAAAAGATTAAAAATATAAACAAAAGAACCTTAATATCAGGTCTATTATTAGGATGTTTATTATTCACAGGACAATCACTTCAAACAATAGGACTTAAGTATACAACTGCTGGAAAGCAATCATTTTTAGTAGCTACTTACACTATTTTCGTTCCATTTATATCATGGTATTTTAATAAGAAAAAGCCAACTATATACTCTGTTATATCAGGTCTATTAACAATTATAGGTATAGGTTTTTTGAGTCTTCAAGATACTTTTTATTTAAGTTTTGGAGATACGTTAACACTACTTTATGCTCTTGTATTTGCTATTCAAGTAGTTTTAATAGGTTTTTATGTTAAAGATATAGATCCTATCCCTTTGACTAGTATTCAATTAGTAGTAGCTGGAATTTTGTCTCTTATAAGTGCCTTATTATTTGAACCTAAATTAAATCACTTTAATACAAACACAATTCTTTCTATTTTGTATTTAATAATACTAAACACTACACTAGCTTTCTTAGTTCAAAATACAGCACAAAAATATACATCAGATACACATGCTTCTATTATAGTATCTCTTCAATCTCTATTTGGAAGTTTATTATCAGTGATTTTGTTAGGCGAAATCTTTACAAAAAATATGATTATAGGATGTATATTTATATCAATAGCAGTTATTATGTCTAAGTATGGAGATAAATTGTTTAATGTGAAACATATTTTATCGAAATTTCAAAATCCAAAGAATCAAATAGAATAATCAAAACTTCGTTTCACGCTAATACATGGCTTATGTAGCCAACTATCCTTACAAGCTCCGTTGGTTAAAAATAAAAAAAATAACGCTTATTAAATTTAATAAGCGTTATTTTTATAAGAAATTTATAATTTATTTTTCTATTATAAGTGCCATCTCTCTTAATATCTTGCATGCAACTGCATTTGAAACTCCACTTGTATCATACTGTGGTGCAAGTTCTACAATATCAGCACCAACTATATTTAGAGACTCCATAGTTTTTATAGCTTCCATCATTTCATTAAAAGTAATTCCTCCAGGTTCAGGAGTTCCTGTTCCCGAAAAGATAGATGGATCTAAAATATCTAAATCTATAGTTATATAAACAGGCTTATCTCCTATTGTTTTAACTGCTTCTTTAAGACCTTCACAAGAAAACTTAGTCAAATTAGTATGTTGTTTCGCCCATTCAAACTCTGCTTTTTCTCCAGATCTTATTCCGAATTGATATATTTTATTATCACCCATAAAATCCCAACATCTTTTTATTACTGATGCATGAGATAATGGCTCTCCTAAATAATCATCTCTAAGATCTGTGTGTGCATCAAAGTGAATTAAGTACATATCATTGTATTTTTCATATACAGCTTTTATACTTCCCAATGATACTAAATGCTCTCCTCCTATCATAATAGGAGTTTTGTCATCTTTTAATATATTTGATGTAAAGTCATATATTTCATCTAATACCTTTTGTGTATTTCCAAATGGAAATTCTAAGTCTCCTGCATCGAAGGCTTTAACATCTTCTAGATCTTTATCTAAGTAAGGACTGTATGTTTCAAGACCATATGATTCACTTCTCATTACATTAGAAGCAAATCTTGTTCCAGGTCTAAATGAAGTTGTTCCATCAAACGGACTTCCAAATAAGACTAACTTAGATTCTTCATATTCATTATCAAAGCCTAAAAAAGTAGATACATTCTTAAATAGATTCATCTTCCAACATCTCCTTAACGTATGTAGGAAGAGCGAATGCTCCTACGTGAATGTCTGTATTGTAGTATTTAGTCTTTATTCCAAGACTGTTCCATTTTTCTTTATCTAAATCTTTTATAGGATCTAATTGCTTTGATGCAAATCCAAATAACCAATGTCCAGATGGATATGTTGGCATATGATATTGGTATGCCTTTGCTATTGGAAATATATTTTTAATTTTTTTATGAGCTCTACTCATCTCTCTTGCATTCTCTGAGTAATATGGACTTTCATTTTGATTTATTAATATACCTTTTTCAGTTAAAGCATTATAACAATCAGTATAGAATTTTGTTGTAAAAAGACCTTCTCCAGGGCCTATTGGATCTGTAGAGTCTACTATTATCAAATCATATATATTCTCTTTACCCTCTACAAATTTAAGTCCGTCTTCAAAGTATAGATTAACTCTAGGATCATCTAATTTACATGCTGTTATAGGCAGATATTCTTTTGATGCTGTAACTACTAGTTCATCTATTTCAACCATATCTATTTTCTCTATACTTTTATATCTTGTAAGCTCTCTTACTGTTCCGCCATCCCCTGCTCCTATTACAAGAACGTTTTTGATATCTAAGTTGGTAGCCATAGCAACATGAGTTATCATATCATGATATATAAACTCATCTTTTTCTGTAACCATTACAAGTCCATCTATAGTAAGTAATCTCCCGAATTCATGTGTATCAAAAACATCTACTTGTTGAAATTCACTTTTTTCAGAAAAAAGGTGTTTTTTAACTTTCATTGAAAATTTCACATTATCTGTTTGATCTTCCGTATACCATAATTGCATTTTTTGCACCCCTTTATTTATCTCTACTTTTTTATTATAGTCTAATCTTATTATTCTGCGTCTGGTTTAAATTTAATCTCTTCGAATTTTTCTTTAGAGTTATGTCTTATTCTATCTACAAGTCCTCTTGCAACTTCCGATGCTTCACTTTTTTCTGCTTTAAGATTCTTCTCAAGGTAATCAAACGCCACCCAAGGATTTACAGAATCTCCACAAGTAAACAGATCAACAGATGCATATCCATATTCTGGCCAAGTGTGTATTGTCAGGTGAGACTCTTGAATTATAACGGCTCCACTAACTCCCCATGGATTGAACATATGAAAACAGCTAGTAACTACAGTCGCATTTGACTCTTTAGCTGCCTCAACCATATACTTCTCAATTAAAGCATGATTATTTAAAATTTCCTTATCACAATCATAATACTCAACTAAAATATGTCTCCCTAATTGTTCTATTTTCATATCCATGTCTCCTTTTCATTTAAGATTTTAGAATTTATGAATCCCGTTTACTATTTGTAAACTCTAAGTTTATTTTTGTTTTAAAAGTTTCTTATTTGTAAACTTGAAATTGATTTATATTATGGTTTACTATTTGTAAACTTAAAATTGATTTATAGTAAATACATTATCTACTATACTATTTTTTTTGAGTTTGTCAATAATTTTTCAAAAACTTTTTATTTTTATGAAAAACCTAAAAGTTGTAAAATATTAATAGTTTAAGACTGTAGATGAGGACTCAACAGGTTCCTAATTAGGTTAGCAACAAAACATAATAAAAAAATTCAGTTAAAATAAAAACTCTATCTGAATTAAGTTTAACTTTATATTTGAGAAAAATAACTCACTGATTAGTATAACCATAAAAAAACAGAGTACGCATTTAAATGCATACTCTGTTTTTTAGTTATATTCCTAAAACCTTTATATTTTCAACATATGGATCCTCAGTATCAGTCATCATACCATGTTGATTTTTAATGAATTTTATATATTCTATAATTTCGCTACTTATTCTTTCTCCAGGTGTTATTATAGGGATTCCAGGTGGGTATGCCATTATAGATTCTCCACTTACTTCACCTTCTGAATCTTCAAGCTTTATTATTTTTTTTCTAGCATAAAAAGCATCTCTTGGCGATACTACGATTTGTGGATTATGCAGTACGACTTTATCAAAATCAACTCTACCTTTTCCATGCTTAAAGCTAATTTCCTTAAGAGCATCTACAAGTTTGTCTAAAGAAAAACTATCATCTCCAACACTTATAATTGCTAATATATTATATACATCACCCAGTTCAACTTGTATATTATACTCATCTCGAAGGACATCATAGACTTCAAAACCAGTCATGCCAATACCTTTAACACATACACCAAGCTTAGTCTCATCAAAATTATATACTCCATCTTGCCCTATCAATTCATTACCAAAAGCATATAATCCTTCAATTTCATTTATTTCATCTCTAGCTTTTCTTGAAATTTCTAACACTCTTGTAAATACTTCTTCTCCTTGAGTCGCAAGCATTTTTCTCGCAACATCAAGACTAGACATCAACAAATATGACGCACTAGTAGTTTGAGTTAAATTTAATATAGTTTTAACTCTATTTTTATCTATAATTCCGTCATTTAACAACAACGCAGAACTTTGAGTTAATGATCCTCCTGTTTTGTGTATACTAACAGCAGACATATCAGCTCCTAGCTCCATAGCTGCTACTGGAAGTTCTTCATGGAATCTAAAATGAGCTCCATGAGCTTCATCAACTATAACTGCTATATTTTTTTCATGCGATATTTCAATTATTCTTTTTAAATTTGATGTAGCACCATAATAAGTTGGATTTATTATAAATACAGCCTTAACATCAGGATTTTCTTCAATAGCTTCTTCAATACTCTCAACTGAAACTCCCATTGCTATTCCAAGCTCATCATTAGTCTGTGGCTGAACATATACAGGTATACCTCCACTTAGTATAAGCCCATTTATAGCAGATTTATGAGCATTTCTAGGAATTATAATTTTATCTCCAGGACTGCATACACTCATTATCATAGCTTGAACTCCAGACGATGTTCCATTAACTAAAAAAAATGCATGGTCTGCACAATAAGCTTTAGCCATAAGTTCTTGTGATTCCTTTATAACCCCTACAGGATTGCTTATATTATCTAAACATTTCATAGAATTCACATCAACCTGCAAAACTTTTTCCCCTATATAATTCGAAAGTTCAGGTAACCCTTTTCCATGCTTATGTCCTGGCACATCAAATGGAATTACATTCCTTTGTTGGTACTCTTTTAAAGCATCAAATAATGGAGTTGCATTTTGATTTTTTATCATTTTCAACCACCTTTTTCGAAAAATTAGCACTAATGCTTATAATAAATGATATATTACTATCTAATCTTTATTTTTGTCAACAAGATATTTTTTTCGCATATTCTATACCCTTCATCTATAATAGTTCCTGTTTATAATATCTTGTCTTTTTTCATTCCATATTATTTATGCAATATTCATTTATATAAATTTCATTTTCTTATTTATTTAATATTAATTTCTTATTAAAACATTATATAGTTTTCTCCTAAATATATGTATCTATATATATTCTAACCTGTATTAATTTCCATTTATATACTATGAATTAAAACCTCTTATTTATGCTTTTATATGTAATTCCGTGAAAAACATTTTATCCGAAAGCTAAGAACTCTAAAAAATCCCTCTTCTTTAAATATGAGAACTCTACATCATCTGGATTAGTTGAACTTAATTCAGTTAAAGTAAAAACTCCATATTAATTAAGTTTCACTTTATTATTAAATAATCGTATTCTCTGAAATTATATAGATCAAATATCATAAATTATAATTCATCCAAAATCAGCTTTAATCGAACGAAAATGCAACCCACCATATGATAAGTTGCATTTTTGTTTGATTTTATATTTTATTTCTATTTTTTTAAATTATTCTATAACAAACTCTTGTGGACCCATAGCGCCAGGTGCTATTTCATATTTATCAAATACAATTACTACTTTTCCATCTTCATTTATATAAAAATTAGGCGTTTCTTTTATTCCATTGAATCCCATTTCCCCTTCAAAGAAACTATTATTTTCGTCTTTTTTTCTTTCTTCTATTTGAGCATATATACTCTTATCTATTATTTTTTTATAATCTTTTCCTAATATATCCTCTATCTTTATATTTTTATTATTTCTAATATTAATATTATAGTAATAAGTTTGTGAATATGAATAAGATGATGATTCATATTGGTATAAAGTAAAAGATATCATATTATCATTAACTGACTTAAGATCATAGTCTACTTTAACTTTTGTCTTTCTGTCTTTAAACTCTTCTTCAGTTCCTCCAGTCTCTATAAATGCCTGCTTATCTTCTAGAGCTCTTTGTTCTGCTTCTTTTATTGTAGCTTTCATTTTTTCATATATTTCATCATTTATTTTTTGCTCTAACTTTTTATCTGATAACCCCTCAACCTTAGGTATTTTAATTTCTGCATCTACTACATCACTATGAATCTCATAATCTTTAAACGTCAATAATTTAGCTATGCTGCCTATTATAGGAACCTCACTCATACTTTGAGCAAAAGATTGATTCATATTTAAAGTGGCTACAAACATCCCTGAAAATATAATAAAAACAGATGCTGCTAATGCAAGATTTCTTGTATAAGACGGTCTTTTTATACTATTTCTCTCATAATTCTTTATAGTAGAGTTTACTAGTTCCTCTAGTTCATTCGGTATTTGTATAGAATCATACTCTCGTTTTAAATCCTTAAATTTATTATCCATATTTACACCCCTTCTCCCATAATTATTTTAAGCTTATCTAAAGCAGTATATAATCTAGATTTAACAGTACTTATATTGCAGTCTATAGTTTTAGCTATATCTTCTATTTTCATATCTTCAAAGTACCTTAATACTACTATTGTTTTTTGATTTTCATCCAGTTTTTCTATAGCTTCACGTAAGTCTATATTTCTATCTAAATTATCTTCTTCACATTCAGATTTGTCATTCATTTCATCTATAAGTAATATCCTCTTATTCTTTCTTATATGGTTTATACTAGTGTTTATTATTATTCTGTACAACCAAGCTTTTATGTTCTCAGATTTTTTTAATGTATTGATTGATGACAATGCTTTGTATATTGACTCCTGTACTATATCTAATGCCTCTTGTTGATCCTTTACATAAGTGTATGCAAATCTGTATAAACTCTCTTGGTTATCAGTTATATATTTTACAAGTTCATCATAGTTCTTATTTTTACGTCTTATCATAACCCTATTCCTCTCTATATTTTTTATATACTATTTTTTATTACTATACTTAGACGATTCATAACATAAAAAAGTTTGAATTTATTTATATATATTTAATTTTTTCATTTTTTTATTATTACTATACTTAGACGTTTAGTTATATAAAAAAGTTTGAATCCATATAAATTTCACTTTTATTTAGTATATAATGGTAAATAAGATTTAATTTAATCAAAGGAGGAAGATCAATTGATTATAAGAGATGTATCTATTGAAGATTTAGATTCTATAAGTTCTATAGAAGCAGATTGTTTTCCTAAAGCAGAAGCTGCTGCTAAAGAAGTTTTTAAAGAAAGGATATCTGTATTCCCAGAAGGATTTTTAGCTGGTGAAATAGATGGAAAAATAATAGGATTTATAAACGGGGGATTAACTGATTCAAATAGTATAAAAGATGAGTTCTTCGAGTCTATGGATTTTCATAATCCAAATGGTAAAAATATGGTCATATTCGGATTAGATGTTCATCCTAATCATCAGAAAAAGGGATATGCTACAGAATTGATGAATCAATTTATCTCGATATGTAGAGATAAAAATATATCTAATATAATCCTAACGTGTAAAGAACATTTAATTAAGTATTATGAACAATTCGGATATGTAAACGAAGATGTTTCAGAGTCTGTTCACGGTGGAGCTAAGTGGTATGATATGACTTTAAAATTATAGTGATCTGTAAACAGATCACTATAATTTTATACCAAAACTGAAAAATTTAGATTTAATTTCAATTTATTTTAAGACTAGTTCAACAGGGCAATGATCAGATCCCATAATTTCTGTGTGTATATCAGCTGAAATCAATCTGTCCTCTAATTCTTTTGATGTTATGAAGTAATCTATACGCCAACCAGCATTGTTTTTTCTAGCATTAAATCTATAACTCCACCAAGAGTATACCCCTTCTTTATCAGGATTAAAATGTCTATAGGTATCTATAAAACCAGAATCTAATAGATTAGTCATTTTCTCTCTTTCTTCATCTGAAAAACCTGCATTTTTTCTATTCGTCTTAGGATTTTTAAGGTCTATTTCTTTGTGAGCTACATTTAAATCTCCACAAACTACAACAGGCTTTGATTTTTCTAGATTTTTAAGATAGTCTCTAAAATCATTTTCCCAATTCATTCTATAATCAAGTCTTGCAAGTTTTGTTTGAGAATTAGGAGTATATACTGTTATAACATAATAATCTTCAAGCTCTATAGTTATAACGCGCCCTTCTTTATCATGTTCCTCTATTCCTATCCCATATTGTACTGATATAGGCTTAAACTTCGTGAATATCGCTGTACCAGAGTAACCTTTTTTCTCAGCATAATTAAAGTACTGTTCATATCCTTCAAGCTCAAGATCTATCTGACCTTCTTGTAGCTTTATTTCTTGTAAACAAAATATATCAGCATCTATTTCTTCAAAAAACTCCATAAAATTCTTTTTAACTATAGCCCTTAAGCCATTCACATTCCAAGATATAAGCTTCATAATAATCTCCTTTACTAAACATTGTTTTTAATTATATATAGATTATACCAAATATTATTGTGTCTAAAACAAATCACTATTATTTTTATTTAATTGTTTTTTGTACTTTATTATCAATAGTTAGCAGGTTCATATTCTTTATGTATCATTTGGATAAATGTTGTATTCAAAGTATCGTTGGATTCACGGTATTTTTATAGATAGTTTTTTATAACCCACAAAAAAAGCACTATATCTTTTAAAGATATAGTGCTTCTTATTATTTATTAATAATCACTCTTATCGTTTCAATTGCAATTGATGCTTCTAAGACTATCAATATATAAGCATATGTGTTTAATTCTTTCATATAAGGCATATAGAATGCTGTAACTAAAACAATACTATATACAGCAAACATAATTATACTTCTCTTACAATTACAGTTAAGCCTTCTCTTACATATCAATAATACTCCTATAAACAAAACTACTAATATTATAGAATGAACCATCATTGAATCTTGAGTATATACTTTAGCTAAATACTCCATTTTCTTGAAATATAAATGCTTCATAACACCAGCTTTATATCCTGATAAATACTCTAGAACTAATAGAGCTATAAATCCTATACACTCAATTCCATATAATATGATATTAACGAATTTATTTTTCAAACTTTTTCACCTACTTTTTAGGCTCTCCTGTTTCAGTTGGATTACTAGAATCATTACTCCATCCAATCCATCCATCACTAAATATAGATATATCTTCAAGTCCAACAACATCAGAGTAAGTATAAATCTCAGCAACTCTCCATCCACTACCACACATGAATGATAAGTGCTTAGTTGTATCTATGCCTTGTTTTTTCCAAAGATCAAGGAACTCATTTGCATTTCTCATAGTCTTATCTATATTTCTAAAATAATCTAATGAATAAGAATCTGTTTTTCCTGCATATCCAAATACTGATCCAGGTACTCTGCCCATTTTATCATGGTATGAATATCCACTTGACTTACCTATATACTCATCCCAAGTACGATTATCCACTAATGTGAATTTATCAGGCGTTTTTAATCCTTCTTTAGTTTCTTCCATTGTATCTATAACATCTGGATTCCCAGGTATAACTCCACCAAAATCTTCAACTGGTGTCGCTTTATTACTTGTAGTTTCTAATTCATAACCTGCCATAGTCCAAGCCATTGTTCCACCATTTAAAACTCTTACATCATTAACTCCTATATATCTAAGTACTGTAGCTACTCTATATGAAGACATAGGCTCTTCTCCTGTAACTATTACAGTATCATCTTTTGTAAATCCATATTTAAGAGCAACACTTTTAAGTGTTTCATCATCAGCTAACATCCACATCATTGGAGGTTCTACTGCTGGAGGTTCAATTTCATCTGTATTTATATGGAATGAAGTAGGAATATGTCCCTTAGCATAAGAAGTTTTTTCTTCTCCCCAGCTTGCTTCAACAATTTTTATATTCTTAGCGTTCTCAAAACTTTCTGGTTTCTTTCCATCAATAACATCTTTTGTAATTGATGCTGGTACAATTAATTGATAGTTTTTATATTTTTCCATTGGCAATTTATCATCATCTGCCCATTTGTTAACATCATATAGGTATAAATTATTAAATCCTTTTTCCTTTAAATACTCAGCCACTTCTTTAGAGTCTTTTCCATTTGCATCGTATAATACGATATTTTTGTCTTTTGTTATTCCCTTTGTTTCAAGTGCTTCATTTAAAACTTCTTCTTTATTAACCTTTTTTTCATCAACTTCAACATTTAACCAGTTAGCAGAAAAATCTACAGCACCTTTAATTCTTCCGCCTCTACTAATGCCATCTAATTTCCATCCATTAAATGCATCATTTAAACGTGTATCTACAACTACCCATGATTCATCTTTAAGTGCATCCTCAACTTTTTGAGTATCAGCAATATTATATTCTGATTTAGAATCATTATTTGCTTCTTGCTTTTTATCATCATTTGAACATCCTGCAAGACCAAATATAACCATCATTAAAGATAGTGTTATTATAAGTGCTTTTTTCATGCTAGCTCCAACTCCTCTGATTGTTTTTGGGACTAGTATATCATTATATGTCGTTTAGTGTAAATCATTATAGATTTTTTCTATACTCATATATTTTATATAAATTTTTTTTATCACAATTAAGTATTTATCTATTATTTATTGGATTTTATGGTATAAAATGAATCTTTATCTGGTCTAATAATTTAATACATTGTTTTGTTGTGAAATGTAATCATTCATTTCCTCTAAAGATTTAGTTATAAATTCATATACTAGATATTTAGGTTCTATCAGATCAATCACCTTACTTATTCCTTTATCTAGAAAAGGCTTATGTTGATCAATATTTCGGATATGATAAAAGATTTTCTTAAAATCATTAAAATCTACTGAAAAATCCTTATGAGAATTTTTTTGTAACTGATCTATTACATAAGAGCCTGATAATGAACTATTTAAATGGATCCCTTGAATATGATCTTTTAATGATCCTAAATTTTCTATCGTTCTTAATATATATTTCACTGCTTCATTCTCATTTTTAAGATAATAATTTGTATTCATGAGATGAGCTGTATCCATCATAAATCCTTTATTTGGGTATTTAATATCTGTCATTAGTTTTTCCATAACTTTACTATCTTTTAATGTTAAACCTGGCCACCATAAATTTTCTAATAATAACGTTAGACCTCCTTTGTACCCTTCAAATATCTCGTTTAGAAGTTCAATTGCACAGTCTAATACCTCTGAATCTGTATATGTAAACTTATAGTTAAAACAGTGTTTTAATTCTACATGACTCACATGAAAAACCAGATATTTAGCTCCTGTTTTTGCTGCATTCTCAATATCAATTTTATACTTTGCAACCATATCATCTCTAGTTTTAGCATTATAATATTTATAGATATTATCCTGATTTTTAAATTGATTAATTAATTTTTCATGATTTCCTCTCCAAAAATCAATCCAAGTAGGATAATGTCTCATATGTACTCCCTTGACCATAGAAGCAGGAATCATACTTTCTTTCCATTCATTATATTGTAATAATTCAAATCCATCTAATTTATTTTTTCTTAGAAATAATTCCATGTTTTTGCTGTTTTGTTCAAACCTATCTAAGTCTTCTTTGAATGTAGATATATTAATAATCTTTTCCATTATTATCAGCTTCTCTCATTTTAAAATTTTCAGATAGTTCTATGTATTCCTGACCCCATAATTATACTATATACTTTTTATTTTGGAAATTTTTTCAATACATAAAAAAAGACACTCTTATTTTTGAGTGTCTTTTACGAACTAATTTGTTTCACTTGATTGTATTTTACAACTGTTCTTTGTCATTAAGTTTTTATACACAACATTACCTAAGACTCCGCCTGCAACTAAAAATACTAAGAAAATCCATCCAGATAATGAGAAGTTAGCAATTGGTGTATAAAGTGCTCCTACATTACAACCATTTGAAAATCTTGTTCCAATTCCCATTGTAATACCACCTAAAGCATATATTAATACTTCTTTGAAGCTAATAGATAGTCCTTCTTTAAATGTTTTAGTAAGACTTCCAGCTAGAAGTAATGCAATAAGTGTTCCTAATATAATACCAAAGTTTTGTACGTTGATTTGATGTTCGAAAAATGGCATTGTAAATATTTCTACTGGTTTGTGTGAGAAAGCTGATACACTTTCAGGAGAAACTCCTAATAATATAAGTAATTTACCAAACCAGAATCCATAAGGCGTAGATGCTCCCCATCCTGCCTTAGTTACACCCATTAAAAGTATAGATATACTTCCAATTACAACTGCACCCATACCAAGTGTCCATGGTCTTACAAATAATTTTTCATAAGTATTATTGCTAAATAATTTAAAAGGCTCTTTGTCTTCATAAATTTTCTCTTGAGCAAATTCTGAATCTACTCCTATGTACGTATTTTGTGCTTTTCTTTTATCTTCATATACTTTAGAAATCCAAATTACTATCATTGCAAAAACAACAGTTAAGATACTTGCTCCTAAATATCCACCTAATCCATCGCCTTTAAATAAGTCTGGTAAAAATACACCATTTGAGAAAGTTTCAGTTGATGCGATTGTATCAGTAATCCAAGGAGCAGTACTTTGAAGCGGGAATCCTAAATATACCCCCATTCCAAAGAATATAAGTGTTATACCAGCACGTGGTAGACCTGTTACTACATCAGTAAGAACTCCCGATGCACAACAACTAGAAAATGCCATACCAAATCCAAATAGTATACCTCCTAATATAAGTCCTAAGTTAATAGGATTAACCCATAGGTCATATTGAGTTGCATCCTGACCTATAAAAAAACAAACATTCACTATTGCTGTTCCAACAAACAGAACCATTAATGCTCTCATTAATTTTGTAGAACCCGTTCTATAAGTTCTATTTACACTACCTGCAAATCCAAAATTTGCTCTTGTAAGTGCATATCCTAGACCTACACCTGCAATTAGTCTAAAGAATAATATTGAACTGCTAAGTTTTAATTTTCCTAATATTAAAATCGCAATAAGTGATATAAATCCAATAATATATTCAGTATTTTTTTTCACAAATATTACCTCCGTAATGTTCTTATAGTGCTAAATTTATCTATTTATAGGGGCAAAATGCCCCCTATTTTTTACTTTATAGAAAATTATACTTCCAATTATGATGATATTGATAAGACAACTACACTTTCAACTATTTTTGAGCAACGGAGCCCGCAGGGATCGTTGGCGACATGAATCAGTGCGTAGCGACTAGACGAATTTTATTCAAAATTGTAATCTGTAACTATCATCTTTCTATCAGTTGTTTGATCATTAAAGTATTCATAGAAAGATAATCCCATAAATCCTCCAGATATATTATAAAGATTCTTAAATCCTAAGTTTTGAAGTGCTAATACTGCATTGTAACTTCTTTGTCCACTTCTACAGTGTAAGTAAAGCGGCTTATCAGTAGGTATTTCATCTAATCTTTCTCTAAATTCACTAAGAGGTAAGTTAATAGCTCCAATTACATGACTTTGCTCATATTCATCTTTTTCTCTTACATCTATTACACAAGCACCGTTTTCTACTAATTCTCTTACATCAGCTGCATGCACTTGGTCAAATGAACCATTTAATAAGTTAGAAGCTACATACCCTGCAAAGTTTACTACATCTTTAGCAGTTCCAAATGGTGGAGCATAACATAATTCTAAATCTCTTAAATCATCTACAGTTGCACCCAATTTAATAGCTGTAGCAATTACATCTACTCTCTTGTCTACATTTCCTTTACCAATTGCTTGAGCTCCTAATACTCTTCCTGTTGGTACTTCATATACTAATTTGAAATGTACACCTTCGCATTGTGGCATTAATCCAACTTTATCCCCTGGAATTATTTTAACTGTATCGTATTTTATATTCATATTAAGAGCCTTGATTAAACCTTCATTTAATCCTGTAGAAGCTCCATTATAATTGAATACTTTTATTACAGATGATCCTATGAAACCTGTATTTAGTATAGGCATTCCATTTATGTGATCTGCTACTCCTCTTGCTTGCTTTTGAGCAGGTCCTGCTAAAGGTAATTTAGTAACAGAGTTAGTTAATGCATGATAAACTTCAATAGCATCTCCTACAGCATATATATCTTTGTCATTAGTTCTGTAGTTTTGATCTGTTTTTATTGCTCCTGTTTGTCCTAATTCTAATCCTGCTTTTACAGCTAATTCAGTTTCTGGAATAACACCAATTGCCATAACAACTACTTCAGCATCTATTTTTTTACCTGATTCTAGAATAACTGTATTTTTATCAAAAGAACTTACTTTGTCTCCTACGATTAGATTTACTCCATGATCATGTAACTCTTTATGTAAAATTTGCACCATATCATAATCGAATGGTTTCATAATTTGAGGCATGGCTTCTATTAAAGTTACATTGTAACCAGCTTCTTTTAAATTCTCAGCTGCTTCAACTCCGATGAATCCTCCACCTATTATTGATACATTTTTAGTTTCTATTGATTTCACGAACTTGTTTAACTTATCTATATCTACAACATTTCTAATTGAAAATGTATTTACGTTTTCAATTCCTGGAATCGGAGGAACTATTGGCTTTGCCCCTGGAGACAATATTAATTTGTCATATGCTTCTGTATATTCTTCACCAGTTAATACATTCTTAACTGTTATTTCTTTATTTTCTTTATCAATTGATAATACTTCATTGTTTACTCTAGCTTCTATCTTATATTGTTTTAAGAATTTTTCTGGATGCATAAGAACTAAATCATCTGCACCTTCTACTACACCACTTAGATGGTATGGTAAACAACAATTTGAGAACGATACATGAGGTCCTCTTTCAAACATTATTATTTGATCTTCTTCGCTGTGTCTTCTTAATCTAGCTGCTGCAGATGCTCCACCTGCAACTCCCCCAACTATTAAAATTTTTCTGCTCATTTATAATACCTCCACTATATTAATTTAAAACTATGTATTTTAAAGTTTCTCTTTGTTAATTTCCTCTCAAATTAATTATAATGCACCTTATTCTCTTTTCATAATAAGCATGTGTTATGCACTATAAGAGTTTTTTATACTTTGTTAAAACATCTACAAAAATTCGCTTTATGCTAACGCATAAGCTCATGTCGCCAACGAGTCCTAACGGGCTCCGTTGCTCAAAATAGTTGTAAGTATAGTTCTTCCATAAACGTTATATGATTATTGAAATTCATATAATTAAATTATAAAAAATCGTCTAGTTGCTACAAACAAAAAGAGGGCATATGCCCTCTTCCTATACTGCTTTATTAAAAATTTTATCTTCAAGTTCTTGATGAGAAAGACTTCTGTATTCTTTGCAGACTGCTAAATAGAATACAATTCCTAAAACAATCCATAAACCTAAAATAATTAATACCTGTTTTGATAAAGATGAAGGTAGTCCTGGAATCAACAGTAATCCAAGAAATCCTGATGAAAAAATGCATCCTAGTATTGAACTTATTTTAAGTAGTTTGTTTTTTTCAAAGTCATTACTCTCTTTTGCTATTTTATACGATGCCATGGATGTATGTAAAAAACCTACAGCTGCTCCAAGTGAAGACATATCTACTATCCACCCTAGAACTTCACGCCCAAACCAAGGAGCTATCATCGAACAAGCTCCAACAAAAATTATAGCATTTGCTGGAGTATTATATTTAGGATGTAATTTACCAAACCAATACGGCAATGCACTTGACCTACCCATAGAATATAAAAGCCTACTAGCTGCAACATAGAATCCATTTATACCTGCTATTATCGCGGCAAATAATGATATAAATAACAGCATCATACCAAATTTACCTAATATGTATTGAACAGCCTGTCCAGTTGCCCAGTCAGGATTGCTTAATATAAATTCTTCCCACGGAAACACAATAGCTGTAATAGTATTAACTGAAATGTACATGAAAAAACCAAAAAAAATCGTTGCTAACATTAATTTAAAAACAAGTCTAGGAGAAAAATCATATTCTTCTGCAACTTGTGGAATAGAATCAAATCCAACGAATAAAAATGGGGTTATTGCTACAATAGATAATATACCTTTTATTGGATTTATATTTGAAGGAAACATAGGTATAAAATTGCTATATTCAACTTCATTATTTATTAATATAGCAATTAAAAGAAAAAAGACTGAACCTACTAGAGAACCTGTAATAATATTTTGCAGATTACCTGTCATCTTTACACCTTTTATATTTGTATATGCAAAGATAATTACTGCTACTATACCAAGTAAAACTTCACCTACAAATACTTTTGAACCTTCTATTGAATATAAATAGCCTATTTCAAAAATTCCTGGAAAAGCCTGTTTGCTAATCACACCTAAAGCAGTAGCATTAAAAGGTACAATGCTAATATAACAAAGGACTAAAAACCATCCGCAAATAAAAGCATGATTTCTTTCGAAAGCTTTAAATGAAAAAGCATATTCTCCTCCAGCTACTGGATATTTGTTAATCATATACCCGTAATTATATGCGATAATACACAACATTATTGCACCAATAAATAATCCGATAACAGTTCCTAATGGTCCTGCTGTTTTTAAAAACACGTCACCAGGTAATAAAAAACATCCTGATCCAATAATAGCGCCCAATGCTAATGCAACTATATTTAAGGGACTTAAATTCCTTTTTAATTCAGTATTTTGATTCATACCTTATACTCCATCCTGTAATTTTGTATATCATTAAATCGATATCATTTAAATTACATTTGTTAATTTTGTCTCAATTTATTATAATATACGTGCCTATATTTTTATCATAACTATATTTTATACACTATAAGAATCTTTTATATTTCGTTAAATCTTCTACAATTTAGCTTTATATGGCTTGTTATTTTGTATAAAGATATTTATTTTTGTATAATATAATGATAATATTAATAGGTATTTTAATATTTTTTTATCATTTCAAGGATGTGACGATATGAATTTACAATATCTCCAGTCATTTTATATAACGGTAAAATGCAACAGTATATCAAAAGCAGCAAAAAATCTTCATCTTACTCAGCCAGGACTAAGTATACAGCTTCAAAACTTGGAAAAGGAACTGGGAGCAAGTCTTCTAAAGAGAAGTAATAAAGGAGTTGAATTAACTGAAGAAGGAAAAGTCGTATTCGACTATGCAGATACATTGCTGTCAATTCAAGGAAATATTCAACGTGATTTGAAAGATCTACAACAAAATCGACCAAAGCTAATGATAGGTTCTTGCAAAAGTGTAGGAGAATATGCACTTCCTTGTAGCATATATACATTTAAAAAGCTTAACAAAGAAGTAGATATTCGTATGGAAGTCAACAGCTCTGCTAATGTAATTGAAAATTTGCGTAAACACACTATTAATATTGGAATAATTCAACACGACTCAAAAGAAGATGATATAGTTACTCAAACTATTATATCTGATGAATTACTTTTAGTAGGAAACCATTCTGATTCTCCAAAACAAATTTCAATTGAAGAACTTAAAGAAATTCCTTTGATTCTACGCGAAAAAAATTCAGGAACACGATACTTAATTGAAAAAGCATTGAAAGAAAAGGGCCTTAATATGCAAGAACTGAATGTTGTATATGATTTAAATTCCCCAGAAGCTATTAAATCTTCTATTCTTTCAGGGAAAGGATTTTCTTTTTTACCAAAGTTGATCATTCAACAAGAATTAAAAGAAAATCTAATTCAACCAGTTGAAGTAGATGATCTTAAAATTCCTTTTGAGTATTATGTAGCTTCTAGAGAAAAATATACATTTACTCATTATGAGCAAATGTTTGTAGACTTTATTATTTCTAGTAAAAGAGGATTCTGCTAAAAAATTCGTAAGTGCAGATTTCCAATCAATCTTATGCACAAGTCGAAAGTCATATAGTTTATTTATATTTAAAAAAGAGGGCATAAGCCCTCTTTTTATTACAATAAAAATTTTATTAAAATCTTGCATCCTACCCATGCTCCTAATATAGCGAAAACGCCAAACACCCACGCATGCAAAGAGAATGATGGAATTCCACTGAAAAAAGCACCTATATTACATCCTGTAGCTAGTCTTGTTCCGTACCCCATCATAATTCCACCGAGTAATGCAAAAATAAACTGTTTTTTACTTTTTATTTTCTTCCATTTGAATTGAGATGCCATCAATGTAGCTATCAAAGATCCTACGATAACACCCATATTTAAAATTGTATATTTATTAATGAATGCGTTATGTTCTACAATTACAGAGCTATAATAATGTTGAAAATGATTGAAATACTCCCAACTGAAAGGATCTAATCCGAACAATTGTAAAATTCCAACTCCCCACAGTAAAAATCCACTTGTAATTTGCCAACTTATACCGCTAGTAGCTAGTAAGATAACATTCAGTAGTCCTAGTAAAATTCCACCTACCCAATAAGGCCATGGCTTTTTTAACCACTTTGTAATGGACTTCATCATATACCCCCTCTACTTTTATTTTGGCTTCTCAATATATACTTCCCACTCTCCATCCTCTACCTCAACAACTTGTATCGGATAGTTATTCTTTTCTCCCCATTCATTAAAAGCAACGCCTACACAACTATGATCCGAATGAAGTATTAAAATATCTCCAGGATCCATTGTTTTTAATTCCTTCATTGCCTTTAGTATAGGAACAGGACATGCTTCATATAAACAATCTATTTCTCTTACTGCCATAACTTCTCCCCCATTTATATATCTTTTCAACGTCTATTTTCATACCATGATGCTAATCTATGCAGACCTAATAATATTGCTATTTGAACTACTACAACAATCCTAAAATCTAAATATTCAGGGAAGTAAATAGTCTTTGATTTTTCAATAATATTGTTATACCAAAACGAATAATCCTTAGCTCCAAGAACAGTTCCAATCAAAAAACCAATAAGAACAACCCATTGTAAACCATGTCCTTCCCCTATTCTCATCAATACACCTGAGCCACATCCTCCTGCAATTATCATTCCAACTCCAAACAAAAAAGCTCCAATCATTACATGTATTCCTACAGAAGTTACAGCTCCTGGAATCAAATCATAATCAATAGGATTATGTTGAAGATAACTATGTTGTACAACAGCAAACCCAATAGTACTTATAATCATTGCCAGCAACATCGCCCTTAGTAATTTAGTATTTCCAACAAGAAAAGGGTCCCTAAATGCTGCTGAAAAGCAAAATCGTGAATATCTTAAAACAATTCCTATTCCAATTCCCAATATCCAACATACAGCATACGTATATTGCTTTTGTAAAAGTATAATAAATAATATTATTGCAATTAAAATCAATCCAATACTATACGGAATCTGACTTTTTTTCTTTTTTCCTTTTCTCTCACGTTGTTTAATTAAATCAGCCATTTCATTTGATAACATAATATCATCCTTTTTAAACAGAGTTAATACCTATATATCACTTTACATAATTATATAGTATTCATTCTTACATCTCAACAATCTGCACTACTTACATTATTTTTACAAGTCTATTATTTGACTCCTATTCCTTTGATAAATATAAAGCATGCTTTGCCAAACATTTCAAAATCAACAACTTTAAAGTTTGCCTTTTCTATAAGTTTCAAAGTTTCTCTATTCACATTACATTTACCTATCATTTTCCATGCCCCATTTAATGTGTTCAATAATTTTCTATAATGTACTTGTTCTGGCAAGACATGTTCAATAAAATAAACTCGTCCTCCAGGCTTCAACACTCTAAATACTTCGCTCAGTACTATATCTGGATTATCTACTGAACAATATATTAAAGTAGATACAACGGAATCAAATGTATTGTCCTCAAATGGTAACTTTTCTGCATTTCCTTCTATAAAATTAATATCTATAGACTTGTTTAATGAATGATTTTTAATAATATTATTGAACTTTATATCAACTATTGTTAGTTCTGATATTTTTTCATTTCTATAATAATTGAAATTAACCCCTGTTCCAGCCCCTATTTCTAGTACATTCCCATGTACTTGAGATATTAATTCGCTTCTTCGTTTATGCAAAGCTTTCTTTTCAAATGGTTTCATAAATATATTAAATATTGTTGGTGTTAATTCCATTATATTTCTCCTTTTCGCTGTTTCACTATTTTGTCTTCGAATCACGCATACAGTCAATATCAACAATTAACTGTATAACTATTATATAGTTACCTCAATATATTAGTAAACAGGATACTTTTGTATTAAATAAACCTCCTGTTTTACCATAAGGTAATTCAGGAGGTTTCTTTATGCTTTTATATCTTTATTATTACATAATTTAATCTCTTTCTTATCAAATTTAATATTTACTTTTTTACCATATACCAAATACATTATCAAAATTAAAGTAGCAACTTCACCTAAAATAATAGAAACCCAAATTCCTATATCTCCTATTATCAAAGGAAGCACTATTAAGAATACTATTGTAAATACCATCCCTCTACTTGTAGATATAATATTTGCTATCTTTGATTTTTCTGTCGATTGATAATAAGTCACGTTGACTATATTTATTGAAGCTATAACAAATGAGAAACCATAAATTATCATAGCATCATAAGTTAACTTTATAAGTGTTTTATCATTATTAAAAATACTAATTATTTGTTCTCCAAATACTAACAACATTAAATATATTAATGTTGAAGCTACAAAATTAGTTTTTAATCCCATTTTAAATACTTTATTTACTTTATCATAATCTTTTTTTCCATAGTTATAACTTAGCAACGGTTGAATTCCTTGAGAAATACCTATAAACAATGCCAAAAGTACAGTACTTATATATCCAATTATACTAAATCCAGCAATACCAATTTCTCCAATTCTTCTTATTATAACCTGATTAAAAGCAAATACACTAATTGCAGGTGATACCTGAACCATAAACTCTGGTGTTCCTGTCTTTAAAATTCTTATAAGATCAGCCTTATTTAGCTTAGGCATATATAACTTAAGTTTTCCTTTTTTTCTTGCAAAATGAGTTAAAAGAAGTAATACACTCGCTAATTGTCCTAATCCTGAAGCTATCGCAGCACCAGCTATTCCTAATTTAAATATAAATATAAAAGTATAATCTAAAGCTATATTAGTTATTGCTCCTAAAATAAGAGAAATCATAGCCAAATTTGGATTTCCATCATTTCTAACAAATGCACTTAAAGCTAAACTACCTGAAAATCCAATACCAAACATCATATAATAACGAAGATATTCAGCCGTACCTTTTACCAGCTCATCGCTTGCACCTAGCATTCTAGCTATTTGCTCTGGAAAAACAACACTCACTATCGATAATACAGCACTTATAACTACTATTAAGAATAAACTTTCTAAGAATATATTATTACCTTCCTCATGCTTATTCTCTCCAAATTTTATGGACATTATTGCTGCCCCACCCATAGTTATCATCATACTTATAGCCATCATCAAGGTTGTAACAGGCAAAGCCACATTTATTGAACCTAAAGCGCTTGCTCCTACTCCTCTACCTACAAATATTCCATCAACAACTATATAAAGTGCCGAAACCATCATACCTATTACAGATGGCACTGCATATTTTCTAAACTCTTTCCATAATGACTTCATAATATCATCCCTCCTAGAAAAGATTATAAAGTCTATACTATGTATAGAGTCAATAGTTTTAAATTAAAATTTGTAACTCATATAATAAATCGTCATTCTCCCATTGTTCCAATGTGTTAAATAGCTGAACTTCTACTCCAATACCTGTAGGATTAATGTTATTTTCTTTTATATATTTTCTTAACTTGTCTATAGCAATATCTCTTTCATTCTTAAAATATGCTATGCATATAAATTTCCCCTCTGGTATATCTTTAATGTCTAATTTGTTATTTTCAATATCATCAATATAAATTGTTGAATAAAGACTCTTATAAGATAATTCACCTTCATTTAAAAATGAATCTAAATAAATAAAATACCCTGTTTCTCCTTCAAAGCTCATATCATTTGATTCCAAAACTTTATCTAATTTTCTAAGTTTTATTTCAATATCACTTTCTTTATCTTTCTTACTCAATAAAACATCCATAATGAATCTCTTCTCAATTTCTCTAAAATATATTTCGTTAGTTTCTTTGCATTCTATTGCATATTTTATTTTATCTTCTATACGTCCTATATCCTCACTTATTTTCTTTAATCTAACTATCTCTTTTTCTACTATATCTTGTTGCTTCTTTATAAATGATAACACCTTTACAATATCGTTGTTATGTAGTACCTCCCCAAGCTCTTTTAAAGGAGCTCCTATATATTTTGAATACTTTATTAAATCTAAATATATAAATTGATCTATTGTATAATATCTATAATTGCTCTGCGGATCAACATAAGCAGGTTTTAAAAGCCCCATTCTATCATATAGTCTAAGAGCTTGAATAGATATATTATTAATCTTAGCTGTTTCTCCTATTGAAAAATGTTTTTTCATAAAATCCTCCATAATATAACTATATAGATTTAGTTCTTAATTACGAATTACTATAGTTTGATTATATCTCAAATATATATTTTCTATTATACTTATTACATTTATTTGTGCTTATTTTAATAATTTATTTTATTCTCTATAATAATTAAAAAAGTTAGGAAAAATATTTCCTAACTTTTTTATATAACTTCCTATTATTTTATTATTACATTGGTAACTGATTTTTCAAGGCAATGCTAATATAAGGTTTAATTTGAATTTCTAACTGCTTATCTATTAAATGATCCGAAATAAGTATTATTGCCTCTGTCTTTATTTCCTTACCATTTTCATCTTCATGCATTTCTATTCTATATTCAATATTATCTATTAAAATGTGATTTATACTCACTAGATCTCTACCTTCTTTGAACCAAATTAGAGAAAACATATTATTTTCATCACAATCTAATATTAATTTATTAGATAAATCAATTGTATTCCAATCAGCTATATATGTTGTATCAACTACTATTTCATTTTCTTTTTTCTCTATCAAATAGTGATAAAATCCATCTTCATCTATTTGACAACTCTTTTTAAATAATTTTTCGAAGAAGTCACTTACACTACCAGATACTCTTATTTCAAAATCTCTCATAGTTTCAAGCTTTCCTCTATATTCAACTTGTTCACTTTCAATTAACGCTCTAACTCTATAGTCAATATAAGTATCACCAATAAGTTGATCCGACTTTCCCATTGTAGCTCCAATAATTCTCGCTGCTTTTTTAAAGTTGAAAGTACAATTTGATAATATATCATTATCATAATAGCTTTCATCTACCCCAATTATTTTATTATCTTTTAAAATCCTCAAATTTTCTTTAGATTTTCTAAGATCTTCCCAATCATTTATTAAAAAATTACATTTTTCTTTTTCTAATTTCTTCATTGTTAAAATCAAATGACTTATTTCTTCAGGAGCACACTCTCCAAAAGCTCTTGGATTATATCCATTTTCGTTATAACTTGTTATATATGAATCTGAAACATTAACTTCATATAAATTTTTATTTCTTAATAATGAACTTAAATAGCTAAGTCCTACTTGATCGTTAGTATTTTTCCCATACCATATTACAACTTTTGAATCTGGATCAATATCTTTTATGCTTTTATATGTGTGGATAAATTCTTTTTCAATATCCTCATAATACTCATCTACAGAAATTTTATTAAATATTTTTTCAAAGTATTCTATTCTTTTTTTTAGTCCTATTTCAGTATCAATTTCATATATTGGTCCGATAGAATAGTCTTCTCTAAAATTTATTATCTCACCATTAAATTCATTCTTGTTAGTTTTAAAAAAATATTTTAATGTTCCTGCAGCTGAGTCTCCAAAAGTAATATGAACAAATTTACTCAATGTCTATTTCTCCCTTCAAATTCGTAATAGTTTAATATAATTGTATTTTATCCTAAAGATAAGAGTTCTACAACGTTACTCACTTTTAATTTTTATTGACAAATAAAGATTACAGATGTAATATTAAACATAGATTACAAACGTAATAATAAGTAAAGGAGTTTTATTATATGAATAAAAAAATACCTAAAATATCTGATAGTGAATATGAAATCATGAAAATTATTTGGAAACAGAATCCTATAAAATCGCAGGATATCGTAGAACAAGTAGATGTAGCTAATGGTTGGAGTGAAAAAACCATCAAAACTATGATTAATAGACTTCTAAAGAAGGAAGCAATCGATTATAAAAAAGATGGCAAAGCTTATCTTTACTATCCATTAATAAAAGAAGCTGATTATAAAAAAATAGAAAACCATTCATTTCTAAAAAGAGTTTACAACGGTTCCCTCAATGCTATGTTTGTTCACTTTATAAAAGATATGAAGTTATCTTCCAAAGAAATAGATGAATTAAAAAATCTATTAGATGAGGAAAATGAATAATGATAAATTTTACTAATATTTTATTTATAATGTCATTGAAAACAAGTATTTTGATATTGATAATATTGACAGTCAAATTTCTATTCAATAAATTTTTTACTGCACAAACACATTATATAATATGGTTTCTACTCTTTATATCACTTACTGTTCCCTATACTGTTCAAAGCAATATAAGTATATATAATGTTCCAAAATACTTTACTCAAAATAAATATATTTCAAAAGCACAATTTAATTATAATAATTCTTCAAGTAATATAAACAATTATAATAACTTTATAAGATATCCTTATTTAAACAATAATAAATCTATCTCAAAAGAAAAAGACACTACTTCAACAACAGCAAAAGAAAATCAAAATACATTTAATATATTTGAGTCACTTAAAAATATTTTTACATACATATGGTTACTAGGATTTCTTTTATTAAGCTTTATTGTTTTTATAAAAACAATTCGTTCTAATAAGTTAATACGTATGGAAGAAGATATATTAGATACACAAAAATTATCCATTCTCAATAACTGCAAAGAACTATTGGGAATAAAGCAAAATTTAAGATTAATAAAAACAACAAAATTTTCTACACCTAGTTTAGTTGGTATTTTTTCTCCTAGAATTCTTTTACCAGAAAAAATTTTATACCGTTTTGATAATGAACAATTAGAATTAATACTACTCCATGAATTATCTCATTTAAAAAGAAAAGATATATTGATGAATTGGATTATATTGATTTATCAATTAATCTATTGGTTTAACCCAATTATATGGATAGGTTTTTATAAAATGAAAAATGATATGGAAGTAGCTTGCGACGCACATGTATTGAATAACTTGAAAAAAGAAAAACATATTTTTTATGGAAAAATTATTATAGATCTATTAGATTATATTTCTAAGCCTAGCTTTATTCCAGTATCTACGAATATATTAGAAAATAAATATGAACTAAAAAGGAGAATCGTTATGATAAAAAAATTCAAAAAAACTTCTTATAAGTTAACATTTATAAGCTTTTTATTAATAGCCCTAGTTGGATGCAGTTCCATTAGTGAACCAGAAAATAACACCAACCCTACTCCTAACGAAATTTCAGAACAAGAACCTCGCAAAACCATTGGGCAAAATGATGAATATCCTTTAGGTCTACCTGATGCAAAGAAAATATTGAATAATAAAAATTGGATCATAGGTAAAGATTACGAATTTATATGGAAAACATTAGGAACTCCTTATATAAATACTTATTACGTAAATACAAAGGGTCTTAGCTCAGATGAAATATTAAACAATTTGTCTAATGAAACCATATACCCTATAAAAAGCGATGAAGACAGTAGTGCTTTGTATGTATTCATGGAAAACGATAAAATTGTAGATATGAAGATTGATGAATTTTCAGGTATACCAAGTAACACTTGGAAGGATTCTGATTATAAAGTAAACTTCTATACATCAGGTGATATTGATAAAAAAGACTTGCCTTATTTAGAAAAAGATTCTAATTTATCTAAATTTAAGAAAGAATTCTTAAATAAACCTTTATCTGATTTAAAAAACAAATTCAATCTTACACATGGTGCTAGCGAAGCTTTTAATAAAAAAGATAATTTAAAATTAACTGTTTACCCTATTATAGGTAAAGATATAACTTCCCCTTTTGCAGGAATATATGTTTTATCTGAAAATAATATAATAAAAGATATAAAAATAGATAGAGCAAATTTACAGTTAGAAAGATTAGATGAACACTTTTCGTTAACAAATAAAAGCAAGAGAAAGACTAAAAACTAGTCTTTCTCTTGCTTTTTATTTTTTTACTTCTAACATAAGTTTCTTTCTAGATATATTATTTTGTTATAAAATACTTTTTATATAATATTGGTTTTATTGTAAGAATATTGATTTTATTGCAAATAAATGTAGAAAACAAATTGAGAATTGTTTATAATTAACATAGATATATGCTATGAAAAATATGGGATAGGGAGGAACTAAAGTGAAAAGAGATTTCAAATTTGTTATTACAATGCTTTTAGTTTGTAGTTTTGTTTTTAGTGGGATTTGGTATGTAACAGCTAAAGATAAAACTAAAGGAGAATTTACTCAAGTATTTGCTTTTGGTGACAGTTATTCAGATAATGGACAGGCAAAAAAGATTTCCACAGAAATTGTAAATCAAAAAGATAGCCCCGATGGAGCATATATAAAACCTTCAGATGAATTATATTGGAATGATAGATACTCAAATGGACCTACCACAGTTGAAGTATTAGCAAAAAAATTAGATGTAAATTTAACTAATTATGCTACTGGTGGAGCTACTACAGGAAAAGAAAATTATTCTACTTGGATGGACCATTTAGGATATACAGGAGTGTTAGGACAAGTTGAAAAATTCGAAAAAAGTTTGAATGGAGCAAAGGCGGATCCTGAGGCTCTATATTTTATTTTTGCATCTGCAAACGATTATTTTTTATTTATGGATTATTCACGCCCAGGTACAGTTGAAGACGTAGCCGATAAAGCTGTCACTAATATAAACACTGCTGTTGAAGAATTATCTAAACTTGGAGCCAAGAAATTTTTTGTAGTAAATAGTAGTGATTTATCACTTGTACCTTATGAAAATACTACTAATAGAACAGACTCTGCTAAAACTTTCGTAGAACGTATAAATAAAAACCTTCCTCAAACTATGAATAAGCTTCAAAAAGATTTAAACGTTTCAATCATGGTATTTGACCACACTAAGGTCAGTGATAAGATAACTAAAAATCCTGAAAAATATGGATTAGTTGAATTAAGCAAAGAGTGTCAAAGTACTTATCCAGAAGTTAAACCAGCTCGTGAAAATCCAGATCAATACTACTTCTGGGATGAATGGCATTTTAGTCGTGTTGTTCATGAAACATTTGGAGAAGAAATGTATAATAAAGTGAAAAATTTCAAATAAAAATTTCGCTTCATGCTAACGCACGACTCATGTCACCAACAAGTCTCACGACTCTGTTGCTTAAAAATAGTTGCAAGTGTAGATCTTAATCAATATTATGTACAAATTGAAAGCTTTATAATTAAGGTATTACACCCTATAAGGAGGCATTAATTATGATTACATGGTTCAAAAGTATTCGATCACAATTTCTAACTATTACTGTAATTATTATTTTACTTTCGCTAGCAACAGTGGGAATTATGGTTAGTTACAAGGTTAATATTCAAGCAAAAAAAGATTACTTCAATAATTCTAATGAGCAAATGGAATTAATAGAGAATTCTATCAAAATATTTTATGATCAAATAGATAAAAATATAAATATGTTAGCAAAAGATCCTTTAACAATTCAAGCAGTTGATAACACAATTACTAATTATATGGATGCTACTGAAGAAACTCAAATGACTCCATCTCAAAATGGACCTATTGAGCAAAGTATTTATCAAGTATTTGATCAATATGCAAATACACATCCCGGTACATTGTATGTATATTTAGCTACTAAAGATGGTGGTTTTCTAAACTGGCCAGAGACTAGTATAAGTAAAAATTACGATCCTACGTCTAGAGACTGGTATCAAAAAGGCTTAAGTGGAAATGGTGCTATTATGAGAACAGCTCCGTATAAAGCTACTAGTGGTGCCATGGTTATAAGTAATGTATCTTCATTCACAGATGCCGATGGAAATATATTAGGTACAATAGGAATCGACGTTGATCAATCAGTTATTAGTGATATGTTGAGCAAAATGAAGATAGGTAAGACAGGTTTTTATATTCTTTTATATAATACAGGTATGATAATGGCGGACGGAAATAATGCTGATAATAATTTTAAAAATATAAAAGAAGTAAATATACCCGGATTAGAAAAAACATTAGTAGAAGATTTAAAATCATTTTCTGTTAATATTGATGGTGAAGAATATATAGTCAATCCAAGTAAAGTTGCTGGTACTGACTGGATTTTAGCATCGTTTATGTCAGAAAAGGAATTAACAGAAGGTTCTAAAAAAGTTTCTCTAATGGTTCTTATTGTTTCAACAGTCATGCTACTTTTAACAATTTTATTGATTAATAAAAGTACAAAATTAATTACTAATCCTATAATACAATCTGCTAACCATTTAAAGATTATTTCAAATGGTGATTTTTCTCAATCACTTGACACTAAATTGTTAGCAAGAAAAGACGAGATAGGCACTATTACTAATGGTATTAATACTATGAAAATTTCTTTAGTAGATTTAGTTAATAATATTAAGAATGAATCTTCAACTATCGAAGTGAAAGTAGATAATGTCGTAGATAATGTAGAGATATTAAATAATGACTTACAAGAAATAGCTGCAACTACAGAAGAGTTAGCTGCAAGTATGGAACAAACTGCTGTATCTTCTAGCCAAATGTCTATGACTTCCAAGGATATAGAAGCAGCTGTCAACTCTATTGCAGAAAGATCACAAGATGGCGCTATCTCTGCTAATGAGATTAGTAAAAGAGCGTATGCTACTAAAGAAAATGTTAATTTAGCTCAGAAAAAAGCTTATGATGTAATAATTAATACAAAAGATCAACTTGAGCAAGCAATTGAAGATTCAAAGATAGTTAATCAAATCAATATTTTATCTGAATCTATCATGGATATAGCTGAAAAAACTAATTTACTTGCTTTAAATGCTGCTATAGAAGCTGCAAGAGCTGGAGAAGCTGGAAGAGGATTTTCTGTTGTTGCTGATGAAATAAGAAAACTTGCCGAACAATCAAAAGATACCGTTCTTGAAATACAAGATGTAACAACAAAAGTTGTATCTTCAGTTAATCACCTTTCTAATAGCTCTAATAGTTTGTTAACTTTTGTATCTACAGATGTGAATAGCGATTATAAAACTATGTTGGATGTATCAGAAAAATATAGCGAAGATGCTGAGTTTGTAGCTGAGCTTGTAACTGAATTCAGTTCTACTTCAGAAGAATTACTCGCTTCTATTCAAAATGTCATAGTAACTATTGATGGTGTAGCTGAAGCAGCTTCTAATGGAGCAATGGGAACTACAAATATAGTAAATGGAGTTTCTAAAATAAGTGATAAATCTACCCAAGTAATGCAACAAGTTTTAGAATCAAAAGAAAGTACTCATGTATTAGAAGAAAACATAGAAAAATTCAAAATATAATCAACAATAATTATCTCATAATTATACCCCCAAACTAACATATAATATTTGTCAGTTTGGGGGTATTTTATATTTACATATAGTCTATTAACCGTTATTTTTTTCTTTACTTAATCTATGATATATAATCATCAGCAAAAATGCTGAAATACTCATTATTGAACACGTTATAAAACCCATTTCCAAAGAATAATCTGCTGTCTTTCCTATTACAATATTACCTACAGAAGCTATCAAACTTCCTACCATAGAATATATGGATAATATTGTAGCTCTATTTGATGTTTTAATAGTCTTGTTTTTAATATCCATTTCTATTGGACTTATCATTGCTACACTAAATGATATTAAGACAATTGTTGTAACACTCATAATAGGGCTAGCTGTAAAGATTAAAACTATACAACTTAATGAAACTAAAAAACTTAATACTATTATAGCTTTACAATTACCTAGTTTTTCACTTAAATAATTTGATTTTACTGAGAACAGCCTAATCACCTGTATACCAGCTAAAATAATACCAAAATATTTAGGATCAATTCCACTTTTTATATATTGAGGTTGGTTTAAGAAAACTGTTACAGATTGAAAAACTTCAATAGTAAGTGCAATAGCAAAAATAAAAACAATTATCGATTTATCATTGAAAGCTTGCTTGAAGCTCTCTTTGAATTTTGGTTTTACTTTATTATCAGTATTAACTTCTACTAAAAACAAAGTTAATATTGCTGCCAATGCATAAGGAAAAATCGTAAATAAAGCTGTATAATCAAGTGATATAGATACTATAAACGATGACAACACCGAAGCTAATAAGAAACCAAATGTTCCAAAAGCATTATATATGCCAAAAACACGTTGAGCTTTATCTTCTTCTATTGATGAATAGATAAGAGCTGTATCACAACCTGATAATCCAGATAATACTACTGAAAGTAGAATTCTTTCAATCAAAAATAAAACAAATGAAGTAGATATATAGAAAATTATTTTAGATATTAAAAATAACACATTAACAAATATTAATGTCTTTTTATACCCAAATCTATCTGAAAAAAATCCCCAAGGCACTTCTAGAAGAATCATACATACCCACAATATAGATTCTATAAGAAATATTTCAGACATAGAAAGACCCCTAGCTTGTCTATATAGTGTAGCTACGGGACCATAAAAAACAAAACCTTGCAAAAAAATAATTACATACATTAAGTAAATATTTCTCTTATTATTCAATTTAGAACACCTCCGAATTTACATAACAAAAAATCTTATAAACACTAGAAACTTAATTAAATTAATAAGCTTCTTAATATTCAATAAGTAGATTTTTAAAATAAATTGGTTGTTTTCTAAATTGGACGATACATAGCAAGGCCTCCTTATATAAAATAATTAATACTATAATTATACTATGATTTTATCATATATAATTACTTTTATTTTATTATCTTTTTTATATTTTTATTACATAAATCTTTAAATTTAAATTGATTCCAAAAATTATTTATTCAATTATTTTGATTTAATAAATATATATTATGTTTTTTATATAAATCATTAAATTAATAGTGTAATGATTTATGTAAAACCCCTGTAATTTAAGCCTTTGAAACCGTTGATAAAAACATTTTCTTATATTTCGAATTGTTTACTCCTTTTTACAATTGAATGTTTTCTTTATTTATTTTTACTTTTTTGAATTTTCAATCTCTTTTTTAATTTTATCTTTTTTTATCTTTCAAAAAACATATTGACATTAAAATTTTATAATCATATAATACTTGTTAATTACTCGAAAATTAAAAATATTTATTCTTATTCAAATATTTTGTCATTAGCGTATCTTTTAGTTTTGATGAAATTATATTTAAAATAAATATTTTCATAATTTATATACTTGTATTGTGTACACAATGTTCAATTATATTTTTAATCTAATTTATTAAGGAGGACTCATAATGGAAAAGAAAAACAATGATTTTATAGTTCTTGGCTTAGCTCTATTTGCCATGTTCTTCGGTGCTGGTAACTTACTCTTTCCTCCAGCATTAGGACTTGCAGCTGGCAAAAGTTGGATAATTTGTGGAATTGGATTTTTTATAACTGCAATAGGAATGCCCCTTCTAGGAATTATTGCTGGAGCTAAGGCAGGTGGTTCTGTTGATGATATAGGAAATAAAGTTGGTAAATTATTTAGTAAAGTTTTTGCTTCTATAATAATTTTAGCTATAGGACCTCTTCTAGCTATTCCTAGAACTGGTGCTACTACTTATGAAATGGGAATTAAGCCTATTTTCCCTAATGTTAGTGTTGTTTTAGTGTCTGCAGTATTTTTTGCTCTTACTCTTTATTTTGTTATAAAACCATCTAAGATGATAGATAAGATAGCTAAAATCCTTACTCCTGCTCTTATTTTAATGATACTTTTAATAATAGGAAAAGGAATTATATCGCCACTTGGTACTCCTACTGTTGCCATGGAAGGAAATGCTATTTCTAAAGGCTTTACAGATGGATATCAAACAATGGATGCTTTAGCATCTCTAGTCTTTGGTATAGTAATTCTTAATTCAATAAAAGATAAAGGTTATACAAATGTAAAGGATCAAGTTAGTATTACTATAAAAGCTGGTATAGTAGCAGCTTTAGGACTTGCTGTTGTTTATGGTGGTCTTATATATCTAGGTGCGTCTTCTAGTGGACTTTTCCCTGCTGATATTCCTATGGCTCAACTTCTTATGAGTATTACAGATAACCTTTTAGGAAGCTTTGGTAAGGTAGCTCTTGGTATAGTTGTTACCCTTGCTTGTCTTACTACATCAATCGGCCTTACTGCTACAGTTGGAAATTTCTTTAGTAATCTTACTAACGGTAAATTAAGCTATAGTATGGTAGTAATAATAACAACTTTATTTAGTGGAATTTTCGCATGTATCGGAGTTGACTCAATAGTTGCTATTGCCGTTCCACTTCTAGTAACTGTATATCCAGTTGCTATAGTACTTATAATAATGGCATCTGTAGATGAATTAATGCCTCCTGCCTCTTACCCTGGAGCAGTTCTAGGTTCATTTTTAATAAGTCTTAACGACGGTCTTGGAATATTAAATATAAAGCTAGGTCTTTTAAATACTCTAGCTTCTAAAATGCCTTTTTCAGGTCTTGGATTTGGATGGATCTTACCAGCTTTAATAGGCGGAACTATAAGTACCTTTATACTTAAATCTAGATATACTGATACAGCTAAAAAAGTTTGTTAATATATTTGATTTATAAAAAACCCACGATTTTTTTAAATCGTGGGTTTATTTTTTTACTAAGAAATTATAAAATTTTTTATTCTTCTAAAGTAATTACATTAGTAACATCTATTTCATCAAATGGTCTTCCGTTATTTTTAGATTTTTTACTATGCACCATTATCTTTTTATCCGATGGGCTCCACTGTATAGGTATATAATATTCTCCTACAGAAATCAATGATTCTTTCTTTGTTTTTACATCTACTACATAAACCCCTTCTTTTCCTTCTTCATTTGATATATATGATACCTTTGTTCCATCAGAAGACCATCTTGGGCCAAATATATAGCCCTCAGCTAAAAGCTCTTTTTGTTTCCCTTCTAAATCTGTAACTACCAATTCATTTACATTTTTATTAGGGTTTGATGTAAGCATAAGTAGTTGTTCTTTATTAGGAGATAAGCTAAAATTTTGAACATCATCTTTAACTAATTCTCTCTTTTCTTTTTTATTAATATCATAAACTTTTATTTTATCGTCATCTTTTGCTCCACGATGTATTGTTACATAATATATCTTATCTTCAACTTTTATAGGATTTGTAATACTTAGACCATTTAATGGATCTTCATTTCCCATTACTCCACTTTCTACATCCTTTATTTTATTTATAGTTCCATCAACATTTATAATAGCAAAACCTTTGATACTACTGCACGGCATAATTAGCTCTTCATCATTGATCCATCGAGCCTCGCTCAAATCATACTCATCTATAGATTTATCTGCAATTTTAGCTTTCGTATTTCCTTTTAAATCCGCAATATATCCTGTAGCTATTTTTTCAAATTCATTTCTATAAAACATATGCTTATTATTAGGAGAAATAATTGCGCCATCTTGGAATTTCGATTGATCTCCAATAATTTTTTGCTCTTTAGAATCTAAATCATATGAATAAAGACTTTTAGCTTCAAAGCTAGCCTTTAATTTTTCATTATCAATTTTTACTGGTTCTAATTCTTTATTTTCTTTTGTAATCACTACTTCATTTTCATCTAACCAATCATGTCCTATTATACCTTCATAAGTATCAATTTTAGATGCAACAATGTCTGTTGCTAAAATATCTTTTGTATCCTTTATAATAGTTATATTATCTTCTTGTCCTTCTGATTTATATTGTGCACATCCAATAGTTCCTATTAAAGAACTAATAATCAAAGTTCCTACTATTAGTTTTCTTTTTATCATTTTTCAATTCCTCCTTATTTTGTATAGGTATACTATATCCAATTAATTTTTCAAAAGAATATCTAAATGTTTCAGAACTGTAAACTTTTTTATTTTTTATAAGGCTGGGAAAGAAATCAAAAATGTGCTTCCTTTTTCTTTTGTATCTAATAATGAAATAGTTCCTTGTTGTTTCTCTATTAATTCTTTTACAAGAGGAAGCCCTAACCCTGTTCCTCCATGATGTTTAGATCTATCTCTATTTACTGTGTAAAAAGGTTCAAATATCTTGTCTCTTGCTTTTTTTGGAATACCAATTCCTGTATCTGCTACTTCTATAAATACTTTTTTATCCTTAGTATAACTATTAATTAATATTTTTCCTTGAGGTTCATTATATTTTATTGCATTGTCTATTAAATTAATAAAAATATGCATTAAATTTTCTCTATCTCCTAGAATACAACTAGATTGTATACTTTGTATTATATTAATATTAAACTTTTTAGCTTTTCCTTGCATTCGACTACAGATTTCTTCTAATATATCTTTCACATCTATTCTTTCAGATTGAACTTCAAAATCATATTTTTGCAATGAGGATAAATACAAACTCTTCTCTACCATTTCATATAATCTTTGCGTCTCTTTTACTATATTAACTTTTGCATCTTTCAGTAAATTTTCATCCTCTGGATATATATCTAGCATATCCATATATGTTTTTATAACTGTAAGAGGAGTTTTAAATTCATGTGTTATATTCCCAATAAAAGTTTTCTGCTGATTTTCTAATGCTTTTAATTTTTGTACTGCAAGTTTTAGCTTTTTGTGTTCTTCTTCCATTTCTTTTATATTTTTTTCGATTTGACTACTCATATAATAGATGTCTTCACTTAACTCACCAAGTTCATCATTTCTTTTAAGAGGAACAATAGTATTATATACTCCTTTTTTAATATCCAATGTACCTTTTCTAAGATTAACAATATTTTTAGAAATTTTACCAGAATAAATGTATGCACAAATAAAACTAAGTACAAACACAATAGTTCCTATACTTATAAAAAGCGATTTTATATCTCTATAAAAATCAATATCTTTTTTAAGAGAATAATGAAATTTAATAACTCCTATCTGATCTACATTATAAAGAGGAGCCATGTATTCTATTGAGTCTCCTACGATTTTATATGCTATTTGATTCTTAAGAGATTTAGAAAGTATATCTTTAACATCTATACTAGAATTATACGACATAGAATTGAATATTTCTTTTCCATCCATATCATATATTGCAGTATGTATTCCATTTATTGAATTCAGATATAGTACAATTTGTTGTGCATTTTTGTATAAAAATTGTTCTGTATCTTCTATTGCTGCTGTACTACTTATTTGTCTGATATATGTATTTGTAATTTTAGCCTGTTGATTTAAATAAGTTTCATAATTCTTCTTTTGATTATTTTGTATTCCTCTCAATACTAATGTACTGAGTATACTCACTGTCAAAAGTAAAAGTAGTCCCAAAAATATACTGAATTTTATCTTTATACTAACCTTCATAGACTTCACCTATAGCTTTATATCCTACTCTATATACTGTCTGTATTATATTTTCATAAGGTTTATTTAGTTTTTTTCTAAGTCTTTGAATGTGAATATCTACTGTACGAGTTCCTCCAATATACTCCATTCCCCAGATCAAATCTAAAAGCTCCTCTCTCGTATATACTCTATCTAAATTTGATAACAAAAGAACTAACAGATTAAATTCCTTAGGTGTAAACTCTATTTCTTCTCCTTTTATAAGAACTTTTCTTTGTTTTAACAAGACTTTCAAATCTTTAATTTGTATATCTTTGTCTTCAGATTTACTAGAGCTTTTATTTAATCTCCTAAGTAGAGACTTAACCCTTGCTATTATTTCTCTTATATCAAATGGCTTTGTTATATAGTCATCAGCCCCTAGCTCTAATCCTAATACTTTGTCTACAATATCGCTTTTTGAAGTAAGCATAACAATTCCTAAATCTTCTCTGTTATCTAATTTTCTGCACACTTCAAATCCATCCATTTTTGGCATCATTATATCTATAATAATCACATTAGGGTTAAAGCTTTTTATTTTATTTAATGCTTCTTCTCCATTATAAGCAGTTTCAACACTATAATTTTCTTTTTTAAAAGCATATGCAATTAAATCAGCAATACTCTTTTCATCATCTACTACTAATATTCTTTCTTCCATACGTTCTCATCCTTTCTATTTATATAAATATATCCTATATATAATAGAATTTAAACTATTTTATTATACAAAAGAACAACCGCACTGGAATTCATATTATCCAATACGGTTGTTTGTCTTTAATTATTCATTATTTTTATCTAGTCTCTTTTCAGGATAAGAATTTATAATCAAACCACAGAATAAAAGTAAAACACCTACCATTGAAATAACTGTTAGCTTTTCATTAAATATCATAACTCCAAGCATAGCTGCTGTAAGTGGTTCTGCTAATGTTAAAGTAACAGCTTTAGGTGTTGATATGTTAACTAGTCCATATGCAAATAGGGTATACGCTAAAGCAGTTGCCACTATTCCCAAATGAAGTGTTACCATAATTCCACGTGTTGTTAATACCCAACTTAAGTCATTCACAAATAAAATTGGAGATAACATAACTGCACTTATCATAAATACCAATCCATTAACTGCATCGCTAGGTGAATCTTGAAACAGCTTTTGAGATACTCTTACATATACTGCATAGGATAGACCTGCACCTAATGCTAAAATTGAACCAAGCACATTCATATTGATAGAATCTTGTCCGCTAAAAAGCAAAATACATCCAACAATAGATACTATAGTAGCTATAATCCACCTTCTACTAAGTTTCTTTTCCATAAAATATTCGATAATTCCTGAAAAAACAGGGGCACTTCCTATTGCTAAAACAGTACCAAGTGCTACACCTGTTTTTGATACTCCAGAAAAGAAAAGTGGTTGATAAAAAGCCATACATGTAGATGCTATCAATAGTAATTTCTTATCCAACTGAATTTTAGTTTTAAATGAACCTGTTATTATTGCTATAAAAAACAAAGTACTTCCTCCTATTGCCATACGAATTGCACCAATTGCAATTGAATTAGCATTTTCCGGAGCAAAAGCCTGTGCAGAACCTGTTGTCCCCCATAATACTGCTGCCATTAATACTAATAACTGTCCTGTTATATTAGATTGTTTCATAACTTTCTCCTCCTAAAATATTTACATAGATTACAAGCTCTAAGATATAAGTTCTTATAACCATAATAAAATATATAGGAATAAAATACTTTGCTTAAACTCGGTATATTTTACCCTTTTCTCGGTATATTTTTCGATACGTACTTGGTGATATAGATTCATGATTCTTAAATAGCCTAGTAAGTGATGACTGCTGCTCATATCCTACAAGTTGAGAAATCATAAGTAAACTTAATTCTGTATCTACTAAGTATTCTTTTGCTTTTTCTAATCTTAATTTTTGAATATACGCATTTGGTGTCATGGCAGTTTTTTTATTGAACCATTCGATATAGTAAGATATATTAAAATTTTCAATTGCTGCTAATTCTTGAATTGATATAGATTTTTCAAAATTATTATGAATATACTGTATAGAAATTGGCTTTGTATCCTCAGTTAAAAAACGACATGCATAGTTTACTAAGTCTCCTAATGCTCTTTTATTTGATCTTTGAGTCTCTTCCTGCAAAAGATATCTTATAGCCTTCCATCTATCATCAAGAATCTGATGAAGCTCATATTTAAATATATCTCCTAATACAGTAGGATTAATTGTTTTGGGAATATCTAGTACTAAAAATTTATTTATATTGTCAGAATAGAATGAATGAGAACATTTAGGAGGAAGAAAAAACAAATGTTTTTCATCTAGACTCAGCTCATGATTATCTGTTTTTATAGATAAATTACCTTGAAGGGGGAGTATTAACTGAGCATACGAGTGATCATGTGTATACGATATGTTTGTATAAGTCCTAGTCTCGCATAATAAATTGTTTGATTCCATAGTTGTCCTCCTATTCTCATATTCTATCTTAAGATTTAATCAGATATCTTTTTTGTTGTGCTTAAAACAAATTTAATTGCTGCAAAGTATGCCTCTTTCTCTTCATCACTCAATTTATCTACTTTTGCTAAAATACCATTAGAGACTACTTCTAGCAAATCTGTACTGAAGGATTCTCCCTCTTCAGTCAAAACTAAATGAGTAACTCTCTTATCTTTTTCACTTTTTATTTTCTCAATCAATCCAAACTCTATTAATCTGTTAGCTACAGGTGTAAATGCTCCCTTTACAAGGTTCAGTCTATGGCTTGTTTCAGACATAGTTATTCCATTACCATACTTGATAATTATAAGAGCTTTTATATGAGTATCCTTTAGTCCCTCTTTTATTTCAAAATCATCATTTATTTTAGAGAAAAATGTGTTTTCAATGGTATAATTCAATTCAAAAATACTGCTAATATCAATATTGCACATTTTTTCATCACCTCTTCTTCATTTCATTATATCACATCATTTTATTTAATTGGATAATAGTTCAAATTAAAACTATTTGATTATTATAAAAAGCCATGTTATTATATAATAAAGTTCAAATTAAAACTATTTTTTCTAAAAAGAGGTGTTTCTTATGGATAAAACTAAACAACTAGGAACTGAACCTATTGGTAAATTACTTACTCAATATTCAGTTCCTGCAATAATCGCAATGATAGTAAATGCGGTTTACAATATTATTGATAGAATCTTCATAGCCCAATATGCTGGTGAAAGTGCTTTAGCGGGCTTAACAGTTACATTTCCAATAATGATGCTAATAATAGCTTTTGCTAGTTTAATAGGTTCTGGTAGCGCTTCAATTATGGCTATCAAACTTGGAAAAAATGATAAAGAGGGTGTTAGTCAAACATTTGGTAACTCGTTAACTCTAGGCTCTATTGTAGCCGTCTTATTTATGATAGTATGTTACCCAAACATGAATTTTGTATTATCTTTATTAGGAGCAAACTCGAGTTTACTTTCATATGCTGCTGATTATATGAATATAATTCTGATTGGTTTCATATTTCAAATGACGTCATTTGTTTTAAGTAGCTCTGTAAGAATAGAAGGTAATCCTATGCTTTCTATGACATCAATGTTAGTTGGTGCAATAACAAATATTATTCTTGACTATGTTTTTATAGGTGTTCTTAGTTGGGGTGTTAAAGGTGCTGCTATAGCAACTGTTGCAGGTCAAATTCTAGGATTTTTAGTTTTACTTTCTTTCTATATGAGAAAAAGAAGTATATTGTTGATCACAAAAGAAAATTTCATTCCCAAATTCGAGGAAATTAAAGATATAGTTAGTGTAGGATTTACTTCATTTCTATCAACTATTGGAGCAAGTGTAGCTTCAGTGTTTTTAAATCGTTCATTAATTACGTATGGAGGAAATGCTGCTATAACTGCTATAGGTGCTATAAGCAGTTTGTCTACTTTATTTTTAATGCCAATGATAGGAATTCAGCAAGGTATGCAACCAATAATAAGCTACAATCATGGTTCAATGTTTAAGGATAGAGTGAATAAAACTTTGCTGTTAAGTGTTGTAGTATCATCTTTATTTGCTGTAATAGTGTTTATTTGCTTACAACTGTACCCTGAAGCTTTCATGTCTATGTTCTTAAGTAAAGAATCTAGTACTATGCAGGTGGCTGTTACAGGATTAAGATATTATATACTTATGTTACCAGGATTAGGTATTGGCTTTATTGGATCAGCATATTTTCAAGCAATTGCTAAGAGTAAAGAGGCAATAATTTTAGGCTCTCTTAGACAGTTTATATTATTGATTCCTCTTGTTATAATCTTACCAAAATTATTTGGTCTAACAGGAGTATGGTTATCTACTCCTGTAGCTGATGCTATCACAATATTAGCAACAGCTGTACTATTAATTAAGGATATTAGGACTCCTTATGAAAAAGTACTGATGAAGACAAACTAATAATCTATTTATTCCACTAAAAAAGAAATCTATCCACTAAATTTTTCTATGGATAGATTTCTTTTTTATGTTTTATAATACTTTAATAATTATAAAATATTTCTACATTATTCTCTGCTTCTTTTTTATTTCTCAATTTTATCAATAAATCTTTTACAAATCCACCCAAGTCATAGTTTTCAATTTCTTGTAGATCTACCCATTCATAACCATCTGCCTCGTCATTTAGCTGTACATTAGTTGAATCTGTTTTACATGTATAATCAATAAAAATAAAATGTTTTTTCGAATGAAATTTATTACTATATACACTTTCTTTCAAACTAATTAGTTTAATATCATATATGTGTAGGCCAGTCTCTTCTAATATTTCTCGCCTCAAAGCATCTTCCATTTTTTCACCTAGTTCAATATGTCCACCAGGTATCACATATTGATTATTCCATTTATGTGATTTACAAAGAAGAATTTTCCCTTCTGGATTGAAAATTATAGCTCCAACAGTAGGTTCTGGATATTGTTTCATATTCTCACTCCTATTCATTTTCTCTTCCCCATTTGTGCATAGTATCTAATATAGGCATAACAGAATATCCCTTTTTAGTCAAAGAATATTCAACCTTAGGTGGTACTTCATTATATTGCTTTCTATTTATTAACCCGTCAGCTTCTAGTTCCTTGAGTTTTTGACTTAACATTTTATGAGTTATACCAGGCATAAGACGTCTTAATTCATTATATCTATGTATACCTTCTTTACCAAGATGCCAAAGAATAACAAGTTTCCACTTACCACCTATTACAGATAGAGTATCCTCTAAGCAACATTTTAATTTTCCTTTTTCATCTACTTGTATTTCTGGTGTACTCATAATTACCTCCTAACTACCCTTTTAGGTAGTATATACCTAAAAAGTGCGTACTTTTTAATTATATTATATGGATATAAAATAATATATACAAGGTAAGTATAATAGAGAAGGAGGTTTAGATATGGAAATAATAAAAGGTATTATAGAAAGAAGAAGTATTAGGAAATATACAGAAGAAAAAATATCTGACGAAAAAATAAAAGAAATATTGAAAGCAGGTATGTACGCTCCATCAGGTGGAAATGCTCAACCGTGGGATTTTGTAGTAATTAAAGATAAGAAACTTCTAACTGAAATTACTAAAGTTCATTCTTATTCCCATTCATTGAAAGAAGCAGATTGTGGTATTATCGTATGTGGGAATCTTAAAAAAGAAAAGTTTAAAGATTTGTGGATTCAAGACTGTTCAGCTGCTACTCAAAACATACTTTTAGCTGCTCATTCATTAGGCCTTGGATCTGTATGGCTTGGATTATATCCTGAAATGGATAGAGTAGATGGTGTTAGAGATATTATAAATGCTCCAGAAAATATTATTCCTTTTTCTATAATTTCTCTAGGTTATCCGGCAGAAAAAAAATCTATTCCAGATAGATATGATGAAAGTAATATACATTATGAGCAGTGGTAATATAAGTGCAGAAGTTATATGATAACTTCTAGCTTATAGAAAAAATCTTCTACCTATTGATAGAAGATTTTTTAATATTATTGTATTATCTATTTTTTAAGTATGTCCTTAATCTCTATCAAATTAGAGATTTCATAGGTAGGTTTTATTCCAGTATTATTTGCAGTCTTACTTGGATTAAACCAGCATGTATCTATACCAAAATTTATTCCACCTTGTATATCAGATGTTAAACTATCTCCTACTATCAATACCTTACTCTTATCAGTATGATTTATATTATTTAAAGCATGTTCAAATATTTTAGGATCTGGTTTTGACACCTCAACCTCCTCAGATACTACTATATCCTCAAAATACTTTGCTATAATCGACTTTCTTATTCTATTATCTTGGACATCCTTAAGTCCATTAGTAATTATAGTAAGTCTATAATTTTCATTCAAATTCTCTATAAGTTCTATACTATCATCATATAAGAACGATGCTAAAGATAAATGCTTCATATATGACTTAGCAAATTCAAATTCATCGAATTTAACGTTCAATCTGTCTGATAACCTTTTAAATCTCTCAGTCTTTAATTTTTTCTGAGTTATAAGTCCATTCTCAAGTTCTTTCCATATAGCTGTATTTACTTCCTTATATACTTTCAAATGATAGTTTTCATCATATTCTATATCAAATTTAAGTATAGTATTCTTAAGAGCCTCTCTTTCAGATTTTTTAAAATCAAATAAGGTCTCATCTGCATCAAATATTATAATCTCGTACTTCATAATGATCCTCCTAATATGGTTTATTTTTTTATAATAACATATGATTTTTTAGTTCATACTTTGCTTTACAATGATTTATCAATAAGTTATCATATTTGTATTAATACATACATGACATATGTCACTTATAGGAGGTTTTATGAAAAAAATTTCGGATAATAATCTTTTAAGGCATTATATCTCTAAGTATAATTTAGAAACTATATTTGATGAAGATTTGTTAAAGCATGCTCAACTTCATTTTTATCAAAAAGGCGAATATATCTTAGAATCGAACTTTAATCTTGAATACTACTATTTAATCGTTGATGGAAAAGTTACAGTATCTTACCTTTTAGAGAACGGTAAATCTATACTTTTAAAGTTTTATCATGCATTTAATACTTTAGGAGATATAGAACTTTTAAAAAATATTCCTATATGCTGCAACAATCAAGCAATAGAAGATTCATATTTAGTAGCAATTCCATCAGATATAATTAGAAATAAATATTTAGATAATCCAAAATTCTTACACCATCTAATAAATTCTTTAAGTGAAAAACTTTACGCAACCTTAAATAATAGTTCATACAATCTTACTTATCCCCTTATAAATAGACTCTCTAGCTATTTAGTTGAGTATATATCAAATAAAAATTATATAGTTTTAAGTTCCTCATTTAATGAAATTGCTCAATTTTTAGGAACAAGCTATAGACATTTAAATAGAACCTTTAAAGAACTTGAATCAAGGTCGATTATAAAATGTGAAAATAAAACAATACACATATTAGATAAAGATACGCTTCTAGAATTATCTAAAAATGATTATATAAAATCACTATAATTACTATATAGTTCTAACTATAAAAGCCCTACCTTTCCTTATAAATCAAAGAAAAGTAGGGCTTCTTATATACTTTTATATTCAGAGTTTATGCTTTTTTAACAACTGAAGATTTTAATTTCATAGCTCCAAAACCATCAATCTTACACTCGATATCATGCTCTCCATCAGATGGATCATGAACTAAACGTATATTCTTTACTTTTGTACCTATTTTTATACTTGATGAACTTCCCTTTACTTTAAGATCTCTAATTACTGTTACAGAATCTCCATCATTTAAAACATTTCCATTCACATCTTTAATAACTTTTACCTCTTCAGTTTCTGATTCTAAAGTCCATTCATGAGCACATTCTGGACAAACAAGAAGGCTTCCATCTTCATAAGTATATTCTGAATTACACTTTGGACAATTTGGTAAACTCATCATAATTTTATTTCCTCCATTCGCTATTTTTAATTCTAATATATACTTTATTTTTCGTTTTATTTTTCGAAAAAACATATATGAGTTTCTTATCGGATTATATACTATCACAGTTTTGTAATATTGACAAACCATCATTTAATCTTTACTTCATGCTACTGCATACCTCATGCACTCGATTAGTTATAGGCTCTGTTGATTAAAATAATTTTAAATTTACTAAGAAATAATAAATAGTTCATGGGAGACTATATCTCCGATGAACTATTCATTATTTCTTTAGAAAATAGTTTAATTAACTCTTCTCTATTAGAACAATCTGATTTTTTTAATATATTTTGCATGTGTTTTTTTACAGTGGTTTCTGCTATAAACAGCTTTTCGCTGATTTCTTTATTGCTAAGATTATTAATAGCAAGATTAAAAACTTCTCGCTCTCTTCTCGTAAGATTCAAGGTCTGTTTACTTATTGAAGGTTTTTTCTCAATACGTTTATTTACTAAGTATCCTAATATGTTCATTCCAGGTAAATAAATCAATAAACAGAATAACATTGGCTTCAAACAAAGTATAATTTCATTAAGTATATTTTCATATTCAATTGAAGTACTCAAATAGTTAAACAGTAAAAACGATGATATTAGCAACCCTGTTAAAAATAGGTTGAATCTAAACTTATCCAAAAGTCCAGAATAATCAATGCTATCACCTTGTCCAAGTAACATTAAGATTACCGTACTTATAAGAATAATAGTCATCATGCGAATATCTTGTAACTTCAGAAACCTAAAATCCGTTGTCCAACTAATCAAACCTATAAAAACTATAGTCAAACTTGCAGTTTTTCCTATACTTTTTTTATCTTCATTTATTTTCATTGTTCTCGATAAATGATCTCCTTCTTAATTTTCGCACTAACCGCATGTTGGACTAAATTAATTATAAAAGCATAAAAAACAGTAAGAATACTAACAGCTATCGCAGGTCCAACTTTTGACAGATCACCTATATAACGAAGAAAAGATACAAAGCCAATAATTGCACCTATTACTGAAGAAATATACACTAACTTAATGCATAAATCCATAGCGTTCTTACTAGCCTTAAGTTCCTTCAATGTATATTCAAAACTTCCTGTAGCAATCTTATACCCACGTATAAAATCCTCAAATAAATCTGCTAAAATCAACATCGGTAATGTAAACAAAATAATCAAAATCAAACTTGGAATATCTACAAATAATCTAATTCCAGACATTCCCATACCCATAGATACAGTTCCTATTAATGATAATAGTAGAAAACCAATAGCCAGTATACGTTTTAAATTACTTTTTCTTTTTTTGTTTGTGTTCATACTTTCCTCCTTTAACTACATTGGTTTGTATGTTTTGGCGCGCCACCACCAATGCTTAAGACTATGATAGCAAAATACCAGAGTGAATAAAAGCGTAATAAAGGAGTATATTGGTAGTAAAATAGTAGTAATGATTTCTATAAATTTATTAATTGTACTCTATATGATAAAATATTTCTAATTTAAAGGATTATAGAGATGACTTTTGTATAAAATACTCTTTAACTAATAGACAACGAGAATTTATAAAAATCCAACTAAACATTTTCAATATCTCTTCTTCAATATTCAAATTTATGTCAATTATGATATAATAGGCGTAACTTATTGGAGGTGTTTTTATGAAGGTCTGTGATACATTCAGCTCTAAATCAGTTTGCTCCTTTCAAAGAATACACAAATTCAGCTATGATTTGTTTGGAGCCTAAGCTGTTAAGTTAGCTGAAATACGTACATGTTTTAGGTTCTGTAACACATAGCTTTTTTTGTATTCTTTGCTTTAATCCTATTATAAAAGTGGAGGAGTAAGGAAATGAAATATGTAAGAGCAAAAGATGTGTTACCAGAGGAAATTGTTAAAATAATACAAAAATATGTAGATGGAAAATATCTTTATGTACCCAGAAAAAATGAAAACCATAAAGCCTGGGGAGAAGAAAGTGGTATAAAAAATAGTCTTAAGATTAGAAATAATGAAATTTATAAAAAATACATCAAAGGTACTACTATAAATGAACTAACTCAAGAATATTACCTATCAGAAAAAAGTATAAGAAGAATAATAAGTCAAGAGAAACGTCTATACTCACAATCATTACAGAATTGTTTATTAGATTGAATTCTTATTTTAAACCATGTTATGATTTCATTGTAATAATTAAATGCAAGTTATCATTTCTAATTTAAAACAAGATTCTAGGGTAAAATGATGGTGAATATATAATATGTTTTAAATAAGGATGATTATTGTTACTTTCAGTTAAAGTAATAATGATCATTTTTTTTGTTAGTGAGAGCTGATGGTAGACTAAAACTAGAAAAGAGGTGCTAAATTTTATGAAAGCTTTTATAAAAAAACATGAATATAATTATATAAAAAAATGTTTACATGATTTGAATAATACTTTCAAAAATTGTGTAGATATTAATACTATTGAAGCATATAAATCATATATGCATGATAAAATATTACGTCTATTTGCAAATTTATCTGAGAAAGAAAAAGAAATACTTGATATTAGTAAAATAAATGAAACCTTTGACATTGATACTTATTTAAATAAGTTAAATGAATATGTATATGGAATGCCAAACATTACAAATACACAAATTAGTAAATTATTTAAAAAGGAAAAAAAATTTAAATTACCAAATCTAAATTCAAAAGATTCTAAGAATGTATACTTAGGTTGGATTGATAAATCAATTAGAAAATTATTTATAGCTTACAATCTGAATGGTAAACTTATAGGCATGACATGTAAAATTTCTAATCATAGTTCAACCAATACTCATATATGTGCTCTTTGTAATCGTGTAGGTAGCCAAAATGAAGTAGCCTTCGTTTCATCTATCTGTAAAACATCTAATACTAAAAAAGACGGCTATAGCTCAATAGGCTTTGACATATGTTTAGATAGTGAAGAATGTAATAAAAGAATTGTAAATATAGAAAAACTCGAAAAAATTTTAAAGGATGTTAACGATATAAAATAATAATTAAATAAAATAATCTTCAATGAAATCGTACCAATCATCTAACAATAAAAACGACGAGATTCATTTATTAAATCTCGTCATTTTTATATTTTTTAATTTTGTGACGATTCTACTGCCCCTTCCATAGTTGGGTATGCATACTCTATATAAACATTCTAAACTTCATATTATATTTTCCCCTAGTTATTTAATACTTGATAGCAATAAATCAATCCATTTGCATCTTTTCCATTTCCTTCAGATAAAGTATTGCCATGAAAAGTGTCAAACAGTTTAAAACCATATCTTTCGTAAAAACTATATGAGCAACCTAAATCAGTCCATAAAAACACACTACTTAGCTTGTTCTCATAACAAAACTCAATATACCTATTCATTAATTTATAACCATATCCTTGACCACGGAGACTTTTACTAACAATAAACAGATTTATTTCACTACTAAAATTATCAGAGTATACCTCTCCTGCATTATCATCTCTTTTTTGATTAAGATACGTACTTAGTGCATTGTTTATTTTCCCAAAATCACCTTTTAAAAGTCTAAAGCTACTCCATAAGCACGTTTTAATTCTCTTTATGATTAATGTACTCCTCTGAATAATATTCCTATTTTCAAAGCTACCGAACATAATTCCGCATACATTTTCATCTTCATCAATAATTAAATCACAATACTCGCTATAATCCAGACAGTCTCTGATATATAGTTCATAAACACAGTCAATATTCTTTATTTCTTTATATGCCCCATGAAGATTCCAAGTTTGTTTTACTAAATCAGCACAGCTCTTGAAATACTTTAAGTCATATTTCTCGAATCTATATTTTTTTCTAATTTTATCATTATTCATCATCGTCACCTACTAACTGATATACGAGTTTCAACACTTTTAAAAATATTAATATAATCGACGTGATAATACCGAATGCTAAAGTCCATTCGTGATTTTTCGAAAATCCAGAATCTACCCCTATTGTAATGTTATCAAAATCAACTGCCAAATTTAGAACAGATACTATTAAGGTAAGGACTGATGCTACAATAGCCACAATACCATTTTTATTAAACATTGAAGTTAACTGACTTGTAAAAAAGGAGCTTATAAATACAACTCCCCCAAATACAAACGAAGTCAAAAATAAAGCACTTATAATTGCCTTAAATTTTTGGTCAACTTTTACAATCCCAGATCCATAAAGAACACCCATTATGATTACTGCACTAAAAGTTATTATTATGGCTAATGGAACAACTCCACTATAGCCTTTTGAAAATTCTACACAAGAATAACCAATAATGTATCCTTGAGCGAAACCAAAAAATGTACCTAATATTGGAATAGCCTTAGGAACTAAGTAACTTAATAACGGTGCTATTATTCCAACTACCCCTGCACCAATCAATATATATGTCACATAAGGTTGGTGCATTTGCATAAACAAAAATGCACCTATTCCTATAAATGTAACGAGAAAAAAATACATTGCTTTTTCTATTATTCCTCCATAAGTACAAGTATCTCCAACATATTCATTTGATTCACCTGCAACTCTTTGAATATATGGATTTGAAAAACTACTTTCCATATTTTCGCCTCCTCTTTGTTTATAAAAATATTGTAATATACGAAAATTTATTTAACATTAATTCAATCTTAAGATTTCTTGACATTAAAAAACCTCACAGAAAACTGTGAGGTAAAAGGTATTCTATTTGGGTATTTTTATTTCATACAAAACCGTCATTTTGCTGCTCTTTCCTGATACAAATTCAATTGTACCATTATGTGATTTAATTATTTTATCAACTATCGCCATTCCTAATCCCGAACCACTTGCAGTTGTCCTAGAATCATTCCCAACAACAAAAGGATCAAAGATCATTTTTTGCAATTCTTTAGAAATTCCAGGTCCGTTGTCTCCTATCATAATACTGATTTCTTTGTTAGATTCTTTCAACCTAAAATAAATTGTTGTGCCTTTAGGTGAATATTTAGTAGTGTTCGAAATAATATTATCAAGCACACGCTTCATCTGAAAACAATCATATTTTAAATATATCTCCCTTTCTGCGATTTCTATATCTAGTTTATAACCCAATAATTCTAGTTCATCGAATTTGTCTATAAAGTATGCTCTAATAAATTCGCTTATATTCCCAGATACATCATCTAACTTGAAATCAGGTCTATCAAGCTTACTATATTCGCTAAAAGCACTGATCAATTCCGACATTGAGTGAGACTTATTATATATACACTCTAAGTATTTCATACTATCCGTTTCGTCAATTTTTTTATCTATGAGCGCCTTTGCAAATCCCTGAATCACCGTTATCGGTGTCTTTAAGTCATGAGAAATATCCGCAATTATCTTTTTCTTTTCTTCTTCAATTTCAAATTGCTTTTTCTCTGCTTCGTTCAATTTTATGGCCATTGCATTAAATTCTTTACATACACGTTCAAATTCATGAGGTCCTTTATAAGTTATCAGTTTTTCTCTTTTTCCATGAGAAAACTCATCAATTGCTTCACTTAACAAAAGCAGAGGTACCTTCACTTTTTTATCTAGATTAATGAGATATACAAGGGCAGCTGCGATAAAGAAAACGATAAATGCAAATAAGCTATAAGCTAAGGTACCCTCAAGTGAAGTTGATATAACATTCAATGGACTATACTCTCTGAAGAATACAACAGAATACGAGTCTCCTTCATTATCAATAAAAGATAATTTAGAAACTTCATAACTATCATTGTACACACCACTTAGTAAGTCAAACTCATCTTGTGTGAATTCTTGTATCATATCAGGTATATCTGAAAAATTCAGTTTCAAATTTTCATCTACAACAACAACTGTCTGATATGTTTTTTTTAGTTTCTCATAATATTCAAAAGTAAGCTGAGTATACCTCTTTGAATCAAATTCTCGATACTCTTCTTTTGTAATAATTGGTCGATTGTTTTCATTTGGAATCAACGCCAACTCTTCAAATGTAAATTCTATTGGCTCATGTTTTGGATCTATATAAATAACTTCATTCTTTTCATTTAGTATTTCAAAAAAACCTTTACTCCCAAGTTTTTTATCACTTTTTAGTTTCGAATATTCTCCGTTCAAAATGGAACTTGGTACATATTCATACGTTGATTCTAGATATTTTCTCATGCTGATATCTACAGTTTCTTCTCTAATTAATAAAATAATAAAAATCAGTACTAAAACAACGACAACAAATCTCAAAAAATCCCTAACAAGTATATTAAAATAACTTTTTTTATTAGTTGCTTTCAATTTTATACCCCAACCCTTTTACTGTTTTGATATACTTATTCCCATTATCATCTACTCCAATTTTCTCGCGCAGATGTGAAATATGGACTGTAATGGTATGTGCATAAGGTTCAAAATATTCTCCAGAAAGATGTTCAGCTATCTGTATTTTTGAAAATATCCTATTTGGATTTTTCATCAACAAACTCATTATTTTATACTCAGTAGCGGTTAGCGTAATTTCTAAATCATCTTTAAACAATCTACACGTATCATTTTCTAATGTTAGATTTTTTATCTTAAAGACATTATTCGTTTTATTTTTTAATTCATTGAAGCTTTTATTTCTTCGCACATTAGCATTTACCCGTGCTACAACCTCTAGTGGGTCGAAAGGTTTTGTTATGTAGTCATCAGCACCAATATTTAAGCCTAAAATTTTATCACTGATTTCTGATTTAGCTGAAATTATAAGTATTGGTATATTGCTATCCTTTCTTATCTCTCTAGTTAATTTAAAGCCATCTATTTCAGGCATCATAATATCAAATATAGCTAAATCAAACTGCTCATTTTGAATAGCATTCAATCCATCTAATCCATTATCTACAATTGTTACTTCGTACCCCTCACTTGATAGATACAATTCAATAATCTGAGATATATCCTTATCATCTTCCGCTATTAAAATTTTCTCTTTCATATTCTGTCCTTTCTAACACATTGGATTTAATATAATCTTTGTATTTAAAAACACACTATTTAATACAAACTAAAACAAATGTAATTTCTAGTAGTAAACATATATAAAATAGAGTAAGTCTAGATGATAGTATAACACTCTGTTTTAAATTGTATTCATCAAAAATTCCCTTTACTTGTGATATTTTGAGGCATAAGGTTGCCTATTTTTAATTCTATAATGACAGTCCAGACTTAAATATTATCACTGCATTTCCATAAACTTTAACTTCTACAGGTTCTTTATCTTCTACTCTAACCTCAACCTCAATAATTCCTGGTCGCTTCATAGCTTCACCTTGTTTAGCCTTAAATTTGAATAAACAATTATTGTGCTTAACCAAATTATGATGAACAAGATATGCCCCCAAAGGACCATTTGCATTACCAGTCACAGGGTCTTCATTTATACCTATGGCCGGTGCAAACATTCTTCCATGTATTAAAATATCACTATCCTCAGAATCAATTGTAAAAACATAATATCCATTACACTTAATAATTGTACTCAATTTAGAAAGTGCCTCATAATTTGGTTTTATTTTATTTAAAGTTTTAATGCTTTTTATGCCAATCATAACTTTAGAGTGACCTGTTGAAACAATCTGTACCTCATAGTTTTCTAGCAAGTCATCACTACTTATATTAAGTGCTGATATAAGATCTTTTTTATTTACTCCATCAATGATACTACCAAACTCAATTTTCCCCTGTGTCATAACTATTTTATAATCATCATTTTTCTTTATTATATCAACAGGTAATATTCCAGCACCTGTCTTATGATAAACTGTTGAAGTATCTAGTTTGTTTTCAATAGCACGAGCATAATGAGCTGCAATAGTAGCATGTCCACAAATTGGAACTTCATTTGTTGGAGTAAAAAAACGTATATGTGCATCATACTCATTACTTTTTGAAGAAAAAATAAAAGCTGTCTCAGAATTATTAAGTTCTCTGGCTATCTTCTGCATATCATCCGACGTTAATCCATCAGCATTTGTTATTACTCCAGCTGGATTTCCCGTAAATTTTTCCTTTGTAAATGAGTCAATTTGATATAAATTATATTTTCTTTTCATTGTTTTTCCTCCTAAATTTAGAAATTATAATCCATTTCCTTGTTTTGTGGCAATTAATATCTCTATATTATTATATAATAATATTTTTGTTAAAATTGAAATAGTAATATGCAATTTTTACTCATATACTTACTATTTGAAAATATATACAAAGGTGTAGATAACTAATTGAATTCTTAATTCATGACTAAACTTAAGAAAATCATTATAACGTTACTTTGAAAGAGAAAGTCCTATATTATAGCACTTCTCTAGATACTCAGTGTGCTCAGACATTGAATCACTTGCAACAAATATTTCAACATCATCAAAACCAAAAAACTTAAATCTATCTTCTAATGATTTAATATATTCTTTATAGACAGTTTTATCATGATTTCCATATGGTACAACCAATACACATTTTTTACCTTTTTTCATAGTGGTAGTGAAATCGAAATTAGCATCCATATTCATATATGAGTAAAATCTGTCAACAACAGTTTTTAGTTGAGAACTCATTTCATGAAAATAGATAGGAACCCCAACTACTATTACATCTGATTCATCAACAGCATTGTAGATTTTAACCATTTCATCATTAATAACACATCTCTTCTCTTTCTTACAAATCATACAAGCTTGGCAACCCATTATTTTCATTTTGTTGGGTTGAAAATTAACTACTTCCCCTCCTTTTTCCCTTGCTCCTTCAGCGATTTTTTTGAGCAATTTCGCACAACATCCATCTTTTCTTGGACTACCATTGATAGTTAAAATTTTCATAAATAAATCTTCCTTTCATCCTAATAAGTTTTTTCAAGATTGCATTTTCAATCTTTATTAAAATGATATTGGAAAATCATACTTTATACTTCTGAATTCGTGCTCTTCTTATATGGAATGTAGATATCAAAAATATAATGATCATTGTCTTTATCAGTTAGCTCCATTATGCTAAATATTTTTCTATCATCCAGATCAAAATAAAGCTTAGATCTAGGAATCCAAATCCCCATCAAACCTTGAAATGTTCCAAATATCTCTTTGTTTGGTCCATCAAAATGGTAGATAAGATATGAACCACCTTTTATGATTTTTGTATTGTATAGGCTATTCATTGGCTTGTTCGTTGTAATACATAAGTCAGTTATGCATCTATCTGGCGAAGTAACAACAGGATCATCGTAAGAGATTTCGATTCTAATGCTAGACTCTCCATAACACTCTCCATACTTGTCGAAAAATCTTTCCCAATAATTATGCAGATTTCTGTAATCACCTATGAAACGTCGATAGATTACTTTTATGTCCTCTATTGATGTCTTCTTCATCTGCTTATCGAAGTGATCAAAGTTTTTGCCGGTTAGGTTGGTATAATGCCCTTGTCTCTTTTTAATGACACTTTCAGTGAAATACTGTTTATACTCTCTAGGAGAACTACTATAGTGTTTTCTAAAAGCTGCGCTGTAGTTTGATGAGCTATACCCATATTGTGCACTTACTTCAGTAATAGATTTATCACTATCTGTGATAATTTTCATCGCACTTCCCTCTAGTTTAAGCCGCTTTATAAAAGCATACACACTCTCTCCAACTTCCTGTTTGAAGATCCTATTGAAGTAGTACTTTGAGAAGTGGCAGTGTTTAGCGATATCCTCTACAGTAAGGTCTTCTTCCAAATGTTCTTTTATGAAATTTATAGCATCAATAATTATATTTTGATACATAATTTATCACCCTTTTTCTAGTCTTCTTATAAGGATAATATCTGGATTTTTAACTTCACTCTCATATATTAGATAGAAACAAATATACTAGATTAATTCATTAGATTATAATCCAAACCTAAAAAACTTACTTATGGTATGGTTCACCCTTAATTATTCTAAAGCTTCTATACACTTGTTCTAGAAGTATCAGTCTCATAAGCTGGTGCGGGAATGTCATTTTTGAGAATGAAAGCTTAAAATCAGCTCTCTTTAACACTTCATCAGAAAGGCCTAGCGATCCACCTATTATAAATGTTACATTGCTCTTTCCCATTATACTAAGATTGTTTAGCTTATCAGCTAATTCTTCTGAAGATAAGTTCTTTCCATCAATAGCAAGCGCTATAGCATAAGTAGTATCCTTTACATGAGATAATATTTTTTTTCCTTCTTTATCTTTTATCATAATCATTTCTTTTTCGCTTAAATTCTCAGGAGCCTTCTCATCATTAAGCTCAACTATTTCTAACTTACAATACTTAGATAACCTTTTAGTAAATTCATCTATTCCAAGTTTTAAATATTTTTCTTTGATTTTTCCTACAGTAACTAATTTTATATTCATATTTATGTCCTTTCCATTCAAATAAAATATATCTATATAAATGTTAGATATTACTTTTATATAGATATATTTACTCCTTCTACATCTTATATTTCATCATTACATATCCTTTAAGCTGTTTTAATTTTACTTTGTTGTATCCTCTTTTTATCGATTGTAATAGATAGTCTCCAGCCTCTTCTTCATTATCATGTATAAGCTTTATTATTGCTAAATTATAATAAGGTATGCAAAACATATCATCTAGCTCTATCGCTTTATTAAAGTGTTTAGTAGCTTTTTTATATGACTTAGATTCTAAATAGCATATTCCTATATTGTTATAACACTGTGCTTGTAGATTGTGAGTGTATATTCCTATATTGAACATTTTAAGGTTGTTAAGCCATGGCTTATCCTCCAACTCCTTTAAAAAAAATTCAAACTTACCAGCAGCACTCTTAAACTGTTTCTTATAGAGCATCTTCTTTCCTTCATAAAAACTTTTCCAATATACTCTCTCAACCAATAGCCACATTATAACTGGTATTGCTATTATATAGTACATATCCTTAATAGCTAAGAAAACTCCTATACATATAAGCGTTAGATATATAAGCCTATTTATTACAACTCGTTTCACAAATACCCCTCCTCAGTTAAATCTATTACTATACTATCGTAAAAATTGATTTTATTCAAAATGCGATCAGCGATTTATATTTCTATTCTAGCACGCCCTTTGTTCTTAGCTTTATATAAAAGAATATCCGCCTTATTTAACACATCACCTAAACAAACTTCTCCATATAAATTCAATTCAACCTCCGTAGCACCACCACTAAACGTTATTGGAAATCCAAATCTTTCTTTACTCATATCATAGAATTCATTACAAATATTTGTCAACACAGATTGTGCATCTTCAATAGTTATATCCCTAAGTAAAACTATAAATTCTTCTCCACCTAATCTATAGATTTGATCACGTTTACGTAATTTATTAGTAAAACACTCACCTACTAACTTTAAGACTTCATCTCCTATAGCATGACCATATTCATCATTTACTTTTTTAAAATAATCTAAATCAATCATAGCTATAACAGTAGAATCTTTGGCAGTATTATTTTCTATTATATATTTGAAATCATCTATTAATTTTCTTCTATTTGGTAATTTTGTTAGTTCATCATATAAAGCCATATGTTCTAATTCATTTGATTTTAAAAACTTACTTGTAATGTCTGAAATAAAGTAAATATAACTATCAATACCATGATAAATTATACTTTTTTTATTCCACTCAATGTAATACGTTCTACCATTATCGTTTTTAATCGAATACACATCTTCACTGATTTCATTAAAATATACCTGTCCTTCTTTATCAATATAATCACTTAAGTTTTCACCAATAATTTTATTTATAATTGGATTTTGAAAGATTACATTTCCTTGATTTGAAACTATTAAAATTCCCTCAGATGACAACTGAAATAACTTTTCAAATACAATTTCTTCTTGATGTATATATTGAGATTGAAGAATTAAACTTTTACGCACAAAGTATAATATAACCAACCCTATGAAAAACATTAAAATTAATGTAAAAATCAATTCCTTATAATATTCAGACTTAAAATCATTAATATGAATATTTAATTCTTGATTCAAATCATCAACATGGAATCCCATTGCTATATACGCTTCCCACATATCCAATCTTTTTACAAAAGAAATTTTTTCACTTTTTTCTTTAGAATTTCTTTTATAATAGTCGTAATTAACATATCCTTCACTATCATTTTCTATAGCTTCCATAAATAATTTATGAATAGATTTGCCATTAGTGTCATAAATCTTTTTAGTACTCTTCCCTATTAATCTATTGTCGCCAAAAACATGAGCAATTCCATCATATCCAACAATAAAAATATAGTCTTCACTATCTTGATAGTAACTTTGTATTCTAGAAAAAGTTGCTTCTTTTAATACTTTTTCAATATCTACATCATAACTACCAGTACCTATTATTATATCAAACTCAGGAATATACAAACAATATGAGGTCTTTCTAAGAGGTTCACCATCTTTTTCTTTTGGAGAATAGTATGTAACATAAATACCCTCTTGTTTATTTATCACTTTTAGCATTTCTCTTATATAATAACTTCCCTCTTGATCTTTACTATCGATAATATTTTTACCTTCTCTTCTATCGTCTGTGCTGGAGCGAAGAAGTATACCTTCTGTACTTAATGCAAAGTATAAATATTCTTTATCAGCTTTAGCTATCCTTTCAAATTCCTTTAAAAATTCAATTTTTCTCTCTTCCATATTATTTATTTTTGCTGTATCTGAACTCAGTAACATATGAGCTATCATTTCAATTTTACCTTTTATAATCTTGTTTTGCTCTTTATGAAGCATACTTAGATCATATTCAATCTCATCAATTCTGTTTAACACTTCATTACGTACAATATCTCTCATTTCATTTCTAACAAAATGATCAAACCGCTTTACAGATTTATTAGTATGATTTATATCAGATAAAAGCATATATACCGCCAGCAAAAAAAATCCTAGAACTATGGCAATAATCATAAAAAATCTATTTTTATTAATTTTTTTCTGTGTTAGCTTCATACCTTCACCTCCATATGCTATTCATACCATAATATAATTATATCATTTAGTATTTTCCCATACTCTATTACATCTTTACTAATCTCATAGTCTTTTGTTATACATTTCATCTTTAATTATACTAAAACTTCTATAGCAATGTTAAACCAAAAATACCCATATATCCAGTAACCCTCACCACTCTGTTGCTTAAAAATAGTTGCAAGTGCAGATTTTCAATCAATGTTATACTTATATCATATAGTTTACTTGGATATGAAAAAATGCTTGGATATAAATATCCAAGCATTATCTATTAAAAAGTTATTTTTAATACTTTTTCTTTTCCACCTCTATTAACCTTAACCTCAACAATATCACCAGGTCTATGCTTGTAAAGCTCTCTAGTTAAATTGCCCATTGTCTTTATATCATTATCTTCTATTTTAACTATTACGTCTCCTGCTTCCATTCCTGCTTTTGCTGCTGGTGAATCTGCCATTATTTGATACACATATATACCCTTATCCACAGCTAACTCTTCACCCATTCTATCTTCAAAATACTTAGCATCTACAGCTTTTATCCCAAGAGTAACTCTTTTAAATTCTCCTTTTTCTATAAACTGATCTACTATAGGTTTTGCAATATTTATAGGAATAGAAAAACCTAATCCCTCTCCAGTTTTAATTTTAGCTGTATTTATACCAACAACCTGTCCTTTAGAATTTAAAAGTGGTCCTCCACTATTACCAGGATTTATAGATGCATCAGTTTGAATCATATCTTCTACAGACTCATACTCATTTACCTTAATACTTCTATGTAATCCACTTATAACCCCTTGAGTTAAACTTCTTTCAAACTCTAGTCCAAGAGGATTTCCTATAGCTATCGCTATATCTCCAACTTCTACATGATCACTATCTCCAAGCTCTGCTACTGGAAGTCCTTTTTTATCAACCTTTATTATTGCTAAATCTAAAGTTGAATCATTCCAAAGAACGTCTGCCTTTTCATTACTTCCATCATAAAAAAGTACATTAACTTCCCTTGCATTTCCATCTCCTATAACATGAGAATTCGTAAGCACATATCCTCTTTCATCTACAATAACACCCGTTCCTACTCCACTTGACTGTCTAGTCATTCCAAAAAAACGGTCTTTTTCAACAGTTACTGTAGTTATACCTACAACAGATGGCATAGCTTTTTTAGCTACTGCTTTATATATACTTTCCTCTTCATTTGGATTTACTACTATTTGAGTATTATTATTCTTTTGTGATCCATTTCCAGTTTGAATATCCTCAAATATAAAGTTTGGAGCTATATATAAAGTAAGTAAACTTCCTATAATAGCACCTATTAAACCTGTTATAAAATATCCTCCTCGTTTCACATAAATCACTCCTTACACTGCGTATAAATTTGATATTGTTCCTCTTCTTAAAACCTCAAGTTCTAAATTCTTTCCTATTGATATGTTTTTTTCTTTTAGAACACCTTTCACGGTTTCAAAAGCAAGCTCTGGAAAATTATTTTCTTTACTTAAATGAGCAAGTAATATTTTTTGAGTTCCACGTTCTACAAGTTCTACACAAAACTTACCTGCATCTTCATTAGATAAATGTCCTTTATTAGACATTACTCTTTGCTTAAGATAATACGGATATGATCCTATCTTTAGCATCTGTACATCATGATTAGACTCAAGAACTACTAACTTTGATTCAAATAAATTACTTTTTATATTATCACATACATGCCCTAAATCAGTAGCTACGCTTATTTTTGTAATTCCATTATTCAGGGTGTACCCTACCGGATCAGCTGCATCATGATGAATAGAAAAAGCCTTTATATTAATATCCCCAATAATAAAAGGAATATCATTATCAAAAAATTTGATATTATCTTCTTTTAATTTCCCAAGTTTATCTGTCATACAGTCCCAAGTATTTCTATTTGCATATATAGGTATATTATATCTTCTCGACAAAATTCCCGCACCTTTTATATGATCCGTATGCTCATGAGTAATCAGTATTCCTGCAGTATTTTCGAGGTTTTTATCTAATTTTCTTAAATTTTCTTCAATTTTCTTACCACTAAGACCTGCATCTATTAAAATTTTAGTATCTTTGTACTCTAAATAATGGCAATTTCCACAACTGCCACTAGCCACTGAAGCGTAATTAAAATTCATCTCAAACCTCCAACTTCTTATTTTAAAATATATTATACCATTAAATTATGTCTTTACAAAAACATAAAAAATTTCGTCTACTCGCTAACGCGGTGACTCATGTCGCCAACGATCCTTACAGGCTCCATTTCTCAAAATGATTGCAATTGTAGTTTTTCCATCAATATTATACCTAATTTTGAAAGGAATATTATTTATACTCATTATAAAAGCCTTCAATTATTTAATTATAAATCAAAGGCTTTTATATATATATATTCATTATTCACTTTTAATCTCCAAACAGGTCCTATATCCCCTTGTTCTATATCCATATTATTAGATTCAAAATAATATCCTAATTTTATTTCATTTATAACAGAATCTTTTGGCATCTGACTATAAGCAGACATAATAGCTTCCACACTAGGTATAACTCTTTTTTTCTGTTTCTTTTCTTCTATAGGGACTATCCATAATCTTTCAAATGAAAAATCTTTATTCTCATAAAATACAAACTTCATATAGCTCTCTTCCAAAAAATAATTTTTATATTTTCCAGTATATATAATTTCTATACGATCTTGTTTTTTAATTGTAGACTTCAGATAGGTGTCATCATCAAAGTTATATTTATTCAGAAATTTTTTGGTAAATGAGGTGCATTCACTTATATCAAGCTCGTCTATATCAGATTTTCCATTGTATATAATCCGTTTATCCTCAATCTTATATACGCCATCTTGTTTAAATACAGAATCTAAGTCAGACTTATTTAAGTCTTCATACTTTATACTCAACGTACTAAGACTTGGTGTATCCTTAGGTATTTGAGTATTTATAGATATATTTTTAGTACTTAATAATTTATTTAAATTATTTATAGAGCTATCACTAAAAATATCCTCCGTATCATGTCTAAATACATTTATATAAAGATTATATCCTAAAACTATATTAGTTAATATAAATGCAATAATTAGTATGGTTTTAGATTTTGACCAATCCATTCTACAAAACATCCCCTTTATAGGCATCAAATATATATACCGAGTTACCTATAGTTACTTTCCATGATGGAATAAAGTAATCATCTTTAGAAAAATATATAAGCTCTACACCTTTTATATTTTTCCATACCTCTTCTCCACTTTGATATTTGAGATCTTTTTTTAACAAAGAAAAATTCATGTTAAGTATTTGGTCAGGTGGTATTATATTATTATCTGTATTTCCATCTATAAATTGATCTACTTCTTTTAAAACTCCTTTGTAGCTATAAATATCTTCTCCAGCTATCTTTATTTGTATAGAATTAAAAACATTATCAATCTTTAGTTTAAGGTTATTAACTTCATAATAAAAATTAAATTCGTATGAATTTATATTATTTATAGAGTTTTTTTCTATGCTATACAAAGATAAATTATCTATACCTATATTTTGATTAGCTAAAAAATCTAAAGCTATACTTAAAGATTTATCTAAATCTATATTTTTATTATCTATATCTTCATTTAAAAACTCTATATATCCATTATTATATATTCTTAATGTCTTTTCTCCATATCCGTATATAAATGTATTATTGCCGTTTTTTTCCACAATCCTATTAGTAAAATCATATTTATTACCTAAGATATTTTCTCCTATTTTTTGAACTAGTTTATCATCTTTAACATCTATAATATTCTTCGAACTAATATTATCATAAGAAATGCCATCTAGTTTAATGGGAATCAATGTTTTATTATCTATAGTAAATAAAGAGTCTACAGTAAAGTATTCTGTATATCCTTTTTTCTCAAGTTTATCTACTAAATCTATATGCTTTACCTTATCTAAATCTACTTTATATACTTTTTGTTCATTATTCAAAAAATATATAGATTTATCATCTACCAATGGTATAAGTATTTCACAAATATCTCCAATATCACTTATTGCACTCTCATTTAAAAATATGCTTTTATTTATTAGCTCAACATCTATTCCTTTATCAAAATTGGCTTCTATAGATTTCATATTTTTTTTACTTAAATAATCTTCATAACTTATCTCACTTATCTTTTTTTGTTTAGACAGTTCCTGCTTCAATATAATTTTTATTTGATTCCAATAATCATCCTGTGTATCTAATACCTCTGTATTATTTTTTCCACCTCCAAAGTACACAAATACTCTGTAAGGTCTTACAACCGAGTAAATATTGTATTTTATATTAGGACTTCCATATATCTTCTTTAAATCAAATTTAAATCCTACCAAACTTATATTAAGCAGCAAAAGAAAAGCTGACATTGAAAACAATATTGCTAATGTAAATGTTTTGAATTTTTCTCTATTCACAATTTAACACTCCAAATTTATTATTTTGGGGTAATTATATCTTGAAAAATATCCTGAATTCTCTTATCTGTTATTTTATCCATATTATTTTGTATTTCTTTTTTGTTCTCTATCTTTGTATATTTTACAATCTTAGTTTTTTGTTTGTTATTATTCTTTATAACTATTTTATTTTCACCAGCATTTAAATTTATTTCTGTTAAGAAGAATCCCATGGCTCCTATTTCTAACGTTTTAGAATTATCTGTTTTTTTAAAAACACCATCTTTGTCGTTTTTCAAATATACATCTAGATGAACAACGCTACCTTCTTCTCCAGTTCCAGATACAACAACTTTATTGTTAGTTGTAACAGTATAATCAGCTACAGGCTTCATTATTTCAATAGATTTTTGTTCTTTTTTCTCTTTATTTTCAACTAATGGTTTATTACTTGTCTTTGGTGTTTCTACTTGTGGTTCTTGTGGTGTTTTTGGTGTTTCTATTTGTACTTGTATTGGTTGAGTATTAGTTTGTATTTGAGTTTTTGTATTTGTCTTAACAGCTTGTAAAATATTACTTTGTACATCTTTTGTATTAGTTGTATCTGCAAAAGCCACAACATTACTTGAAGCCAGCATTCCACAAATAATTAAAGATGCTCCTAACTTCTTCATTTCTAAGCCTCCTTGATATTCTATATTATCCGAAAGCTAAAAGTCCTAAAACTCCATCATTTGACGATGCAGATAAGAACTTAACAACTTCTGGATTAGTTCAACTAAAAATTCAGTTAAAGAAACGCTCCCTCTGAATTAAGTTTAACTTTATATGTATAATTTTAATGTTATCCCCATATTAGACCTTTAATATGAATTATACACAAAGAATATTACAGAATCATTACATGTCAATTAAATATTTATTATATATCCACAGATTTATCCACAGGTAATTTTATTTTGAATTCAGTCCCTTTTCCAACTTCACTTTCCACAGATATATCCCCACCGTGTTGTTCTATTATGTGCTTTGCTATAGAAAGACCTAAACCTGTTCCTCCCATATCTCTAGATCTTGCTTTATCTACTCTATAAAACCTTTCAAAGATTCTAGAAACATCTTTTTTGGGAATACCTATTCCATTGTCTTTTATAGATATAACAGCTTGTTCATCTTCTTCCTTTATATTTATACTCACTACTCCATTATCAGGAGTATACTTTATAGCATTGCTAAGTATATTTTGAATAACCTGCTCTATTCTATCTTTATCTCCATTTATTATTATGTTTTTATCACAAAGTCCGATTTTTATTATATGATTCTTTTCTTTAAAAGAAATATCTAGTTTATTTACTATATCCTTTATCAAATTATCTATATCAAATCTCGATGAATTAAAGTTATTTTTCTTATGATCCATTCTAGATAATTGAAGCAAATCACTAACAAGCCTTGCCATTCTATCCGATTCTTTGTCTATTACACTTAAGAATGAACCACATATTTCCTTATCATCCATAGCACCGTCAAGCAGTGTCTCTGTATAGCTTTTTATAGTTGTTATAGGCGTCTTCAATTCGTGAGACACATTAGCTACAAACTCTTTTCTCATAGTATCTAATTTTTCATGCTCTGTTATATCTTGCACTACTAATATAAGACCTTTAACTTCTTCTTTATCATTTTTAAGGTATACAAAGTTAGCTCTTAATATATCTTTATTTTCAAGCTTTATTATCTCACTTCCCTGAGATATATTCTTATCTTTTATATACTTTAAAGTTAAATTTTTATTATATTTTCCTACGATATCATCATATATAGGTCTTGTAGTATACATTTGATTAATTCTTAGCATCTGTATAAATGTAGGATTTACATGTATAATATACCCTTCATTGTCAACAGCTATCAATCCATCTCCCATCTGATTTATTATGGCATTAAGTTTGCTCTTCTCACTAGATATCTCATCTAGTGTATTTTTGAGCCTCAAAGTCAAATAGTTAAACATCTCTCCAAGTTGACCTATTTCATCATCAGACCTTATATCTACCTTCTGATCAAAATCACCTTTTGCCATCTTAGCAGCTTGTATAGTTACATCTTTTATAGGGTTTGTTATTGACTTTGATACTAAAAAACCCAGTATTATAGTTACTATTAAAGCCATTATTATAGCCTGCAAGAATATCTTCTGAGATTCATTTAGAACCTCATATATATTTTCAAGATATGCTTTTCCATATATTATTATAGTTTGATTCTTCTGGTTAGTATATCTATATCCTATGTTTTTAACTTTCTCTTCATCCTTCATATATCCATTTTCCGAAGAATTTGATATTACTCCTTTATTAAGATTATTAAGAGAATCCTTTCCTATTAACCTACTATCGCTTTTAGTAGAAGCTATTACCTTATAAGTGTTAGCATCTATCATTAATAATTCATATTCTCCAGGAAGAACTGGTATTTTTTGAATTTCATATCTTAAATCCTCATAATTAGTAAAGTCTATATACCTTATTTGAGGCTTTATTATGTTATCCACTATTCTATTTAGTGTATTAGTGGCTGTATTTATATGCAAATTTTTGAATTGATTTATCATAAATACTCCAACTATTGCCATAGCTATAAATACCAATAGAAAGTATATAACTATTATTTTGGATCTTATACTTTTAAACAAAACTTATTCCCCCTTAAAATAATAACCTACTCCTCGTTTAGTTATTATATAATTCGGGTTTGATGAGTTATCTTCTATTTTCTCTCTTAACCTTCTAACAGTAACATCGACAGTCCTAATATCTCCATAGTATTCATATCCCCATACCTGTTCAAGTAACTGTTCTCTTGAAAATACTTGATTCTTTTGAGTTATCAAAAACTTCAACAATTCAAACTCTCTTACAGTCAAATCTATATTCTCATCATTCTTGTTAACCTCATATTTAACTAAATCAACACTTAAACTTCCATCAGTTATTATATCTTTACTTTTATTATCTGCATTCAATACCTGAGTTCTTCTAAGATTAGCCTTAACTCTAGCCATAAGTTCTCTTACGCTAAATGGCTTTGTTATATAATCATCTGCTCCAAGTTCAAGTCCTAATACCTTATCCACTTCTTCTTCTTTAGCTGTTACCATTATTATAGGAGTTGATAAAGTCTCTCTTACCTTTTTGCAAACCTGAAATCCATCATAAACAGGTATCATAACATCAAGAAGTATCAAATCTGGCTTAAAGCTGTAAGTTTTATTTATTCCTTCCTCTCCATCAAAAGCCGTCTCAATCTCATAACCTTCCTTCTTAAGATTGAATTTTAATATATCAGATATAGGTTTTTCATCCTCGATTATTAATATTTTACTACTCATAAATTTACCTCCAATTTCTTATTTTAGGTAATACTTTATTTTAACCATATTATACAAAATTATTATATAACTAGATTATACATTTTCAAAATTAAAAAGTATATAATTTCCTATCTCTAAAAAACCATCGTTATATAGAGTATATGTAATAATGGTTTTTATTTCTATCATTTTACATAGTAGTAATGTAAATAATAAAGAAGTCTTTATTTTTAAAATTTTAATTGTTGTTTTTTCAAATTCTTAACGGAGGTACATCAATGCAGACATACATGTTTCCTATTAAAATAGCCTTTATAACATTTCCTTTTTTAGCTTTTCTGTTTACATTTCCATTTGTAATATATCAGTACAGAAAACATGGATATATAAATAAGTTTAGAATTTTAATCCTATATTCTTTTTTACTGTATTTAATAGTAACTTATTACCTTGTAATATTACCTCTTCCAAAAACACGTGATGTACGTAGTTTGCAAAGCCCTGATACTTTATATTATCAATTGATTCCTTTTAATTTTATTTTTGACTTTATAAAAGAAACAAAAATATCACTTTCAGATCCTTCAACATTCAAAAATATACTTAAAGAAAGGGGATTTCTACAACCTGTATTCAATGGAATTTTGCTTACTCCTCTTGGAGTTTATTTAAGATATTATTTTAGAAAAAATTTAAAAGAAACTTTATTAATAACTTTTTTATTTTCATTATTTTTTGAAATAACACAATTGACAGCTTTATATGGTTTATATAATGCCCCTTATAGAATTTTTGACTTAGATGACTTAATATTAAATACTTTTGGTGGATTCATAGGATATATGATAGCTCCAATATTTACTTTTTTTCTTCCTAAACCTAGTAAATTGGATAAAGATATTGATTTAGAAAAAATTAATGTAAGTTATTTTAGAAGATTTTTAGCATTTCTTATAGACTGGTTTATAATTGGCTTAATTCCTAATATAAAAGATACTATTTTGACTGAAGCTGCTGTAGTATTTGTATATTTTATTTTAATAGTTTATTTAACTAATGGTAAAACATTAGGTAAATCATTATTAAGAATAAAAATAAAAGGAGGAAATGAAAAACTATATTTTAAAGAAGTATTTATAAGATATGCGCTTTTATATTATGGTATTTTTGGTTTTAACAAATTAATTTTCGAGGTAATAGATATAAATAGAAATGAGTTTTTTAACTATATTATTATAATCATGCTTATAGCTGTAGTGATAAATATAATTATATTCTCACATGTTTTAATTTGCATGTTTAGAAAAGATAAACTACTGTTTTATGAAAAAATAAGTAACACAAAGAATGTTACTATATCACCTAAATAAAAAAGATTATAAATCAGTAATTACTGATTTATAATCTTCTTAATAGAACGCTATAATATAACCTCTATTTGTGTACCTTGTCCAAGCTTGCTATTTATTTTTATATCTCCGCCATGTGCCTTTACTATCTCCTTCGCTATAGCCATTCCAAGCCCTGAACCTTTATGTCTTTCTCCCGTATTTGTTCCTCTATAATACCTATCGAATATATACTTAATATCCTCTGGGCCTATACCTTTTCCATTATCTTTTACAAATATGTGTACTTTCTCATCTTTAATTATTTTTACTTCTATACTAACTTTTGCATCGTTGTGAATAAGACAATTATATAAGAGATTGTTAATTACCCTTTTTATTAAAATGTTATCTATATCCTTTAATATAATATTTTCTCCACAAATAAAATCAATATCGCTATCGCTATATTTAGGATCATTTAGTATATCTATAACACTTTCTCTAACAAGTTTAACTAAGTTAATTTCTTTTTTGTTTATTATAGAATTTTCATTTTTAAGCTTAGTAGTTAAATTTAAATCATTTACAAGTTCATTTATATAATTAGATTTCTTATGAATAACATCTGCATAAGATAGTATTTCTTCCTTAGAAAATTCATATTCATCATCACTTAAAATCTCTGCATAACCCTTAATAGATGCTAAAGGTGTTTTTATATCATGAGATATATTTGCTATCCAATCCTCTCTCATTTTATCTAACTTCTTACGTTCTATTTCATTTCTTTTAAGAGTATCTGAAAGATTATTTAAATTATGATATATGTTGTTATATATTCCCTTTGGTTTATAATAGATGTCATAATCTCCATCTCCTAATCTTTCTACTCCAGTAATAATATTTCCTAGTGGTTTCGTAAGTCTTCTACTAAATAAATATCCAAAGAATAAAGCTATTATAGAATCAATAAAAAGCACAGTAACTACAGCATTTTTCATAAATGCACCCATCTCATCTGTATTGTAAATTAGAATGTGCTTCTCAACCTTTCTCATAGGAAACCCTATAATATAACTATACTGCTTGCCTTCAATTGTTTTTTCTCCTATAAATACAGTAGATGCGCTACCTATTCCACCTCTATATTTATATCCATGTACAAGCTGAAAAGGTGTATACTTAATTGGATTGCCTTGAGGTCTTTTGTAGCTATATATCTCTTTTCCATTTTCATCTAGAATTTGTATCCAAGTTTGATTATTATCAAGCTGTTTTTTACCTTCATCACTTAAATATATATTTTCTTCAGTTACTAATATATTATTTTTAAAACTTCGTACAAAGTCTTCTATTCTAAGTTCAGTCAAAAAATCTTTATCTTTATTGTTTTTATTATGCCCCGAAAAAAACACTATTGCTATAGCCCCTATATTTATTATCATTACTATAATAACTACTGAAATAACAGTAGATACAAAACTTAAGGTTAACTTCCATTTCATAATTTAATCATCCTTTACTACTAGCTTATATCCAAGACCTTTAACATTTATAATGTACTTAGGCTTAGACGGATTATCTTCTATTTTCTCCCTAAGTCTTCTTATATGTACCATTATTGTATTATCAAATCCTATATAATCTTCACCCCATACTTCATCGCAAATTTTCTCTTTACTTATAATTTGATTAGGGTTATTAGCCATATATAAAAATAGTCTCAGCTCCTTTGGTTTAAGATCTAAAATTGTACCATTCTTTTTGATTTCTAATTTATCTTCATTTATTTCAAATGATCCAAAAGATAAATCTTTTTCATATAGTTTATCTTGTTCAAAATTTATAAGATTTCTTCTTAAATGAGCTTTCACTCTATAAGATACTTCCTTAGGACTAAATGGTTTTGTTATATAATCATCTCCGCCTAAAGCAAATCCAAGGATTCTATCCATCTCCTCTGATTTAGCAGATAAAAATAAAATTGGTACCATAGAACTTACTCTAATTTTCTTACAAACCTCATATCCTTCTTTATCAGGAAGCATTATATCCAAAAGAATAATATCTGGATCTATAGACTGAAATAACTTAAGTCCCTCATTACCTGTTTCTGCTGTATATATATTTTTAAACCCTTCTTTGGTTAATACTGTTGATAGTAATTTTAATATGTCTTCTTCATCATCTATAATTAATATTTTCTTTTCCTTTATTAAAGTTTCCATGGTCTTACACTCCTATCACATTATTTATGTATATTATCCTTCTACTTGCTTAATAGTATAACAAAAAACCTGATATTTTTTTGATCAGGTTTTTCCTATAATGCATAAGAAAAGTACTATGCTTTTATTTCTTTTTTGATTGCTTTTGTAGGACATACTTCAATGCAATCACCGCATCTAATACAATCCATACTGTTTGGATTTTTAGGAATTTCTATATTCATTTTGCACTTTTTTATACAAGCATTACAATTTGTACACATATTTTTATCTATTTTGAATTTATAAAAACTTATAGGATTAAATAATCCATAAAATGCTCCTAAAGGACAGATATATCTGCAAAATGGTCTATATACAAATATTGAACCTATAGTAATACTTAGTAAAATAAACATTTTCCATCCAAATAAAAATCCTATAGTTTCTCTTAAAGATCTGTTTAATAATACTAATGGAATTCCACCTTCTAATGTACCTACTGGACATATATATTCACAAAAATAGGGTGGACTCATTCCAAATTCATTTACCAAAAACATTGGTAACAATATTACGAATATAAGTAAAATAACATATTTAGAATACTTTAATACATTATTTATTCTTTCATCAACTTTAATCTTTTTAGATGGTATTTTATAAAGTAAATCCTGAAAAAATCCAAAAGGACATAACCATCCACAAATGAATCTACCAAATATTATTCCCATTAATGAAATAAATCCCGTTATATATAATGAAACATTATATTTCATGCTTCCTATAACAGCTTGTAGGGAACCAATAGGGCAGGACCCTATAGCTCCAGGACAAGAATAACAATTAAGTCCTGGAACACACACCTTTTTTATAGATCCCTTATATATATTTTTTTCAAAAAAACCATTTATATTTGCATTTGTAATTATAGTAGCAATTATTTGACATAACCCTCTTTTATCCAATTCCTATACACTCCAGACATATATTTATTGCTTTTCTAAAAACAATATCTACTTCTTTTCTATATAGTCCTAAAAATATAAAGCTTAAACTAGTAAACAGTATCCCATACCTATATATTCTTTCTTTCATTTAAATCACTCCAGTAAAGCAATAATAATATCTATTTTAAACTTCCTAATCTTTTATTTATTTCTTTTTTATATTCTTCTTTACTACGACTTCCTATTATAGGTTGTCCAACTATATTCCCTTCACTGTCAACAAATATAGTTGTTGGAACTCCAGATATATCTTTTAATATTCCCTTATTTAATTTTTCATCAGGAATTATATTTACGAATTTAACACCTTTTTTATCAAGTATTTGTTTTGCAAGTACTTCATTTTCATCATCAGGTGTATCTGAAATTATACCAACTACATTTATATTTTCCTTTTTAATTTCATCATAGAGTTTTTGAATATCAGGCATTTCTCCAATACAAGGTCCACAGAATGTTGCCCATACATTTACCATTGTTAGTTTATTATCTTTGAATATATTACTATTTATTTTTTTCCCATCTATAGTCTTAGTTTCAAATTCTACAGTCTTATTTTCAGCTATTTTCTTATCTATATCAATAGGTGTAAATAATCTTATACTATTCTTAAATTCTTCTATATTCTCACGAACTTCTTTAAATTCTTTCTTTTCTTCATCTGATAAATTACTTTCATCATATTCATCGTTATATAATATATAGCATTCTAGATTATCTATTTCAGCTACCTTTTCCTTATATTTATATTCTGAAAAAACTTTTTGTTTTCTCTCTATATCTTCATTTGGACCATTTTTTTCTTTATTTTTGTCTAGTACCATAAGGTTAACAAAAATTTTTGACTTCTCTTGGTACTTTTTTAATACTTCTTTTTGATCTTCCTCAGTTTTAGCATTTTCACTATCTTTCATTATTTCCTTAACGAATTCTGTTGATAAAAACTCATATGGAATTTCTCCTACTATATAAGCTACTCCATATTTCCCTGGTATTACGCAAGCTGGAGATACTCCTTCTTTTTCTGCCCATATTTGTGGTTCATAATATTCTAGACCCATTTCTTCAAATTTCATTTTTTTCCCTTTTAGAGATTTATCCTTTTGTTCTAATTGTGTTTGTTTTTCTTCACTGTTGTCTTCTGTTTTACCACATCCCACGATCGATGCACAAAGAGCTATAATCATAAATATAGCTAAATATATTTTTTTCATATAAATTCCTCCCATTTATTATTATTCTTTTATAAAACCTCTGTATGTTAATTTAGGAAATACTATCATTCCCGCTACAAATATACCTAAAAGAGCAAGAACACTTGTAAATGCTACATTATACCTTATAAACTGACAGCTCATCATTCCCCAGAGCGGTGTAAGCCCTAAATATTTTGCAAATCCCATACCTTTTAGAACACCTTCTAGTACATATGGCACTCCCATAATAAGTCCTCCAAATATAAAAGGTATTGCCGCTGATTTGCTTATAGATGATAGAAATAATCCTAGCTGAGCAAAGAAAAATGACCCTATTGTAATAGTTACAATCATAATTAAAATCATTTGAATAACGGTTATATTTGATCCACTTTTCCCAAAGTACCAAAGACTTTTTAAAGGTAAGTCTAATCCAGCAAAATTATATTTTGTCAAAGCAGATAGACATACAGTTAAAAAAACAGAAAGATTTATTATAGTAGCTCCTATTCCTGCAGCTATTGATTTTGCTAATACAATTTGCTTTTTACCATTTTTAGTTGTTTTAATTAACCCTGATATATTTGAGCTATACTCTAATGTATAAGATCCTGAGAACATCATAAACATCATAATTCCCATTAAAGGAACTAATCCATAACCTTTACTAAATATATCCGCATAAGTTTCTTCTATTGAAAAAGCTCTTATTGAAACAAAGCTTAAAAATAAAGATCCTGCCAAAACTATTAACATTCTTTTTTTCAAAAGCATTTTTCTAAGTTCTAACTTTATAAGAGTTCCCATCGTTTACACCTCCCTTGTATTCTCTAAATCAAAATAAAACATATAAACATCTTCAAATTTTGGCTGAACACCTTGTGCTTGTTCATATGGAGGCATCTTATCGCTTATAATTCTAAGTTCTACATCATTAACGCCACGTTGAATATTCACTACCTTATAATTATTCTGTATTTCCCAGACCTCATCTTCATTAGAAGTTTTTATGCTATATACCTTACCTTCCATTCCTAAAAGAATATCTCTATGAGCTCCTTTCATAAGTATAGATCCATTCTTTATCATAATAGTTTCTTTTGCTATAGACTCTATGTCTGAAATGATATGAGTGGAAAGTATTATTATTTTATCTTTGGAAATCTGAGAAATAAGATTTCTGAATCTTGCTCTTTCTTGTGGATCAAGTCCTGCTGTTGGCTCATCTAATACTAAAATCTTAGGATCATTCAACAAAGCTTGAGCAATTCCCACTCTTCTCTTCATTCCACCTGAAAATTTACCGACTGCTTTATTTCTTACTTCATATAAACCTACAAGATTTAAAAGCTCGTCTATTTTCTTTGTAGCCTGTTTTTTATCTAATCCCTTTAACGCTGCAATGTACTGTAAAAACTTCTTTGCAGAAAAACTTTTATATACTCCAAACTCTTGTGGAAGATACCCTATAACAGATCTATACTTTTCATCCAAATCATTTATATTCTCTCCATTGTATATAATTTCTCCCTTTGATGGCTGTATTAAAGCCGTTATCTGCTTCATAAGAGTTGTTTTTCCTGCACCATTAGGTCCTAAAAGTCCGTATACACCATTTTCAAAAGTAACATTTATATCATTATTTGCATTTTTTCTACCATAACTCTTCGTTAAATTCTTTATTTCAAGTTTATTCATCAATTATCCCTCCTAAAGTTATCTAGTTAAAATCTTTTTAAATGTAAAAACACATAGTCCTAATCCCATAAATAACATAAATATTAAAATACCATTGCATAAACTTGTTAAATCTAAACTATTTCCTAAAACATTGATTTGGCCACAATACATTCCTATAAATCTATCAGGATAAAATATGAGATCTACATAATTTACACTACTTAATATAGTTAGTAATTCTCCTGGCAAAAACTTAATTAACGTACAGGACTTCCCTAATACTAAAAATATTAAAGTTCCACTTATAGAAGCTAATGAGTTTGCTGAAATAAATGAAAAGAAACTAGAAAATACAGATATACTAATAAATATTGATATCATAGTCGAAATTTTAAGTATTAAATAGTTATTGATAGTATAAGTTCCATTTAAAAGAATAGCTCCATTATCAATAATTCTAAAAGCTTCTAATTCTCCATTTACAGGCATGCCATTCTGAACTACAGTCACTAGAAATGCTATCACTAAATAAAGTCCATAAATCAGAATAGGTAAAATTATAGATAATGCTAATTTAGAATATAAAACCTTAAATTTATTTTTAGATGAAAGAATTATACTATCTACACTTGAAATCTTTTCATCTGTATATATATTTGAAAATATTAAAACCAAAATAATAACCATTACAACCGACATGAAAGGATGATCTGCTCTATGATCAAATACTTTAAAAAAACTAACGTCCTTATATTCTCTATATTTCATAAATCTTAAATTCTCTCGCGATATCTCTATTATTTTTTTTATAGATTCGTCATTTACATAGGTATTTGCCATTTGTTCTATTTGATTTATTTTTTCATTGAATTTCTCTTTTGCAATTTCATCTCCTGCTCTATCGTCTATTACTAATTCATATTTATCATTTCTATATGAATTTTCCGTTTCCAATGTAGGCTTTAAAAAAAACATAATTCCAGAGAGGAAAATTAATAACCCTAAAATTATTAATCCTGTTTTAGATTTTAATATCTTTTTGATTTCCCAAAGAATCATTAGTTTTATACCTCCTTTTGTTTTACTGCAAATTCATTATACATTCCAAAACTTACACCATAATAAACTAAACCTTAATTAAACCTTACAATCAAAAAAAGTTGTATCGTAGATAATTCTACGACACAACTTTTAATTAATTTCAGTAATTGATCACTTATTTAACTTCTCTTCAAAGTCCTTTTTTAAGATATCCAAAAAGTTAGATATAACCTCTTTTTCATTTTCATCGAAATTCTCAAATATTTTCTTATCTCTTTTTATAGACTCCATATGAAGAGTTTTATGTTTTTCAAAAATTTCTTTTCCTTTTTCTGTAAGGTTAAAGTATTTCTCTTTTTTATTTTCTTCAGTTTGATATGAGCTTATATATTCTTTAAGCATCAGCTTTTTAGTTATTTTTGTTACTCCACCTTTAGTTATTTTTAGATGATTTGTAATTTTGGTTACATTAGCATTTTCTGTTCTACCTATATAATCAATGGCATGAACCTCATTTATATTCAAGTCACTATAATTCTCTTTAAAGCCTTTATCATTAAATTCTGTGAACATTTGAAAGGTTTCACTTAGTTTTTCTACCATTAATTCGTTGTTCATATTTCTTCCTCCCTATATTATATCAACCAAAACTCTAGTAGATAAGCCTGTGGCAAATGGATTGTCTATCCACATAGTATAGACATCAAATTCATCTTCTATTGTATCATTTAATTTACTTAAATCTAAGTTTTCTATAACATAAGTATTGTTTTCTTCTGATTTTACATCTGCTTTAACATGTTCCTTTCCTCTACGAATTCCTGCACAATCAATACCTATAAAGTACACCTTTCTTTCAAGTAAATAGTCTATAAGTTCCCAACTAAGCTCTGGGTGCTGCTTTACATATACATCACTTCCATATGGATAATTACTCTGTATATTAGTTTTAAACATAACAAAACTACTTTCTTTTATTTCTATATCTTTTAATGCTTCTATTCCTATTTCTTCATCTAAACTATAATTTGTGCAATCAATTAAAACTCCTTTAGTTTTAAAGTACTCTAGTGGAATATTACTTTTTTTATACACATCTACATGAGTTCCAACATGACCTGCATTTATTAATTTATTTTCTTGAGATTCTAACCACTTCCATACTTTATTATTCTTATCTAATTTTAATGTTATATCTAACATAGTATCACTCCCTCTATTATTGTTTCCTTGTAAACAATAATACATTATTTTTGTTTCCTCGTCAACTATATCTTAAGATCAAAAAATCCTTAAGAATTTTTCTTAAGGATTTTTTTATGCTATATGAATTTTATATTTAAAATTTATATAGAATTTTCTCGATTCTATTTGATAATTTTCTCCAACTAAGGTGTGTTACATCTAGATTATTATTATACTTATTTTCATTAATATTTTTTATAATTTTTTGGATTTCATTCTTTATATTGTTCTCAAACATTGGCAAATCCTCTTCTACAGGAATATCTACATTTATTAGTCTAGGTAAAGTCAAATATCTTATTTTGCCAGAATTATTTATTTCTTCCCCTAGCCATTGTCTTACACCAGGTATTTCTGACGTAATAACATATAAACCTGAAGCTAAAGCTTCTATTAATACAAGTGGTAAACCTTCATAAAAAGAAGGAAGTATAAATATATCTGACTGTCTAAATTTCTCTGCCAAATCATCTTGTATTAAATTGCCAAGAAATTCAATTTTATAAGGTGATTCTTTAGCTGTATTTAATATATCCTTATATTCTTTTCCACTACCCATACCTGCTAAGCTTAATTTGATTTTATCCTTTGGAATATCTAAAGATGAAAAAGCTTTAATTAAAGGTATTAAACCTTTAGAATATGAGATTTTTCCTGCATATATGACTTTTATACAATCTTTTTCATAAGATGAATCTCTACTATAAAATATAGAATCATCATAACCACTACCTACAACGTGAATATTACTTTCTTTTATATCAAAATACTCTTTTATGTCTTCCTTCTGATCATTGTGAAGAGCTAAAATAGCATCTAGTTTTCTTATATTATCTTTTATAAAATCTTGCTTTAGATCTATGGATTTGAGCTGTCTTAGATCGGTGCCATGGCATACTCCAAATATCTTTTTATCTTTTATCAACGAACGCGTAAGAGCCGTCAAAAAATAAAGATGATGACATATTATTATATCTGGATTGAATATCTCAACTGCTTCTATTACTTGTCTGCTGAATCCTTGTCTAAAACAATCTATCATATTTTCATCAAGGTCCCTATATCTAGTACTTTCATAAGGCATTACATCACTCATACCTATAACAGGAAAAGGCATTTCTTTTACATTAAAATATACAGGGTATTTTTCTAAAGATAAATGAGTATCTATATCTATCTTTTCTTCATTCGAAATACCTGCAATAATAGCTTGTTTAAAACCTTTTTTATCAAATTGTTCTATAACTTTTCTAACGTATATACCACTTCCAGTTTTGAATGGTTTTTGGGCTGTAATATGAAGTATCTTCACCTTTAATTGTCTCCTATTCTATATAATAACATTTTCATTAATTTTATCAATCAAGCAATAAAAAAGCAATGGTATACGTAATTAAATATCGTTTACCACTGCTTTATTTCTTAATTTACCCTATTCATTAATTCAATATATATTGCAGATGCATCATCATTTTTTTTAAATCTAGGATACTTATCTCCACTAGAATCCTCTTCTTCAATTTGTCGTAACTTTCTACAAAGATTATCTAGACCTTTGTTTTGTGCCTCATGAATTAAATTCTCCATATCTATATAATTATATCTATCTGTTATAGCAGAAAATCCATCACTAGCCATTAATAATTTTGTATCACTGCTAAATGGTATTTTTCCATATAATCCTCTATCAACAGCTTCTGTATCAAATCCTAATATCCAGTATCCTTCATTTGTGTTCTTTAGTAATCTATTTCTAACAATTAAATTGTTCACTTCTTTTTTAGCTTCAGATAATGTCTTCCCTTCTTTTCTCATTATCTCATCCATTGCCTGAAAAACCTTATTATCCAATCTAGTTACAGAATCATCTTTTATAACATTCAACTTATTATTATTTTCTATTATTAAAGTACAATCACCTAATATAAAATACTCTAAAGTATCTTTAATCCATCTTGTCAAAACTATAGAACTTGACGGTAAATCTAAAGATTTAACACACTTATCTTTAACTCTTTTGTAATACTTATCTTTTACTACATTAATTCCTTCTTTTACAATTCTTTTTAAATCAATATCTGTTCTATGAAAATTTTTATTAACATATTCATCCCACTGTTTTACATACCATTTTGCATCACTGTCTTTATCTATTAGGTTTTTACCATTAAGGCCTGTAGCTCCATCTAATATCCAAGCCCCATGCTTATTAATATTAGCAACATCTTCATTTATCATACTACTGCCATCACATATGGAATCATAATAAAACATATTCATATTATTTGCTCCTTAGATTTAATTAAGTTTCACTCTATATAAATCTATATTACTATAATTCATAGAGAGCCGACAAGTTAATACACTTTATTATTTCGTTGTATTTAAAACTTCTATAATTACTTTAAGGGTTATAAATCTTTTAAATATATTTACTTTCATAATATTCCATAGTCTTTCTTAAACCATATTCTAAACAAAATTCTGGTTTCCAATTAAGCATACTCAATGATTTATTAATTTCAAAATAAGAATCTTTTATATCCTCAAGTCTCTCATCTTCAAATACTACATCTATATTTTTATTAGCTATGTTTTTCATAATACCAAATAGTTCTATAACTGATGTATATTTTCCCGTACCTATATTAAAAACTTCTCCATTTCCATACTCTATAGAATTTATATTTGCATTAACTACATCCTCTACATATATATAATCTCTTGTTGCACTTCCATCACCAAATATTGTTACGTCTTTATAATTCATAATATTCTCCAAAAATATAGATACAACTCCACCTTCTCCATTTTTATCCTGTCTAATACCATATACATTAGAATACCTTAAAATAGTATAATCTAAATCATATAATCTAGAATAAACAGGTATATAATATTCAGAGCTTAATTTAGATGAACCATAAAATGAAATAGGTTCTTTATAATGTTCTTCATCTATTCCTAAATAATTAGGATTTCCATAAGCTGCTGCCGTAGAAGAATAAATTATTTTATTTACATTACTTTTCCTGCAAGCCTCTAAAATGTTTATAGTTCCTATTATATTTATCATTGCATCATTTATAGGATCCTTAATAGATTTTTGAATATCTATTTGAGCCGCCATATGATATACAATATCAAATTTTTCTTTTTTGAATACTTCTAAAATATCTTTATCACATATATCCATTTTATAGAACTTAGCTTCTGAATTTAAATTTTCAACTCTACCTGTTGATAAATCATCTATAACAACAACATCATGATATAAACTTATGAGCTTATCAACTAAATTAGAACCTATAAATCCAGCTCCTCCTGTGACTAATATTTTCACAAATGATTCCCCCCATGTTGTAGTATTATTTTTCGGATAACTAAATTATATATTCTGAGAATTAAAAAGTATATAATTTCCTTATTTATAAATACCACAAACACAAAAACACCTTAAAACAATATATTCTTTTAAGGTGTTTTTTTATATACTAATGATCTATTCATTAGCGAGTAGACGAATTTTTATTCAAATATTACTGGTTTAAACTTAGTTATCAATTTGAAAACTAAATCTTTTGCAGACTTGTTATCTAAATTCGATATATAATTTACATTTTCTTTTACTAATACAATCTTATCTAAATCATAAAATCTAATTTCACCTATTAATTTCTCATCATTTTTAAGTAAAATTATATAATTTAAATCATCCTTGTTAAAAGACTCTGAAGTTTGTTTGAACTCCATCCCTATAAATTCTTCTCCAATTTCTCTTGCTACATCTTCATATGCTACTTTTCTAAAATCACTAAAAAATTCACCTTCAGTAGTTTCATATCTACATGCTACCGATACATTGTTTATATCTCCTGTTATAATCTCATTCTCTACTTTTGATTCATTATTATTTGTCCCAATTTCAATATTCTTTTGAGCACTTGATAAAAATACAAATAAAGATAATATTACTATTGTAGTCAATGTTATAAATGCTCCTTTACTCCTTTTTTTCATTATTTTTAATCCTCTCTTTCATATTAATATTATTTATCTGAAACCTAAAAATTCAGCTGGAGCAAAAACTCCACCTGAATTAAGTTTCGCTTTATATTAATAATATTAAACTACTTTGGGACATAAAGCATCATTTTTTTTAATCAAATACGTACCTATAATAACTGTCATAAATTCTGCAAATGGAATTGTAAGCCATACTCCACTCATTCCTATAATCATAGGAAGCATATTTATCCCTATGATTATAAATATTATACCTCTGCTTGCTGCTATTATAATAGAGGCTCTAGCATCTCCTATTGCTGTAAAATATCCTGAACTAATTATATTAAATCCACACATTAAAAAGAAAAATGCATATATTTTTGATCCATTTACTGCTAAGTTTAGAACCTCTTTATTTCCTTTTGCAAATAAGGATACTAATTGTTCTCCAAATCCAAACAATGTAAAGAATAATATTACTCCAACTACTAAGTTTACCTTTAATGCTAATTTCAATGTATCATCTAATCTATCATTCTTTTTGTTTCCATAGTTATAACTAATTATCGGTGTTATTCCATCAGATATACCAAACATAACCATTGTTCCAAATTGGGATATATAATTTATCGTTGTAAATGCTGCAACACCAAATTCTCCTGCTATTCTCATAAATGTCATATTAAATACATATGCAGTTATAGCAGTTGCAATTGAAGTAACTCCTTCTGATGAACCATTATATGCCATCGGTATTATAACTGATTTGTCAAATTTACCAACGAATACATTTACTATATTGTTTTTATTTAACATAGGTCCCACTACCACGAAGAATGCTGCTACATATGCAGTACCTGTAGCAAATGCCGCTCCCTCTATTCCTAAGCTTAATTGTTTTATAAGTATATAATCTAAGCTTATATTAGCAATTAAACTTAAAATCATACCTTTTAAATATAGTTCTGGCTTTCCAACTACTCTATTAATAAATCCGAATAAGAACATTAAACACATTATCGGAGCAAATACAGATATAGTTTTTACATAGGTTGATACGCCTTCTAATAACACTTCATTTGCCCCTAATAATACTGAAGTTTGTTTGCTAAATAATCTTCCAAATAATACTATAGCTAAAGATATAGCTGTAAGAACTATAAGTGATGTCCTAAATACATTTTGTGATTCTTCTTTTTTACCTTCTCCTAAGTTTCTCCCTATGAAGCTTAAAGATCCTACGCTTATTATCATACTAAAGCCTACTATAACTTGCATAAATGGTTGAACTATATTTACACTAGCCATAGCATTTGGTCCAACAAAATTTCCTAAAAATATTCCATCTATTATAGGTTGAATCCCTGCTATTACCATAGAAATCATTGCTGGAATTGAAAACTTAATAAATAATTTAGATATTTTCTCTGTTCCTAATATGTTCTCGCTCATTTTCTCTACCTCCAAAAAACAAACACAACATCTATTAATTATATGATTATTGTGTTTTATTCTAATGGAATACATTATAAACCTTTGTGCTACACAAAGGTCAATATGTTTTTTTATTTAAATTAAATTTCTCTCTATAGGTATTTGTATTTCGTATAACACTTCCTCTTTTTTATCTGTAACGCTAATATCTATTTGAGATATTTGAAGAGCATCCCCACAAACAGTATATCCCTGTTCTTCAATGTATTCTAGCATCTTTTTTAAACTATTACCTATATCCCAAATACTTCCTTTATAGTACATACAAGCATAAGTCCCTTTAGGAATTTTTTTAATATGATTTTCATCAATATTGTCTCTATCTCTAATGAAGATGAACATACTAAGTGATTCTATATAGTTATTCAGCTCTATGTCTTTCTGTTTTATAATCGCACCATAGCGGTTACTTGCAACTATAGGTGCTATTTCTTTTAATTCATTCTCTAATTTAAGGCATATATAACTTAAATCAATTTCATTTTTTATAGATTTATCAAAAGTAATTATTTCTCGTTCTTTAATTCCTTTAATAACTATATCCTCAAAATTCATCTCTTTTGAAATCTCTTCTAAATGTTTTATTTTTTCATCAATACTTTCTTCTAACTGTTGTAATTCTTTTATTCTATTTTTAAGTTCCTCATGCTTATCTCTTAATATATTAACAGATTGTTCTAAATTTCTATTATCAAAGTACTTCTTAATTTCATCAATACTCATACCTAGTTCTCTAAGTTCTTTAATTGTTCCTAATTCTTCATACTGTAAAATGGAATAGTATCTATATCCAGTTTTAGGGTCTACTTTAATAGGCTTAAGTAAACCTATCCTATCATAGTGTCTTAATGTTTCAGTCGTAAGATTTCTGAGTTTTGCAAACTCACCAATTGATAGTTTATCTTTCACGTTATCTCTTCAACTCCTATCTATATATATTTTACTATTCTTTTTAATAGATTGTTATGCATTTCTATATAATATTTCACTTTATAGGAAATAATAAAATCGAGGAGGCGGAGAAATGCAATTATTTACTGGACATAAAATAATTAAAGATGAGAGTGGTTGTGTAGCTGTTTTATATCTGGACAAGCAATTGAATGAATTTGCACTAGAATTTCTTGAGAAATCACGAGAAGAAAAACAACAATTTGAAAAAAATATTCTAAATTATATTAAAAAGAATATACCAAATGTTAAAGTAAACAAAATTAATATTATGCTAGGTTCAATTTTAATAACTTCACTTACTTTTAGCTCTGTCTATACTCCCTCTAGTTTAGAGATAGATAAAGAGGGAATTCAATTACCTAATAACCCAAGTATTTCACAACCCAAAGAAGATATTGATAAAGATCAAATACCAGTCTCTAATGGCCCAAGTGTTTCACAACCAACAGAAAATATTAATTCAGGTTCAAATTTAAAGCAAGGCACTTATATTATTAAGCCTGAGGATACGTTATTTAAAATTTCAAAATTATACAATATAACTGTACAGCAATTAAAAGATGCTAACGGATTAATAGATAATATTATTTATACTGGTCAAACTTTAATAATTCCAAATCAAGAAAATTCAAATCTAGAAAATATTAATAATGTTGTTTTAAACCCTAGTGATATTCTGGTTATGGTAAATAAAAAAAATAGTCTACCTTCAAATTACATTCCAGAAAATCTTGTGGTTCCAAATATTCCATTTCCTTTTAAAGAGTTTCATTCTAAAAAATTGATGAGACAAGATGCAGCTTTAGCACTTGAAAAACTATTTAACAAAGCAAAACAAGATGAAATCAATTTATATGCTACATCAGGATATCGTTCTTATGATCGTCAAAAATCAATATTCGAATCAAATGCTAAAAAATATGGAATAGAAAAAGCAAATCAATTTAGTGCCAAACCTGGAGAAAGTGAGCATCAAACGGGACTAGCTATGGATGTTACTAGTCCATCAGTAAATTATCATTTAACTCAAAGATTTGGAGAAACAAAAGAGGGAATTTGGCTTAAACAAAATGCTGCTCAATTCGGATTTATTATACGTTATCCAAAAGGAAAAGAAGATATTACTGGATATAAATATGAGCCATGGCACCTTCGTTATGTTGGTAAAGAAACCGCTCAAAAAATTACAAATCAAAACATAACACTTGAAGAATATTTTGGAGTTGAATAAAAAATTCGTCTACTCGCTAACGCGGTGACTCATGTCGCCAACGATCCTTACAGGCTCCGTTGCTCAAAAATAGTTGCAAGTATCTCTTTCTTAACCAGTTATATACAAAACAAAAAATGATATAATTTCCTATAAAATAAAAAAAGCTGTTGAAATTCAACAGCTTTAATATCTGACATATTTAGTTGGATTTAAAGGTACATTATTCTTTCTAACTTCAAAATGAAGATGATTTCCTGTAGATCTTCCAGTACTACCTACCTTAGCTACAACATCACCTTTGGCAACTTTTTGACCTTTCTTAGCTACCAATGAACTGCAATGTCCGTAGTAAGTTTTATATCCATTCTTATGATCTATTATTATAAGTTTTCCATATCCATTTTGAGTTCCAGAGAATATTACTGTTCCACCATCAGAAGCCTTAATAGGCGTTCCTTTAGGAGCAGCTATATCTATACCTGTATGAGTTTTACCCCATCTTCTTCCGAAAGGAGAAGACATTCTCCCCCTTGTAGGGTTAGAAAATGCTCCTGAAGCTATATAAGTAGGCTTTTTCTTTGTACCTTTTAATACAATCTTATCTTCAGCATCTTCAACAATTTCTTCTTTTAATATATTCTTAGAGTCTACTTGTCCATTTATTCTAGTAACCTCTGCAACTACTTTTTTAGATCCTTCTTTACCTTCAATCTTTACTTTTTTATCTCCTTTATAAAGAGATGCAGTTTCTTCATAAACTGTATCATAAGGTATTTTTTCATCATAAGAAGCTACACTTGTTACTTTTATATTTAAATATGACTTAGGAACAGTTATATTTATTTCTTGATCTATATCTAATTTTTCTATATCTATTCCAGGATTAGCTTTTTCAATATCATCCATGCTTAGATTGTATTTTCTAGATATATTCCATAGATTATCTCCATCTTTTACTATGTATTTTTGTATATCATCTGTACCTGTTAATAAGTAATCATAAGCTGAAGCTTCACTTTTTAACTTAGATATTTTTATATCTTTTTCTACTAACTTTACTTTTTCTATAAAGCTTATATCCTTTATACCCTCTATTCCTTCTTTATGTTCATCTTTAATTGTTTTTAAGACTTTTTCTGCGGACTTTTTATCCTTTACATAAACGATGTCTTTACCCTGTATATTAATAGCAAATGCTCGTATGGTAAGATCTATAACCTCATTTAAATTCTCATTGAACTGCTCTTTAGATGTTATCTTATCTTTTCCTACTCTGCACTTAGTAAATACTATTTCTTGATCTATTTTAACGTCTTTTTTAAATTCCTTCTTTATATATGATTTTTTCTTTTCTATCAATTCATATACATCTTTTTTACTTTCAACTATACCTACATTTTTTCCATCTATGCTTACTTCATATGATAAAGTAGCAAAATATATTACACTACAAGTCATTATGGTTATACATAAAGCTATGTAATGAAGTAAGTATTTTTTCTTAAGTATATTATTTAGCTTCTTCATAAGTAGGCTCCTTTCAAGACAGTTACTCGTATATTATATCAAACAACCCCCTTATGTTTCAAGTTAATTGTTTCCATTCATTATCTTTTCAGTATCAACACCTTCTTCTTCCCACATATTCATAAATTGAGAACTTGTAACATTTTTATATATATTTTCATTATAGTATTTCCTTAATGTGTCAAAAAATACATCATCTCCAACTTTTTTCCTTATATTATCTATCATAAGTGCACCTTTGCTGTATACGCATAAACTGTAATCTATAGAATTATCAAATTCTGTCGTGCTTTTAAATATATGTTTGCTCTGTTTAGTTATAGTTCTAACTTTCATATTCTTTATGAGTCTATCTTTTACTTCTTTTCCATATTTCTGTTCAAAATACAGTATTGTCGAGTATTCTGTCAATGCCTCATCAAGCCAAGGTTCACTTATCTCATCATTACCAACTAATGAATACCACCATTGATGTGCTGTTTCATGAGCAACTACATACTCTAAATAAAATTTAGAATTTTGATCATAAAGGCCTTTATCAATCATAACAAGATTAGGATACTCCATTCCACCTATAAAGAAATCAGATTCTACAACTGAGTAAGTTTTATATGGATATTTTCCAAATAAATCATTAAATACTACTAAAGAATCTTTAGCTACCTCTAGAGCTTCTTTTCCATATTTTTCATCGAAAAAATAACTATATATGTTTGTATCTTTTATATTAGTCGATAATATAGTAAACTTATCACTTAATATAAATGCAAAGTCTCTTACGTTTTTAGCATCTACTTTGAATATATTTCTATTATTTTCTTTTTTCTTGCTTTTTATTATACCTGTTGATGCTATTTTATACTTATTTGGAATATTTATACTAACATCAAAGTCACTTATATTACTATAAAAAGGATCTCCTATTTTTTCGTATCCTTTCTTATTCCATCCTCTTTCATCGTACACACATGCTATTGGATACCAATTTGTTATATTTATAGTATTATCCCCATAACCAAATCTACCTATTGAATTAGGCAATTTTACATCATATTCTATATATACATCTATTTTTTCAGAAGGCTTTAATTCCTTATTTAATTTAACCATTAATATATCTTCTTTTTCTCCTGATATAGAATAGTTTAATTTAGCTTTATTACTTAAAATACTTTTAATCTTTATATGACCTTCACTGAAACCATTTGGATATGCCTCTTTTAATTCACTTTTAACAAAAGGTGCATATTCCTCTTTAGAGAATGCATTAGGATATATATGAAAATATAATTCATTTAAATTATTTTGAGTATTATTTACATATACTATATTTTGATTACAGCTTAAATTCTTTAGCTTGTCATCAAAAGATGCATTTATAGTATAGGAATTTAAATTATCTTTTTTTTCACCTTTAAATGCTTGTAGATCTATTTTTTCAAAACACGTTATTATAGAAAATAATAAAAATAATACAATAAATAACTTCAAAAACTTTTTTTTGCTCAAAACGATTAACAAGAATACTACCCCCTTTGTAATACTAAAAACTTGAAACTCTATAACCCATTTTTATCTGAAGTGGAAATTCAGTCGAAGGAAAAATTCCGCCTGAATTAAGTTTCGCTTTATCCGAAAGCTAAAAGTTCTAAAGTTCCCTAATTATTTTCACTAAGAACTTAACAGCTTCTGGATTGGCTCAGCTAGAAATTCAGTCGAAGGAAAAATTCCGTCTGAATTAAGTTTCGCTTTATTGTGATATAATTAGTCTGAGGTGATTTTTATGTTTTTTAAAGAAATTAATGAAATAGATTTAGGAGAAACTCCTATTGATAATATATTTATAGATATATTTATGCCAATGGCTAATGGTACATACGTAAAAGTTTATTTATTAGCTTATAAATATGCCTTTGATGCATCAAAAGCGGAAGTATCAAATCAGACCTTGGCTAAGAATTTAAATATACCTCTGTCAGATGTTTTATCAGCTTGGGATTTTTGGGAAGACAAAAAAATAATAAAAAAACACTTTAAAGAAGAAGACCAACAGTGGGATTATTCTGTTGAGTTTTTAAATTTGAAGAAACTATATATAGAAAATATTATTAAAACTAATGATCCTAAAAAAGAGAAAACAACTCCTAATGAGCTTATATCTGTAACTCAAAACCCTAATATAACTAAGCTTTTTAATTATATAAATGAAATTATAAGTAGACCGTTAGTTCCAAATGAAAAAATACAAATATTAGATATAATGGACAGATATAATATGGGACCAGACATGATAAAAAGTGCTTATGCTTATTCTAAGCAAAAAAGAGGTATAAAGAGTATAAAATATGTAGAAGGAATAATAAGAAATTGGTATGACAATAAGATATATACAATTGAAGATTTGGAACAACACTTTGCAAAAAATACAGAAAGATTTGGTTTGTACAAAAAAGTTTTTAAAGAGCTAGGTTTTTATAGAGAGCCTACAATGGAAGAAAGAAGAATTATGGATAAATGGCTGGATGAATTTAAATTTTCTAATGATTTGATAGCTTTTGCTTGTTCAAAATCTAAGAATACCTCCAATCCAACTATATCTTATATAGATGCTATCCTTAAGAATTGGAATGACAAAGGCTTTAAAACTTATCAAGATATAAAAGATTATGATTCAAAGCGCTCTGAAAGATTAGAAATATACAAAATTATATTCGAAGCGCTAGGATTTAAAAAACCACCTTCTAAAGAAGAAATACGAACTATGGATAAGTGGATAAATGATATGAATCTTCCTATGGACTTAGTATTACACGCTTGCTCTAAATCTAAGAATACATCTAACCCATCTATAAACTATATAGACGCTATTTTAAATGATTGGAATAAAAAAGGATTTGAAACAATTGAACAAACTGAGCAAGAAGTTAAAGCTAAGAAATACGAGCCTAAGTCTTATAGTGCTCCAAAAACTAAATTCCATAATTTTGATCAGAGAACATCTAGTTATACTCCAGAAGAATTAGAACGAATTCTTATGGAGAAACAAAAAAAGAGATTTAAGTAGGTGATTATATGAATAATGATAAATTAAGAGAGATATTTATAAAATATGAAAACAATAGAGATAGAGCTAAATTAGATTTGGAGATGAGAAAAAATAAAGTTTATAACAAAATACCTCAAATGAAAGATATAGACGATAAGATATTTCAAATAGGTCTGTCTTTAAGTAAATCTGTATTAATGAATGAAGATGATAGAGAAAAAATAGTTCAAAAATGTAAAATAGAAATGAATAGTTTAAAAAAACAAAAACAAGATCTTCTAACTCAACATAAAATTCCATCAGATTATCTTCAAATGCAATATAAGTGTAATAACTGTAAGGATAAGGGATTTAAACCAGACGGAAGTAAATGTGAATGTTTAAAACAAGAATTAATTAAGGATGCATATAAGATATCTAATTTTTCAAAGCTTATTGAAAAGGAAAATTTCGATACATTCGATATGAATCTATTTTCTGAAGAAAAAATAGATTCTGAGGGAATATCTCAAAAAGAAAATATGTTGAATATATATTCTTTGTGTGAAAGCTTTACTCTAAACTTCGATGAAGCTAATGGTGAAAATTTATTATTTTATGGTCAAACTGGTGTTGGAAAGACTTTTATGTGTAGTTGTATAGCTAAAAGGCTTTTAGATAAGGGGTATACTATTCTTTATGAAACTTCATATAATGTAGTTGAACTTTTACAAAACTACAGATTTGAAAAAAGTCATACCTTTGAAGATAAAAGAAATTACAAGCTTTTATTTGAATGTGACCTTTTGATTATAGATGACCTAGGAACAGAAATGATAAATTCTTTCACTATAAGTGAGATGTTTAATATAATTAATTCTAGATTAATAGATGGTAAAAAAACTATAATATCTACCAATCTATCTCCTATACAAATGGCAGCTACTTATACGGATAGAATATTTTCTAGAATCTCTTCTCATTATAGATTTTTGAAATTTATAGGTGAAGATTTAAGATAAAATAAAAAAACTAAGGATTATAATCCTTAGTTTTTTTTATTGGAGCTAGTGATAGGAATCGAACCTACAACCTGCTGATTACAAGTCAGCTGCTCTACCGTTGAGCCACACTAGCATATAGTTTTTTATATAATAAAAACCCAAAGATATCTAATATCTATGAGCTTATTCTTTTAATTATTTGGCGACCTGGAAGGGACTCGAACCCTCGACCTCCAGCGTGACAGGCTGGCATTCTAACCAACTGAACTACCAGGCCAAATAATTGGTGGGCTCAACAGGGCTCGAACCTGTGACCCCCTGCTTGTAAGGCAGGTGCTCTCCCAGCTGAGCTATGAGCCCAATTATTAATGGTGACCCCTAGGGGAATCGAACCCCTGTTACCGCCGTGAAAGGGCGGTGTCTTAACCGCTTGACCAAGGGGCCATGCTTTGGTGACCCATCCGCGACTCGAACGCGGGACACCCTGATTAAAAGTCAGGTGCTCTACCGACTGAGCTAATGGGTCGTGTTTTTTTCTTGCTGACAAGTATATATAATACTAGCTTTTTCTACATATGTCAACACTTTTTTCTATTTTTTTTATTTTTTTATAATATATATCTCTATCGTGATTTTTTTTAGAAAATTCTCATTAAATGTAATATTATAAAAATATTAAAAGTATTACGTAGGAGTCTAATTTTAGAACTCTTAGCTTGATTGTAAATAACTTATATTTAACTTTTTATTGTATGGATTTGTGTATATATAAGCATTTACATTAAATATTTCTCTAAACATATCCTCCGTAAATACTTCACTTATTGTTCCATGACGAACTATTTCTCCCTGCTTCATAACATATATATAGTCACAATATGAAGAAGCTATATTCATATCATGTATAGTTGTAAATACAGTCTTTCCTAGTTGTTTAAGCATATGCATTATTTCTACCTGATATTTAATATCCAAATGGTTAGTAGGTTCATCTAGTACTATAATATCTGTATTTTGACACAGTGCCATAGCTATCATGACTCTTTGCTTTTCTCCTCCAGATAAACTAAGAAAATTTCTATTACCATATTCCTTCATACCTACATTATCAAGCGCGTTTTCTATAAGGTATTCATCATTATTATCTATGCTTGAAAATCTTCCAACAGATGAAAACCTACCCATTGTAACTATTTCTTTTACAGTAAAATCAAATTCCATATTGTTTTCCTGCATTACTACCGCTAAAATTTTAGAAAGTTCCTTGTTTTTTAATCCATATATATTTTTATTATCTATATATACTGCCCCTTCTTTTGGAGAAACATATCTATATATATTTTTAAGAAGTGTTGTTTTTCCACATCCATTAGGTCCTATTAATCCTACGAAACTTTTATTCTTAACTTCTAGATTTATTCCTTTTAAAAGCTTCTTTTTCCCTATATCATACTTTAAACCTTCTATTTTTAATTTCATTACTTACCCCCAAATTGATAGGAATTTTTTCTTATAAGTAAAAGAAAGAATGGACCTCCCAAAAATGCAGTAATAACCCCTATAGGTATTTCCTCTGGAGATAAAACGGTTCTAGCTATAGTATCTGTTATGATTAAAAGTATTCCTCCTATTAAAACTGAAAAAGGTATTAGCTTTTTATGAGAAGACCCTACAAATGATCTAGCTATATGAGGTACTATTAATCCAACAAACCCTATTACTCCTGTAAAAGCAACTATAGTTCCTGTTAACAAAGTAGAGGCTAACATTATAAATCTTATTACTAATTTAGTGTTTATCCCTATATTTTTTGCAGCAGATTCTCCTAAAAGCATTGCATCTAAATCTCTAGTTAAAACCATTGATATATTCATAATTATTATAAGTATAACTAAAGCTATTTTAACTTGATTATAATTTGCACCAGATAGACTTCCAACACTCCAAAATACTGCATTTTTAACAAGGCTATCATTTTTTGCATAAGTTATTACAAAAGTTGTAATAGCAGCAAAAATCGAACATACAGCCACACCTGTAAGTATTAATTTAGTCTTAGAGTATATTTTAGTAACTCCAGATATGTAAAATACTAAATAGGAAGAAAGCAGTGCCCCTAAAAACGCACCAAAAGCTGTTGCTAATTGTGTTGATCCTAAAAAACTAAAAGCACCAAGAACTATAGCTATAGTTGCACCCGAAGATGCCCCAGCAGAAATTCCAAGTATATATGGATCTGCTAAAGAGTTTCTAGTTAATGTCTGCATTAAAACTCCAACGAGGGCAAGTGCGCCCCCAGATATTATGGATAGTAGTATTCTTGGAAGCCTAATTTTATATATTATATTCTCTATATTAATATCCCAAGTTGGTTGAAATATTTCTTTATTAAATAAGCAGTTTATTAAAGATTTATACGTTACATCTACATCTATCTTCACTGAACCAAAAGTTATACATACGGTTCCAATTAACAGTAAAATAGTTAATAAGAATATAAACTTAAATATTAGATTATTATCTTTTCTACTTTCCAATACCTTTTCCACTTAAATCCCCCTTTAGAAGTTTTCAGGATAGAACTCTTTTGCTAGTTTTTCAACTGTTAAAGGAACTCTTTCTCCTGGATAAAGCTCTACAAGTTCTAACTTTATAAATCTATTATTTTTTATTGCATTTATATTTTGAAGAGCAGGATTTTCCTTTAATTCCTTTACCTTTTGCTCAAATGTTTGTCCACCAGTTTCTAATGAATATTCCAAAACAATCATAACGTCTGGATTTCTTTTCACTACTTCTTCCCAAGTTACTTCTGGATATGCCTTATCTATATCTCCAAATATATTTTCACCTTGTGCTAACTTTATTATCTCATTATTAATTCCTTTACCAATTACTACAGCACCATTAGTTGCTGAATCATATCCCATTACTTTTACCTTTTTATCTACATTTGATATTTTCGAATTTACTTCTTCTAGTTTAGCTTTTATTTTATTATTTACTTCTTCTGCTTTATCTTCAGCATCAAATATTTTTCCCAGATTATCAAAATCTTCATAAATACTATCAACTGTTGCATTGGATTCTACTGATCTTGGTATGTATGCTTTTATATTGTTTTCATTTAACCAATCTATGCTTCCAACGCCTTTATCATTAAAATCTCCTCCCCATCCAATTATGAAATCTACTCCATTTGCAATAATTTGCTCTTTAGAAGGGTATGTTTTGCTCATTACAGGTACTTTTTCATATGCGGGTTTTAATGACTCTAAAACATTGTTTTCTGCATAAGATGTTCCTGCCATTTTATCTTCAAGCCCTAGTGATAACATCATTTCTATCATTGCATTTGTAACAGCTAAAGATTTGTTTGGTTTTATATCATATACCATTGAAAATTTATTTACACTATCATCGTGTCTGCTTGTTTGAACAAAATCCAGTTTTAAAGATTCTTCTACAGATTGTTCTTGTTTTTTTGTTTGTTCTTCGTTTGTGTCTACACTGTTACATCCTACAAGACCACTTAAACATATAAATACTGACAATCCCAATGCTAAAAATTTTTTGTTCATTTTTTTATCCCCCTTTTAAAATAAAATAAGCCATGAAGAAAAAAAGTATACTCTACTCTTTTAAACCTTCATGGCTTTACATTCATTTGAAATTCATTTCTCTTAGAATGTAACATATCTTAATAAGCAATGCAATATTTTAGATTATTTTCTCAAAATTTACACAAAATAGAACTTTGTCAGAATAAAAAGTCGAAACAAAAAAAATAGCATTATGCTTTAGCATAATGCTATTTTCTTAAATTTATAATTCAGTAGTTTGAAGGATTTGAACGCTTCAAACAATATTTAACTTATAATATTAAATATATCTATTATAATAATTCTTGTCTGATAATAGTTTGAGTTCTCTTAGGTCCAACAGATATTATGCTAGCCTTTACTCCTGTTAACTCTTCTATTCTTTGAACATATTTCTGAGCATTTACAGGAAGCTCTTCAAATGTTGTAGCTAAAGTTATATCTTCATTCCATCCATCTAACTCTTCATATATAGGCTCACATTTATCTATAAGCTCTAATGATGCTGGGAATTCTGTTATAACTTTATCTCCTAATTTATAACCTGTACATATCTTAACTTTTTCAAATCCACTTAATACATCTAAAAGCATTAAAGATATAGATGTAAGTCCATTAACTCTTGCAGCATATCTAACTATTACTGAATCAAACCATCCACATCTTCTAGGTCTTCCAGTAGTTGTTCCAAACTCATTTCCATTCGTTCTTATTTGATCTCCAGTTTCATCAAATAATTCTGTTACAAATGGTCCTTTTCCAACTCTAGTAGTATAGGCCTTTACTATTCCAAGTACATCCTTTACCATGTTTGGTCCTATTCCTGATCCAACACAGAATCCTCCTGATGTTGGATGAGAAGAAGTTACATACGGATACGTTCCTAAATCTAAGTCAAGTAATGTTCCTTGAGCTCCTTCAAATAATACTTTTTTTCCTTCTTTTATAGCATTGTATAGTATTACTGATGTATCATCTACATATTCTTTTATTTCTTTTATATATGATAAATTCTCTTGATATAACTTTTCAAAGTCGAATTTCTCTCCGCCGTATATCTTTTCTATTATTTCATTCTTCTTCTCTACTTGAGCTTTTAATTTTTCTTTAAATATTTCTTCATCTAAAAGATCACATATTCTTATTCCAGATCTTTCTGTTTTATCCATATAACAAGGACCTATTCCTTTTTTAGTAGTCCCTATTTTATTATCTCCTCTTGAGTTTTCTGCTAACTCATCTATTTTTTTGTGATATTCAAATATAACATGTGCTCTATCACTTATTTTTATATTTTTAGTATCTATATTATCTTTTTTAAGCATCTTTATTTCATCTAAGAATCCCTTAGGATCAAATACTACACCATTACCTATTATGTTTATAGTTTTAGGATTTAATATTCCTGAAGGAATTAAATGAAGTGCATATTTTTTGTCTTTAACTACTAATGTATGTCCTGCATTGTTTCCTCCTTGCCCTCTTACTACAACATCTGCTTTTCTAGCTAAATAATCTATTATTTTACCTTTTCCTTCGTCTCCCCATTGAGATCCTACTATTGCTACACTTGACATTAAAGACCACCTCTTTATATATAATAACGAACACTTTCTTATTTATTTTACCAAATATACGTATTTAAATCAATCTTTTTGATTTTTTTGATTTAAATTTAATCCACAGAAAACATGTTCTTACCTGTGGATAATGTGGATATCTTTGTTTATATCTTCGTTTTATTATTTATTAACAACTGTATACAGGATTATTAAGTCATGTTAATATTAATCAAGTTTACATTTATCCACAGTATAATAACTTATTATTTCTCAAATAAATCTAAATTATTATATTTGTTGATAATTTATACGAAAATTAATGCAAAGAAAAACCAATATCTTCTGTGGATTAATTCCTAAGATATTGGCTTTCATTTTATTCTATATAGCTTTATATATATTTATTAAATTCTCTAAATGTCCATTTTCTTCTTCAATAAGCTGCTTTAAATATTTCTTAGTTTGTTCATATTTTGCAACTTTTAAAAGATTAGTATAGAAAAGTATAGCATCTTTTTCAGCCTGCATTCCAATTATTAAAGCATCTTTAGAGTCTTTAACATCATTTATTCTGTCATTAGTTAATCCTTTAGTATTAAATATAGCTGTATCACTTATAGCTTTTAAGTAAGCTGATGTTTGTTCATCAAATATATAATCATCATCATTTAGATTTTCTTCTTTAGCATATGAATATATTTTTGAGAATAAATTAGCATGTGCTCTTTCTTCATCTGCTAATAATTTAAATATTTTTTTTATATCTTCATTTTGTGCATTTTCCATGGATTGTGTATAAAATCTAAATCCCTCTTCTTCAATGTCTCTAGCTACCTTCAATAATTCAAGTTCATTTAAGTATAAGTTCATAATATTAACCCCCTCTGTTTATTATATTAAGTTTATACCCAATTCAAATTATTTTTAAACATGTATGCTACATATTTCTAGATAAATTGTGGAATTTTTGAAACTCTCCTAGCCAAGCAAGCTCAACTGTTCCAGTTTCTCCATGTCTGTGCTTTGCAATTATTATTTCACCAATACTCTTCTTTTCAGAATCAGGGTGATAGTATTCATCTCTATAAAGAAACATTACTATATCAGCATCCTGCTCTATGGCTCCAGATTCTCTAAGGTCTGAAAGTATAGGTCTATGATCTGCTCTTAATTCTGGTGCACGAGAAAGCTGAGATAATGCAATTACAGGACAATTTAGTTCTTTAGCAAGTATCTTTAAAGATCTAGATATTTTAGATATTTCCTGTTGTCTACTTTCTCCCTGAGTATCACCTTCCATAAGTTGAAGATAATCTATCATGATAAAGTCGAGACCTTTTTCCATCTTAAGTCTTCTACATTTTGATCTCATCTCCATTACAGTTATACCAGGAGTATCATCTATATATATGTCTGCTTTAGATAAGGCTGCCATAGCCTCTATAAGCTTCGGCCAATCATCCTCATCTAAATTACCAGTCTTTAGTTTATTAAGCTCTACATGAGATTGAGCAGACAACATACGTTGAATTAACTGTTCCTTTGACATCTCGAGACTAAATACAGCTGCAGATACCTTATCCTTCATAGCTGCATTTTGAACTAAATTAAGAGAAAAAGCTGTCTTTCCCATAGCGGGACGAGCAGCTATTAAAACCAAATCTGTTCTTTGAAGTCCATTAGTTTTTCTATCAAGATCTATGAATCCAGTTGTAATTCCAGTTATCTTACCCTTATTCTTATAAAGATCCTCTAAGCTATCATATGCAGTCATAAGAACTTCACCTATAGACTTAAAGCTATTACCTGTTTTTTCTTGTGATATATCAAATATCTTCTTCTGAGCTATTTCAAGAGTATTATTAACACCCTCGGCATTGTTATATCCTATATCAAGAATATCAGAAGAAGCCTTTATAAGCTTTCTCAGTATAGCCTTTTCTTTGACTATATTTGCATAGTTTTTAACATTTGATGTGGTTGGTACAACAGTTGATAACTGAGTTAAATAAGTGATTCCACCTGCAATATCAAGAGTATTTCTCTTTTTCATTTCCTCTGTCAATGTTATTATGTCTATAGGCTCACTGTTTCTATAAAGGCCCAATACAGCTTCATAAATTTCTTTATGTGCTTCTTTATAAAAATCCTCTGGTTTTATTACCTCTGAAACTGCCACAACAGCATCTTTATCAAGTAATATAGATCCCAAAATAGACTGTTCAGCATCTATGCTATGAGGAGGAATCCTTCCTGTTTGATCCATTTTGACCCCTCCTAGAAATTAATTTTTTTCTTTAACATCTACAGTTATTCTAGCAACAACCTTAGGATGTATTTTTATATCAACATATCTTGCTCCTAAACACTTAATAGACTCGTCTATTAATACTTTTCTCTTATCTACATCTATCTTATGCTTTTTCTTTAACTCTGTAGCTATATCCTTTGAAGTGATAGATCCAAATAATCTTCCATCTTTTCCAGCCTTAGAATATAAAGTCAAAACAAGCTCCTTCATATTTTCTCCTAATACTTTAGCATCTTCATATTCTTTATCAGCCTTTATCTTCTTAGCTGTATTTTGTTCATTTAATACCTTCATATTTCCTGCAGTTGCTTCTTTAGCTAATTTTCTTGGGAACAAGTAATTTCTTGCATATCCATCACTAGCATTTATTACATCTCCCTTTTTACCTGTTCCTTTTATATCCTTTAATAAAATAACTTTCATAATTACTCCTCCTTTAAATAGTCTAATATCAATTCTTTTAATATTTTAACTGTATCTTCAATAGAAATATCTTTAAGCTGAGCTCCTGCAACATCTATATGTCCCCCTCCGCCTAATTTTTCCATGAATATATGTACATTTATATCGCCTAGTGATCTTGCACTTATGAATACTGTATCATCTTTATCTTTTCCCAATACAAAAGATGCTCTTATTCCTTTTATATTCAGAAGTTCATCTGCAGCCTGAGCTGATACTAACTTAGGATTTCCAATACCATCCTCACAAACAGAAATAGCTATAATATCATCTATCATTTGGGAATTCTTTATTATTTGGGACTTTACAATGAAATTTTCTAAATCTCCTTGGAATAATTTCTTTACAGATGTTGTATCTCCGCCTAACTTCCTAAGCATAGCAGCAGCTTCAAATGTTCTAACTCCAGTCTTAAATGTGAAATTCTTAGTATCTAAAGTTATTCCAGCAAGTAACGCATCTGCTCCTAAATTATCTATACTAGATTTACTATCTATATACTGTATTAGCTCTGTAACCATCTCACATGTAGATGATGCATATGTTTCATGATACATTAAAACCGCATTATCTATGAACTCCACACCTCTTCTGTGGTGATCTACAACAGCTATTTTTTCAGATATCTTAAGTAATTCTTCGCATTCAGTAAAATTAGGCCTATGAGTATCAACAACTACAACCAAACTATTTCTTTTACAATTTCTTATAGCATCTTCTCTTGATATAAAGACATCACTATAATTATCATCTTCTTTAACCCTTTCCATAAACAAATCTATAGAAGAATTAGATGATTGAATAACTATATTTGAATCTTTATTCAATGATTTACATATATTATATATTCCAATACCTGCTCCTATAGCATCTAAATCTGGATATTTATGACCCATAATATATATATCATCTGCTTCAAGTATCAATTCCTTTAAAGCATAAGCTATAAGTCTTGCTCTAACCTTATTCTTTTTTTCTACAGCCTTTGATTTTCCACCGTAGAAGATAGACTTATCTTTTCTTTTTATAACCGCCTGATCTCCACCTCTTCCAAGTGCTAAATCAAGAGCACTAGTAGCATACTTAAGATTTTGTTCATGAGTATCACCCATAGATCCTATACCTATACTAAGAGTTAATGGTAGCGTATTTCCATAATCTATATCCCTTATTTCATCTAATACAGTAAACTTATCTTGTTCTAAATCTTTAAGATTCTTAGAATCTATTATTAAAGTATATTTATCTTTGGTGTTTCTTCTTAAAGCTCCATTTAAGCTTACAGCCCAAGTATTTAACTTTCTCTCTAGTTCAGCATTAATAAGAGGTCTAACATCTAAGTTTGCACTTTCTAAAACCTCGTCGTATCCATCTATTTGAACTAAAGCTATAACAGATTTTTCATCTTCATATTTATTTAATAGTTTAACATATTCGGTTTTATCTAACCAATACATAACTATTACATATTTAATCTCTTTATCTTTTTTAATCTTAACTATATTATACACCACGGTGTACTTTTTATTATCAAATTCAACTTCAGTGTAAAATTCTTTTGTCTCATTTAATTTTTTTCTCAAGCTTAAATTAGGCATAATTTCTTTTATGTTTTTATGAAATATATTGTCTTTATTAACCATATTATTAAATTTCTTATTATACCAACTTATACTTTCATCAAATTCAAGTATACATACAGGTATAGGCAATTTAAGTACAGTTTGCTTTATTGTATCATCAATTTCAAGAGATAATTCTTCCATAGTTTGAATCCATTCTCTCTTTTTCTTATATTTAAGATTGAAATTATAATACATTAAATAAATCAGCACGATAAAAGAAATTCCACCTAAGTAAAAATTATAATAAAGTATTATAAAACTCATTAAAAATATACTTATTATATTGATATTAAACTCTTGAGATTTAAATTTTAAATATAGCTTATCTCTCATAAGCCCCTCCCAATTACCTTCTTATCTTTCTAAAATTCATTGCCGAATCCAACATACCTATTATAGTTATTATAAGAACTATGGGTTTTATAATAAAAGATATTATAATCAAAAAACCTTTAGTTCCTTTTCTTATATTTATTTTATCTAAGAAATAACTATAAACACAAGCTCCTTGGATCAAAAACAAAGTAAGTATTACCATTTCTAAATTCATAACTATAGACTCATAGTAAATTCCGTCTATATATTTTATGATCAAAGTAGCTACATATATGAAAACTATTCCAACAGGTATATTCCCTGGCAAAGAAAAGTCTTTTACTTCAGGTAATAAATTTTCATCTTTTTTTATTCTCTTCAATATAAATGCCGATATGTAATAATTCATAAATGAAATAACTATAGATGGTATAACAACTAACATACTAGGAAGATATATAGAAAAAGATTCTATTAAATTATTTAATTCTTTTTCATTCACTTTTATACCCAAGCTGTTTATCAAATCTTTTTCAACATTTATAGTTTTAATTAACATATCATTAAACAGCTTAACTATATCTACATTAAATATAATTATAGATAACTTAATATATAACATCATAAGTAATATAAAGAATAAGCTCCCAAGTCCTATATTTTTGAATGGATTCTTATTTTTATAAATATTATATCCTATAAAAATAGACGGAACAAACACTAAAGCAAACATAAGCGCAGATATAGGACCAGTCGTTAACATCAAAATCATCAATGATATAAACAAGCTCATAATTGAATATCTTATCCCACATCTAGCTGATATTATCGTATATGGTATCCCATTAAACATAAAAAACATACTTAAAAATGGAATATACGTAGATGCTAAAGCAAACACTATACCTATAGTAGATAATATAGAAACTTCAGCCAATTTTTTACTATCATTAATTTGTATCAAAAACTATCACTCCCTAAGCTTTACATAATCTTTAAGCTCACTCAAATCACCATACCATTTTTCAACTTTGTGATCATCATTTATAGCTCTTACTATCTTCTCTTTTATTTTTTTATCTATATTAGTAAAGCTAAAGCCTAACCTTTTTCCAAGTAAGTAAGTAACCATTATTATATTAGCTAGAATATCTTGAATAGTTTCATCTGTATAACTAGCTCCTTTTAGCATAATCTCATATAAAGCTGATACGCTACTTAAAATCTCTGTTTTTAACCATTCTATAATCTTTATATTTTTAGTTACGTCAAGATCTCTATCTATTTTCAAGTATATCCCCCCCTAATATACAATTATACCATATAAAACAAAACTTAATTCATTTAGAGATTAAAAAAACGAGCCATAAGGCTCGTCTATTATTAATCTATTGTGTATGGTAAAAGTGCTATATTTCTAGCTCTTTTTATAGCTACAGTTAATTCTCTTTGATGCTTAGCACATATTCCAGAAATTCTTCTTGGTAATATTTTACCTCTTTCTGTTACATACTTGCTTAATTTTCCTGTATTTTTGTAATCTATTTTAACGTTTTTATCAGCGCAGAAAGAACAAACTTTTTTTCTACGACGTCTTTTTTTATTCATCATAATAGTTTTCCCTCCTTCTATCTAGAATGGAATATCATCATCATCTAATGCCTGGAATCCTCCTGTATCTAAACCTACTGGCTCAAAAGTTTTTTCAAATCCAGTATTTGAAGGAGCTTGATTTTCAGATCTACCTTTAGATTCTAAAAATTCTACTCTCTCTGCAACAACTTCTGTTACATACCTTCTATCTCCATTTTGAGTTTCATAAGATCTAGTTTGAAGAGCACCTTTAATTGCAACCTGTCTTCCTTTAGCAAGATAGTTTGCACAGTTCTCTCCTGGTTTTCCCCAGACTACGATATTGAAAAAATCAGCTTCCCTTTTTCCTTCTTTATTTACATAAGATCTATTTACAGCTATCGAAAAGGTGGCAACAGGCTTACCTGTTCCTGCAATGTACCTAAGTTCCGGGTCTTTAGTCAACCTACCCACCAATACAACACAATTCATAAAAACACCACCTTATATTAATTACTAAGCTTCCATATTTACGATCATGTGTCTTATTGAATCTTCGCTTATCTTTAAGTTTCTTTCGATTTCCTTTGGAACCTCGATTCCAGCAGTGAAGTTAACTAATACATAGTATCCTTCAGAAAGTTTTTGTATAGGATATGCTAACTTCTTGTTACCCCAAACATCAACCTTATCTACTTGTCCGTTTTCAGATTCAATTATGTTCTTAATTTTCTCTTGTATCTTTTGCTTAGCCTCATCTTCTATGTTAGACTTTAATACATAAATTAATTCATACTTTTTCATTACAATTCACCTCCCTTTGGACTTAGACGGCTCTAATATTTATTAGAGCAGAGAAATGAGATTAATCTCACATCTGTAAGATTCTATCATTTATTTTTGTAAAAGTCAACTATATTGGCGTAAAAAATTCTCTTAACCCTATATCACTCCTAATATTGATACTATATTCACTTATTTTTTTGTTTAAATGTATATTAATACTATTTTATGTCAATTATATTAGTAAATAACCCCCACAATTTAATATTTTTCATCCCAATCTCCCCCTTATGAAGTGCATTTATTGCATAAAAAAAGAGTGGCTAATAAAATGGTACCTATAGATTGGACACATAAAAAAGAGTGTCTAGTTTATAGGTACTTTTTTGTGTATAATTATCATTGAATATGGAGGCCTTTAGTATGAGTAAAATTACATTTTCAAAAGACAATATTGAAAGATTAAATAAGAACCCTTATGTAAAGCGCGTTAGCGAGAAGTCAATAACATACTCTGACGAGTTTAAAATAATGTTTATTGAGGAGTATTTAAGAGGAAGCACACCACGAACTATTTTCATTGATGCTGGATTTGACGTTGAAATACTTGGTGTCAAGCGCTATGAACAGGCGGCAGCCAGATGGATAAAAGCGTACAAGAAAGATGGAATTATAGGATTAAGTGATACTAGAAGAGTGAATTCAGGCAGACCAAGTAATGCTCCAGTTTCAAAGGACGATATTATTAGCAAACAAGAAGCTAAAATAAAACTGCTTGAGGAACAATTAGAATTGCTAAAAAAGCTCGACGTGACAGAAAGGAGGCTGGTAAACAACTGCGTAAATCTAACAAATAATGAAGTATATGAGTTAATTTTAAAGACTGTGTCTAAAAAAGATTATTCAGGCACAGTTTCTTATTGCTGCTCAATTTTAGGGGTTTCACGTTCAGGTTATTATCATTATTTAAAGACAGCACCTTCTAGAACTATAAGGGAGAATGAAGATTTAAAAGCTAGAGATATTATATTAAAGGCTTATAATTATAGAGGTTATAAGAAAGGTTCTAGATCAATTAAAATGACACTAGAAAATGAGTTTGGTATTATATACAGTAGAAAAAAAATCCAAAGGATTATGCGAAAATACAGTATAGTATGTCCTATAAGAAAAGCCAATCCGTATAGAAGAATAGCCAAAGCGACAAAAGAACATAGAGTAGTACCTAATCTGCTACAGAGAAATTTCAAACAGGGTATTCCTGGCAAGGTGCTACTTACTGATATCACATACATCCCTTACGGGATAAATAAAATGGCATATTTATCAGCTATCAAAGATAGCTCTAGTAACGATATTCTAGCATATCATGTATCTGATCGAATTACTTTAGATATAGCTACAATTACAATTAAAAAATTAGTTAATACACATAAAGCTGATTTACATGATGAAGCTTTTATCCATTCTGACCAAGGGGTCCACTATACAAGCCCTAAATTCCAAAAATTACTAAAAAGCCATAATCTAGGACAATCCATGTCTAGACGTGGTAACTGCTGGGATAATGCACCTCAAGAATCCTTCTTTGGTCATATGAAGGATGAAGTAGATTTCAAAACATGTTCTACACTTGAAGAAGTAATTAATAAAGTTGATAATTACATGGATTACTATAATAATTATAGATGTCAATGGGGATTAAAAAAGATGACTCCTAAACAATTTAGAAATCATCTTTTGAATGCAGCTTAACCCTTTTTTTATAATGTCCTTGACAAAGGGTCCATTTTATAATTAGCCACTCTTTTTAATTTCTACATAAATTCTTTTAATGCTTTTGCAAGTCTCTTTATTCCATCAACTATTCTTTCATCTGTCATGTTAGAGTAGTTTAATCTGAATGTATTGTCTTTTCCACCATTAGGGAAGAAAGATCCTCCTGGAACGAAAGCTACATTATTCTCTAAACATTTAGCCATTACATCTTTAGCATCTATTCCTTGTGGAAGTTCTACCCAAGTGAATAATCCACCCTCTGGATAAGTGTATTTTAATCCTTCTGGGAATTCAGCTTTCATAGTATTTAACATTAAATCTCTACGAACTCTGTAAACATCTTTAATTTTTTCTACGTGAGCATCTAAATCATATAATTCCATGAATTTAGCAACTTCTCTTTGTCCGATTGTAGAAGTTTGTAAATCTGAACTTTGTTTTATCATTATGTATTTTTCTAATATTTCATGCTCAGCACATACCCAACCAATTCTGAATCCTGGGCAGAATATCTTAGAGAAACTTCCAAGGAATATTATTAATCCTTTTTCGTCCATAGATTTTAATGAAGGTAATATATCTCCTTCAAATCTTAATTCTCCATATGGGTTATCTTCTAATACTGGTATTTCGAATTTATTTACTATTTCCATGAACTTTTTACGTCTTTCTAAAGGCCAAGTTCTACCTGTTGGGTTTTGGAAATCTGGAATTACATACATCATTTTAACATTTTCAGTTGTTTCAAGTATCTTCTCAAGCTCTTCCATTATCATTCCATTTTCATCAGTTGGAACTTCTATGAATTTAGGTCCATATGATTTAAATGCGTTTAATGCTCCTAAGTAAGAAGGACTTTCACATAAAACAACATCATCTTCATTTAAGAATATCTTTCCTGAGAAATCTAATCCTTGTTGAGAACCACTTGTTATTAATATTTCATCAGCACTAACTTTAGTGTTGAATTTTGTGTTCATTCTATTTGCAATTACTTCTCTTAATGGTCCGAATCCTTCTGTGGCAGCATATTGTAATGCTTGTTGTCCACCTTCTTCAAGAACTTTAACAGCAACATTTTTCATTTCTTCAACTGGAAATAATTCTGGTGCTGGAAGTCCTCCTGCAAAAGATATTATTTCTGGTTTCTCTGTTAACTTTAATAATTCACGAATTTCAGAAGCTTTAAGATTATCCATACGATCAGCAAATTTTACAGCCATTTAAAAAACACCTCCAAAGATTATAAATACCAAGGAAAACTTTTTCCTGTATTTACTTGAAATTAATTATATCATTTTTATAATTACTTGCCTATGTGTAAACTAAATTGCAGAATATTCAAAACTATTATATTTGTTAAATTTTTTTCTATCTTTCGTCAAGTTTTTTTGTTAAATTTTTTATTCTTTTTTCAAGTTCTGATCTTTCTATCCACAATTGTTTATTGCAATTTTCACATTTTATTCTAAAATCCATTCCACATCTCATTATTTCAAATGTGTTTCCTCCACAAGGGTGATTTTTTTTAAGTACTACTTTATCTCCTACTTCTATTTTCATAGGCATTAAAATCCCTCCTAATATAACTTAGTTAATTCCTTTTTCCCGTCATCTATTTTTTTTATATTAAATACGCCATAATAATCTATTTTCAAATCATCTATATTATTCTTAATAGTATCTATATTGTCTTTTGAAAACATTATAGACAGACCACAACTAGAAGTTATTTCCCTTGGAGTAGGTATTGTTTTTATATTTAATTCTAATTCTTTTAATCTTTTTTCAAATCTTATAGCATGATGAGTCGAGTTAAAACTTATTACATATATATCGTGCATTTTATTTCTCCTTTTGATCTTTTATGATGTTTTATACTATATAGATATAGTATTGCTAGAGTTTCTAAGTCTTTCTACAATGTCGTACATATTAGAAGTTTGTCCAACTTTTAACATATTTTTCAGATTTAAATAATCTAAACATGTCCCACAAGACAATATTTCTACTCCTTCTTCTTCTAATAATTTTAAATTATCGATAGTATTTTCATTTTCTGTTGTCAATTTAACTGCTGAATTAACAAATATTATCGATTTTGGATACGGAGTTGTCTGGGATAAAGTGTATATAAAACCATTTATAAGAATTTCTCCTAATTCATCTGAACCTCTTCCCATTACATTTGATGATATAAATACAACTGTATTATCATCAACTTCTTGTTTTTGAGTAATTTCTTCTTGCATTGATTCAAGTTCTTCAAACTCACCCTTTGTAATTTCTATATAATAGTTATTTTCTTCTTGATTTATTTTAGATTCACATTTCATTGAATTTACTAGCTTTAATACGTTTTCTTTTGCTATTTCATTGTCAACTATAGTAACTACTATTCCGTCATTAATATTTTCTAATTCTTTCTTAGTTTTTATAACCGGAAGTGGACAATTAAGCCCTCTCGCATCTACTTCTATTCTCATAAATACCTCCTATGAATCAGTTTTAATAATTATTATAACATACTCCATACCTTGTAATTATTGAATATTTCAATGAAATCATTGAAATATTTGAACAAAAAATTATACATGTACAAATATTTAAGTAAGAATGAGTTATTCAAATCTACTATAAGCTGCTGTTTTTCAAATGTAATTAAAAACGGATTTATTAAAGTAAGTATTATTAATAAGATTAAAAATCCTTTTAATCCTCCAAATAAAAATCCCATACTTTTATTTAAAACCTTAAGCGGTGCGAATTTGAATATATCATCTATAAAGTTTATAACCAATTCTAACACTAAATTACTTACAATAAACATAATAAGAATAACTATTACCTGTATTAAAATCTTCGTTGTCGGTTGAGTTAAAGTATCGTTTTTCATTATATTAATTAATATATTATTTATAAAATTACTCAAAGGTCTATATATATTGTCATTTTGAATTATATAATCTATCACAGTCTTATAAAACATTTTGCATATAAATATAGATATCAAATATTTTACTAGATTGAATAATGATTTTATAAATCCTAAATGAAATCCTTTCAAAGCGAATAAACCTATAAATATTATTATTATAAAATCTATGTAATTCAAATTCATTAAATCACCACCTTAATTTATATTTAGAAACTTAATATATCCTCTGAAAATGACTATAACACTGTTATCATATATTGTAAATACATCCAGAATGTCTTTTGTAAAGTCCTTTTTTTCTTTGTTTTCAGGAAGATATATACTTCTATCAGAATATAATATTTTTTGATCTCCTATACTTTTAATTCCTTTTATATTTTTCATATCATACTCTTTATTTTTTTCTTTCCCAAACTTATCAATATATATGATTTTTTTATTAGAATCTATTACTACTATTTCTTCATCTATAATATCTATATATTGGATTTCTTCATCTAAATTTATTTTTTTTACTTTTTCATCGCTTAGATCTTTAATTTCTATGTACTTTGGATCAACTAGGATTAGTTTATCATCCAAAAACAAAGTTTTTGCAAAAACTTTATTCTCTATATTATAAGAAAAAATCAATTCTCCTTTTTTATTATAATAAAATATATTGTTATAAAGCCTATCATCTTTGATGCTGATTCCACTTATTACAAAGTTACTGGTATCTTTATCTACCTGGAGTAAATTTATTGTTATTTGAGGTATTGATATATCTTGAATCTCTTCTCCTTTATAACTGTAAAGTTTAGCTCCTTCAACATCTACATCAGTTGTATAGTGAATCAAAAAATCGTTATTATATAAAGCCTTTACCATTAAAGCATTTTCTTTTAATTTTAATTTTTTAGTTAATGCTCCTTTTTTATCTATTATATACACTTCTTTCTTCATTTTATCTAATAGATATATATTTGAATTATTTGTATCTATACTGTAATTTTCTATTCTTATATTTAAATCAAATACCCTTTGAGCTTCACTATCTATATATTTTAAAGATTTTCCATCATACATTAAAAATCCATCTCTATATTCTATAAATGAAGTATTATTAGAATATCCATATGATATCTCTTTTATTTCCTCTATACTAACTTTAGAATTGCTTATTTTGCTTTTAATAATATTTATAGTTTTAGGATTTAAAAATATTATTATTAATATAATCAAAATTACTACAATCTTATTCTTCTTCACATAAATCATTCCTTCTAATTTTCTACTTAATATAAAATTCGTCTAGTCGCTACGCGCTGACTCATGTCGCCAACGAGTCTTAACAGACTCCGTTGCTCAAAAATAGTTGCAAGTCCAGTTCTTCAATCAATATTATACACAATACAAAAATTATATGTTTTTGTATTTAATATAATACTAGAAAAATAGACTCTTTTTAAAGAGTCTATTTTTCTATTATATCTAATTCTTTGTATATATTTATACCTTTAGTGTAATATTCTAATTCTCTCTCTTTAGATATATTTGAATATGTTTGAGCAAGTTCTATGTATAAATCAGCTAGTTCTTTTTTACTTCCGATTTCTTCTATTATATATGAACATTTCTTTAAATGCTCTATGGCTGTATTTAAATCACCTTGTTTTTTATATATTCTTGCATAATATTTTAAAGATCTATATTCTAATTTTTTATTTTTCATCTTTATAGCTATAGATAATCCTTTTTTAGAATATTTTTTAGCATTTTCAAAATCATTAATTTCTATCAATACTTTTATATATTCAAATAATATCTTCATAAGTTCTACATCTTCATACTCTCTCTTTGTTATATAAGCTTTTTTTACACATTCAAGAGCATCTTCATATTTACCTATTTTTCTATATATTCTAGACATAGTTATTTGTATCTTTGCATATTCATTCTTCTTATCCTCATCTTCATATATCTGCAAAGCCTTATTTAAATAAATTTTAGATTCGTCCCATCTTCCCATATCTAAAAGATTGCTTCCTATTAAAAATAAGCTATCTGCTTTTTGCTTTATATTTTTTTCTTTTTCTTCTATTTCATGTATCTTTCTAGCATATAATAAAGATTTTTCATTATTTTCAAGTCTTATATAACAAAATGATTTATGTGTGTATATTTCCTTTTGTAGTTCATTATTATCTATCTCATGTTCCAGAAAAAGGTTTTCCCCTTGTATAAATTTATCTAAAGCTACCTTTATAAACCCTTCCTCTAAATATATTTTCCCTAATTGTATATAGCATTGTACAACTTTTTCATAATTAGCTGTTTTAACGTTCAGTACTAAACTTCTTTCAAAGTTATCTATAGCTAATTCATACTGCTTCTCATTAAAATAAACTACTCCTAATAAATATTTTGCTTTTCCATAAGTATCATATAGCTTATATTCCTTAGATATATCGATTACATTGCATATTTCCTTTTTAGCTGTCTCTTGATCTTGAGATTTTATATATATCTCACTCTTTGTCAGTAAGTTGTTGCTTATTTTTTTAGCTTGCATATCTTTGCTCTCTAATAAATAATCTATACTAACATCTAGTTTCTCTACAAAATATTCTAAAAGATCTTGACTTGGATATGATTTATCTCTCTCTATATGACTTATCTGAGCAGCAGTTATTCTATTTCCTGCTAATTCTTTAAGTGTTAAGTTCTTCTCTTTTCTAAGCTTTTTAATTTTTTCTCCTAAGCTAAGTATTTCCATATATACTCCTCCACAACAAATTATTATAATAACTTACAATTTTAATACTCCTTATTCTCAATAGGATAATACAAATTGTACAGTCTGCCATTTTTTATGTGATTTTATCTTAATTTAATTATAACTTAATATTTGATTAAAATATAGTGTTTTATAATTATATTTAATAATATTTTAAAATTCACTTTTTTTTATTATATACTTTATGTGAAATAAACCCAAGTAGTATGTATTAAAAAAAATAAAGGTTATTAAAATACATAACTCCTATGTAGTATTTTAATAACCTTTATTTTGTATTAAATAAATGTATTTTACTATTTTACTTTATCTCATCAACTATACTTTTTAAAGCGGCAACAGCCTTATCTATATCTTCTTTAGTATTGAAGTATCCTATACTAAATCTAACTGTTCCTTGCTCTAATGTATTCATTGTTTTATGTGCTAATGGGCCACAGTGAAGTCCTGATCTTGTAGCTATATCAAATACAGAGTCTAATATAAAGCTGACTTCAGATGAATCTTGACTACCTATATTTATAGATATTACAGCTGCTTGTTTTTTTGCATCTTTAGTTCCATATACTTTAATTATAGGTATTAAGCTAAGTTCATTTAAGAAATACTGAGTTAGTTCTTCCTCATGCTTTCTTATATTATCTATTCCCTCTTTTAATATAAACTGTATTCCTGCATTAAGTCCTGCTATACCTGGAGTATTTGGAGTTCCTGATTCATACTTATCTGGAACTATATTAGGCTGAGTCAACTCCTCTGATTTACTACCAGTTCCACCTTCTTTTAACTGGTTAAGATTTATTTTTTCTCCTACATATAAAATTCCTGTTCCTTGAGGTCCTAATAAACCTTTATGTCCAGGTAATGCAAGCATATCTATATTCATATTTTTAACATCTATATTATAAACACCTGCTGTTTGAGAAGCATCTACAAGGTATACTATATTCATTTCCCTGGCAATTTTACCTACGCTCTCTATATCTATCAGTGTTCCACATACATTAGATGCATGTGTTGTTACTATAAGCTTTGTATTTTCTTTTATAGCTTTCTTTATATCATTTACATCTAATTCTCCAGATTCATTACACTTTACAATAGTATTACTAACTCCTATTTTTTCTAAAGTCTTTATAGGTCTTATTACAGAATTATGTTCCATGCTTGTTGTTACTATATGATCTCCTTCATTTACTAACCCTTTTATTGCTAGGTTTAGTGAATCTGTTGCATTATTTGTAAATACAATATTCATAGGATTGTCTATATTAAACAACTTGCATATATTTTCTCTTGTCTCATATATTGTTCTTCCTGCTTCTAAAGCTAGTTTATGTCCTGCTCTTCCAGGATTTGCTCCATAATTTTTCATACAATTTAAAATTTCTTCATATACTTCATGTGGTTTTGGGAACGTTGTTGCAGCATTATCTAAATATATCATGTGAGACCTCCTAATGTTGGATTTATAAAAAAGCTAAAAAGTTTAGTTAAAGTAAAGACTATGTTAATTAAGTTTCATTTTATAATATTTGCTCTAATATACCTTCAAGCTCTTCATCACTATAATACTCTATTTCTATTTTTCCTTTTTTCTTTCCTTTTAAAATATTAACTTTTGTTCCAAATACATCTCTTAATTTATCTTCTATATTTACTATAAATGGATCTTTATTGACTTTTTTGTTTTTTATTTCTTTTTTGTCAGTCATATTCTTAGATATAGTTTCAACTTCTCTAACAGATAGTCTTTCCTTTATTATTCTAAGTGCTATCTCATATTGAATATTTTTATTTTCTATTCTAAGAAGAGCCTTTCCATGGCCTGGAGTTATCTGACCTTCTTCTACTAAGTTTATAACTCTATCATCTAAGTTCAAAAGTCTTAAAGTATTAGTTATATGAGGCCTACTTTTACCTACTGCCTCTGATATTTCTTCTTGAGTTACCTTATAATTTTCTATAAGACTTTTATAAGCTATAGCTTCCTCTATTGCATTTAAATCTTCTCTTTGCAAGTTTTCGATTAAAGCTATTTCCATTATATCTTTAATAGGTAAGTCTTTTACAACTGCTGGCATTTCTTTTAGATTTGCGATCTTTGCAGCTCTAAATCTTCTCTCACCTGCTATTATCATGTATCCATCTTCTTCTTTTTTTACTACTATTGGTTGAAGTATCCCATAGTTTTTTATTGATTCAGATAGTACACTCAGCTTTTCTTGATCAAATATCTTTCTAGGTTGTTCTTTGTTAGGGTAAATTTGATTTATTTTTAAATTTACTATTTCTTTGTCAGATGAAACTGTATTGTTATTTGGTATCAATGCACTTAGTCCTTTTCCTAATCTATTTTTAGCCATCTATATCACATCCTCTTCTAAGTCTATAAATTCTTCAGCAAGGTCTATATATGCTAAAGAACCTTTACACTTTGAATCATAATATACAACTGGCTTTCCATGGCTCGGTGCTTCAGCTAGTCTAACATTTCTTGGAACAATAGTTGTATATACACTTCCCTTAAAGAATTTCTTAACTTCCTCAACTACTTGAATAGATAGATTAGCTCTTCCGTCAAACATACTTAGAACTACTCCTTGAATTTCAAGATTCGGATTTAGATTTTCTTTAACCAAAGATATCGTCTGCATTAATTGGCTAACACCCTCTAGAGCATAATACTCACATTGAATAGGTATTAATACACTATCTACTGCTACAAGAGAATTTATCGTCAACATTCCAAGAGAAGGAGGACAATCTACAAATATATAATCGTAATTATCTCTAACTGAATCCAGCACATTTTTTAATATAAACTCTCTATCTTCTATTCCTGTAAGTTCTATTTCAGCACCAGCAAGTTCTGTTGATGATGATAATAGACTTATATTATCAAATTCTGTATCTATTATAGTGTCTTTTATATCTTTCTCTCCCAATAAAACATCATATATAGTAAAATCAAGTTCTTTTTTATCTACTCCAAATCCACTGGTTGTATTTCCTTGAGGGTCTAAATCTATTACCAGTGTTTTTTTTCCTAACTTTCCTATACATGCACTTAAATTTACATTTGTAGTGGTCTTACCCACTCCCCCTTTTTGATTAAAAACAGCAATTATCTTCCCCACTGTAATTCCCCCTTTAAATCCTTACAAGTTTGAAAAAAAAGATTACCGTATAACAGTAATCTTAAGCTTTAGGAATTTTAACTACAATTTCGATATGATCTCCCTTATCATTTTCTTTATACTTAGCGTTTATTCCTGTATCCACGATGGCATTATACGCATTCTTTAATGTATTTAAGTATATCTTAAAATTAAGAGCTGATTTTATAGTCTGTCTTTTTTCTGGTTCTTTAGGTGTAGCTAAATCCTCTAGTATATCTTTTATTAGTTTCTCTGCCTTCTTAACAGTTAATTCATTCTTAATTATTGTATCTAAAACTTGATTTTTATAATCATCATCTGGCAGTTTAAGAAGAGCTCTAGCATGTCTTTCAGTTAAACCATTTTCAATAAGCTTTGTCTTTATATCATCAGATAATCTAAGTATTCTAAGCTTATTAGCAATAGTTGATTGATTTTTTCCAACACTTTTTGCCAGCTCTTGCTGAGTAAAGTTATGATCTTTTATAAGGTTTTCATATCCCAAAGCTTCTTCTATGAAATTTAAATCTTCTCTTTGTAAATTTTCAATAAGTGCAAGTACTGCAGAAGATTGATCCGATAAATTATTTATTATAGCTGGCATATACTTAAGTCCTGCTTTTTTAGAAGCTCTAAGTCTTCTCTCTCCTGCTACTAATTCATACATACTGTCACTTATTTTTCTAACTGTAATAGGTTGAAGTATTCCAAAACTCTTTATAGATTCACTTAATTCATTCAATGCAGCCTCTGAAAAAACTCTTCTTGGCTGATATGGATTTGGAATTATAGTATCTATAGGTATTTCCATAACTTTTTTATCTTCCATAATATCCCTCTCTCTAGAAGAAATATGATAAAATTTGTTTAAAATTTTATTTATTCAAGTAATACTTTCTCCAAAAATATTCATATCCCTTCTATATTCTTAATATTTTTATATTACAACTTCCTTTATTTCTCGGGAAATATGAGTCTTTTTTGACACCCTTTTCATTACTTTATTGGGCTTTTTGATAGTTTACCCGCTTTTCGTGGATATTTTGTTGGAGTATTTTTTATTTTTTTCAAAATCACTATATTGTGTTTTATGTCTGTAAAAGGAAGATCGACATCTATTTTCTCTACAAATTCAAGTCCTAAAACGTCGATTGCTTTCTTAGCTTCTTTTAACTCCTCATTAAGATAAGGTCCTTTTAAACACACAAAATATCCTCCAACTTTTATAAAAGGTGTACAATACTCTAAAAGAACAGGTAAAGATGCAACTGCTCTTGCTGTTGCTATGTCATATTGTTCTCTATAGTCTTCATCTTTTCCAAAGTCTTCTGCCCTTCCATGTACAAACTCTACATTATCAAGCTCTAAATTATTACAAACTTCTTTTAAAAAGTTAATTCTTTTATTAAGAGAATCAAGTAATGTCAAATTTAAGCTTTCCATGCATACTCTTAAAGGTATACCAGGAAATCCGGCTCCCGTTCCAACATCTATTATTTTATCATTTTCTTTTATATAGCCTGAATTAATGCAAGCTAAAGAATCTATAAAATGTTTTATATAAATCTCTTTCTCATCTTCGATTGCTGTAAGATTTATATTTTGATTCCACTCAAGTAATATATCTTTATACTTCTCAAATTTATCTATATTAACTTCACTTATATCTATATTCATCTGCTTAAGTCCATCTTTTATAATGCTTCTGTTACTCATTATTATCACCTCTACCTCTTCTAAGTTGTTCAAGGTGTATTAATAAAACAGATATATCAGCAGGAGATACTCCAGATATACGAGATGCCTGTCCTATTGATATAGGCTTTATATTATCTAGTTTTTGTCTAGCCTCAAGTCTTAATCCACTTATTTTAGAGTAATCTATATCTTTATTCAACTTTTTATTTTCTAGTTTTTTAAATTGGTCTATTTGTCTTAACTGTTTGCCTATATAGCCTTCATACTTAGATTTTATTTGGCACTGCTCTTTTATAGCTTTAGATAATTCTTTATCTGATTTCTTTCCTAATTTCTCTAATAGTTCATAGTCAAACTCTGGTCTTTTTAAGAATTCATATAAACTCATACCCGTATTAATTCCAGGAAGGTTCATCTCTTCTAATTGTTTATTTACTTGACTTGGAGTGACTCTTTCTTCCTTTAATCTTTCTATTTCTTGTTCTAGTTCAGATTTCTTTTGGGTGAATTTATCGTATCTATCATCTTTAACAAGACCTATATCATGACCTATTTCAGTAAGTCTTAAATCTGCATTATCTTGTCTTAGGTAAAGTCTATATTCACATCTTGATGTCATCATTCTATAAGGTTCATTAGTTCCCTTAGTAACTAAATCATCTATTAAAACTCCTATATATGCTTGAGATCTATCTAATATTAAAGGCTCTTTTCCTTGTATTTTTAAAACAGCATTTGCTCCAGCTATAAGACCTTGTGCTGCTGCTTCTTCATATCCAGACGTTCCATTAAACTGTCCGGCACTGAATAAATTCTCAACTCCCTTTATTTCAAGAGATGGGTTAAGTTGTGTAGGATCTATACAATCATACTCTATTGCATAAGCTGGTCTCATTATTTTACAATTTTCAAGACCTGTTATAGATCTATACATATCTATTTGAACCTCATAAGGAAGAGATGTAGATATACCTTGTATATACATTTCTTTAGTATGATTTCCTTCAGGCTCTATAAATGTTTGGTGTGATAGTTTATCGTGGAATCTTACAACCTTATCTTCTATAGAAGGACAATATCTAGGTCCAACACTATCAATTTCTCCACTATACATAGCCGATCTTTTTATATTATCATTTATAATCTTATGAGTTTGCTCAGTAGTTCTAGTCAAATAACACGGTTCTTGTTTTAGCTCTAATTCATCATTCATAAATGAGAATGGAGTTATAACATCATCTCCCTTTTGCTCGTCCATCTTAGAAAAGTCAACAGTATCTCTATGAACTCTAGCTGGTGTTCCTGTTTTAAATCTTCTCATTCTCAGTCCTAGTTTTTCAAGGCTTTCAGTTAAGTGCTTAGAATATCCAAGTGCATTAGGTCCTTCGTAGAAATTAACTTCTCCTATATATATCTTAGAATTTAGATATACTCCAGTTGATAAAACTAGAGCTTTACAATCATAAATAGCTCCAAGCTTAGTAGACACTCCTTTTATAACATTGTTATCAGCTATTACTTCTACAACCTCGTCCATTAGAACATCTAAATTTTCTTGATTCTCCAGTTCTTTTTTCATTTCTTTATGGTATTCATATTTATCAGCTTGAGCTCTTAAAGAGTGTACAGCTGGTCCTTTAGCAGTATTAAGCATTTTACTTTGTATATAAGTCTTATCTATATTTATACCCATTTGACCACCAAGGGCATCTATTTCTCTAACTAAGTGTCCTTTTCCCGTTCCTCCAATAGATGGATTACAAGGCATTAAAGCTATAGAGTCTAAAGACATTGTTATTATTAATGTCTTGCATCCCATTCTAGCTGATGCTAAAGCAGCTTCACAACCAGCATGTCCAGCTCCAACTACTATAACATCATATTTTCCTCCGTTAAACTTCATGTTCATCCTCCTCATGTTTCACATATAATGTTTCACGTTAAACATTATACTACAAATATTGTTTTATATATCTAAAATTCGACCTATCCGAAATCTAAAAGTTCTAAGATTCCATCCTCTTAAGTTTGGAGATAAGAACTTAGCAGCTTCTGTATTAGCTTACCCAAGGTCACTTACACAACTAAAAATTCAGTTAGAGTAAAAACTCCATCTGAATTAAGTTTCGCTCTATTAATATCTATTTTCCTATACAGAAATCTCTAAATATAGTATCTAACAAGTCCTCAGATACTGTGTCTCCGCTAACTTCACCAAGATAATCCCAGATATTTTTAAGATCTACTTCTATAAAATCAAGAGCCATATTATCTTCAATAGCATTTATAGCATCATTTATAGAATTTATAGCTCTCTCTAGTGAATCCTTATGTCTAACATTAGTTATCATAACACTATCACCTTGTGAAACATTACCCTTATATACCATATCGGCAATTTCATTTTCTAATTTATCTATTCCTTTTCTTTCTAGAGCAGATATCTTTATTATTCTTTTTTCATCTATATATTCTTTTATCTTATCTTCATCCATTTTATTTTCAAGGTCAGTCTTATTTATTAAAACTATAGTATTTTTGTTTTTGACATTTTCAAGTATATCTATATCTTCTACCGATAATTCTCTTGATGCGTCAAGAACAAGTATAGCAAGATCTGCTGATTCAAAGAATTCTCTTGATTTTTGTACTCCTATTTTTTCTACAACATCCTCAGTATCTCTAATACCTGCTGTATCTATTATTCTAAGAGGTATTCCATTTATATTTACAAATTCCTCTATTACATCTCTAGTAGTTCCTGGTATATCTGTAACTATAGCACGAGATTCTTTAAGTATTGCATTTAGTAAAGATGATTTACCTACATTAGGTTTCCCTACTATAACAGTTTTAAGACCATCTCTTATTATTTTTCCAGTTTCAGACGTTTCATAAAGGTTTATTATCTCTTTTCTTAACTCTTTTGACTTATTATATAAATTTTCATAAGTTATATGTTCTACATCTTCATCTGGAAAATCTATTGCAACTTCAACGTGTGCAAGAAGTTCAGTTACTTTATTTCTAAGTTCTTTTATCTTAAATGAAAGACTTCCCTCTAGTTGACTTTGAGCTACATTATAACTCATATCAGTTTTAGCATTTATTATATCCATAACAGCCTCTGCTTGAGATAGATCTATTCTTCCATTTAAAAATGCTCTTTTTGTAAATTCTCCACCTTCTGCTAATCTAGCTCCTTTTTTAAGAACTAACTCTAATATTTTTTTTACAGAGATAAACCCTCCATGGCAGTTAATCTCTATAACATCTTCCTTAGTATAAGTGTGAGGACCTTTCATATAAGCAAGCAATACCTCATCTATAATCTTTCCATCATCTATTATATTTCCATATATTAAAGTTCTTGGATTATGATCTTTTATACTTTTTTTATTAACAGACTCAAATACACTCTCTGCTATATCAAGAGCTTTTTCGCCACTCATTCTAACTATTCCTATTCCACCTTCTCCTGGAGCTGTAGCAATAGCTGCAATAGTATCATCTATATACAAGTAAACCACCTCTTTATTATTAAAATTCGCTTTGTTCTAATTTAAAATAATTCTTATTCTATATATTATAACTCTTAAATTTATGATAACCAACTATATAAAATTTAACATCATGCTATCTTATATTCTCATGACAAAAAATAAACCTCCTTAAACACTAGGAGGTTTTTTGTTTTTACTTATTTTTAACCGATATAACAACTTTTCTGTTAGGATCTATTCCCTCGCTGTAAGTTTTAACATATCTATCATTTTGAAGTGCTGAATGTACAATCCTTCTTTCATAAGGATTCATAGATTCAAGCTTTATAGTCTTTCTAGTTTTAGCACATTGTTTAGCTAATTTTCTAGAATATCTTATCAAAGACTTTTCTCTTTTCTCTCTATAGTTCTGAATATCTATTAAAACTCTCATCTTAGTATTAGAGCTTTTGTTTACTACTAGTCCAGTTAAAAACTGAAGTGAATCAAGAGTATATCCTCTTTTTCCTATTAAAGAAGTTGCATCTTCACCTGTTAGATTTATGCTTATATCATTATTTTTTTGAGATATCTTTATTTCACTATCTATATCCATACAATCTAATATATCTTGAATAAACTTTTTTGCTAAATCTTTAGGAGTAGCCTTTACTGTTACTTTTATTTTAGCTGCTTTAGTTCCTATAAATCCTAAAAATCCCCTACTTGGTTGTTCTAAAATATCTATATCTACATCTTCTTTAGTAACATTTAACTCTCTCAAAGCTTTATCTAAAGCTTCTTCTATTGTTTTCCCTGTTACCTCTAAGAATCTCATTCTATTACTCCCCCTTGGCTTTAGCAGGTTTAATAATAAACTGCTGTTGAATAATTTGGAATATATTACTTACTACCCAGTACAATGTAAGTCCTCCTGGGAAACTTTTACCCCACCATAATATCATTAATGGGAAAAAATAAAGCATCATAGTTTGAGTTGAATCTTTCTTGCCTCCTTTTGGAGTCATCATAGCAGATGATATATAAGTAGTAAGAGCAGCTATAATTGGTAATATCCAAGGTAAAGCAAATCCGCCTACCATTATTACATCTGGGTTTGATAAATTAGGAAGCCATAAAAAACTTGTATCTATAGCCTTATAAACAGCTTCTGATCCAAATACATATTTAGCTGGATCTCTTAACGCTGAGAAAAGTCCTATTAATATAGGCATTTGAACTATTAAAGGTAGGCAACCTGCTACAGGATTTACTTTATGCTCTTTATAAAGTGCCATAACTTTTTGATTCATCTTTTCTTGATCATTTTTATATTTTTCTTGTATTTCTTTTATCTTCGGTTGTATTTCCTGCATTGCCTTCATCGATCTTGTTTGAGATAAAGTAAGTGGAAGCAATGCTCCTTTAACTATTATAGTAAATATAACTATAGACCATCCATAGTCACCTACTATATTGAATACGATTTTTAATAGCGCACCTAGAGAGTTTGGAAACAAATCCATATAAAAACCTCCTACATTTACATATATTAATTATTCCACAGGGTCATATCCGCCCTCGTGGAAAGGATGACATTTTAAAATTCTCTTTATAGACAAATAAGACCCTTTTAAAAATCCATACTTTTCTAAAGCGTCTATAGCGTATTGAGAACAAGTAGGATAAAATCTACAGGTCTTACCTTTGATTGGAGATAGAAACTTTTGATAAAATCTTATAATTAACTTAAAAAGACCAATTATATATTTACTCATTACAATCTCCTTATCGTCTTATTATATTTCCTTTTTTAAATAAATTTATCATTGATTTTTGAGTTGATATAAAGTCCGATTCACTAATTGGCATTCTAGCTATAAAAACAAAGTCATATCCTAACTTAATCATATTATCATTAGAACATAGTCTGAAGCTCTCTCTCATTCTTCTCTTAACTTTATTTCTAACTACAGCTTTTCCAATTTTTTTAGAAACTGAAAAACCAACTCTATTTATATCTAAGTTGTTTTTTACAACATACATAACCAATAGCCTATTTGCAAATGACTTTCCACTTTTATAAACTTGTCTAAAATCGGAGTCTTTTTTTATTCCATTAGCATTCACAAAATCCATATTTTAATTTCCTCCAGCCTGTAAATTGCACAAAAGGACCACTTCTAGCGGCCCCTAATAAACTAAGCTGTTAATCTTTTTCTTCCTCTGTCTCTTCTCTTCTTAAGAATTCTTCTTCCACTTGTAGTCTTCATTCTCTTTCTGAATCCATGTTCTTTCTTTCTTTGTCTCTTTTTTGGTTGATAAGTTCTTTTCATCCAAAACACCGCCTTCCATTGTATATTCTTCTATTTTAAATTTTTAAATTAGATCACCTTATTTGAAAGTGAGCATACTACCTATAAAATTATATAATTATTGCTTTTTATTGTCAACGAATTTTTGTATTAATATTAATTTATATAATGGTAAAAAAACTAATTTTTGAAATAACCAAAAATTATCTATCGATTATTTATCCGAGAGCTAAGAGTTCTAATACTCCATCCTCTTAGTCTAGATATAAGAACTCTACAGCTTCTGGATTAGTTTACCCACAGGGCACTTACGCAACTAAAAATTCAGTTGGAATAAAAACTCCATCTAAATTAAGTTTCACTTTATGTTAACCAGCAAGATTTAAATTATTCATTTACATATTATAATGTACTTTCTAGCTGCTAAAATTTCAGTTGTTACCTCAATGTTATACACAAAGTGAAAGTTTTATAATCTCTTTAGTATTTTTCCACAATACTTGCTTATAAAGGGTATTACATTATTAAATCCACAACCCCTTAAAGTTCTTTTCTATAAAAAATTCGTCTACTCGCTAACGCCGTGACTCATGTCGCCAACGATCCCTACGGGCTCCGTTGCTCAAAAATAGTTGTAAGTGTAGTTTTTCATCAATGTTATCTACAATTTGAAAATCATATAATTTCCTATTCGTTATAAAAAATTCCTGTTTTTAGATATATTTTATGTGATTTAAGTCAATATTTAAATAAGTATTAAAAATTAATAAGAATAACCTCTTCTATTTTACGCTCTTTTTAACTGTGTATATATATAGTTTTACAAAATAGGTCAACAAAACAGAATAATTATCTACATAATATTATCCACATAGGGTTAATAATGTGGATAAATTGTATTTATTGTATTGAAGTTTATAACAATATTTGATATTATAATTTTACCTGTTGATAATGTGAATAAATAAATAGAAATTATTATAGTTATACACATTCTGTGGATAAACCTGTGTATAATATTATATTTTAAACTTTATTATCACTTATATACATAAAAAACGAATTGTTGATATTTATAATAACTTTATCAACAATTTTTATTATTGCTCAAATTTATATAGATTCATGTCTTTTTATACATGTTTATCCACAAAAATAATTCAAATATCCTCAATAAAATATTTTTTATTTTATTATTTGACATATATTATTTTAAACTAAATTATTGTTAATAACTTTGTGGAAATTATTAAATAAACCTAGGAGGTAATTAATATGGATTTACTTTCCTTATGGAACAATTCTCTTAAATTAATAAAAACAGAATTAACTCCTGCGAGTTTTAATGCTTTTTTTAGCCCTATCGAACCTCTACAAATAACAGGTAATACTATATTGTTATCTGTTCCTAATGATTTTACTAAAGGAATTTTAGAGGCTAGATATATGAATTTAATAGAAAGCTCTATAAATCAAATATCTTCTTCAAAATACAAGATAAAGTTTATATTAGATGAAGAAGAACTAAGGGATTTTGAAAATGAAAACACATCTAAAATAGAGATTCCAAGCTATTCAAACCTAAATCCTAAATACACTTTTGATACATTTGTTATAGGAAATAGTAATAGATTTGCACATGCTGCATGTGTCGCTGTTGCAGAAGCTCCAGCTAGAGCTTACAATCCTCTTTTCTTATATGGAGGTGTTGGACTTGGAAAAACCCATTTAATGCAAGCTATTGGGCATCATATTTTAGCTCATACAAAAAATGCAAAAGTAGTTTATGTATCATCTGAAAAATTTACAAATGAGCTTATCAACTCTATAAAAGATGATAGAAATGAAGAATTTAGAAATAAATATAGGAATGTAGATGTTTTATTAGTTGATGATATTCAATTTATCGCTGGTAAAGAAAGAACTCAAGAGGAATTCTTCCATACATTTAACACTCTACACGAAGCCAATAAACAAATTATAATATCTAGTGATAGACCTCCTAAAGAAATACCTACTTTAGAGGATAGATTAAGATCTAGATTTGAAATGGGACTTATAACTGATATTCAGGCTCCTGACTTCGAAACAAGAATTGCTATTCTTAGAAAAAAAGCTCAAACGGAGAATATAACTGTACCAAATGAAGTTATGTCTTATATAGCTAAATATATAAAATCGAATATAAGAGAACTTGAAGGGGCACTAACTAGAGTTGTAGCCTATTCATCTCTTACAAATAAAGAAATCTCATTTGAACTTGCCATTGAAGCTTTGAAAGATATTATTTCTTCTTCTAAACCGCAGGAATTGAATGTAAATCTTATAAAAGAAAAGGTTTCTGAATACTTTAATATCAAAATGGACGATTTTAGTTCTAAAAAAAGAACTAGAGCAATTGCATATCCAAGACAGATAGCAATGTACTTAACTAGAGAACTTACAGATTTATCTTTACCTAAGATCGGAGAAGAATTTGGAGGTAGAGATCATACTACTGTAATTCACGCACATGATAAGATAGTTAATGATATAAAAAACAACTCAGATATAAAAGATAGAATAGATAAAATGATCAGTGATTTAAAAGAGTAGTTATTCACAATCGGCAGTTGATAATATCTTAATAGATTGTGAATAATTTTTTTGATGTTTAAAAATGTTAATAAAATGTACCAAGTAATCAACATTCTATTAACACGTCAACAATACTTGTTTAAATGCTCAAAGTGACTTATCCACAAATCAACAGCCCCTATTACTATTACTACTATCTTTTTTGTTATATTTATGTTCTATTTATTCAAAGGAGGTTATCCACATTGAAAATAATTTGTAACCAAAAAATCTTAGCTAATAAAGTAAGTACTGTTCAAAAAGGAGTTTCTAATAAAACGACATTACCTATTTTAAAAGGAATATTCATTGAAACTCTTGATAACAAAATAAAATTGATTGGTAATGATTTAGACCTGGGGATAGAAACTTTTTTAGATGCAGAGATAATAGAAGACGGTTCTATAGTTATTGATTCTAGATTATTTGGAGATATTATAAGAAAATTACCAGATTCACTTGTTGAAATAACTACTGATTCAGAGAATAATATATGCATTACATGTGAAAGTTCGGAGTTTAAAATAAAAGGTCATGACCCAAGTGAATATCCAAAACCTGAAGAAGTTGATGAGAATAGATTTTATGAGCTTCCTGAAGAATTATTCAAAAATATGATAAAGCAAACTGTTTTTGCTATATCTCAAGATGAAAGTAAACCTGTACTTATGGGAGAACTTTTAGAAGTACACGATAATGATATAAATTTAGTAGCATTAGATGGATATAGATTAGCTATTAGAAGTTCTAACATAGAAAATAATGTTGGAAACAGTAAAGTTATAATACCAGGAAAAGCTCTGAATGAAGTTAACAGAATTTTATCTGAAGAAGAAGGTACTTTTAAAATAGCGTTTACAGATAAACATTGTCTTTTCTTAATAAAAGATACAAAAATAATAACTAGACTTTTAGAAGGTGAATTTATAAATTATAACCAACTAATACCTAGAGAATATAACTTAAGAGTAAAAGTTGATACTAAGAAATTGTTAAATAGTATAGAAAGAGCTTCTCTTCTAGCTAAAGAAGGTAAAAATAATTTAGTTAAATTTTCTATAAGAGATGATAATATGACTATAACTTCTAATTCTGAGATAGGAAATGTACATGAAGAAATTCCTATTGTTTTAGAAGGTGAAGATCTAGACATTGCTTTTAACTCAAGATATTTTATAGAAGCTTTAAAGATTTTAGATTCTGATGAAATATATCTAGAACTTACGACTAATGTAAGCCCATGTATTTTAAAACCTGTAACTGGCGATAATTATATATATTTATTACTACCAGTAAGAATTTCTGCTAATTCATAAGCCCAACTATTAAGTTGGGTTTTTTATATTAAGGCATTATAAAATTTTCGTTTTGTGGATAACATTGATGGAAGGTCTAAACTTGCAACTATTTTAAGCAACAGAGTCGTGAGACTTGTTGTCGACATGAGTCACCGAGGTAGCGAGTAGACGAATTTTTTTTAATTTTCTATAGCATTTTTTATTTATATGTATGATATAATATAGAGATGCATTAAATATGTAGGAGGAGTTTTTTATGAAACAAATTAAAATAGATTCAGAGTTTATAAAGTTAGACCAACTTATGAAATTAGCTGACATGGTAGGATCTGGTGGTCATGCTAAGAGCATGATACAAGATGGAGAAGTTAAAGTTAATGGTAAAGTTGAGTATCAAAGAGGAAAAAAAATAAGATCAAATGATATTGTAGAAGTTGAAGGAATGAAGATACAGGTGCTATAGGATAGGAGTGCTTTTTGTGTACTTAAAAAGTATCAAACTTGTTAATTACAGAAACTACGATCAATTATATTTAGATTTCGATAAAAGAATAAACTTATTGTTAGGAAAAAATGGACAAGGAAAAACTAATATATTAGAAGCTATATACCTAATGAGTATAGGAAAATCCTTTAGAACTAACAAAGACAAAGAATTAATACGATTTAACAGTGAAAATACTTACATTGGTGGAATATTTTCCAAGAAAAACGATGATAATATAATAGAGCTAGTTATTGGAAATAATATGAAAAAAGGTATAAAGGTAAATAAAGTTTCGATAGATAAAATTATGCAATTATTAGGAAATTTAAATGTTGTTATATTTTCGCCAGAAGATTTAAAGCTTGTGAAAGATGGTCCAAAAGAAAGGCGAAAATTTATAGATAGAGAAATAAGTCAAATAATTCCCTTGTATTATAATTACATTTCTAATTACAACAAAATACTAACTCAGCGAAATAAACTTTTAAAATCTAATTACTTAGATGAAAATTTGCTTGATATATATGACGAAAAATTAAGTGAGTATGCTAAATACATATATCTGTATAGAAGAGATTTTATAAAGAAGATAGAGTTGTTATCTAAAAAAATTCATAAAAATCTAACTAGTGATGTAGAGGATTTAAAAATAGAATATGTAAATCAAATTCACGTAAGTGATGATGATGGTTTAGACATTTTAAAAAATAAGTTTTTAGAAAAAATAAAATCTAGTAGAAATTTAGATAAACAATACAGAACCACTAAAATTGGACCACATAGAGATGATATTAGTATTTTTATAAATTCATTAGATGTTAGATTATATGGATCTCAAGGACAGCAAAGAACAGCTTCTATATCATTGAAGTTGTCAGAGATAGAGCTTATAAAAGAAGAAACATTAGAATATCCAATACTTTTATTAGATGATATATTTAGTGAATTAGATCAGAAAAGGCAGAAATTATTGATTGAAGAGTTTGAGAATATTCAAATTTTTATAACTAGTGCTGAGGAGAATCATAAACTGATCTTTGAAGATAAAAAAGATGTAAATATAATTTATATTGAAAAAGGAAGGGCTAGCCAGTAGGAGGATTTTATTATGTTTTTGCACTTAGGAGGAGATTGTGACATTTTGATTAGTGACATTATATTTATACTTGATTCAAAGTGCTCTTATGATTTTGAAAAAGCAAGTGAGCAAATATATGAAACAATTAAGTTAACAGACCAAAATCCTAAATCTATTATAGTTACAAATAGTGATAATAAATTTTATGTATACTATTCACCTATTTCATCGATGACCCTTTTAAAAAGAGCTGGAACAAGTAATCCTGCTTTCTTGGAAACGGAGGTAATATAATGAATAAAGAATATGGAGCAAGTCAGATTCAAGTATTAGAAGGATTAGAACCTGTAAGAAAAAGACCTGGTATGTACATAGGATCTACTGGTCCAAGAGGACTTCACCATTTAGTTTATGAGGTAGTAGACAACAGTATTGACGAAGCTTTAGCTGGATACTGTAATGAGATATACGTTTCTCTAGAAAATGATGGAAGCGTATGTGTTGTAGATAATGGTCGTGGAATACCTGTAGAGAAACATCCACAAACAGGTAAGTCTACTGTAGAAACAGTTTTAACTGTACTTCATGCAGGAGGAAAGTTTGGAGAAGGTGGATATAAGGTTTCGGGAGGTCTACACGGAGTAGGGGTTTCTGTAGTGAATGCACTATCTGAGTGGATTGAAGTTAGTGTTAAAAGAGACGGAAAAATTCATTCCCAAAGATATGAAAGAGGAAATCCAAAGTCTGAATTGAATGTAGTTGGAACTACAGATGAAACAGGTACTACTATAAAATTCAAACCAGATGCTACAATATTTGAAGAAGTTGTATTTAAGTATGAAACATTAGAGCATAGACTTAGAGAGTTAGCTTTTTTAAATAAAGGTATTAAGATAATCTTAGAAGATAAGAGAGCGGATAAAGAAAAGAAAAAAGAATTCCACTATGAGGGTGGAATTGTTGAGTTTGTAAATCATTTAAATAAGACTAGAACTGTTCTTCATGAAGATGTTATTTATTTTGAAAGAAAAGTAGAAGAATATATAGTTGAAATATCTATGCAGTATACAGATATGTATACTGAAAATATACATGCTTTTGCGAATAATATAAATACACATGAAGGTGGAAGTCATTTAAGTGGATTTAAGAGTGCATTAACTAGAATTGTAAATGACTACTCAAGAAGAAATAGTTTCTTAAAAGATAAAGATTCGAATTTATTAGGTGAAGACATAAGAGAAGGTCTTACTGCTATTATTTCTATAAAACTTCCTGATCCTCAGTTTGAAGGACAAACTAAGACTAAGCTTGGAAATCCTGAGATTAGAAGTATAGTAGAGGGAGTTACAGTTGAAGCTTTTGGAGGTTTCTTAGAGGAAAATCCAGCAAGTGCTCGAGTAATAATTGATAAGTCTCTTAGGTCTCAAAGAGCAAGAGCAGCAGCTAAAAAAGCAAGAGAGCTTACAAGAAGAAAGAGTATCCTTGGTAGTACATCTCTTCCTGGAAAGCTTGCTGATTGTTCGGAAAAAGATCCAGCTAAAAGTGAAGTATACTTAGTCGAAGGGGATTCAGCCGGTGGTTCTGCCAAGCAAGGTAGAGATAGAGAAACTCAAGCTATACTTCCTCTTAAGGGTAAGATACTAAATGTTGAAAAATCAAGATTGGATAAAATATTAAATTCAGAAGAGATAAGAAATATGATAACAGCATTTGGATGTGGAATATCAAATGAGTTTGATAGTGAAAAACTTAGATACCACAAGATTGTTATAATGACCGATGCCGACGTCGATGGAGCACACATAAGAACGCTTCTTCTTACTTTATTATTTAGATATATGAGACCTTTATTAGATAATGGATATGTTTATATAGCTCAACCACCATTGTATAAGATAAAAAAAGGTAAGACAGAAGTCTATGCTTATTCAGATAAAGAAATGAATTCTATTTTAGATGAAATAGGAAGAAAAGGTGTCAACCTTCAAAGATATAAGGGTCTTGGAGAGATGAATGCTGAGCAATTATGGGATACTACTATGAATCCAGATACAAGAACATTGCTTCAAGTTTCTATTCAAGATGCTTCTATGGCAGATGAGGTATTCTCTACGTTAATGGGAGATAAGGTTGAGCCTAGAAGAAACTTTATACAAGAAAATGCAAAATATGTAGATAATTTAGATGTATAAGAAGGAGAGGGGATATTTAAATGAATGAATATAAAGATAGGATAGTCCCTGTTGAGATAGAAGATGAAATGAAAAAATCGTATATTGATTATGCGATGAGTGTAATAGTTGGACGTGCACTTCCTGATGTAAGAGATGGATTAAAGCCTGTTCATAGAAGAATTCTTTACTCTATGAGTGAGCTTAATTTAACTCCTGAAAAATCATATAGAAAATCGGCCCGTATAGTCGGGGACGTACTAGGTAAGTATCACCCACATGGGGATACTGCAGTATATTATGCTATGGTTAGAATGGCACAAGAATTCTCTACTAGATATCCTTTGGTTAATGGTCATGGTAACTTTGGATCAGTAGATGGAGACTCTCCAGCTGCAATGCGTTATACTGAAGCTAAAATGCAAAAGCTTACAATGGAACTTTTAAGAGATATAGATAAAGAGACTGTAGATTATACAGCTAACTTTGATGATACGTTAAAGGAGCCTTCAGTTCTTCCATCTAGATTCCCTAACTTATTAGTTAATGGATCTAATGGTATAGCTGTTGGTATGGCAACGTCTATTCCTCCTCACAATTTAAGAGAGGTTATAGATGGAGTTGTTCATTTAATTGATAATCCAGAGTGTGATGTAGATGAGCTTACTGAGTTTATAAAGGGACCAGACTTCCCAACTGGATCTACAATAATGGGTAGAGAAAGTGTTATGAAGGCTTATAGAACTGGTAGAGGAAAAGCAAAAGTAAGAGCTAAAGCTGAAATAGAACAAACAGCAAAAGGTAGAGAGCAAATAGTAATAACAGAAATTCCTTATCTTGTTAATAAAGCTAAGCTTGTTGAGAAGATAGCTGATCTTGTTAAAGAGAAGAAGGTTGAAGGAATATCAGACCTTAGAGACGAAAGTAATAGAAAAGGTATGAGAATTGTTATAGAGATCAAAAGAGATGCTAATGCAAATATAGTTCTTAACAAGCTTTATAAGCATTCTCAACTTGAAGATACTTTTAGTATAATAATGTTATCTCTTGTACATGGAGAGCCTAAGGTTCTTAATTTAAAGCAGATGCTATATTATTATTTAGAGCATCAAAAAGATGTTGTAACTAGAAGAACTCAATATGAATTAAGAAAAGCAGAGGAAAGAGCTCATATATTAGAGGGATTAAAGATAGCTCTTGATAATATTGATGAAGTTATTAGTATTATAAAGGCTTCTAAAAATGGACAAGAAGCTAAAATAAGTCTTATCGAGAGATTTGATTTTAGTGAGATTCAAGCACAAGCTATACTTGATATGAGACTTCAAAAGCTTACTGGTCTTGAAATAGAGAAGATTGAGAATGAGTATGAAGAGTTATTAAAGATTATAAATAGATTAAAAGAGATATTAGGAGATGAGAAGATCCTTTTAAATCTTATAAAAGATGAAATTACGTTTATAAGAGATAAATATGGTGATGATAGAAAGACTGATATACAAGCAGTTGCAGGTGAGATCGATATTAAGGATTTAATTGAAGATGAAGAAATAGCTGTAACTTTAACTCATTTTGGATACATAAAGAGACTTCCATCTGATACTTATAAGAGTCAAAATAGAGGTGGAAAAGGAATATCAGCTTTAACTACTAGAGAAGAGGATTTTGTAGAGCATCTAATAACTACGACTACTCATAGTAAACTTATTTGTTTTACTAACAAAGGTAGAGTGTATAGAATAAATGCTTATGAAATACCTGAAGGAAAGAGACAAGCTAAGGGAACTGCTATGGTAAACTTAATTCCTCTTGATAAGGAAGAAAAGATAACAGCTTTAATTCCAATGGTGGAGTCTGAAGATGAAAAGTACCTAGTTCTTTGTACTAAGAATGGTATAATCAAAAAGACTGCCTTAAGTGAATTTAGAAAAAGTAATAGAAATGGATTAATAGCTATTAGCTTAAGAGAAGATGATGAGCTTATAGGAGTTAAGATAACTAACGGAGATCAAGAGATTATGTTAGTTAGTAAAGATGGTATGGCTATTAAATTCAGTGAGAAAGATGTTAGAGAAATGGGAAGAAGTGCCATGGGAGTTAAAGGTATAAGTCTTAATAAAGACAATATAGTAGTTGCTATGGAACTTGTAGATGAAGGAAGTGAACTTCTAGTTGTAAGTGAAAATGGTTATGGAAAGAGAAGTTCTGTAGATGAATATAGAATACAAAATAGAGGTGGAAAAGGCCTTAAAACTTATAATATAAATGAAAAGACAGGAAGCTTAATAGGAGCTAATGTAGTGAATGAAGAAGATGAGCTTATGATGATTAATTCTGATGGTGTATTAATCAGAATTGATGTAGCACAAATATCTAAGCTTAGTAGAGTAACAAGCGGTGTTAAACTGATGAGAACAGATGAGGAATGTTACGTAGTGTCTATGGCTAAAATAGTTGGAGAAGAATAGGGGTTAAATCCTATTCTTTTTTCATATAAAATCTGATAAAATAATTTTAAAATTAATCAAGTAAAACTTATCTTCAGGTGGAGTTTGTAACTCCATATGAAGGTTAGTTGAACTTATCCAGAAGCTGTAGAGTTCTTACCTTCAACCTAAAGAGGATGGAGTCTTAGAACTCTTAGCTTTCGGATAACTTGATTCGTGTAAAAAGGGGGCTTTAATGTGATCAAAAAGAGTGGATATTTTATATTTGGAGGTATGATAGGGGCTATAATAGCTTTGCTATTTGCACCAAAGAGTGGTAAAGAATCTAGAGAAGATGTATTAAAAACAACTAGAGATATAGTAAACGAGCCTGAAGAATTTAAGACAAAAGTTAAAAGTTACATGAAAAACATAATTGATAGATTAAGTGAAGATGAAATTATTCAAACTCAAGATGAAATAGTCATAAGTAAGACTTTCGATGAGGAGGAAGAATAAAACATGGAAATTAGTGTATGGCAATTAGGTATATTGATAATGGCTATAGGATTCGTATTTGTTTGCATAAACTTAGGAAATGCAATAAAATCATCTAGTAAGATAATAGTTAATGTAAATAAAATGATAGAAGAAAATGAAAAAAAAGTAGGTAATATAGTTACAAATTTAGATAGTATAACTGGAGATGTTGAAAAGGTAATTTCACTTGGAAGTAATATATCAGGAGTTATAGAGAGTGTAAAATTTGTAAACAAAATATTTTTCAAAAAAAAGTAAGAAGGAGCGTTGAATATGTCAATTATAATAAATAAGAGTTTTAATGATAATAAGGATGCATGGAATATAGATGTACATGGAGAAATTGATATATATACAGCTAATGAGCTAAAAGATGTTTTAATAGAGTGTATATCTTCAAAATCAAAAGATGTAATTTTAAATGCTTCTAATTTAGAATATATAGATTCTACGGGATTAGGAGTATTAATTGGAATATTAAAAAGATTAAAAACAGATGAAAGGGATATATATATAACTAATGCAAAACAAAATGTAAAGAAGATTTTCAATATAACTGGTTTAGATAAAATATTTAAAGTGGAGGGATAGCGTTGACACCAGTAATTAATAAAGAAGATAAGGAAGATAATACAATAGATATAATAGAGATGAATATGCCAAGTAAACCCGAGTATGTAGGGGTTATAAGGTTAACTGTTTCTGCAATTGCAAACAGAATGGGATTTGACATAGAGGAAATAGAAGATATAAAGGTTGCTGTAGCTGAAGGATGTACTAATGCTATAAAGCATGGATTAGATAAAAATTTCTATATTAAATTTTTAGTATCTGATAGTAGTTTATCTATAGTTATAAAAGATGATGGAAAAGGATGCAACCCGTGTAAAATAGAAGAACCAGATTTATTAAATCCTAAAGAAGGTGGATTAGGTCTTTTTATTATTAAAAGCCTCATGGATGAAGTTGAATTTACATCTGAAGAAGGGTCTGGCTCAATAATAAAAATGACTAAGCATTTAGGAGCTGATATTTAATGAGAAATGTAGCAAAAGCTACAAATAATAAAGATAAATTAATAGATACTAAAGAATTATTTAGAGAATATAAAGAAACAAAAGATAGAGATATAAGAAATAGATTGATTGAAAATTATATGTATATAGTAGATATATTATCTAAAAAATTTATTAATAAAGGGATCGAATATGAAGATATTTATCAAGTTGGATCATTAGGTCTTATATATGCTATTGATAGATTTGATGTGGAAAAAGGGTACGAATTTTCAAGTTTTGCAACTCCTACAATAGTTGGAGAAATAAAGAAGTATTTTAGAGATAAAGGTTGGGCTATAAGAGTACCAAGAAGAATACAGGAATTATCTAAAAAAGTTAATAAAGCTAAAGTAGAGCTTCAGCAAAGAAATCAGAAGGTTCCTAAGGTTATAGATATAGCTGCTTATTTGGGGTGTTCGGAAGAAGAAGTTTTAGAGGCCATGGAAGCATCTCAAGGATATAACACTAAATCATTAGATATAACTTATGATAATGATGGAGATGATAAGCAAGTTAAACTAATAGATTTAATGGGAGATGAAGACAAAAACTTTTCGAAAATAGATAATGAAGATTTCTTGAACAAGTTTATGAAGACTCTTGATGAAGTTCAAATTAAAATTATGAAAGATAGATTTTTTGAGAATAAGACACAAAGTGAACTTGCAAAAGAATTAAATGTATCTCAAATGACAATATCTAGGATAGAAAAAAAGATAGTTATGAAACTAAGGCAAGAATATGAAAAAATATAACTAATTACTTAAGTTGAACAAATTATCTTGTCCAACTTAAGTAATCCTAGTTTTATATTTTATAAAGAATAGTAAATTATATTAAACATAAACATTGTAAATTTGAATTTAAATATATATTTGAAAAAAATGTAGAAAAGTGTTGACACATGAAAGAATAAGTGATATATTATTACTTGTAGCCGACACGGCCACAGAGAAAACACGAAATGAACTTTGAAAATTAAACAGTAGGTTATAAATAAATCACAAACAGTGATTTTCGGAAACAACACATAAAGTCAGTTACTGAGTACTGACAAACTTTTATTTAAGAGTTTGATCCTGGCTCAGGATGAACGCTGGCGGCGTGCCTAACACATGCAAGTCGAGCGGAGATTAAGAAGCTTGCTTCTTAATCTTAGCGGCGGACGGGTGAGTAACGCGTGGGTAACCTGCCCTATACACACGGATAACATATCGAAAGATATGCTAATACGAGATAATACATTTTTAAGGCATCTTAAAAATGTCAAAGATTTTATCGGTGTAGGATGGACCCGCGTCCCATTAGCTAGTTGGTGAGGTAAAAGCTTACCAAGGCGACGATGGGTAGCCGACCTGAGAGGGTGATCGGCCACACTGGAACTGAGACACGGTCCAGACTCCTACGGGAGGCAGCAGTGGGGAATATTGCACAATGGGGGAAACCCTGATGCAGCAACGCCGCGTGAGCGATGAAGGCCTTCGGGTCGTAAAGCTCTGTCCTAAGGGAAGATAATGACGGTACCTTAGGAGGAAGCCCCGGCTAACTACGTGCCAGCAGCCGCGGTAATACGTAGGGGGCAAGCGTTATCCGGAATAACTGGGCGTAAAGGGTGCGTAGGCGGCCCTGCAAGTCAGAAGTGAAAGGCTACGGCTCAACCGTAGTAAGCTTTTGAAACTGTAGGGCTTGAGTGCAGGAGAGGAGAGTAGAATTCCTAGTGTAGCGGTGAAATGCGTAGATATTAGGAGGAATACCAGTTGCGAAGGCGGCTCTCTGGACTGTAACTGACGCTGAGGCACGAAAGCGTGGGGAGCGAACAGGATTAGATACCCTGGTAGTCCACGCCGTAAACGATGAGTGCTAGGTGTCGGGGGTTACCCCCCTCGGTGCCGCAGCTAACGCATTAAGCACTCCGCCTGGGGAGTACGCTCGCAAGAGTGAAACTCAAAGGAATTGACGGGGACCCGCACAAGTAGCGGAGCATGTGGTTTAATTCGAAGCAACGCGAAGAACCTTACCTAAGCTTGACATCCCTCAGACCGCTTCTTAATCGAAGCTTTCCCTTCGGGGACTGAGGTGACAGGTGGTGCATGGTTGTCGTCAGCTCGTGTCGTGAGATGTTGGGTTAAGTCCCGCAACGAGCGCAACCCTTATCTTTAGTTGCCAGCATTTCGGATGGGCACTCTAGAGAGACTGCCGAGGATAACTCGGAGGAAGGTGGGGATGACGTCAAATCATCATGCCCCTTATGCTTAGGGCTACACACGTGCTACAATGGCTAGTACAGAGAGTTGCGAAACCGCGAGGTCAAGCTAATCTCTTAAAGCTAGTCTCAGTTCGGATTGCAGGCTGAAACTCGCCTGCATGAAGCTGGAGTTACTAGTAATCGCGAATCAGAATGTCGCGGTGAATGCGTTCCCGGGTCTTGTACACACCGCCCGTCACACCACGGAAGTTGGGGGCGCCCGAAGTCAGATATCCAACCGTAAGGAGGAATCTGCCGAAGGTGAAATCAATGACTGGGGTGAAGTCGTAACAAGGTAGCCGTATCGGAAGGTGCGGCTGGATCACCTCCTTTCTAAGGAGAAATAACCTACTGTTTAATTTTGAGGGTTTATTCCTCAAAATAGTACTTTGAAAATTGAACAGATTTAAATAAATTTAGGTTAAGTTATTAAGGGCGTAGGGCGGATGCCTTGGCACCAAGAGCCGATGAAGGACGTGGTAAGCTGCGATAAGCTTCGGGGAGATGCAAGCAATCTTTGATCCGGAGATTTCCGAATGGGGAAACCCACCTAGAGTAATGTCTAGGTATCCTTAGATGAATTCATAGTCTAAGGAGGGGAACCGGGGGAACTGAAACATCTAAGTACCCCGAGGAGGAGAAAGAAAAATCGATTCCCTGAGTAGCGGCGAGCGAAAGGGGATTAGCCCAAACCTATGAAGTTTTCTTCATAGGGGTTGCGGATATGCTTATTAAGATGGAGGTATTGTAGTCGAAGAGGTTTGGAAAGACCCACCGTAGAAGGTAATAGTCCTGTAGATTAAACGAGAAGACCATCAAGCGTACTCCAGAGTACCACGGGACACGTGAAACCCTGTGGGAAGCTGGGGGGACCACCCCCCAAGGCTAAATACTCCTTGGTGACCGATAGCGTATAGTACCGTGAGGGAAAGGTGAAAAGAACCCCGGAAGGGGAGTGAAATAGAACCTGAAACCCTATGCCTACAAGCTGTGGGAGCACATTATTAGTGTGACCACGTACTTTTTGTAGAACGGGCCAACGAGTTACGATAAGTAGCAAGGTTAAGGACTTAGGGTCTGGAGCCGTAGCGAAAGCGAGTCTTAACTGGGCGATTCAGTTACTTGTCGTAGACCCGAAACCGAGCGACCTACCCATGGCCAGGATGAAGCGAAAGTAAAATTTCGTGGAGGTCCGAACCCACGCACGTTGAAAAGTGCGGGGATGAGCTGTGGGTAGAGGTGAAATTCCAATCGAGCTCGGAGATAGCTGGTTCTCCCCGAAATAGCTTTAGGGCTAGCCTCAAGCTTAGAGATGAGGAGGTAGAGCACTGAATGTCCTAGGGGCCCTATGGGTTACCGAAGACTATCAAACTCCGAATGCCTTTATCTTTTGCTTGGGAGTCAGACTGTGGGTGATAAGATTCATAGTCGAGAGGGAAACAGCCCAGACCGTCAGCTAAGGTCCCTAAATGTAAGTTAAGTGGTAAAGGATGTGGGATTGCACAGACAACCAGGATGTTGGCTTAGAAGCAGCCATTCATTCAAAGAGTGCGTAATAGCTCACTGGTCGAGTGATCCTGCGCCGAAAATTATCGGGGCTAAAACTTACTACCGAAGCTACGGCATTGACTTTGTCAATGGGTAGGGGAGCATTCACTGCGGGTTGAAGCTAGACCGGAAGGACTAGTGGACTGCAGTGAAGAGAGAATGTTGGCATGAGTAGCGAGACGTAGGTGAGAATCCTACGGGCCGAAAACCCAAGGTTTCCTGAGGAAGGTTCGTCCGCTCAGGGTTAGTCGGGACCTAAGCCGAGGCCGAAAGGCGTAGGTGATGGACAACAGGTTGAGATTCCTGTACTACCGATAATCGTTTGAAGAATGGGGTGACACAGAAGGATAGGCTATCCTACTATTGGATGTAGGTCCAAGCATTAAGGGAGCACTGATAGGCAAATCCGTCGGTGCAATTCTGAGGTGTGATGGGGAGCGAAATTAAGTAGCGAAGTAGTCGATTTCATGCTGTCAAGAAAAGCCTCTACTGAGATTAAAGGTACCCGTACCGCAAACCGACACAGGTGGGTGAGAAGAGAATTCTAAGGCTAGCGAGAGAACTTTTGTTAAGGAACTCGGCAAAATGACCCCGTAACTTAGGGATAAGGGGTGCCTCATTAGGGTGTATGCCCGAAGAGGCCGCAGAGAATAGGCCCAAGCGACTGTTTACCAAAAACATAGGTTTCTGCTAAGTCGAAAGACGATGTATAGGAGCTGACGCCTGCCCGGTGCTGGAAGGTTAAGGGGATGTGTTAGACGTAAGTCGAAGCATTGAACTTAAGCCCCAGTAAACGGCGGCCGTAACTATAACGGTCCTAAGGTAGCGAAATTCCTTGTCGGGTAAGTTCCGACCCGCACGAAAGGCGTAACGATTTGGGCACTGTCTCAACAAAAGACTCGGTGAAATTGTAATTCCGGTGAAGATGCCGGATACCTGCGACAGGACGGAAAGACCCCATGGAGCTTTACTGTAGCCTGGCATTGGATTTCGATATTACATGTACAGGATAGGTGGGAGACTGAGATACGAGAACGCCAGTTTTCGTGGAGTCACCCTTGGGATACCACCCTTGTAATATTGAGATTCTAACCATAGACCATGAATCTGGTCTTGGGACACTGTCAGGTGGACAGTTTGACTGGGGCGGTCGCCTCCCAAAATGTAACGGAGGCGCCCAAAGGTTCCCTCAGCACGGTCGGAAATCGTGCGAAGAGTGCAAAGGCAAAAGGGAGCTTGATTGCAAGACATACAGGTCGAGCAAGGACGAAAGTCGGGCTTAGTGATCCGGTGGTTCCGCGTGGAAGGGCCATCGCTCAACGGATAAAAGCTACCCTGGGGATAACAGGCTTATCTCCCCCAAGAGTCCACATCGACGGGGAGGTTTGGCACCTCGATGTCGGCTCATCACATCCTGGGGCTGTAGTAGGTCCCAAGGGTTGGGCTGTTCGCCCATTAAAGTGGTACGCGAGCTGGGTTCAGAACGTCGTGAGACAGTTCGGTCCCTATCCGTCGCAGGCGTAGGAAATTTGAGAGGAGCTGTCCTTAGTACGAGAGGACCGGGATGGACATACCTCTGGTGCACCAGTTGTCACGCCAGTGGCATAGCTGGGTAGCTATGTATGGAATGGATAAGCGCTGAAAGCATCTAAGCGCGAAGCCAACCTCAAGATAAGATTTCCCATCTTTATGAGTAAGATCCCAGGAAGACTACCTGGTTGATAGGTTCAAGGTGTAAGCTCAGTAATGAGTTCAGCTGATGAATACTAATAGATCGAGGACTTAACCTTTTATTAAATCTGGTCAATTTTGAAAGTATTAAAATCTAATACTTACAACTTAAAAGATTATGTGGTTATTATAGCAAAGAGGATACACCTGTTCCCATTCCGAACACAGAAGTTAAGCTCTTTAGCGCCGATGGTACTTGGGGGGCAGCCCCCTGGGAGAGTAGGACGTAGCCACGTAATCTTTTTTTATGCGTTTTTTTATTTGATGTCTGATCCAAAATGAGCCTCATTAAAATACCGCTACTTAAGTCAATATTTTAATAATACTAAGGCTGAGCCTTATGAAACATACTAAAACTTCTTGAAATCCCTTACGGTCAGACACAAGAAGTTTTTTAACGTATATTTTAACATCTCAACCTAAGTATCATAGTAAAATATTAACCAAAAAGTAGCTAACATTATTAATGAGGCTCATTTTTAGTATTGAGTGTAATCTTAAATATAATAAATCTAGAACACTAGAAAAAAAGACTAAGTAACTACTTGAAGAGCTGAAATAAGAAAGAACATTTAAGTAATTTTCTAACATTTTAATAAATCTCATTTTTAGTGTGTATATATAATCAGTAAATCTAGTACTTATAATAAAACCTTCCTGTTTACTCGAAGAGTTTGATATATAAAAAAATAATATCAATAATGAACTTTGGGAAATATAGTTAAACTTCTTAAAAATCATAAGACATAAGAATTTTTTAATATATCAATATAAGTATTATAATAAAAGTTATTTGGGTAAAGACACGTATAGATTGTAAGGTTACTATCTTTTATACAAATGTATATATATGTCTGTAATATATTCGCTTAGAAGCTATAAAGACGTATTAAGAGGAGCAATTTGGAATCACATATGAAATTAGGGAAGGTTACATGATTAACATATCTATTTTTATATTTAGTATTTACACTTATTTATAAAATATTTTATACTAGCAAGTTGATTTTTTGTATAATAAGATACTGTATAATTTTGAATATTTGGACAATAGTAATTAAAAAGCTAAATATTAAACTATTTTAATTGATATAATTTGTTGGCGTAAATCAAAAATTTTATTAATATTAAATTAAAATTCTATATAATATTTACAAATAAAATGTTTTAAATATATGTTTTATGTAGATAATATAGTGAAAAGAGCTTATGATAAGCACTTAATATAGAATTAAAAAGAAATTATAAAAAACTTTAAAAAAAGTGTTGACGAATGTGTCCAAAGGTGATATATTATTACTTGTCCTCGACAACGAGGCAAACACGAAACACAAAATGAACTTTGAAAATTAAACAGTAGGTTATAAATAAATCACAAACAGTGATTTTCGGAAACAACACATAAAGTCAGTTACTGAGTACTGACAAACTTTTATTTAAGAGTTTGATCCTGGCTCAGGATGAACGCTGGCGGCGTGCCTAACACATGCAAGTCGAGCGGAGATTAAGAAGCTTGCTTCTTAATCTTAGCGGCGGACGGGTGAGTAACGCGTGGGTAACCTGCCCTATACACACGGATAACATATCGAAAGATATGCTAATACGAGATAATACATTTTTAAGGCATCTTAAAAATGTCAAAGATTTTATCGGTGTAGGATGGACCCGCGTCCCATTAGCTAGTTGGTGAGGTAAAAGCTTACCAAGGCGACGATGGGTAGCCGACCTGAGAGGGTGATCGGCCACACTGGAACTGAGACACGGTCCAGACTCCTACGGGAGGCAGCAGTGGGGAATATTGCACAATGGGGGAAACCCTGATGCAGCAACGCCGCGTGAGCGATGAAGGCCTTCGGGTCGTAAAGCTCTGTCCTAAGGGAAGATAATGACGGTACCTTAGGAGGAAGCCCCGGCTAACTACGTGCCAGCAGCCGCGGTAATACGTAGGGGGCAAGCGTTATCCGGAATAACTGGGCGTAAAGGGTGCGTAGGCGGCCCTGCAAGTCAGAAGTGAAAGGCTACGGCTCAACCGTAGTAAGCTTTTGAAACTGTAGGGCTTGAGTGCAGGAGAGGAGAGTAGAATTCCTAGTGTAGCGGTGAAATGCGTAGATATTAGGAGGAATACCAGTTGCGAAGGCGGCTCTCTGGACTGTAACTGACGCTGAGGCACGAAAGCGTGGGGAGCGAACAGGATTAGATACCCTGGTAGTCCACGCCGTAAACGATGAGTGCTAGGTGTCGGGGGTTACCCCCCTCGGTGCCGCAGCTAACGCATTAAGCACTCCGCCTGGGGAGTACGCTCGCAAGAGTGAAACTCAAAGGAATTGACGGGGACCCGCACAAGTAGCGGAGCATGTGGTTTAATTCGAAGCAACGCGAAGAACCTTACCTAAGCTTGACATCCCTCAGACCGCTTCTTAATCGAAGCTTTCCCTTCGGGGACTGAGGTGACAGGTGGTGCATGGTTGTCGTCAGCTCGTGTCGTGAGATGTTGGGTTAAGTCCCGCAACGAGCGCAACCCTTATCTTTAGTTGCCAGCATTTCGGATGGGCACTCTAGAGAGACTGCCGAGGATAACTCGGAGGAAGGTGGGGATGACGTCAAATCATCATGCCCCTTATGCTTAGGGCTACACACGTGCTACAATGGCTAGTACAGAGAGTTGCGAAACCGCGAGGTCAAGCTAATCTCTTAAAGCTAGTCTCAGTTCGGATTGCAGGCTGAAACTCGCCTGCATGAAGCTGGAGTTACTAGTAATCGCGAATCAGAATGTCGCGGTGAATGCGTTCCCGGGTCTTGTACACACCGCCCGTCACACCACGGAAGTTGGGGGCGCCCGAAGTCAGATATCCAACCGTAAGGAGGAATCTGCCGAAGGTGAAATCAATGACTGGGGTGAAGTCGTAACAAGGTAGCCGTATCGGAAGGTGCGGCTGGATCACCTCCTTTCTAAGGAGAAATAACCTACTGTTTAATTTTGAGGGTTTATTCCTCAAAATAGTACTTTGAAAATTGAACAGATTTAAATAAATTTAGGTTAAGTTATTAAGGGCGTAGGGCGGATGCCTTGGCACCAAGAGCCGATGAAGGACGTGGTAAGCTGCGATAAGCTTCGGGGAGATGCAAGCAATCTTTGATCCGGAGATTTCCGAATGGGGAAACCCACCTAGAGTAATGTCTAGGTATCCTTAGATGAATTCATAGTCTAAGGAGGGGAACCGGGGGAACTGAAACATCTAAGTACCCCGAGGAGGAGAAAGAAAAATCGATTCCCTGAGTAGCGGCGAGCGAAAGGGGATTAGCCCAAACCTATGAAGTTTTCTTCATAGGGGTTGAGGATATGCTTATTAAGATGGAGGTATTGTAGTCGAAGAGGTTTGGAAAGACCCACCGTAGAAGGTAATAGTCCTGTAGATTAAACGAGAAGACCATCAAGCATACTCCAGAGTACCACGGGACACGTGAAACCCTGTGGGAAGCTGGGGGGACCACCCCCCAAGGCTAAATACTCCTTGGTGACCGATAGCGTATAGTACCGTGAGGGAAAGGTGAAAAGAACCCCGGAAGGGGAGTGAAATAGAACCTGAAACCCTATGCCTACAAGCTGTGGGAGCACATTATTAGTGTGACCACGTACTTTTTGTAGAACGGGCCAACGAGTTACGATAAGTAGCAAGGTTAAGGACTTAGGGTCTGGAGCCGTAGCGAAAGCGAGTCTTAACTGGGCGATTCAGTTACTTGTCGTAGACCCGAAACCGAGCGACCTACCCATGGCCAGGATGAAGCGAAAGTAAAATTTCGTGGAGGTCCGAACCCACGCACGTTGAAAAGTGCGGGGATGAGCTGTGGGTAGAGGTGAAATTCCAATCGAGCTCGGAGATAGCTGGTTCTCCCCGAAATAGCTTTAGGGCTAGCCTCAAGCTTAGAGATGAGGAGGTAGAGCACTGAATGTCCTAGGGGCCCTATGGGTTACCGAAGACTATCAAACTCCGAATGCCTTTATCTTTTGCTTGGGAGTCAGACTGTGGGTGATAAGATTCATAGTCGAGAGGGAAACAGCCCAGACCGTCAGCTAAGGTCCCTAAATGTAAGTTAAGTGGTAAAGGATGTGGGATTGCACAGACAACCAGGATGTTGGCTTAGAAGCAGCCATTCATTCAAAGAGTGCGTAATAGCTCACTGGTCGAGTGATCCTGCGCCGAAAATTATCGGGGCTAAAACTTACTACCGAAGCTACGGCATTGACTTTGTCAATGGGTAGGGGAGCATTCACTGCGGGTTGAAGCTAGACCGGAAGGACTAGTGGACTGCAGTGAAGAGAGAATGTTGGCATGAGTAGCGAGACGTAGGTGAGAATCCTACGGGCCGAAAACCCAAGGTTTCCTGAGGAAGGTTCGTCCGCTCAGGGTTAGTCGGGACCTAAGCCGAGGCCGAAAGGCGTAGGTGATGGACAACAGGTTGAGATTCCTGTACTACCGATAATCGTTTGAAGAATGGGGTGACACAGAAGGATAGGCTATCCTACTATTGGATGTAGGTCCAAGCATTAAGGGAGCACTGATAGGCAAATCCGTCGGTGCAATTCTGAGGTGTGATGGGGAGCGAAATTAAGTAGCGAAGTAGTCGATTTCATGCTGTCAAGAAAAGCCTCTACTGAGATTAAAGGTACCCGTACCGCAAACCGACACAGGTGGGTGAGAAGAGAATTCTAAGGCTAGCGAGAGAACTTTTGTTAAGGAACTCGGCAAAATGACCCCGTAACTTAGGGATAAGGGGTGCCTCATTAGGGTGTATGCCCGAAGAGGCCGCAGAGAATAGGCCCAAGCGACTGTTTACCAAAAACATAGGTTTCTGCTAAGTCGAAAGACGATGTATAGGAGCTGACGCCTGCCCGGTGCTGGAAGGTTAAGGGGATGTGTTAGACGTAAGTCGAAGCATTGAACTTAAGCCCCAGTAAACGGCGGCCGTAACTATAACGGTCCTAAGGTAGCGAAATTCCTTGTCGGGTAAGTTCCGACCCGCACGAAAGGCGTAACGATTTGGGCACTGTCTCAACAAAAGACTCGGTGAAATTGTAATTCCGGTGAAGATGCCGGATACCTGCGACAGGACGGAAAGACCCCATGGAGCTTTACTGTAGCCTGGCATTGGATTTCGATATTACATGTACAGGATAGGTGGGAGACTGAGATACGAGAACGCCAGTTTTCGTGGAGTCACCCTTGGGATACCACCCTTGTAATATTGAGATTCTAACCATAGACCATGAATCTGGTCTTGGGACACTGTCAGGTGGACAGTTTGACTGGGGCGGTCGCCTCCCAAAATGTAACGGAGGCGCCCAAAGGTTCCCTCAGCACGGTCGGAAATCGTGCGAAGAGTGCAAAGGCAAAAGGGAGCTTGATTGCAAGACATACAGGTCGAGCAAGGACGAAAGTCGGGCTTAGTGATCCGGTGGTTCCGCGTGGAAGGGCCATCGCTCAACGGATAAAAGCTACCCTGGGGATAACAGGCTTATCTCCCCCAAGAGTCCACATCGACGGGGAGGTTTGGCACCTCGATGTCGGCTCATCACATCCTGGGGCTGTAGTAGGTCCCAAGGGTTGGGCTGTTCGCCCATTAAAGTGGTACGCGAGCTGGGTTCAGAACGTCGTGAGACAGTTCGGTCCCTATCCGTCGCAGGCGTAGGAAATTTGAGAGGAGCTGTCCTTAGTACGAGAGGACCGGGATGGACATACCTCTGGTGCACCAGTTGTCACGCCAGTGGCATAGCTGGGTAGCTATGTATGGAATGGATAAGCGCTGAAAGCATCTAAGCGCGAAGCCAACCTCAAGATAAGATTTCCCATCTTTATGAGTAAGATCCCAGGAAGACTACCTGGTTGATAGGTTCAAGGTGTAAGCTCAGTAATGAGTTCAGCTGATGAATACTAATAGATCGAGGACTTAACCTTTTATTAAATCTGGTCAATTTTGAAAGTATTAAAATCTAATACTTACAACTTAAAAGATTATGTGGTTATTACAGCAAAGAGGATACACCTGTTCCCATTCCGAACACAGAAGTTAAGCTCTTTAGCGCCGATGGTACTTGGGGGGCAGCCCCCTGGGAGAGTAGGACGTAGCCACGTAGTCTTTTTTTATGCGTATTTTTATTAGAAATGATAAGCGAAAAGATGATTATTTAAATACCGTGAATTCATTAAATAGATTTATATAACTAAGTATTGTACCTTATTAAATATACTAAAACTTCTTAAACTCGCTTAGGCTCAGACATAAGAAGTTTTTTTACGTATATTTAAACGATACAACACAAGTTTTATTAAAATCTATTTAAAAGATTCACTAACATTTAAATAACCATCTTTTTTAGTATGTGAATATAGCAATAAATCTAAAGATAAAAAAATATTACGTTGCTACTAGAAAAGCCAGTTATATTAAAACATTAAAAAATATAGTAAGGATTAATAAATAAAAAAGAGATAACTTTTTAAAATGGTACCTATAGATTGGACACATAAAAAAGAGTGTCTAGTTTATAGGTACTTTTTTGTGTATAATTATCATTGAATATGGAGGCCTTTAGTATGAGTAAAATTACATTTTCAAAAGACAATATTGAAAGATTAAATAAGAACCCTTATGTAAAGCGCGTTAGCGAGAAGTCAATAACATACTCTGACGAGTTTAAAATAATGTTTATTGAGGAGTATTTAAGAGGAAGCACACCACGAACTATTTTCATTGATGCTGGATTTGACGTTGAAATACTTGGTGTCAAGCGCTATGAACAGGCGGCAGCCAGATGGATAAAAGCGTACAAGAAAGATGGAATTATAGGATTAAGTGATACTAGAAGAGTGAATTCAGGCAGACCAAGTAATGCTCCAGTTTCAAAGGACGATATTATTAGCAAACAAGAAGCTAAAATAAAACTGCTTGAGGAACAATTAGAATTGCTAAAAAAGCTCGACGTGACAGAAAGGAGGCTGGTAAACAACTGCGTAAATCTAACAAATAATGAAGTATATGAGTTAATTTTAAAGACTGTGTCTAAAAAAGATTATTCAGGCACAGTTTCTTATTGCTGCTCAATTTTAGGGGTTTCACGTTCAGGTTATTATCATTATTTAAAGACAGCACCTTCTAGAACTATAAGGGAGAATGAAGATTTAAAAGCTAGAGATATTATATTAAAGGCTTATAATTATAGAGGTTATAAGAAAGGTTCTAGATCAATTAAAATGACACTAGAAAATGAGTTTGGTATTATATACAGTAGAAAAAAAATCCAAAGGATTATGCGAAAATACAGTATAGTATGTCCTATAAGAAAAGCCAATCCGTATAGAAGAATAGCCAAAGCGACAAAAGAACATAGAGTAGTACCTAATCTGCTACAGAGAAATTTCAAACAGGGTATTCCTGGCAAGGTGCTACTTACTGATATCACATACATCCCTTACGGGATAAATAAAATGGCATATTTATCAGCTATCAAAGATAGCTCTAGTAACGATATTCTAGCATATCATGTATCTGATCGAATTACTTTAGATATAGCTACAATTACAATTAAAAAATTAGTTAATACACATAAAGCTGATTTACATGATGAAGCTTTTATCCATTCTGACCAAGGGGTCCACTATACAAGCCCTAAATTCCAAAAATTACTAAAAAGCCATAATCTAGGACAATCCATGTCTAGACGTGGTAACTGCTGGGATAATGCACCTCAAGAATCCTTCTTTGGTCATATGAAGGATGAAGTAGATTTCAAAACATGTTCTACACTTGAAGAAGTAATTAATAAAGTTGATAATTACATGGATTACTATAATAATTATAGATGTCAATGGGGATTAAAAAAGATGACTCCTAAACAATTTAGAAATCATCTTTTGAATGCAGCTTAACCCTTTTTTTATAATGTCCTTGACAAAGGGTCCATTTTATTTGTTAATTAGAAGTTATCTCTTTTTTAAATTTAAAGTTATTACATATAGCTATAATGTTTACTCTAGAACCTTTAAAAATTGCTTTATCATTATATAGTGAGATGCTTAATTCATCACCAAATATAAATTTCTTAATAAAATTATGTTTTACAATCAAAAGAGTTTCTTTATTAGATAAGTTTTTAAATTTATTTCTAGTTAAACCTTCATTTAACTTTTTTCTAAAAATATTTTCATCATATATAGGAATTATTTTCTCTATTGGATAAAGTAAAAATGACATAATTAGACTTGAAGCTAAAGTTCCCATTATAACGTTGCTATATAGAGGGAAATTAGTAGGAGTATAGCCATAATTATAATAAGTTATTAAATCACCTGTAAATTGGCCTACAAAACCGAATGGAAGTATAAGTGTACATGATTTTAAGTAGATTTTTAAAAATTGAATTAATTTATTCATAATAACCTCCTAGATTTATAATTAAATCAAATAACTATTTGTCTATCTCATCTATGAAATTTTCAATTCTAGTAACTTTTTTTATTATTCTTAAGGAAATTATATCATTTTTTGTTTTGAGGATAATCTATTGAAAAGGTTAAATTTGTAAGTATTTTTGAGCAACGGAGCCTGAAAGGATCGTTGGGGACATGAGTCACCGCGTTAGCGAGTAGACGAATTTTTTATATACTTAATGTCTGAATTCAAATCCATTAAAAATCCTATAAAAACTAATAGTAATAGAACGAGAATTGCTATTATTAAGATCATAGTAAATATCCTCCAAATTGAATTTTCTAATAAATATTTTAACATATAAAGTAAACTAATCCAAAATAAGAATGGTAACTAAATTAAAGGGTACAATATTTATAAAATAATATTTATGTTTTTGATTTCATTTTTTTAAAATGAATTTTAAAAAAATATATCTAAAATTTGAAATAAACGTTTTTTTATATTATAAATTTTAGTAAAATTAAGATATGCAAGAATAATCTCCCCCTAGAGATATTCATGCTCTAGCCACATAAAAAATAAATAATACAAAAAATAAAAACTATATTATTGAATTAAAAAAATATGTATGATAGTATTTAGAAATATCAAATACGAAATACACTTGTTCACGAAGAGAAGACAAGGAGGATTGAATTTGACTAAAAAAATATTTTATCTAATCGATGAAGATGTTGTACCAGATGTATATAGGAAAGTTATAGAGGTAAAAAAAATATTAAGCTCTGGTAAAGTTAATCAGGTTACAGAAGCAGTTAAAATAGTAGGAATAAGCAGAGGAGCTTTTTATAAATATAAAGATTATGTTTTTTTAAGTAGTAATGATCAACTTGGAAATATAGTTACTTTTTCTATGTTTTTAGATCACACTAAAGGTGTTTTATCAGCAACTCTTAATAGATTAGCTGACTTTGGGTGCAATGTAATAACAATAAATCAAAACATACCTATAAATGATGTAGCGAGTTTAACCTTAACGGTAGATACTAAGGAGATGACTATATCAATAGAAGATGTTATAGAGAAAGTTAAAGAGTTAAATGGAGTATGTAGCTTGCAAATATTAGCAAGAGAATAAGAAATTAAATAAAAGGGGGAGATTAAAAAAATGAAGCGAATTTATTTATCATTAATTTTAGTAGTATCAATGCTATCATCATTATTTCTTGCAGGTTGTTCAGTTAAAGAAAAAGAAGAGGAAGCACAAAATGTAGATGAAAATGTAATAAGAATAGGTGTCTTCGAACCTATGACAGGAGCATCAGCTGCTGGAGGAGAGATGACTGTTGAAGGAATTAAGCTTGCCAATGAAATGTTCGGTGAGGTTTTAGGAAAAAAAGTAGAACTTGTAATAGTAGATAATAAAAGTGATAAGGTAGAGGCTGCAAATGCTGCATCAAGACTTATTGAAAAAAATAAGGTTAGTGCAATAATAGGTAGTTATGGAAGTTCATTATCTATGGCTGCTGGAGACCTAGTAAAAAGTGCAAAGGTTCCAGCTGTTGGATGTTCACCGACTAATCCATTAGTTACTCTTAATAACGATTATTACTTCAGAGTATGCTTTATAGATCCATTCCAAGGAACAGTTATGGCAAACTATGCTTTTAAGGATTTAAAAGCGAAAAAAGCTGCTATAATTCAAGATGTTACTCAAGACTATTCAGTTGGACTTAGCAAATACTTTGTTGATTCATTTAAAGAACTTACAGGAGATGAAAACAGTATAGTTGGAATGACATCTTATAATACAGGAGACCAGGATTTTACAGCACAGCTTACAAATATTAAACAAACTAATCCGGATGTTATATTTGCACCAGGTAACTATGGAGAATGTGCTCTTTTAATAAAGCAAGCTAGAAGTCTTGGGATTGATGTACCTATACTTGGAGGAGATACTTGGGAAGCACCTGAGTTTATAGATATAGGAAAAGAAGCAGTAGAAGGAGCTGTGTTTAGTACTCACTTTACTTCAGAAGCTGCAGTAACAGATTTATCTAAAAAGTTTATGGATGCATATAAGAAAAAATATAATAAAGAGCCTAATACTTTTGCAGCACTTGGCTTTGATGATTACTTAGTTATATTAGATAGTATAAAAAGAGCTAATTCATCTGATCCACAAAAGATAAGAGATGCTATAGCTCAGACTAAGGAATTTGAAGGCGCAACAGGATATATAACTCTTGATGAAAATGGTGATGCTGTTAAGAGTGCTATAATCAAAAAAGTTGAAAATGGCAAATTTAATTATTTAGACACAATTCAACCTAAATAATTAAAATCAAAAATCCTATAATCGTTAATACGATTATAGGATTTTAAATTAATATGAAATTATTAGGAGGGAGAATATATATGAACTTTGAAATATTTATTCAGCATCTATTTAATGGCATTTCCCTTGGGAGCTTATATGCATTAATAGCTATAGGATATACAATGGTTTATGGAATTTTAAGACTTATAAATTTTGCACATGGAGATATATTTATGATAGGGATTTATACAGCTTTTTATGGAACTATATTTACACCACTACCTTGGTGGTTAGTATTTATTTTGGCTATATTATTTACTGGTTTATTTGGAATAATGTTAGAAAAAGCTGTATATAAACCTCTTAGAAATTCACCTAGAATATCTATACTAATATCTGCTATAGGAGCTTCATTTTTGCTTGAAAACTTAGCTATAGTTGTATGTGGAGGAAGACCAAAAGCTTTTCCAATACCTGATATGTTTAGCAGAGTATTTCATTTTGGAAATGTATCTGTCCTTAGCTTAACTTTTTATATACCTATAATAACTTTGATTATATTATTATGTCTTTTATATTTCATAAATAAAACTAAAACAGGTATGGCTATGAGAGCCGTATCAAAAGATTACGAGGCAGCAAGTCTTATGGGAATAGATGTAAACAAGATAATATCTATAACATTTTTTATAGGATCATCTCTTGCCTGTACAGGAGGACTTATGTGGGGTCTGAAATTTCCTCAAATTACACCTTTAATAGGGATTATGCCTGGACTTAAATGCTTTATAGCAGCTGTTGTAGGTGGAATAGGAAATATAACAGGAGCTGTTGTAGGTGGTTTTATATTAGGCCTTGGGGAGATTATGTTAGTAGCATTTTTACCAGCTCTTACTGGATATAGAGATGCTTTTGCATTTGTATTATTAATATTAATACTTTTGATTAAGCCTACAGGGATAATGGGCAAAAATCTAACAGAGAAGGTGTAAAATATGAAAAAAAATTATATTTATAATATAGGAGCATTATGTTTACTCATACTTTTTCTATTCATATCTAGTAAGGTATTTAACTCTTATGAAATAAGAATACTTAATTTATCTGCTATTTATATAATATTAGGACTTAGTATGAATTTAATAAATGGATTCACTGGATTGTTTTCTCTAGGTCATGCTGGATTTATGGCAATTGGAGCATATACTTGTGCAATACTAACAATGTCTCCTGATATGAAAGAGATGAATTTCTTTTTAAAGCCAATAGTCCCAATGCTAGCGAATATACAGATGAGTTTTTTACCAGCAATAATAATATCAGGAATAATATCAGCTTTGTTTGGATTTTTAATAGGGGCGCCTGTTCTTAGATTAAAAGATGATTATTTAGCTATAGCGACTTTGGGATTTGCTGAAATAATAAGAGTTGTATTTACAAATATGCAGAGTATAACCAATGGAGCATTAGGGCTTAAAGGAATACCTGCATATACAAATATTTGGTGGAGTTGGGGATTTGCAATTATAACTATTTTATTCATGATATTTTTAATAAAAGGAAGCTATGGAAAAGCATTTAAAGCTATAAGAGAAGATGAAATAGCAGCTGAAAATATGGGAATAAATTTATTTAAACATAAGATGTTATCATTTGGAATAGGAGCCTTTTTTGCAGGAATAGGGGGAGCTCTTTTAGGAAACTTGTTAGGAACTATAGATCCAAATATGTTTAGATTTTTACTTACATTCAACATACTTTTAATAGTTGTTTTAGGGGGAATGGGAAGTATAACTGGAACTTGTATATCTGCAGTATTAGTTACTGTGTTAATGGAGGCGCTTAGATTTTTAGATGAAACGATAAATTTAGGATTTGTTCAAATTGAAGGAATACAGGGACTTCGAATGGTTGTATTCTCAGCTATTCTTATGATTGTAATCATATTTTATCAAAATGGATTTATGGGAAATAAAGAATTTACATGGGATATGTTCAAAAAGAAAAAAGCAGCCTATAATGTAAAGGATGTGAAGTAATGAAGATTCTAGATCTTTGTGATGTAACTATGAAATTTGGAGGATTAACAGCCGTTAATAACCTAAATATGTATTTAAATAAAGGAGAAATAATAGGGTTAATAGGTCCAAATGGGGCAGGAAAGACTACAGTATTTAACATGATAACAGGAGTATATACTCCTACAAGTGGAAATATATGTTTTGGAGATTTTAATGAAAGTATTATAAACAAAAAACCAAGTGATATAGCTAATCTAGGAATAGCTAGAACGTTCCAAAACATAAGACTATTCAAGGATTTATCTGTTATAGATAATGTATTTATAGGTGGTCACCTAAATGTTAAAAGCAATATAATATCATCAGTATTTAGAACTAAAAAATACAAAGAAGAGGAAAAAAAATTATACGATAAATCAATAAAGCTTTTAGAAGAAGTAGGTCTTAAAGATTTAATGTATGAAAAAGCATCATCACTTTCTTATGGAAAACAAAGAAGATTAGAAATAGCAAGAGCTCTTAATACTAATCCTGAGATTTTATTATTAGATGAACCAGCAGCGGGTATGAATCCAAAGGAGTCATTAGAACTTATGGATTTTATAGGAAGTATAAGAGATAAATTTAATATAACTATACTAATGATAGAGCATCATATGCAAGTTGTAATGGGAATATGTGAAAGGATATATGTGCTAGATTATGGTGAAAAAATAGCTCAAGGAATACCAAGTGAAATACAAAATAATGAAAAAGTAATAGAAGCTTACTTGGGGGTGGGATAGATGCTTAATATAAAAGGACTCAATGTTAATTATGGTGGAATTCATGCATTAAGGGATATAGATATAGAGGTTCCTAAAAATAAAATAGTAACTTTAATAGGAGCAAACGGCGCTGGCAAAAGTTCAACTTTAAGAAGTATAATGGGAATAGTTAAATCAAGTGGTACTATAGAATACGATGGAAAAAATATCAAAGATTTAAAAACTAAAGACATAGTAAAGGAAGGTCTAGTTTTAGTTCCTGAAGGAAGAAGAGTATTTCAAGACTTAACAGTGGAAGAGAATCTTATACTGGGAGCTTATACTAGAAAAGATAAAAAAGAAATAAATAAAGATCTTAATTGGATATATGAATTATTTCCAAGACTCAAAGAAAGAATAGATCAAAAAGCTGGAACAATGTCTGGAGGAGAGCAACAAATGCTAGCAGTAGGAAGAGCTCTTATGGGAAGACCTAAGCTTCTTATGATGGATGAACCATCATTGGGATTGGCTCCTTTAATAGTTAAGGATCTATTCAATATAATAAAAGATATTAATAAGATGGGAGTTACTATTCTTTTAATAGAACAAAATGCAAAAGCAGCTCTTGAAATAGCTGATTATGGTTATGTTATTGAAACAGGAAAGGTTGTTCTTAAAGGAAGAGGAAAGGATCTTTGTGAAAATGATGATATAAAGAAAGCTTATTTAGGTGAAGAAGCTGTATAGCGAATTGTATAATAGAAGCCTAAACTGGCTTCTTTTTTTTCATTTTATAATATATAATCTAATAAGGAGGTGATTGAATGGATACATTAAAGAGAAGAGAATCTTTAGAGAGAATCTTAAAAGAAAGCACTAATCCTATGAAGGGAGCAAGCCTGGCACAGGATTTAAATGTAAGTAGACAAGTTATAGTTCAGGATATAGCAATACTAAGAGCAAAAGGAATAAATATAATGGCAACACCTCAAGGTTATATAATTCCATCAATAGTGAAGGAAGATATGATAAAGGTTATAATGTCTAATCATCATTGCGGTATAGATGAAATAAAGGAAGAGTTAGAAATTATAATTGATATGGGAGCTAAGGTATTAGATGTAATAGTTGAACATCCTGTTTATGGGGAAATAAGAGGAATTATAAATATATCTTCAAGAAAAGAATTAAATGAATTTGTAGATAAGCTTGAAAGTGAAGATTCAAAACTTATATCTAGCTTGACTCATGGAACACATTTTCATACAATAGAGGTTAAAAACGATAAAGTATATCAAGATATACTTACGGAAATGGACAAAAAAGGATATTTAATGAAGAAATAAAAAAGTAGTAATTTTTTGCAAGAAGGTGACAAGACAAAAGGATATACATTTAGAATATAAAACTAGGAGAGAAGATAATGATTAGTATGATGGATGAAATACTTAAGATAAAAGAAGAAAAAAGCATAAAAATATTTGCACATAATTATCAAAATTACGAAGTTCAGCAGATTGCAGATTATGTAGGTGATTATTTAGAATTAATTGAGATAGCAAAAGATATTAATTGCGAAACTATAATTTCATGTGGAGTTAAAAGTTTGGCCCAAACTCTAAAACTTGTATCTGACAAAAAGGTTATTCTGCCTGTAGATGAAGCTGTATGTCCTATGAATTCAATGGTAAATATTGATGAATTAATAAACTTTAAAAATATGCATCCTAAATTTACTATAGTATCAACTCTTAACTCACAAATAGAGTTAAAGGCTGTATCTGATATTTGTATACCTACATCTAAAGCAGTTGAAATAGCAGAAAAACTAGATAGTGAAAACATATTATTTGTTTCTGATATGAATTTAGGTAATTATATATCTAAAAAAGTTAAAAATAAAAATATAATGTCATGGACTTCATACTGCAATATACACGATAAAGTTACTAAACAAGAAGTATTAAATATGAAAGAAAAACATCCAAATATACCTATAATAGTTCATACACAATGCAGAGAAGATGTAATAAATAGTGCTGATTATGCAGGATCTACATCTCAAATAATAGAGTATGTAAAAAATTTAAAAGACAAAAAAGTAATAATAGGAACAGAAACGGGAATACTTCATGTACTGAGACGATTAAATCCGGATAAAAAGTTTGACTTATTATCTCCAACACTTATATGCATGAATATGAAAAAAACGTCATTAGAAGATATATATAAGTGTATAACTCAAGATAAAGGACAAAATATAGAAATAGATGAAAAGATAAGATTAAAGGCATTGAACAGTATAGACAATATGATGAAATACTTAATTTAGATAGAGTTTCATAACTTGTACATTTAGGATAAAAACTTGTATAAAGGAGAATTTGTATGAGAGAATATTTAACTAAAACATTGAATGGTATGGCACTTGGTCTTTTTAGTTCTCTTATAATAGGTCTCATATTAAAGCAAATAGGAGATCTTTCAGGATTTGAGAATGTAGTTCTATTCGGAAAAATAGCTCAGTATATGATGGGACCAGCTATAGGAGCTGGTGTTGCATATTCATTGGGAGCTCCACCTCTTGTAATATTTGCATCTCTAATAACAGGAGCTATAGGAGCTGGGACTGTTAATATAGTTGATGGAGTAGCCACTCTTAGAATAGGAGACCCTGTGGGAGCTTTTGTTGCATCTTTAATAGCAGCGGAAATAGGAAGATTACTATCAGGAAAGACTAGTATTGATATAGTTTTGATTCCTGCAATTGTTATTTTAGTAGGCGGATTTGTAGGTATATTTATAGCTCCAATACTATCTTCAATGATGAGTAGTTTAGGAAATTTTATAAATAAAGCTACAGAATTAAAACCTATACCTATGGGAATAATTGTAGCTGTAACTATGGGGATAATACTTACACTTCCTATAAGTTCAGCGGCTTTATCTATTGCACTTGGTCTTAATGGATTAGCAGCGGGAGCTGCACTTGTTGGATGCTGTTGCCAAATGATAGGATTTGCAGTTGCATCTTATAGAGAGAATAAGATTGGAGGACTTATATCTCAAGGACTTGGTACATCTATGCTTCAAGTTCCAAATCTAATTAAAAATCCTCTAATATGGATACCTCCTATAATAGCAAGTGCTATACTTGGACCATTATCTACTACATTGTTCCACATGAAAACTAACAGTATAGGTGCTGGTATGGGAACTAGTGGGCTTGTTGGTCAAATATCAACTATAGCTGTTATGGGAGAATCAGCTATGCTTAGTATAATAATACTTCACTTTGCACTTCCAGCAGTGATTACTCTTATTATATCTGAGTTTATGAGAAATAAGGGATATATCAAGGATGGAGATATGAAGCTTAGAAATTAATAACTAAAACTTGTATCCTTTTTTAATGGAGTTATGACACTTATGAAGTGGATTGCTAGTATAATGCCATGGCTTGCCATGGAAGTTGAATCTACCTATGAAATGGAATCATTTTATAGGTAGATTTTTTATATATTAAAGTAAATTCTTTTATTTTCTTTCAATTTCTATGTTTAGTTTTTCCATCTTCTTATATAAAGTACTTCTATGGATTCCTAAATCCTTTGCACATTTACAACAATTATATTTATTTTTTCTAAGATAATCTAAAATAATATTTCTCTCATAATCTGTAATCAAATCAGCAAATTTATTTTTCTTTGTATCAATTTTATTTATTCTAGAATGCATTACAATATTAGAAGGCAAATGGGATAAATCTATTACATCATTTTCCACCAATGCAAAGGCTCCTTCTATAATATTATTTAACTCACGAATATTACCTGGCCACCTATGATTTAGTAAACATTCTTTTGCTTCAGACGAAATAGTTATATTTTTTTTGTACTTTCTATTTAAATCATTGAGAAATTTTTGTGCAAACAACAATATATCATCTTTTCTATCTCTTAATGGAGGAATTTGAATATTAATAACATTTAAACGGTAAAATAAATCTTCCCTAAACTTTCCTTCTTTAACCATCTTCCACAAATCTTGATGAGTAGCTGCAATGATCCTCACATCAATAGGTATGGTTTTGTATCCTCCAATTCTTTCTATTTCTTTTTCTTGAAGTACTCTTAATAATTTAGCCTGCATATTAAAGGGCATATCTCCTATTTCATCTAAAAAGACAGTTCCTTTATTGCCTAATTCAAATTTTCCTTTTCTACCACCTTTCTTTGCTCCTGTAAAAGAACCTTCTTCATATCCAAATAATTCAGATTCTAATAATTCAGAAGGAATAGCTGCGCAATTTATACGAATTAAAGGCTGGTTTTTTCGATTACTGGCATAGTGTATAGAATTTGAAAAGACCTCCTTACCTGTTCCAGTTTCTCCTGTTAATAGAACTGGGAAATCATTTTTTGAGGCTTTCTTGGCAATGTTTTTTATAGATACAAATTTTTCATCTTTGCCTATTATATTTTGCATTGAATATTTACTACTTCCTAATCTATGTAATTCATTTTTATAGTATTGTAATTCATTATCTTGATTTTTTATTTTTTGAGCAAGGTTTATAGTTTGTAGCTTAAATTTTATTTGAGCTACTGCTCCAATTATTTCATTATCTTTTTTTACCGGAGACCTGCTAGTAACCCATACAAATTTATCTGCATTAATATTTTGATTCTCTGAAAATGTATGAACAACATTTGTTTCCTTGAGACCTGTATTTGGAATTTCATCCATTTTTGAATTTGGAATCAGTTCCTTAACATGTATACCAATAGATTTTTCTCTAGTTGTACGTAAAAAAGTGCAATATGTTTTATTAATATCTATGATAATTCCATTTTTATCTACAACAAGAAATCCATCTTCGCTCATATCTAAAATTTCATCATAAACTGATATATATAGTTCTGGATTATTAATTCTATTGTTTTTATTAAATAAATTCATAAATAATGCTCCTTTAAATAGTAATTAAGTCAAAGTACATATAGAAAAGGTTAATTTTGTATCATATATTAAATATTTCAAAATATTTGTTATAAAACTAATATTACTAAAAAAGCATATAAAAGGGAAGAAAATTGTAAAAATAAACTGTCTTTTTTTTGAGACAGTTTGTTTAAAATATAACCCTATAAACACATTTTTATTTGTGAAAACATTAAAATGACAAGCTTTTACAGGAAAGTGTCTACAAAAGGCTACAATTCTACAAAAGTAGACACCATTATTTGTAATATATAGGATGTGTTATACATATTTCGTTGTTTATCTATTGTCAAAATAAAAAAAATTATTTTTAATAATAATTATTATATTCTTGAAAGCTGTTATTTAAACGGTTTCGAACATTATTATAATTAAACAATTGATAAGAGTTTATTTAATAAGATATTTTGGCATGCTTGTTGCTTTAAAGTTTTATGTGATTAATTACAGAAAGAAGTTAATAAAATAACAACAACATAATAAAAAATTGCTAGGGGGATTATTTATGTCGGTTTTAGGAATTATAATTTCTTTGTTACTATTAATGTTCATTGCATTTAAAGGATATTCTGTAATATTATTTGCACCTGTTTGTGCTTTAGTTGGAGTTTTACTTACTGGAGGAGGGGCATTACTTCCAACTTATACAGAGGTATTTATGAAAGGTGGTATGGGATTTGCAGCAAAGTATTTCCCAATATTTTTATTAGGTGCAGTATTTGGAAAGTTAATAGAAGAAACTGGAATAGCAAAAGCTATTGCATGTTTTATATGTACGAAATTAGGTACTAGAGGATCTATTTTATCAGTTGTACTATCTTGCGGGATTCTTGCTTATGGTGGAGTAAGTGCATTTGTGGTTGTATTTGCAGTATATCCGATCGGTGCTGGGATATTTAAAGAAGCAGATATACCGAAAAGATTGCTTCCTGGTGCACTTGCATTAGGAACTCTAACATTTGCTATGACGGCATTACCTGGAACGCCTCAGATACACAATATTATTCCTACTTCTTATTTTCATACAGATGGATATGCTGCATCTGAATTAGGATTAATTGTTGCATTAGGAATGTTTGGATTTGGGATGTTATGGTTGGAAACTAGAAGAAAAAAAGCTGCAAAAGCTGGTGAAGGATATGGAGAAGGACATATAAATGAGCCTGAACTAAAGGAAGATGAAAAAGAAATTAAACCATTATTTGCATTCATTCCTTTATTTACAGTATTAATAAGTTACTTTGTATTAACAAAATATGTTTTCACAAAAAGTATGTATGATAATTTGCCAAAGGAAGAAATGGCAACTTTAGTTGCAAAATATGGAGAAGGTTTTACATCTTCAGCACCAATATGGTCATTAATTATGGCTATTACACTAGGAATAATAATGGTAATAATTATTGGATATAAGAATATAGGAAGTGGCAATAAATTAAAAACTGCATTGTCGGCTGGGGTATCAGGATCTTTACTTGCTATTATGAACACATCTTCAGAAGTTGGTTATGGAACAGTTATTAAAAGCTTAGCAGGTTTTGAATATATCAAAAATGGTCTTATGTCTATTGATTTTGGAACTCCACTTGTATCGGAAGCTGTAAGTGTAAATATTCTTGCTGCAATAACAGGTTCTGCATCTGGAGGAATGAGTATTGCTCTTGCTTCTATGGGAAACAGATATTATGAATGGGCTTTACAAACTGGATTAAATCCAGAATATCTTCATAAAGTTGCATCACTTGCTTCAGGAGGGCTTGATTCATTACCACAAAATGGTGCAGTTATAACTCTATTAGCAATATGTGGACTTACACATAAAGACTCATATAAAGATATTTGTATGGTTTCAGTAATTATTCCATTTGCTTGTACTTTTGTAGCAATATTTGCAGGAACAGCATTAAATCTATTTTAAAATAGCTGATTAAGGTATTTAGTTTTTTCAATAATATATTCGATAGAGGAGGGGTTTAAATGGCAAAATTTATTTCATCTAGAGAGGCAATTGATTTAATTAAAGAAGGAAATACAGTAGGTGTTGGTGGTTTTGTAGGATTTAGTATTCCTGAAGAGTTGCTTACTAGTTTAGAAGATAAATATGTAAATGAAGGATGTCCTAAAAACCTGACAGTTTTTAATTGTGCAGGTATTGGAGATAAAAATGGTAGAGGTATGGATCATTTTGCACATGAAGGATTGGTAAAAAAATTGTATTGTGGTCACGTTGGTTTAGCTCCAAAACTAGGGGAGTTAGCTGCTCAAAATAAATTTCCAGCTTATATGGTACCACAGGGAGTTGCATGCCACTTAGTAAAGGCTATAGCAAGTGGATCTCCAGGTTTATTGACTCATGTTGGATTAAAAACTTTTGCAGATCCAAGACTAGAGGGATGTAAAGCAAATAAGGCAGCCGAAAAAGAAGATATTGTAGAACTTATGAATATAGATGATAAAGATTATTTATTCTATAAGTCATTTCCAATAGATGTATGTTTTATTAAAGCCACTACTGCTGATGAAAAAGGCAATCTCTCTCTTGAAAAAGAAGCGGTTCGTGCTGATCAACTGAGCATTGCTACTGCTACTAAAAATTCAGGTGGAATAGTTATTGCTCAAGTTGAAAAAGTATGTAGATATGATTCACTAAAAGCTGCTGATGTAGCTGTTCATAGTCATTTAGTTGATTATGTTGTACTTGGTTCACATGAACATAATGTACAATCATTTGCAACAAAAGAATATATACCAGAATGGTCTGGAGAAATAAGAGGACCTTCTGGGAAATTAAAACCAGTTGAAATATGCCCTAAGAAAATTATTGGTAAAAGAGGAGCCTTTGATCTTAAGAAAGGTGGATTAATTAATTTAGGTATAGGTGTGCCAGAATATGTTGCAATGTCAGCAGATGAAGAAAATATTTCAAATGAGATTACTCTTACTATAGAGTCAGGAGTTATGGGAGGAGTACCAGCAAGTGGTTTAGGAATAGGAGCTACATATAATCCAGATGCTATTCATGTTCAAGAGCAAATTTTTGATTTGTATGATGGAGGTGGAATAGACGTTGCTTATTTAGGAGCTGCTGAAATAGATAAGGATGGAAATGTTAATGTAAGCAAATTTGGGGGAAAAGTTGTAGGACCAGGTGGATTCATTAATATATCTCAAAATGCAAAGAAAGTAGTATTTTGTGGAACATTTAAAGCTGGTGGACTAAAGACTGAAATAGCAAATGGTAAAATTACTATTTTACAAGAAGGTAGGAGTGTTAAGTTCAAAGACACTGTAGAACAAATAACTTTTAGTGCTGATTATGCAAAGGAATCTGGTCAAGAGATTTTATATATAACAGAGAGAGCAGTTTTTAAATTAACAGATAATGGACCAACTCTTATAGAAATTGCACCTGGTATTGATTTGCAAAAAGATATTTTAGATCAAATGGAATTTAAACCATGTATTTCAGATGATTTAAAAGAAATGGATTTACGAATATTTATAGATGAAAAAATGAATATTGAAATTTAGAAAAGATAAAAGTGTATAGATTTAAAATCAATACACAGTAATCAAGGGAGGTTTATAAAATGAATTTTGATTTTACTAATGAACAAAAAATGGTGAGAGAAGCTATAAGAAAATTTGTTGAGAATGAAATTGCACCAATAGCTGCAGATATTGATGCTCGTCATGAATTCCCAATGGAAAATATAAAAAAGCTAGGACAATATGGATTCTTTGCTATACCGTTTTCTACTGAATACGGTGGTGCTGGAGGAGATGAAATATCTAAAGCTATTGTTCTAGAAGAAATAGGGAAAAAATGTGGAGCTACTTCAGGAATCAGTTCTGTTCATTATCTACCTACAATGTTAGTTGATAAATATGGTACTAAAGATCAAAAAGAAAAATATTTAAACAAATTAATTACTGCTGAATATATAGGCGCATTTGCACTTACAGAGCCAAGTGCTGGTTCAGACGCATCAAATGTTCAAACTACAGCAGTTTTAGATGGAGATGAATATGTTCTTAATGGAACTAAATGTTTCATTTCAAATGGAGGGGTTGCAGATTTTTATATAGTTCTTGCAATGACTGATAAATCAAAAGGAATAAAGGGAATATCTGCATTCATTATTGAAAAGGATACTCCAGGATTCAGTATTGGAAAGATTGAAGATAAATTAGGAATATGTGCATCTGCAACAGCAGAGTTAATATTTGAAAATTGTAAAATTCCTAAGGAAAATTTATTAGGTAAAGAGGGCAGAGGATTTATTCTTTCTATGGTAGGTCTTGATAGTGGAAGAATAGGAATGGCGTCACAAGCATTAGGTTTAGCTGAAGGAGCTATGGAAGAGACTGTGAAGTACTTGAAAGAAAGAGAACAATTTGGAAAACCTCTTATAAAAATGCAAGGTCTACAGTGGTATTTAGCAGAAATGGAAACTAAGATAGAAGCTGCTAGAGGATTAGTATATAAGGCTGCATATTTAAAACAAACTGGAAAACCTTATACAAAAGAAGCTGCTATAGCTAAGTTGTTTGCATCTGAAGTAGCTATGTTTGTAACTCATAAAGCTGTACAAATGCATGGTGGCTATGGATTCATGAAAGAGTATCCAGTTGAAAGAATGATGAGAGATGCAAAGATTACTGAAATTTATGAAGGAACTTCAGAAATTATGAAGATTGTTATTGCAAACCAAATTACTAGATAATTTTTAGTTAAACATAATCAAGGAGGGTAAATCAATGAAAATAGTTGTTTGTGTAAAACAAGTTCCAGATACAAATGAAGTACGAATTAACCATGAAACAGGAACTTTAATTAGAGATGGTGTTCCAAGCATAATCAATCCAGATGATAAAAATGCTTTAGAAGAAGCTTTAAGAATAAAAGATAAATTAGATGATGTAAATGTAACGGTTCTTACAATGGGACCTCCTCAAGCAAAAGAATCTTTAAATGAAGCTTTAGCTATGGGAGCAGATGAAGCTATTCTTTTAACAGATAGAGCTTTTGCAGGTTCTGATACATGGGCTACAGCAACTATTCTTGCAGCAGCTGTTGAGAAAATAGGAGATTATGACATTGTTTTCTGTGGAAGACAAGCTATAGATGGAGATACAGCACAAGTTGGTCCCGAGATGGCTGAGTTCTTAGATCTTCCTCAAATCACATATGTACAAGACTTGGAAATTAAACAAGAAGATAAAAAAGTAGTTGCCAAAAGAGCAATAGAAGATGGTCAATACATAATAGAATCTTCAATGCCAGTGGTATTAACAGCTATTAAAGAATTAAATGAGCCAAGATATATGTCTACTTGGGGAATATTCCAAAATGTTAAGAACAACCCTGTGAAAGTAATGACTCTTGATGATCTTGAAATTGATATAACACAAATTGGTTTAAAAGGTTCTCCTACTAATGTGTATAAAACTTTTGTTCCTACAAATAAATTTGAAGGAGAAATACTACAAGGCGATACAAACAGAGAAAAAGCAGTACAATTTATGTTGAAAATGAAGGAAAAACACATTATATAGGGAGGGTATAAGAATGGCTAGAACAAAGGTAAATCAACCAATTAATTTAGATGAATATAAAGATATATGGGTAATCATAGAACAAAGAGAAGGTAAGGTATTAGATATAGGTCTTGAACTATTAGGAGAAGGTAAAAAGTTAGCTGAGAAAGTAGGTAACAAACTAGTAGCTGTACTGTTAGGACACAATAATGGAGATAGTGCTAAAGAGTTAATAAAATATGGAGCAGATAAGGTTATTAGCTTAGATCATAAACTATTAAAAGTATATACAACAGATGCATATACAAAAGTAATTAGTGATATTATCTTTGACAAAAAGCCAGAATCAGTACTAATTGGAGCAACAACTATAGGACGAGATTTGGGACCTAGATTAGCAGGAAGAGTAGGAACTGGACTTATAGCAGATTGTACAAAATTAGAAATTGATGAGACTGATGGAAAAGTACTTCAAACAAGACCTGCTTTTGGTGGTAACTTAATGGCAACTATTATTTGTCCTAAGAACAGACCACAAATGGCAACAGTAAGACCGGGTGTTATGGAAAAGGCTGATTATGATGAATCAAAAACAGGAACTATAGAAGAGATATATGTTAAATTAGAGGATAAAGATATTAGAGCAAAAGTAGTTGATGTTATAAAGTCTGCAAAAAATCATGTAAGTTTGACAGATGCAGAAATTATTGTAGCTGGTGGTAGAGGAGTAGCTGGAAAAGAAGGATTTGAGTTGATTGAAAAACTTGCTGAAAAACTTGGCGGAGAAGTAGGAGCATCAAGAGCAGCTGTAGATAGTGGATGGATTGGTCATGATCATCAAATAGGTCAAACAGGAACAACTGTAAGACCAAGACTTTATATAGCTTGTGGTATTTCAGGAGCTATTCAACATCTAACAGGTGTGAAAGACTCAGATATTATAGTAGCTATAAATAAAAATCCTGAAGCACCTATATTTAAAGTTGCTCACTATGGAATAGTAGCTAATTTATTCGATGTAATTCCAGAAATTATAAATGAACTTGATAATGATGAAAACATTGAGTGCGCATTAGTATAATAATGATTTTAAAACAATTAAAAAGTTAGTTAGAAAATAGTTTCTAAAGTTAAAATACATATTATTAGGGGGAATCAAAATGGTAATAGAAAAAAGTGATTTTGGGAAATTTCAAGTAGGATATAAAGATTCTTTTACAAGAGAGGTTACACAATCTACAGTTGATAGTTTTGTAGATGTTAGTGGAGATGTGAACCCTATTCATGTTAATGAAGAGTATGCAAAGACTACTAGATTTAAAAAACGTATTGCACATGGTGTGATTAGTGCAAGTTTTATATCTTCTCTTGTAGGATTAAAAATGCCAGGAATAGGGGCTATATATGTATCACAGACATTAAAATTTAGAGCACCAGTATTCATAGGAGATACACTTACTGTTACGGGAGAAGTAGTAGAAAGAGATGAAGAAAGAAAAAGAATAAAGATTCAAACTGATGTTACAAACCAAGATGGAGTTCTTGTAACAACAGGACATGCAGTAATGATGCATGAGTAATAAATTACTTATATTAATAAAGAAGATACATAATCCTATTATGTATCTTCTTTATATAATAAGGCATTAGAAAAAAATCAGAAAATTCAAAAAAATAATTGAATTTTCTGAAAACTATGATATAATAATATTAACAAATACATAAAGAACAGGAGATGATACCACCAAAGATAACAGATTAAACTATAGGGAGATAAATATTTATATAAGGGGTGATTGAAAAGATATATAAAATTACAAATAATTAAAGAATATTAAAAATAAAGGAGTGAGTCCACCAAAGAATGAATAGTTCACATAATGGATCAACATAAAAAAGCTAGTTCTTAAAGATAAATTTTAAGGATTAGCTTTTTTGTGTTGAAAAAAATATGATAGTATTGAGTATAAGAACTAGATTAACATAGTTTTTAGGAGGAATTTATGGTAAATAAAGAACTTAAAAAATATATTGAAGAAAATATTTTGCCTATATATCATCATCTTGATGATGCTCATAATATCCATCATGCAAGAGATGTTATAAAAAAATCTATGAAGCTCTCAAGCTTTTTTGATAATATAGATGAAAATTTAGTATACGCTATTGCAGCCTACCATGATGTTGGACTAGCTTCAGGAGATAGAAAAAAACATCATATAGAATCGGAGATATTTGTAAGAAAAGATAATAATCTTAAAAGATTTTTTAGTGACGAAGATATAGATATAATTGCTATAGGTTGTAGGGAACACAGAACATCTTCCAAAGACACTCCTTCTTCAATATATAGTTGTATAGTGAGTGATGCAGATGGAACAGACCCCATTGATATAATGATAGAAAGAGCATATAATTATGCTGATAAAAACTATAACTCTGAAATATTGAAGAATAATAATGAGATATATGAAGATATATATGCTCATTTACTTAATAAATATGGAAAGAACGGCTATTGTAAATATCATCTAAAAGAATCATATAAATTATTTAATAAAAAAGAGATTGAAGATATATTAGATGATAAAGAATTATTTGGAAGTATATACGATGAAGTAATAAGGTAAAAATAATATATATTATTATTTTTTTTATAAAGTAAAAATATATATTAAATATGATAGTTTTTGATATAAAAATCAAATGTAAATTTATTGTTGTAATTGGGTGATTTTTGTAATAAAGTATTCATAAAGAAAGTCTCATTTTGTGTTTTTTTTGTCAACTCAAAGATACCACAAATAGAGGCTTTTTTTATAAAAAATTGTTTTTAAAAAAGATAATTATAACTTATTATGGGTAAAAATAATATTAATATTGAAAGATAAGAATATAATTGGAGGTAAGTATGGATATATACATTGCAAGGCAACCAATTTTTGATAATAAATACAATGTAATTGCATATGAGCTATTATATAGAGATGGTGACGGAAATTTTTTCAATGGCAATGTTTCGGATAATGTTGCAACCTCTATATTACTTGTAAATAGTTATTTTAATTTTGGTATTAATAATTTAGTAGGAGAATCTAAAGTTTTTATTAATTTTGATAGTCATCTAATAAAATCAGATATAGCAGAACTATTAAATAAAGATAAAGTAGTAATAGAAATCCTAGAAACTGTAGAACCCGATAAGAAATTATTAAGAAAAATAAAAAGACTTAATGAATTAGGATATACATTAGCAATTGACGACTATACAACAGATTATAAATATAATGAAATTACTAAATCATGTGATATTGTTAAAGTTGATTTTATGGAGAACACTAAAGGAGGAATAGAATCACTTGTAAAACAATTGAAAAAATCAGGGAAATTAATACTTGCTGAAAAAGTAGAAACTAAAGAAGAATTTGAATGGGCAAAATCTATTGGATTTGATTATTATCAAGGATTTTATTTTTCAAGACCTTCACTTCAAAAAGGAAAAGCATTATCAGAAAGCGCTCTTCAATATGTAAGGGTTATGAATGAGCTAAATACACCAGAACCAAGCTTTAGAATATTATCAGATATAATAGGACTTGATCTATCTTTAACTTATAAACTTTTAAAGTTAGTAAATTCAAATGGTAGACTGTTAAATGAAATAACATCAATACAACAGGCTATAGCAATACTTGGTGTGAATGAACTTACAAGATGGTTATCTTTAGCCATGGTTCAGGATATGTGCAAACAAGAAACTAGCGAGGCTGTAAAGTGTGCTATGATAAGATCGAATCTTTTAAAAGAAATTGCAATACATTCTGATCTTAAAGAGTATGTAGAAGAATTATCTTTATTAGGAACACTTTCAATAGTAGATACTGTACTTGAAACAAATATGGATGAAGCATTAAAACCTATACCAATTTCTAAAGAGATGAAAAAAACACTTTTAGGTCAGCAAACAATATATAGTGATGCTATGGCGCTGTGCTTTGCTTATGAACGAGGTGTATTTGATGATATACGTAAGTCAGCCTCTAATATAAATTATAATATTAAACTTCTTTCTAGTCACTATCTTGCTTCTGTTAAATGGGCAGACAAGATGTTTGAAGAATTAAAAAATGATTTTTATTAGTAATCTTATTGGTATAAAGAAAATAGAAATATACAACCTGAAATTTCCCAGGAAATTACAAAATATGATTTTTAAATTGCAATCTTTTATTTTTATGATAAATTCAAACCTAATTCATCTAAGAACAACACTGAGAAAATCGACAAGTCGAAAAATATATTTATTATATATTAAAATCACGTATATAATAAATATATTTTTTGGTATACTAGTAATAAAATTTAATATATGAAATATTTAGAACATAAAGAAAAACTTAATATTAGAATTAAAATTTGGAAGGGGGATATACGTGAGTAAATCTAAAAACATACTTACAGCATTACTTGTCGTAGTGATAGTTACAGTGGTTGGATTTTTTTCTCAAATAATTACTTTTCTATCAGATTACAACTGGTTTAAAGAAGTGGGGTATACATCTACTTTCATAAAACAGATATTTGCAAAATTATATATAGCGGTTCCTATATTTTTAATACTAGCAGTACTGATATATATATATTTAATAGGAATAAAGAAAAGTTATTATCTACATATGAATGTAATAACTTCTAAAGAAGAGGAAAAGCCTATAAAGATCATAACTTTATTAGGAACGATTATTATATCTTTACTTTTCAGTTTAAAAATATCATCAAACTTATGGATGGAAATACTTCAATTTAAAAATGCAACGTCATTTAACATAAAAGATCCTATATTCAACCATGATGTCTCATTTTATGTATTTAAGCTACCGTTAATAAATCAGATACTAAATATACTGGTAGGATTATTAGTATTTTTATTTATAATAACTATTTTATATTATCTAATGTTAGCATCTTTTAAGAAACTAAATAAATTTGATGACAATGTTAGAAATTTAAATGATATGTCCAATATAGGGGATACATTAAAGAATGTTGTAAATCTTGCATTAAATCAAATAGCAGTCATAGGAGTTGTATTCTTTATAATACTAGCTATTAAAAGTTATTTGGGATCATTTGAACTGCTTTATTCTCCAAGAGGAGTTGCCTATGGAGCGAGTTATACAGATGTTAATATAAATCTATGGGTATATAGGTTGTCTGCGATAATATCGTTGGTATCAGCTATATTTGTTGTAGTAGCTTATAAGAAGAGAAGATTAAGAACACTACTTATAGGACCTATCCTGTTAATTGTTATAAGTATAGGTTCAACTATAGTACAAACTGGAGTTCAAAACTTCATAGTATCTCCAAATGAGATAGCAAAAGAAAAGAAATTCTTAGAGTACAATATAGATTACACTAAAAACGCATATAATCTAAAAGAAGTAAAAGAAGAAAACTTCTTAGCAGAACAAAATATAACTATAGAAGATATATTAAAAAATGAACAGACATTAAGTAATATAAGTATAAATGATTATAGACCGACTAAAGAAACCTATAATCAGCTTCAAACATTAAGACCGTATTATAACTTTAATGATGTAGATATTGATAGATACATGATTGATGGTAAGTTGAATCAAGTGTTTTTGTCTGCTAGAGAGATAAATCAAGATAGATTAGATGAGCAAGCGCAGACATGGCTTAATAAACATATAAAGTATACACATGGATATGGACTTACTATGTCGCCAGTAAATGAAATAACACCTGGTGGAGAGCCAAAGATGATTATAAAGGATATACCTCCTGTGTCTTTAGTAGAAGGATTAAATGTTGAAAGACCAGAGATATACTTTGGAGAGCTTACTAATGATTATATAGTTACAAATACTTCAGAAAAGGAATTTGATTATCCTAAAGGAGAAACTAATGCTTTTTCTGAATATAAAGGAAAAGCAGGTATAAATCTTACTCTATTTAATAGAATATTATACAGTATAGATCAAGGAAGTTTGAAATTCTTAGTTGCTTCAAGTATAGATTCTAACAGTAAGATAATACTTAATAGAAATATAGAAAAAAGAGTTAAAAAGATAGCTCCGTTTTTATCATTTGATGATGATCCATATTTAGTGGTATCTGAAGGAAAGATGTACTGGATGATAGATGGATATACGTATACATCTAAATATCCATACTCTCAACCATATTCAGACAACCGTATAAACTATATAAGAAACTCATTTAAAGTTGTTATAGATGCTTATGATGGAACTACAGATTTTTATATAGCTGATAAAAATGATCCTATGATAAATACTTATGCTAAGATATTCCCAGATTTATTTAAATCTATGGATGATATGCCAGAAGGTATTAAGAGTCATATAAGATATCCTCAAACTATATTTGATATACAAGCTAAGATATATGAAACTTATCATATGAAAGATACTGAGGTGTTTTATAACAAGGAAGATAAGTGGGAAGTAGCTAAGAAATCTAAAAATACTCAAAGTCAAGAAGAAGGTGAATCTTTAGATATAGAATCAAACTATATAACTTTCAAATTGCCTAATGAGGATGAGGCTGAGTTTTTACTTACTATACCATATACTCCACAAAGAAAACAAAATATGACTGCATTATTTGTAGCGAGAAATGATGAGGATAAGTACGGTCAGCTTATAGTGTATAAATTCCCTAAGGACAAAAATATATTAGGTCCAGAGCAAATAGAGGCAAAAATTGATAAAGATCCTGAAATATCTAAGGATTTAACTCAATGGAATACAGGTGGTTCTACTGTTATAAGAGGAACACTTCTAACTATACCTATTGAAAATTCTATACTATATGTTGAACCTTTATATATTAAATCTGATTCACAAAACAGTATACCAGCAGTAGAAAAGATATTTGTAGCTTATAAAGACAAGGTTGTTATGAAGGATACTCTAGAACAGGCATTAAATACCATGTTCAAATCAGATAACCAAAATGTTATAATAGACGAAACACCAGATGAATCTAACGTTGACTTAGATAAAAATCAGTTGATCAAAAAGGCTAATGATTTATACAACAAAGCTGGAAGTAGTTTAAAAGATGGAGATTTTGAGGCTTATGGAAGATATCTAAAGGAACTTGGAGATGTATTAAATAAGCTAGCAAAGTAATATAAATTTAAGGAGATTAAATATGGATAAGACATTTAAGATGTTACAAGACGCTCAAGTAGATATAGCTAAATATGGTATGAACATTTTAGGATCAATACTTATAGTAGTAATTGGGATGTTCTTTTCAAAAAAAGTAAAGAGCATAACTACCAGGTTTTTAAAGAAATCTAATGTAGATAAATCATTGATATCATTTGTATCACAGCTTGTGTATGTACTGTGTGTAGTATTTGTTAGTGTATCAGCACTTAATAATCTAGGAATGTCTACAACTTCGTTTGTAGCTGTTCTAGGAGCATCGGGATTTGCTGTTGGCCTTGCATTTCAGGGCACTCTATCAAATTTTGCATCTGGAATATTGATACTTATATTTAAGCCGTTTAGAACAGGTGATTATATACAAGGAGCATCTACAGAGGGAAGTGTTGAGGAAATACAAATATTCAATACAATACTAAAAACTCCTGATAATAAAACAATAATAGTTCCAAATTCTAAATTAACATCAGATAATATCACAAACTTTACACTACAAGATAGAAGAAGAATAGATTTTATATTTGGAATATCTTATGATAGTGATATAAGAACTGCAAAAAATATTATTAAAAAAGTATTTGATGAAGATGAGAAAATTTTAAAAGATCCACAACCTATAATTGGAGTTCAAGAACTTGCAGATAGCTCTATAAATATAGCAGCAAGACCTTGGGTTAAAACGTCTGATTATTGGGATGAGTATTATGCTTTAATGGAAAAAATAAAGTACGAGTTCGATAAACATGGAATTGAAATACCATATCCTCAGAGTGTTGTGTACCATAAGCAGCTTAAAGCGGAAAAATAAACCATAAAATAGAATAAAAAATATAGAAAATGCCTACACTTAATTTGTATAGAAGTTTAAATTAAGAGGAGGCATTTTTTTATGAAATTAAAAGGAACTAAAACGTTAGAAAACTTGATGAAGGCTTTTGTAGGAGAATCTCAAGCTAGAAATAGATATACATTTTATTCTGAGATAGCTATGGAAGAGGGATATGATCAGATATCAGAATTGTTTTTAGAGACTGCAGATAATGAAAAAATACATGCGGAAATATTCTTTGATCATATAAAAGAGGGGTTAGAGGGAGAAGAATTTCCTGTGCCTGTAGATGTTGCTGCTACATATCCTATTGGACAAGATACTACTTTGGAAAATCTTAAATATGCTGCCATGGGAGAAAATGAAGAATGGGATAAACTATATCCTCATTTTGCTCAAACAGCAAAAGAAGAAGGGTTTAGTGCTATTGCAGCTTCATTTAATATGATAGCTAAAGTTGAGAAAAAGCATGAGGAAAGATATTTAAAACTTGCTGAGAATGTTAGAGATAATGAAGTTTTTAAAAAGAAAGAAAAGGTACTTTGGAAGTGTAGAGTATGCGGATATGTACATCAAGGAGACGCGGCTCCTAATGTATGTCCTGTTTGTAAGGTAGGTCAAGGATACTTCGAAATACATTGTGAGAATTACTAAATTTTTAGATATATAACTTAAGCGAAAAATCACACGCATTGAAATAACGCTACTTAATTAACCTTTTAATAAAACTAAAGATTATAACTTATTAAATAACCTAAAACTTCTTAAACTCCCTTAGGGTCAGACAAAGAAGTTTATTAACGGATATTTAAACGTCATAATCTAAGTTTTATAGTAAAAGGTTAACCAAAATTAGCTAACATTTCAATACGTGTGATTTTTTTATGTATATATTTATTGTTTGGATAGATTAAAGAAAAAATCTAAAGAAATTAAATTTAAGTAACATTTAAGATTAGCTTAATGCTTGATTAAGAAACACACAATATAATTAAAACAAATCAGATAAGGGGGCATATGAAATGGAAGAAGAAATAAGTTTACAGATGAAAGATTTAGTTCATCCTAAAGAAAAAATATTATATAGATTATGTGTATTAATAACTATAGTAGGCGTTATAGGGAGTATTATGGCTATTATACTAGGTCTTGTAGATAAAGAAGAAATGCAGACTATAATGGGTGGATTTGCAATTATATTTGTAGTTATATATCAATTGGGAAAAATGTATGCAAAAACTCAAGTAAACTCTATAAAGCTGTCTAAAAGACAATTTCCAGAGGTTTATGAAATTATTGAAGATTTTGCTCAAAAGCTTGAAATGAAGAAGATTCCTGAAGTATATGTAGTTCAACAAGGCGGAGTTTTAAATGCTTTTGCAGCTACTTTTTTCAGTAGGGATTATATTCAAATAAACATAGATATATTTGAAATTGCTTATAGAGAACACAAGGATTTAGATGCTCTATCTTTTGTTATAGGGCATGAGATGGGTCATATAAAAATGGGACATACGAAGCTTAAATATATACTATTAACTTTTGCTAGTAATTTGATTCCCATAGTAGGAGCTACTTTATCACGAGCAAGAGAATATACATGTGACAGACATGCTAGTTATCTTTGTCCTCAAGGAAGAAAATCATTAGTATTACTTGCGGCTGGAAAGCATATGTACAAGAATGTAGATGTTGAGGAAGTGGTTAAACAGGGTCAATATCAAAAGGGAATATTTCAATGGTTTGCAAATGCAACAGCATCTCATCCAGTTCTTGCAAAAAGGATGAAAGCACTTATGGATTTAGATACTCCAGGTAGATTATTCTAAAAAAGATTGAAAAAAATTTGAAATTATACTTGAAATAATTTAATAAAGTGAGTATAATAAACAACAAATAGTTTATAATAATTTTAAAAGCTGTGAAAGAAACTAGTAAAAAGATAATTGTCATCAGAGAGTGAGTGGTTGGTGAAAACTCATGTCGGTTACTTTTGAATCCATTCTGGAGCTGTCAAGCTGAAATAAAATAGGCTTGAACCGGTGGTCGTCGTTAAAGACATTGAGAGGGTTATTTATTAACCAATCAGGGTGGCAACGCGGAAGATATAAGCTTTCGTCCCTTTATAGGGACGGGGGCTTTTTTTATACAAAAAAAAGAACAAAATACGAGGAGGAATAATAATGTTAGATATAAAAAGAATAAGAAATGATTTAGACGGAATAAAAAAAGCTATGGGAAGACGTGGAGAAAAAGATTTTGATTTAGACTTAGTATTAGAGTTAGATGATCAAAGAAAAGAACTTTTACAAGAAGTTGAAAAAATGAAGAACGAGCAAAATGTAGCATCAAAAGAAATTCCTAACCTTAAAAAAGAAGGAAAAGATACTACTGAGATAATGGCTAAATTAAAAGGACTTTCTGATGAAATAAAAGTTCTAGATGAAAAAGTTAAAGACGTAGAAGAGAAGATAGAATATAACTTAATGAGAATACCTAATGTACCTAACCCAAATGTTCCACAAGGAACAACAGATGATGACAATGTAGAAGTCAGAAAATGGGGAGAACCAACGAAATTTGATTTTGAATCAAAGGCTCACTGGGATATAGGAACAGATCTTGAAATATTAGATTTCGAAACTGCAGCGAAAATAACAGGATCAAGATTCACATTATACAAAAACTTAGGAGCTAGACTTGAAAGATCTTTAATAAACTTTTTCTTAGATACTCATACAGATGCTGGATATAGTGAAGTACTACCTCCTTTCATGGCTAACAGAGATAGTTTTGTTGGAACAGGACAACTTCCAAAGTTTGAAGAAGATATGTTTAAGTTAGAGGGAAAAGAATATTTCTTAGTTCCTACAGCAGAAGTACCTGTTACAAATATTCATAGAAATCAAATAATAGAGGGAGAAACTCTTCCTATAAGATACTGTGCTTATACACCATGCTTTAGATCAGAAGCAGGATCTGCTGGAAGAGATACAAGAGGTCTTGTAAGACAACATCAATTTAATAAAGTTGAGTTAGTTCACTTTGTAAAGCCTGAAGATTCTTATGAAACACTTGAGACACTTACAAATAATGCAGAAAAGGTTCTTCAATTATTAGGACTTCCTTATAGAGTAGTTAAGATATGTACAGGAGATTTAGGATTTACAGCTGCATTTAAATATGATATAGAAGTTTGGATGCCAAGTTATAATAGATATGTAGAAATATCTTCTTGTTCAAACTTTGAAGATTTCCAAGCTAGAAGAGCTGGAATAAGATTCAAGAGAGACAAGAAAGCTAAAGCAGAATATGTTCATACACTTAATGGATCAGGTGTTGCAATAGGAAGAGCTCTTGCTGCAGTACTTGAAAACTATCAACAAGCTGATGGTTCAGTAGTAGTACCAGAAGTTTTAAGAGGATATATGGGTGGAGTAGAAAAAATAACTAAGTAATACAATATAAATAATATAGGGTTTGAAAATCAAACCCTATATTATGAATAAAATGTTTAAAAATAACATAATATACATTTATAACATAACAATAAAAGTTGAAAAAATATGATAGATATGATATTATAGAACTTGTCAACTTCAATAATAAAAAATATTAAATCCAAATCCTATAGGTATAATATAAGCTTAGGAGGAAATATGGAAGATTCTTTTTACATGAAAGAAGCTTTGAAAGAAGCTCATAAAGCTTATTTAAAAGAAGAAATTCCCATAGGAGCTATTATAGTTAAAGATAACAAAATAATAGCAAGAGCACATAACTTAAGAGAAACAATTAAGGACCCAACAGCTCATGCAGAGATACTCGCTATAAGAGAGGCTGCAAAAGTTTTAGGAGGGTGGAGGCTTATAGGATGTAAATTATACGTGACTATGGAGCCGTGTATTATGTGTTTGGGAGCTATAAGTGAATCGAGAATAAAAACATTAGTAATTGGAACTAAAAATACTAAGACTTCAGATTCTGAATATAAGCTCAAATTAAAGCAAGATTTCTTACAAGATAAAGATATAGATATATCATTTGGAGTATTAGAAGAAGCAACATCTTCTATTGTAAAGAATTTTTTTAGGAAACTAAGAAAGCGCTAAGGAGAGATGTCCGAGTTGGCTTAAGGAGCACGCCTGGAAAGCGTGTATACGGGAAACTGTATCGCGGGTTCGAATCCCGCTTTCTCCGCCAGAAAAATTAAAAATGATTTTAAAGTTTGCTGTGCTAGACGGGGAGGTAGCGGCGCCTTGTAACCTGCAATCCGCTATAGCAGGGTTGAACTCCATATGGAGGGCTAATACTTGTAGAGCTGCCCTAGATAAGTGGTGATGATATTTGGGTCCTACGCAATGAAAGCTCATGAATCCCGCCAGGTCCGGAAGGAAGCAACGGTAAGTGATCACTTTCATGTGCCGTAGGGTAGCCTAAATTGAGCTAACTGTTTAGGTAACGTTTATGAGGTTAGCACAATATATGGTGCACAGCATTTAATATAAAAAATAAAGTCTCTATTTTATAATAGAGACTTTTTTAATGCAAAAAAAATTATATGAATTGTATATATAAAATGAAAGTTAATTGAGATGCAATCTTAGAACTCTTGGATTTAGGATGAAAGAAATTAAATTTATATTAAACTTTATATCTGTTACTCTTCGCATAAACTGTAACTTTTTTGTTACCAATTAAATCAATTATTGTAATAAAATAAAATAAGAATTGATATAGAGAGGGGTAATTTATATGAACAAGAGATCAACAATAAAAAAGGTAAGTGCTTTTTTAATAACAGGAGCTTTGGCTTTAGGTACAATTGGATATACTAATGTAAATGCAGAAAATAATACTTTTAAAGTAGGAGAAAAATTCACAGTTGCAGATATGAAAATGGGAAATGATGCATATGTTATTGACTATAAATTAGAAGATGTAACTGGGGATAAAGTTAAGGATAACATTGTATTAGTAGGAAATAAAGAAGATAAAGAAGCTATGTTTGTAGATAATTTAAATATTATAGTACAAGATGGAAAAACTAAAAAATATACAAAGGCTACATATGAATATTTTGGTGGATATGATTGTGAAGATATGATGTTTATAGGAGACTTTAATGGGGATAAAGTAAATGATGTAATGGTAAGTGCACCTACAGGAGGAAGTGGTGGAATAGTAGAACATATGATAGCTACTTTTAAAGATCATAAACCATCTGTTATATTTACAGATAAAGATAACGAAGGACTTAAAATAGATGGAAAATATGTAGATGGATATAAAGCTGAGGTTGAATTCAAAGATTTAAACAAGAAAATAGAATTGGATTTAAGTGCTAACAAGAAATATTATGAAGATAGTAATATATATGATAAAAAGGGTAAATTATTAGATGAAGTAAAACCTTGGATAAACGCATTTTCAAAAGTGGAACCTATTGATTATGATTGTGATGGATCATATGAACTTCATACATACCAAAGAATAGCGGGAACTTGTAATGCAGATACGATTTCTTATCTTGAATCAGTATTAAAATTTGAAAATAATAAATGGAATACAAAAGAACTTAATTATTCAACTTACTTAGTTAAGTAATTACATTTAAACTCTTTGCTAGATAGCAAGGGGTTTTGTTTTTGAAATATATAATAAAAATTTATATTTCATGTATATAAATCTCAAATATGATAATAATATAAAAGAAAATTAAATATATTTTCAATTTCTCCCCTATTTAAAAGGCTTCTCCCCCCATAGAAGTCTTTTTTTTTTTAGTATATAATAGAACAGAATGAATATACATAGAGGTGATTTTATGCATAAGGCATTATATAGAGTTTATAGGCCGTTAAAGTTTGAAGATGTAATAGGTCAAGAACATATAACAAAAACAATAAAAAATCAGATAGATAACAATAGTATAGCTCATGCGTATTTGTTTTCTGGAACAAGAGGTACAGGGAAAACATCTACTGCTAAGATATTTGCAAGAGCGGTTAATTGTATTAATCCAGAGGATCATGAGCCTTGCAATGAATGTGAAATTTGTAAAGGTATATTAAATGACAGTATAATGGATGTTATTGAAATAGATGCTGCATCCAATAATGGAGTAGATGATATAAGAGAGTTAAGAGAGAACGTAAAATATCCACCAACAAAGGGTAAGTATAAAGTGTATATAATAGATGAGGTACATATGTTATCTCAAGGAGCCTTTAATGCATTATTAAAGACATTAGAAGAACCTCCATATTATATAATATTTATACTTGCAACTACTGAAGCGCATAAAATACCTGCAACCATATTATCAAGATGTCAAAAATATGATTTTAAAAGAGTTAAAGTTGATGATATAGTTACGCGTATGAAAAAAATATGCGATGATTTGGATATACAAGTAGAGGAAAAGGCTCTGAATTTGATAGCAAGAAATGCAGGAGGCGCATTAAGAGATGCTTTAAGTATATTAGATCAGTGTGTATCATATAGTGAGGATGAAATTAAATATTCTGATGTAGTTAATCTTCTTGGAACTGTCAATATAGATTTTTTATTTGATATGAGTAAATACATAATAGAAGAAGACACGAAACAGGCACTTGAATTATTAAATGAATTGATAATTTGCGGTAAAGATATAAAGCATTTTTTAACTGATTTGATAGATCATTTTAGAAACTTAATGGTTTGTAAAGTATCTCATGAATTATATGAAATAATAAATTTGCCAGTAGAGACTATAGATTTATTAAAAAATCAAGCTGATGGCATTGATTTGAACAGTATAATAGAAATAATAAACTTATTGTCTGAAACTCAAAATAATATAAAGTATTCTTCTAATCCAAGAATATCACTTGAAATAACTATAATGAAATTATCTCAACCTGTACTTAAGTTAGATGATGATTCTATTATAAATAGAATACAAAATATAGAAAATGTAATAAAAAATGGTGTAAGTATATCTCGAAATGATAATAATATAGAAAACAAAAATAATATATCTAGAAATAGAAGTATTAAAAATGAACCACAGGTTCAAAAAACAAAAAAACCTAAGAATCCAGATGTACTAGAAATTGAAAATTCATGGATGCAGATATTAGAATATATGAAAAATGATAAGCAGATGTCTATTCAAGCGATGTTAAAAGAAATTAACGATTTTGAGATGGAAAATAACACACTTATAATGCTAGTTGATGATAACTTTAAATTTATAAAAGATAGATTAAATAGAGATGAAGAAAAATCATATATAAAAAGCGTTATAAATAATATAACAGGCCAAAATATAAATATTAAAATAGAATTAAAATCAAATATGGTAAATAATTCAACAAATGATCAAGAGGATGAAGGTATAAAAATATTAGAAAATGTATTTCCAAAAGAGATGATACAAGTAAAAGATTCTATAAAAGAAACGTAGAACATAATAATTATTATATGCTATAATATAGTTTAAAGTGATTTTTAAAGGAGGATGAATTATGGCTAAAAAAGGATTCCCAGGAATGGGTGGAAATATGAATAATATGTTAAAACAAGTTCAAAAAATGCAAAGAGATATGGAAAAAATGCAAGGACAGCTTGAAGAGAAAGAGGTTGAGGCTTCTGTTGGTGGAGGAGCTGTTATAGTTAAGGTTAATGGTAAGAAAGAGATACTAGATATAGCTATAAAGCCAGAAGTTGTAGATCCTGATGATATAGAAATGCTTCAAGATTTAGTTTTAACTGCTGTTAATGAAGCGTTAAGAAGTGCAGATGAGATGGTAAATTCTCAAATGTCTAAGGTAACAGGTGGACTTAATCTTCCAGGAATGTTTTAGTAGGTGATAATATGCAAACTTATTCAGGCCCTATATCAAGCCTTATAGAGGAGTTTTCAAAACTTCCTGGTGTTGGTAAAAAAACAGCACAAAGATTAGCTTTTCATGTTATAAATATGAATATGATAGATGTAGAGAAATTATCTGAAGCATTAATAAATGCTAAAAAACAGATAAAATACTGTTCTGTATGCTGTAATATAACGGATTCTAGTAAGTGTAATATATGCTCTAATCCAAATAGAACAGAAGATACTATATGTGTTGTAGAAGATCCAAGAGATGTAGCTGCTATGGAAAAAACTAAAGAATTTATGGGCAAATACCATGTTCTTCATGGAGTAATATCTCCAATGGAGGGTGTAGGTCCTGAGATGATAAAAATAAAGGAACTTCTTCAAAGGTTAAATAATGAAACTGTTAAGGAAATTATACTGGCTACTAATCCGACAATAGAAGGAGAAGCTACTGCTATGTATATATCTAGACTTATAAAGCCTTTAGGTATTAAAGTTACTAGAATTGCACATGGTCTTCCTGTAGGAGGAGATCTGGAGTATGCAGATGAAGTAACTATATCAAAAGCTTTAGAAGGAAGAAGAGAGATATAACCAAGGTTAAATACCTTGGTTTTTTTGTATAAAAAACTTTGTGATTTATTGAAATTGATATATGTGTGATGTATAATTTTTATATGATTTATTGAATAATAAATTATTATATTAAAATTAAAGTAGAGGTGTAATTATGAAAGTCTTTATGAGTTCACAAGAACATGAGGCTATGAAAAAGAAGAGACAACAAAGTTTGAAGTTAAAAGGACAGCAAAAATATGATCATGAATGTGAAGAAAAATTAGAAAATTTGCTTAAGAAAACTGTTAGGCCTAAGAACTCTAAGCCTAAAAATAAAAGAAACGATGGGTTTAAAAATAACTATAAAAATTTTGAATATGATTATGAGGAGGATTTTTACGATCCTGATATTAATAGATATTAAATAAAGTAGGCTAAATGCCTACTTTATTTTATTTTTGATACTATTAAATTGGATATATTTTCTGATGAATTTAATTTTTTCAAACTTTTTATATTGCTTTTTAAATTATCTAGTCTATTTGGATTTTCCATTAAAAGGGTTATTAGAATTTTTAAGTTATATTTTTCGGTTGTTTTAAGTGCAACGCCGCTATTCAGTAAAAAGTCTAGGTTTTCGCCTTCCTGACCAGGAATGTAATAAGGTATTATCATAGGAATTTCTTTTAATAGAGCTTCGGTAGTAGTAAGGCCTCCAGGCTTTGTAATTAAAATATCAGATACTGATAAAATATCATTCATTTTATTTGTAAATGGAAGAATAACAACGTTTTTATTTGTATCTATAGAGTCTAAAGTTTTTTGTATTTTATCTTTTAATGAAGAATTTCTTCCTGTAACAACTATAATCTGAAAGTCTTTATCAATACTCAATAAGTCTAAGAAAGCTTCTTTAATATTACCTGCACCAAAACTTCCTCCCATTAGTAAAACTGTAAACTTATCGTTTAGATTAAGTTCTTTTTTTATACCGTCTATATCACTTGATAAGAAAGATTTTTCAATAGGTATACCATATGGGTATATTTTATCCTTAGATATTCCTTCTTCTGCTAAAAGGTATTTAACGTATTCGTCTCCAACTATGTAACTATCGACTTCATCTTGAATCCAAGTAGAATGGATAGTGTAATCTGTAAGAATAGATATTATAGGTATATCTATGATGTTGTTTTTTTTCAAATTACTAACAGCCATTAAAGGAAATGGGTGTGTTCCTATTATTGCATCTGGCTGCATTTTAGTTATTAGTTTTTTTAACTTTTTTATCATATATGTAAGCACAAGGTTGCTATTTATTTCATTTTTACTTATCTTAAGATCAGATATTTTATAGATTGTACCATAAGCCTTTGGTGTATACATTGCTGATTTTTCATATCCTTTAGATATTATAGTATCTATTGTAGGGCTTACAAATTTCAAACTATCTATTATCTCACAGTCGATATTTTTAGTGAATAATTCTTCTTGTATTGCTTTTGCCGCCCTATTATGACCACCGCCAGTAGAAGCAGAAAGTATTAAGACTTTTTTCATAGTAAATCCTCCTATGTTAAATAATAGAATAATTATAAAGCTAAACTTAATTCATATAGTTTTTATAACGAATAGGAAATTATATTCATATTTAAATTATGGATAGATATAAATTTCGTTATGAGTTTCAAAAAAGTTTACATTTAAAATTCTTTTAAAGAAGAACTTTTTTATTTTAAATGAATTTTTAGTTAAGCTAATCCACAAGGTGTTGAGTTATTATTTTTATAATTAAGAGTATAGAGATTTAGGAATTTCAGCTTTTGAATAAATATTTAAAATCTAAAATTATTTGTTTTATGATTTGAAATATAAAAAATTTAAAATCAATGGTAAGAACGAACTCTGTTACTTAAAAGTATATACTAAAACCATAAAAAGTAATAATTTCCTATTAATTAAAAAATAACATATTTTAAATATATATAAGTATGTTTTTTATGGGCATATTATAATTATAACGTAAGATTATTTTATAATATATTATAAGATTTTTAAATGAAAATAAAAAAATAAATGTTTTAAAACTTTATTTTAGGAAATCTATATAATATAAAGTAAGAGGTAATTAGACATAATTATTTTACAATATAGTGCTTTAAGGAGGAAGATAATATGAATAAAAAAATAGAATTATATAGTAGTAATACATGTGGATACTGCTCCATGGCGAAGGATTATTTTAATGAAAATCATTTAGAATATATAGAGTACAATATATCAGAAGATGCTAGCTCTAGAAAAAGATTAATGAAAATGGGATATATGTCAGTTCCAGTTATATTAATAGAAGGTGAAGAAGTATTAGGATTTGATAAAGATAAAATGGATAAAATGCTAAAATCTTAATAAAAAAACTGCGATAAATTTATCGCAGTTTTTTTATTTTATAGAAAATTATATTATTTTTATTTTGAGGACGACTGATTAAGAAAGAGATACTTACAATTATTTTTAAGCAACTGTGTCGATAGTGGATTTCTTATATTTTGGAATATAATGAAATACATTCATTGGTAATTGAACCCATGCAGCTGAATCTATAGATATTATCTTCTAAAGTAATATATGATTTATATGTGTACTTAAAAAAATAGACAAAATCGTATTACTATATAGGAGGTGTAGAAGAGGTTGACTGATTTGCTGAAAATTTTCAAAAAAAATTCTTTGGTCAAGAGATTAGATAAAATAAAAAGGGGAGATAAGCTTGAAAGAGAGAAAATAATAGAAGAATATATCCCGTTTATTATAAAAACAGTATCTAGTGTAACGAATAGATATATAGAGTCTGAAAACAGTGAAGAGTATAGTGTAGGATTAGAAGGTTTTAATGAAGCTATAGATAAGTATGACCCTAAAAGTGGAAATTTTATATCATTTGCTAAAATTGTTATATCTAGTAGGACAAAAGATTATTTGAGAAAAATAAAAAAAGATTCTAAAGTAATATCTATAAATCAATTTCCAAAAGAAGAGCAAGAAAATATACACAATAATTTAAGAACAGAAGATTTTGTAAAGGATGTAATATTAAAAGAAGAGATAAAAACTTTTGAAAATAAATTGAATGATTTTGATATAACGTTTAACGATTTGTTAGATGAAGCGCCAAAACATAAGGATACTAGAATTAATGCTATCAATATAGCAAGGTATATATTCGAAAACAATTCTATAAAGATGGAATTGATGGCGAAAAAGCGAATACCAAATTCTAAAATAATAAAAGAATTGAATGTAACACAGAAGATATTAAAAAGAAGCAGAAAGTTCATTATTGCAACTGTACTAATATTAGAGAGTGATTCAGATTTGTTAAAAAGCTATATTACATTTGATAAAGGGGGTGTTAATATATGATATATAAAGGTTGTATTATAAAGATTGAAGATGATTTTGCTATTGTACTAAGTAATGATATGGAGTATATAAAAGTTATAAAAAAAGATGGTATGAATATAGGTAATCAGATTATGTTTGTGAAAGATGATATTTATAATGAAAATAAAATAAATTATAAGAAGATATCTGCTTTAGCAGCTGTAGTGTTTATTTTATTTATGTCAATTAATATATTTAATATAAAAAATAATGAAAATATGATTGCGGCAGCTGTTGTGAGTTTAGATATAAATCCAAGTATAGAATTTGAATTAAATAAAAAAGGAATAGTAATAGAGGTAAATGATATAAACGAAGAAGCTAATAAAATAATAGATAAAGAAGTTATAGGTAAAAAGATTGAAGATGCATTATACATAACCATAAATAATGCAAGGGAAAAAAATTATATATCTTCACAAAAGAATTCTGTTTTAATATCAGATGTAATATTAGATTCTACTGTAAAAGATAAATTAAATATAGAAGAGGATCTTCAAGTAAAATTAAATAATAATAAAAAGGATAATTATATAAAAATAGTATATTTAAAATCAAACAAAAATAATATGAAAGATGCTCATAAAAATGATATGTCTATTGGTAAATATGAAGCATTTAAAGAAATAGAGAAAAAAAATGCAGATACAAGCGTATATGAAGTAAAAAATATGAAGGTGTATCAAATTTTTGATGAAAATGGAAAAATAAATAATGATGTCATTGAAGTTGAACAAGAAGACAATTTTATTGAAGTTGAAAAAGATAATGTTATTACAGAAAAGGAAGATTCTAATTTTGAAAATCAATCACAAGAATTAGGTGATTCAAAAGAATTACAAGATAATCAAGCTACAGAAATAATAAAAAAGAATTACGATAAAGATAAAAATAAAGATGATGATAAACTCAAAGATGACAATGACAATAAACAGAAACAGAAAGATAAAGATAAAGAGAAAAGTAAAAAGAAAGATAACGACAGAAATAAAGAGAAAGATAAGAATAAAAATAAAGATAGATACAAAAAGGATAAAGGTAGATACAAAAAAGATAAAGATGAAGATGACGAAGAGGATAAAGATGATGACTACGAAGATGAATATGATGGTAAATTAAAAAGTAAAATAAAACACAGTCACAATGAAAAATATAAGGATAAAAAAGATAAATACCATGATAAGTTTAAAAAGTATAAACCTGATAATAAACTTAAACATAAAGATTAAATCAAAAACAGTTGAATAATTTATTCAACTGTTTTTTAGTACCAAAAAAATAGTTTTTTCTCGCAATATATTATGAAAATAAATTATGAAGGAGAGTTTTATATGAAATTACTACAAAAGAGGATTATATCAGCACTACTTGTTTCTACATTTGTATTAACGGGACCGGCTAGTATGAGTTCAAACGCACAAGGGAAGAGATCTAAAGAATATAAAAATGATAAAAACTATGAGCAAATGGAAAATATAAAGTATGAAAAAGAGAATATAGATAAAATAAAAATAGAGATAAAATTCGAAAAAGAAAAAGCCGAAAAAAAAATAAAAAAAGCTAAAGAAGATAAAGATGATAAGTTAACAAATGAGCTATTAAATGAAATAGAAGAATTGCAAAAAAACATAGATAAGTTAAATAAAAATATGAAAGATTTAAAAAGACAGATGAAAAAAATAGCTAAAGAAAAATATACACAAGAAGAATTAGAAAAATTAGAGAATATAGCTAAGCAAATAAAAGAAAGTAATAAGAATATATCTGTATTACCAGTTGAAAATATTATAAGTGAAGATTTGAATATGAAATTTGATACGCCTCCTGTTATAAAGTATGGAAGAACATTAATTCCAGTAAGAGCTATATCTGAAGGACTTGGAGCAGATGTTAAATGGAATGCTGAAGATAAAAAGGTTATAATAACTAAAGATGATGTTGAAATTATCCTAAGTTTAGAAGATGGAAAAGCTTATGTTAATGGAGAAGAAAAAGAAATAGATGTTCCAGCTGAAATAATGAGTAATAGAACTATAGTTCCACTAAGGTTTATTGCTGAAAATTTAGGCTTGGATGTTGATTATGATAAAGAGACAGAGACTATTGAATTAGAAGAGTCAACAGAAGATGAAGAAGATGGTGTAACAACTGAAGATGAAATAGATGAAGAGTCAATTGAAGATGAAACAGACGAAGAAGATAAGATAGCAACTGAAGGGTCGACTGAAGATAAAACAGATGAAGAAGATGAGATAGCAACTGAAAGTGAAACTAATAATAATGATGGAGCGTAATATAAAGTAAAAAAAGAGTTCAAGCGAACTCTTTTTTTACTTTATTTGAATATCTTCTCCTGGATTTAAAATAGATACATTACAAGATTTAACATTATCTTTTAACAAATTAGGATTGGCATTTATAGCATCAAATGTATTAAAGTGAATAGGAATAACATTTTTAGGGTTTATAAACTCTATAGCTTTTATACAATCATCAACATCCATTGTAAATACTCCGCCAATAGGTAACATGGCAAAATCTATATTCTCATACTCTAAAAGTTTCATTTCTATAGATAGTCCTGTATCTCCTGCATGATATAATTTAGTATTTTCAATTTCTAATAAAAAGCCACATGGATTACCAGCATATATTAAGTGAGTACCTTCATAAATACTAGAACCATGCAGAGCTGGAATCATCTTAACTTTTCCAAAAGATTGCTGGATACGTCCCCCTATGTGCATAGGAATACATTTTATGTTGTATTTAGATAGATATAAAGATATTTCGAAGTTACATATTACAGTGGAGTTGTATTTTTTAGATATTAAAATAGTATCTCCTATATGATCACTATGTCCATGCGTAACTAATATATAGTCTATATGAGGTAATTCTTTTAAGTTGATTGGGCAATTAGGGTTATCTTTTATGAATGGATCTATTAAAATATTATACTCTGAAGTTTGAATTAAAAAAGCGGAATGACCTAAATATTTTACTAACATACTAAAACCTCCCTTTCTTACATTATATACTATTAATAATTTAAAAAAACATTTAAGCTAATATATCTATATTATTATTTTTTCTAGATTTTAATATAAAAGTAATAGGTATTAGATAACATAAGAATGCGTATGGAATAAAATTAATAGAAGATACGCCTAAAAGTGTAGAGGCTACAATAGAATTTATATTCCAAGGAATCAAAGCAACTGTTATTGTACCGCTATCACTCAAACACCGAGCTAAATCTTCTTTTTCTAAATTATGATCAAGAAATATGTTTTTCATGAATTTACAAGGAATAATTATCCCAACGGTTTGATTACATGTTAATGTATTTAAAAGTATACTTAATAAAGAACATTTTTTGAGTAAGTCATATTTGCTTGTTGTTGATGAAATTAGTTTATTTATTAAGATGTTTAGGCTGTTGGTTGAATCTAATAGACCAGTGAAAGCCGTTGCGCTTATTATTGTAAATACAACTGGCAACATTGATAGAAAGCCTCCTCCATTTATTATATTAGATGTGGAGTTACTTTCATTAAATCCAAGCAATGATATTTTTATTAAGGTAGATATACTGGAGTGTTGAATTAAAAAGCTGATTAAGAAACTAGAGCACAATGATGCTAGCAACGATTTAGTTATATCTATTCTTATTAATATTAGTATAAAAAGTATCGCAATAGGTATTAGGCATAGTATGTTTAAGTTAAAACTATTTGATAAATTTATCAATATATTGTCTAGGTTACTGTAATTACTTATGCTATTGTATTTTCCTAAAATAAAGTATAGTATACCGCTGACTATAAAAGCTGGAATGAGTGTTTTATTCATTTTACGCATAAGTTTATATGGGTTAGAATTTGTCATTTCTATATTCAGATTTAATGCGCTAGATATAGGTGAAGATCTATCTCCTAAGAAAGCACCGGAGATTATTGCGCCGGCCAGAACAGATGTATCTAAACCTACAGCTTTTCCTATTGTTATAATTACAACACCTATAGTCGATATACTTCCAACTGCAGTTCCTAATATATAGGATATGCAAGACATTATTAGAAAAGAGAAAAGTATAAAGTTATATTTTTTTAATACACTAAGACCTAAATAAATAAGATAAGGTATAGTTCCACAAACCATCCATGATGATGTAAGCATCCCAACTAATGAAAGAATTATGATTATGCGTTTTGCAGATAATACACTTGATATTATGCTTTTGTTTAGATCTTTGTAGTTATATTTGTTTGATATTGAATTTATATATACAAATAAAGCAGAAATTGATATGCCTATATATACGGGTTTGTTCATTATAACTGATAGTGATATTAATATCAGTGGTACTAATAGATTTTTCATGTTAAACGACCTCTCAATAAGATTGTAATTAAGAAAATTACATATATAAAAGAAGGGCCCGATATAGGCCCTTGATTTATAACGAATAGGAAATTATATTCCTCTTTAATTTGAGGATAGATATAAATTTCGTTATGAGTTTCAAAAAAGTTTACATTTAAGATTCTTCTAAAGAAGAACTTTTTTATTCTATAATATATTCTTCTTTAGGAAGTTTGTGCATTGTAATTCCTGTAAATCCGTAGAACATAGATATTATAGGATTTATTAAGTTTAAGAAAGCAAAAGGTAAATATGCGAATGGGTGAACGCCTAAAGTTGCCCACATATATGCTCCGCACGTATTCCAAGGAATAAGAGGAGATGTTAATGTTCCTGAATCCTCAAGTGCTCTTGATAAGTTTTTAGGATGAAGGCCTTTTTTACCATAAGCATCTTTATACATTCTTCCTGGAATTACTATTGAAAGATATTGTTCTCCTGTAACTAAGTTTACGAATATACAAGAGAATACAGTAGCAACAACAAGTCCGCCGGTACCTCTTGCCAATTTCAATATATTCTCAGCTATAACTTCAAGCATTCCTGTTTTTTCAAGTATTCCTCCTAGAGTTAAGGCACATAATATTAAAGATACTGTCCACATCATTGATTGAAGACCTCCACGAGTTAACAATGAGTCTACAGATTCTATTCCTGTATTAGATACGAATCCGTAGTTAGCAGAAGTTATTATTTCTCCAAGTGATGATTTCTGGAATATAGCAGCGAATATTCCTCCAAGGATTGAACCTGTTATAAGTCCTGGAATCGCTGGAACTTTTAATATAACAATTGTTATTACTATGATAGGTGGAAGGAATAGTAGTGGGTTTATATTAAAACTAGATGATAGAGCATCCAGCATTTGATTTATTATAGTAGGGTCGATGTTCTTGCCTGCATATTTAGCACCTAAGAAACCGTAAAGGATAAGAGCGATTAGTAAAGATGGTCCAGTTGTGAATAGCATGTGACGTACATGATCGAATAGATTAGCACCTGCCATGGCTGGAGCTAGATTTGTAGTATCTGATAATGGTGACATTTTATCTCCGAAGTAAGCGCCAGATATAATTGCACCGGCAACTATATAGTTAGGAATTCCGAGTCCTTGACCTACACCCAAAAGTGCGATACCAACAGTACCTGCTGTAGTCCAAGAGGATCCTGTAGCGAGAGCAACTATTGCACATATTATACAGGTTGCAACTAAGAATATACCGGGTGATAATATTTTGAGGCCGTAATATATCATAGTAGGAACTACACCACTTAATATCCAGGTACCTATAATTGTACCTACTATCATAAGAATTAAAACAGCCTGCATTGCCATGTTGATGGTTTTCATGACTCCTTCTTCAAGTTCATTCCATTGAAAGCCTAGTCTGGTAGTAGCCATGAGAGCAGCTATAACAGCACCACAAATTAAAGGAATATGAGGTGAGGCTTCATACTTAAAAACTGCAACCCCTATAAATAAGATTAAACAGAAAATAGGAATAAGAGCTTCTAGTAAGTTTGCCTTACGTTTTTGTTTTGACATTATAATTTTCCCCCTTTTAAAATAATAAAACTAAGTTTCTGATATTTCAGTTATTAAGTATGTTATTTAACTGAATTTAGGTCGGGTTAACACAAGAACATAACAATATATATTCGCCCCTGTAATATTTTGAATAGTGATATTGTCAGTCGGTTGATAAAATTATAAATGTACCAAAATTATATCATAAATCTTCTGAAAATTCAATACATTTAAAATTCAACAACAATTCATTGGGGGAGTTTTAAATTTGTTAGTATATTAAATCATATTAAGGATAAAAATATAAAGCGAAACTTAATTTAAATGTTTAGTAAGTTGATCTAGAAGATTTATAAGTTAGTATATCGAGTTTTAAAAGGTTGGATTTTGGAACTTTTAACTTTCGGATAAACTACATTTATAGAATTTTGAAATGTAAATATTAATACTTTAAGATATATTTTAGATAAATTTTAAAAAAATAATAAAAAAGTATTGACCAACTTGATGAAAGGTGATATATTATTACTTGTCCTCAACAACGAGGCGAACACGAAACACAAAATGAACTTTGAAAATTAAACAGTAGGTTATAAATAAATCACAAACAGTGATTTTCGGAAACAACACATAAAGTCAGTTACTGAGTACTGACAAACTTTTATTTAAGAGTTTGATCCTGGCTCAGGATGAACGCTGGCGGCGTGCCTAACACATGCAAGTCGAGCGGAGATTAAGAAGCTTGCTTCTTAATCTTAGCGGCGGACGGGTGAGTAACGCGTGGGTAACCTGCCCTATACACACGGATAACATATCGAAAGATATGCTAATACGAGATAATACATTTTTAAGGCATCTTAAAAATGTCAAAGATTTTATCGGTGTAGGATGGACCCGCGTCCCATTAGCTAGTTGGTGAGGTAAAAGCTTACCAAGGCGACGATGGGTAGCCGACCTGAGAGGGTGATCGGCCACACTGGAACTGAGACACGGTCCAGACTCCTACGGGAGGCAGCAGTGGGGAATATTGCACAATGGGGGAAACCCTGATGCAGCAACGCCGCGTGAGCGATGAAGGCCTTCGGGTCGTAAAGCTCTGTCCTAAGGGAAGATAATGACGGTACCTTAGGAGGAAGCCCCGGCTAACTACGTGCCAGCAGCCGCGGTAATACGTAGGGGGCAAGCGTTATCCGGAATAACTGGGCGTAAAGGGTGCGTAGGCGGCCCTGCAAGTCAGAAGTGAAAGGCTACGGCTCAACCGTAGTAAGCTTTTGAAACTGTAGGGCTTGAGTGCAGGAGAGGAGAGTAGAATTCCTAGTGTAGCGGTGAAATGCGTAGATATTAGGAGGAATACCAGTTGCGAAGGCGGCTCTCTGGACTGTAACTGACGCTGAGGCACGAAAGCGTGGGGAGCGAACAGGATTAGATACCCTGGTAGTCCACGCCGTAAACGATGAGTGCTAGGTGTCGGGGGTTACCCCCCTCGGTGCCGCAGCTAACGCATTAAGCACTCCGCCTGGGGAGTACGCTCGCAAGAGTGAAACTCAAAGGAATTGACGGGGACCCGCACAAGTAGCGGAGCATGTGGTTTAATTCGAAGCAACGCGAAGAACCTTACCTAAGCTTGACATCCCTCAGACCGCTTCTTAATCGAAGCTTTCCCTTCGGGGACTGAGGTGACAGGTGGTGCATGGTTGTCGTCAGCTCGTGTCGTGAGATGTTGGGTTAAGTCCCGCAACGAGCGCAACCCTTATCTTTAGTTGCCAGCATTTCGGATGGGCACTCTAGAGAGACTGCCGAGGATAACTCGGAGGAAGGTGGGGATGACGTCAAATCATCATGCCCCTTATGCTTAGGGCTACACACGTGCTACAATGGCTAGTACAGAGAGTTGCGAAACCGCGAGGTCAAGCTAATCTCTTAAAGCTAGTCTCAGTTCGGATTGCAGGCTGAAACTCGCCTGCATGAAGCTGGAGTTACTAGTAATCGCGAATCAGAATGTCGCGGTGAATGCGTTCCCGGGTCTTGTACACACCGCCCGTCACACCACGGAAGTTGGGGGCGCCCGAAGTCAGATATCCAACCGCAAGGAGGAATCTGCCGAAGGTGAAATCAATGACTGGGGTGAAGTCGTAACAAGGTAGCCGTATCGGAAGGTGCGGCTGGATCACCTCCTTTCTAAGGAGAAATAACCTACTGTTTAATTTTGAGAGTTCATAAAAAACTCTTGACGAGAATAAATAATTTTGCTATTATATATCTTGTCCAAAAAATACAATATGGGGGCGTAGCTCAGTTGGGAGAGCACTTGCCTTGCAAGCAAGGGGTCAGGAGTTCGACTCTCCTCGTCTCCACCATTTAGTATTTTATATACTACTTTAGTACTTTGAAAATTGAACAGATTCAAATAAATTTAGGTTAAGTTATTAAGGGCGTAGGGCGGATGCCTTGGCACCAAGAGCCGATGAAGGACGTGGTAAGCTGCGATAAGCTTCGGGGAGATGCAAGCAATCTTTGATCCGGAGATTTCCGAATGGGGAAACCCACCTAGAGTAATGTCTAGGTATCCTTAGATGAATTCATAGTCTAAGGAGGGGAACCGGGGGAACTGAAACATCTAAGTACCCCGAGGAGGAGAAAGAAAAATCGATTCCCTGAGTAGCGGCGAGCGAAAGGGGATTAGCCCAAACCTATGAAGTTTTCTTCATAGGGGTTGCGGATATGCTTATTAAGATGGAGGTATTGTAGTCGAAGAGGTTTGGAAAGACCCACCGTAGAAGGTAATAGTCCTGTAGATTAAACGAGAAGACCATCAAGCGTACTCCAGAGTACCACGGGACACGTGAAACCCTGTGGGAAGCTGGGGGGACCACCCCCCCAAGGCTAAATACTCCTTGGTGACCGATAGCGTATAGTACCGTGAGGGAAAGGTGAAAAGAACCCCGGAAGGGGAGTGAAATAGAACCTGAAACCCTATGCCTACAAGCTGTGGGAGCACATTATTAGTGTGACCACGTACTTTTTGTAGAACGGGCCAACGAGTTACGATAAGTAGCAAGGTTAAGGACTTAGGGTCTGGAGCCGTAGCGAAAGCGAGTCTTAACTGGGCGATTCAGTTACTTGTCGTAGACCCGAAACCGAGCGACCTACCCATGGCCAGGATGAAGCGAAAGTAAAATTTCGTGGAGGTCCGAACCCACGCACGTTGAAAAGTGCGGGGATGAGCTGTGGGTAGAGGTGAAATTCCAATCGAGCTCGGAGATAGCTGGTTCTCCCCGAAATAGCTTTAGGGCTAGCCTCAAGCTTAGAGATGAGGAGGTAGAGCACTGAATGTCCTAGGGGCCCTATGGGTTACCGAAGACTATCAAACTCCGAATGCCTTTATCTTTTGCTTGGGAGTCAGACTGTGGGTGATAAGATTCATAGTCGAGAGGGAAACAGCCCAGACCGTCAGCTAAGGTCCCTAAATGTAAGTTAAGTGGTAAAGGATGTGGGATTGCACAGACAACCAGGATGTTGGCTTAGAAGCAGCCATTCATTCAAAGAGTGCGTAATAGCTCACTGGTCGAGTGATCCTGCGCCGAAAATTATCGGGGCTAAAACTTACTACCGAAGCTACGGCATTGACTTTGTCAATGGGTAGGGGAGCATTCACTGCGGGTTGAAGCTAGACCGGAAGGACTAGTGGACTGCAGTGAAGAGAGAATGTTGGCATGAGTAGCGAGACGTAGGTGAGAATCCTACGGGCCGAAAACCCAAGGTTTCCTGAGGAAGGTTCGTCCGCTCAGGGTTAGTCGGGACCTAAGCCGAGGCCGAAAGGCGTAGGTGATGGACAACAGGTTGAGATTCCTGTACTACCGATAATCGTTTGAAGAATGGGGTGACACAGAAGGATAGGCTATCCTACTATTGGATGTAGGTCCAAGCATTAAGGGAGCACTGATAGGCAAATCCGTCGGTGCAATTCTGAGGTGTGATGGGGAGCGAAATTAAGTAGCGAAGTAGTCGATTTCATGCTGTCAAGAAAAGCCTCTACTGAGATTAAAGGTACCCGTACCGCAAACCGACACAGGTGGGTGAGAAGAGAATTCTAAGGCTAGCGAGAGAACTTTTGTTAAGGAACTCGGCAAAATGACCCCGTAACTTAGGGATAAGGGGTGCCTCATTAGGGTGTATGCCCGAAGAGGCCGCAGAGAATAGGCCCAAGCGACTGTTTACCAAAAACATAGGTTTCTGCTAAGTCGAAAGACGATGTATAGGAGCTGACGCCTGCCCGGTGCTGGAAGGTTAAGGGGATGTGTTAGACGCAAGTCGAAGCATTGAACTTAAGCCCCAGTAAACGGCGGCCGTAACTATAACGGTCCTAAGGTAGCGAAATTCCTTGTCGGGTAAGTTCCGACCCGCACGAAAGGCGTAACGATTTGGGCACTGTCTCAACAAAAGACTCGGTGAAATTGTAATTCCGGTGAAGATGCCGGATACCTGCGACAGGACGGAAAGACCCCATGGAGCTTTACTGTAGCCTGGCATTGGATTTCGATATTACATGTACAGGATAGGTGGGAGACTGAGATACGAGAACGCCAGTTTTCGTGGAGTCACCCTTGGGATACCACCCTTGTAATATTGAGATTCTAACCATAGACCATGAATCTGGTCTTGGGACACTGTCAGGTGGACAGTTTGACTGGGGCGGTCGCCTCCCAAAATGTAACGGAGGCGCCCAAAGGTTCCCTCAGCACGGTCGGAAATCGTGCGAAGAGTGCAAAGGCAAAAGGGAGCTTGATTGCAAGACATACAGGTCGAGCAAGGACGAAAGTCGGGCTTAGTGATCCGGTGGTTCCGCGTGGAAGGGCCATCGCTCAACGGATAAAAGCTACCCTGGGGATAACAGGCTTATCTCCCCCAAGAGTCCACATCGACGGGGAGGTTTGGCACCTCGATGTCGGCTCATCACATCCTGGGGCTGTAGTAGGTCCCAAGGGTTGGGCTGTTCGCCCATTAAAGTGGTACGCGAGCTGGGTTCAGAACGTCGTGAGACAGTTCGGTCCCTATCCGTCGCAGGCGTAGGAAATTTGAGAGGAGCTGTCCTTAGTACGAGAGGACCGGGATGGACATACCTCTGGTGCACCAGTTGTCACGCCAGTGGCATAGCTGGGTAGCTATGTATGGAATGGATAAGCGCTGAAAGCATCTAAGCGCGAAGCCAACCTCAAGATAAGATTTCCCATCTTTATGAGTAAGATCCCAGGAAGACTACCTGGTTGATAGGTTCAAGGTGTAAGCTCAGTAATGGGTTCAGCTGATGAATACTAATAGATCGAGGACTTAACCTTTTATTAAATCTGGTCAATTTTGAAAGTATTAATACAATACTTAATATGCGGGTGTAACTCAGTGGTAGAGTTCTGGCCTTCCAAGCCAGCTGCGAGGGTTCGACTCCCTTCACCCGCTCCAAATATGTGGTTATTATAGCAAAGAGGATACACCTGTTCCCATTCCGAACACAGAAGTTAAGCTCTTTAGCGCTGATGGTACTTGGGGGGCAGCCCCCTGGGAGAGTAAGACGTAGCCACGTATGTTCCAAGGTAGCTCAATGGTGGAGCAATCGGCTGTTAACCGATAGGCTGTGGGTTCGAGCCCCACCCTTGGAGCCAAATATATGCCGAGGTGGCGGAACTGGCAGACGCACAGGACTTAAAATCCTGCGGTCCTTACAGATCGTACCGGTTCGATTCCGGTCCTCGGCACCACAATAACGCGGGATGGAGCAGTTGGCAGCTCGTCGGGCTCATAACCCGAAGGTCGTAGGTTCGAGTCCTGCTCCCGCAACCAAAGCATGGCCCCTTGGTCAAGCGGTTAAGACACCGCCCTTTCACGGCGGTAACAGGGGTTCGATTCCCCTAGGGGTCACCATTAATAATTGGGCTCATAGCTCAGCTGGGAGAGCACCTGCCTTACAAGCAGGGGGTCACAGGTTCGAGCCCTGTTGAGCCCACCAATTATTTGGCCTGGTAGTTCAGTTGGTTAGAATGCCAGCCTGTCACGCTGGAGGTCGAGGGTTCGAGTCCCTTCCAGGTCGCCAAATAATTTTATGGGAGAAACAAAAAAACAAAAAAGTGCTAGTGTGGCTCAACGGTAGAGCAGCTGACTTGTAATCAGCAGGTTGTAGGTTCGATTCCTATCACTAGCTCCAAAACATGGAGGGGTTCCCGAGTTGGCCAAAGGGGGCAGACTGTAAATCTGTTAGCATCGCTTTCACTGGTTCGAATCCAGTCCCCTCCACCATAAATAACATGCGGGTGTGGCGGAATTGGCAGACGCACTAGACTTAGGATCTAGCGCTTTTAGCGTGGGGGTTCAAGTCCCTCCACCCGCACCATAAGCGGAAATGGCTCAGTGGTAGAGCATCGCCTTGCCAAGGCGAGGGTCGCGAGTTCGAATCTCGTTTTCCGCTCCAAATTATGTACCTGTAGCTCAGTTGGATAGAGCAGTGGCCTTCTAAGCCACGTGTCCGGGGTTCGAATCCCTGCAGGTACGCCATATATACTGGGGATTCGCCAAGTCGGTAAGGCACATGACTTTGACTCATGTATGCGTTGGTTCGAGTCCAGCATCCCCAGCCAATTTAATTTGACCCATTAGCTCAGTCGGTAGAGCACCTGACTTTTAATCAGGGTGTCCCGCGTTCGAGTCGCGGATGGGTCACCAAACAAGTACGGAGGGGTGTCCGAGTGGCTTAAGGAGCTGGTCTTGAAAACCAGTGATTCCGAAAGGGACCGTGGGTTCGAATCCCACCTCCTCCGCCAAATGCCCAGATAGCTCAGTCGGTAGAGCAGGGGACTGAAAATCCCCGTGTCGGTGGTTCGATTCCGCCTCTGGGCACCAAAGAAGCATGGCGGCATAGCTCAGTTGGCTAGAGCGTTCGGTTCATACCCGAAAGGTCACTAGTTCGAATCTAGTTGCCGCTACCAAATAAAGTGGGCCTTTAGCTCAGTTGGTTAGAGCGCCCGGCTCATAACCGGTAGGTCTGGGGTTCGAGTCCCTGAAGGCCCACCACTTTATTTAACACAATTATATCGAGGTGTAGCGCAGTTTGGTAGCGCACGTGGTTTGGGACCATGGGGCCGGGGGTTCGAGTCCCTCCACCTCGACCAATTATATGGTGGGTATAGCTCAGTTGGTTAGAGCACCAGATTGTGGCTCTGGGGGCCGTGAGTTCGAGTCTCATTATCCACCCCATATTTTGACCCATTAGCTCAGTCGGTAGAGCACCTGACTTTTAATCAGGGTGTCCCGCGTTCGAGTCGCGGATGGGTCACCAAAGAAATGGCGACATAGCCAAGTGGTAAGGCAGAGGACTGCAACTCCTTCATCCCCAGTTCAAATCTGGGTGTCGCCTCCATAAAAAAATTGACAATAACAATGAGATGTGGTAATATATATTTTGTTGTTATAAATTTATGTTCCAAGGTAGCTCAATGGTGGAGCAATCGGCTGTTAACCGATAGGCTGTGGGTTCGAGCCCCACCCTTGGAGCCAAATATATGCCGAGGTGGCGGAACTGGCAGACGCACAGGACTTAAAATCCTGCGGTCCTTACAGATCGTACCGGTTCGATTCCGGTCCTCGGCACCACAATAACGCGGGATGGAGCAGTTGGCAGCTCGTCGGGCTCATAACCCGAAGGTCGTAGGTTCGAGTCCTGCTCCCGCAACCAAAGCATGGCCCCTTGGTCAAGCGGTTAAGACACCGCCCTTTCACGGCGGTAACAGGGGTTCGATTCCCCTAGGGGTCACCATTAATAATTGGGCTCATAGCTCAGCTGGGAGAGCACCTGCCTTACAAGCAGGGGGTCACAGGTTCGAGCCCTGTTGAGCCCACCAATTATTTGGCCTGGTAGTTCAGTTGGTTAGAATGCCAGCCTGTCACGCTGGAGGTCGAGGGTTCGAGTCCCTTCCAGGTCGCCAAATAATTTTATGGGAGAAACAAAAAAACAAAAAAGTGCTAGTGTGGCTCAACGGTAGAGCAGCTGACTTGTAATCAGCAGGTTGTAGGTTCGATTCCTATCACTAGCTCCAAAACATGGAGGGGTTCCCGAGTTGGCCAAAGGGGGCAGACTGTAAATCTGTTAGCATCGCTTTCACTGGTTCGAATCCAGTCCCCTCCACCATAAATAACATGCGGGTGTGGCGGAATTGGCAGACGCACTAGACTTAGGATCTAGCGCTTTTAGCGTGGGGGTTCAAGTCCCTCCACCCGCACCATAAGCGGAAATGGCTCAGTGGTAGAGCATCGCCTTGCCAAGGCGAGGGTCGCGAGTTCGAATCTCGTTTTCCGCTCCAAATTATGTACCTGTAGCTCAGTTGGATAGAGCAGTGGCCTTCTAAGCCACGTGTCCGGGGTTCGAATCCCTGCAGGTACGCCATATATACTGGGGATTCGCCAAGTCGGTAAGGCACATGACTTTGACTCATGTATGCGTTGGTTCGAGTCCAGCATCCCCAGCCAATTTAATTTGACCCATTAGCTCAGTCGGTAGAGCACCTGACTTTTAATCAGGGTGTCCCGCGTTCGAGTCGCGGATGGGTCACCAAACAAGTACGGAGGGGTGTCCGAGTGGCTTAAGGAGCTGGTCTTGAAAACCAGTGATTCCGAAAGGGACCGTGGGTTCGAATCCCACCTCCTCCGCCAAATGCCCAGATAGCTCAGTCGGTAGAGCAGGGGACTGAAAATCCCCGTGTCGGTGGTTCGATTCCGCCTCTGGGCACCAAAGAAGCATGGCGGCATAGCTCAGTTGGCTAGAGCGTTCGGTTCATACCCGAAAGGTCACTAGTTCGAATCTAGTTGCCGCTACCAAATAAAGTGGGCCTTTAGCTCAGTTGGTTAGAGCGCCCGGCTCATAACCGGTAGGTCTGGGGTTCGAGTCCCTGAAGGCCCACCACTTTATTTAACACAATTATATCGAGGTGTAGCGCAGTTTGGTAGCGCACGTGGTTTGGGACCATGGGGCCGGGGGTTCGAGTCCCTCCACCTCGACCAATTATATGGTGGGTATAGCTCAGTTGGTTAGAGCACCAGATTGTGGCTCTGGGGGCCGTGAGTTCGAGTCTCATTATCCACCCCATATTTTGACCCATTAGCTCAGTCGGTAGAGCACCTGACTTTTAATCAGGGTGTCCCGCGTTCGAGTCGCGGATGGGTCACCAAAGAAATGGCGACATAGCCAAGTGGTAAGGCAGAGGACTGCAACTCCTTCATCCCCAGTTCAAATCTGGGTGTCGCCTCCATTTTTTTTGTGAAAATAAAATAAGCGCGCCTATAGCTCAACTGGATAGAGTGTCTGACTACGAATCAGAAGGTTGGGGGTTCGAGTCCCTCTGGGCGCACCATGTTAAATTGGGCTCATAGCTCAGCTGGGAGAGCACCTGCCTTACAAGCAGGGGGTCACAGGTTCGAGCCCTGTTGAGCCCACCAATTTTGAAAAACACCTTTATTTTAAGGGTGTTTTTTTATTTTATAGTAAACTATAGATACACCTAACAATTCATTATGTGTATTAACTACCTAGATTTCGTACAAATGAAATCCAGGTAGCTATTCTGATTTTAGAGGGATTATCAAAACTACCTACAAAAGCACCGGGAATGCAACGATATTTTGAATATAACTAAGTATTTATCTTATTAATAATACTAAAATATGCGAACTCACTATGGTCAAATACGCAAATTTATTAACGTATTATTAAATGATAAAAACTAAGTTATATTAGTCAAAATATCTAAAAACATTCACTAACGCTTCTATAGACAGTTTTAATAGTAGGTTTTTTATTGTAAAATTGAACTTTGACTTCCTACTTTTATCATCGTAAAAAATTGTGAAACAGTTGCAATGTATCTTGATTTTGGAAATGTTCATTGCTCACATAGATTTAGAGACCTTAATATATAAAATTAAACCTGCTTAAATAGACTCTGCTGTTGTCTACTTAAACAGGTTTTATATATTCTTTAACTACATAGCGCTTTTATATACTTGAATTATTTCTTCTAAAGAAGCTTGTTTAGGGTTAGTGAAGCCACAAGCATCTTTTAGAGCGTTTTCAGAAAGAATAGTTAAATCTTCTTCTTTTGCATCCAATTCTTTTAATCCAGAAGGAATACCAATTTCTTTAGATAATTTTTTGATAGAATCTATAACTTTAATGGCTGCTTCTTCATTTGAGATATTATCAATATCTTCTCCCATAGCTTTAGCTATTTCAACAAATCTATGAGGAACTACTTTAGAATTATATTCTTGAACATGAGGCAATAATATAGCATTACAAACTCCATGAGGTAGATCATAAAAACCGCCTAACTGATGTGCCATAGCATGAACATATCCAAGACTTGCATTATTGAATGCCATTCCAGCTAAAAATTGAGCATAGGCCATTTTATCCCTAGCATCTACATTAGATCCATTATTTACAGCTTCATTTAGATGGGTACATATTAACTCTATTGCCATTAATGCACAAGCATCTGTTATAGGAGTAGCTTGTGTAGAAACAAAAGCTTCTATTGCATGAGTAAGAGCATCCATTCCTGTAGCTGCTGTTAACGATGCTGGTTTTTCAAGCATTAGTAATGGATCGTTTACAGATATAGTTGGGGTAGTATGATTATCAACTATAGCCATTTTTATATGTCTATCTTCATCTGTTATTATACAAAATTTAGTCATCTCGCTTGCTGTTCCTGCAGTTGTGTTAATAGCAACCAATGGAATCATAGATTTTTTAGACTTATTAACTCCTTCGTAATCTTTTATACATCCCCCATTACCTGCAACAATACCAATACCTTTAGCACAATCGTGAGGTGAACCTCCTCCGAATGAAATAATAAAGTCACAATTATTTTTTTTGAAAAGATCTAAACCATCTTCAACATTTGTTACAGTAGGATTAGGTTTAGTTTTATCGAATACAACATAATCTATATTGCTTTTATCTAATACAGCTGTTAATTTATCTATTAAACCTATTTTAACTAACATTTTATCTGTTACTATTAAAGCTTTTTTTAATCCTAGAGATAAAACCTCATCTCCAACTTCTTTTAAACATCCAGGCCCCATTAAATTAACAGATGGCATATTAAATTTATAAGTCTTATTCATTGAAAAAACCTCCTCGAAATTTATGTTAAAAAAATAACTTGAAATCTATACATACAATATTAGTACATTTATTTAAATAAAACTAACTCTAAATTTTATAAAATACGTGTAAATTTGATGAATTCAACTAAAATCAAATAAATTTAAATTGCAAATAGTTAAAAAAGTAATAGAATATATAGTATAATGTGTATATGAAAGTAAACAAATAATGGATAAATTTAAATTATTAACATGGTATATGCTAAATTAAAGATAAAAAATTAACATTGTATATACTAACATTTGGAGGAAAGAACTTATGATCAATAATTTTGACAGAAATATTGAACTAATAGACGGTATAGAAACCGATTACATGAGATTTTTATATTATGATTTTGAAAAACCATATAGTGGATGTTATAAATCGTATGAAAATAATAGAATATGTACTATACTTAAAGGTCAAAAAAAATTAAGGGTAGATGAAAGCGATAATTTTTATTATGGAAAAGATGAATTTATAATATTGCCACCAAACTCAAAAGTGGAAATGGAAATGAAAACACCTACAAAAGCTTTAGTGTTAGAAATAGAACAAGGAATAATAAAGAATGTAGTAAATAAAGTTAATTGTGATATAAAAAGTAACATAAGTCCTAAAGATAAAAACATATTTTTAGGTAAAAAAAATCAAAATATAAATGAAATATTTGGGAAGATTATAAAAACCAATTTTTCTCTAGAAAAAAACAAGTATTTTTTAATGGATCTATATATCCAGGAAATGTTATACAATATATTAAAAATACAAGGATCAGAAGATATATTGACAAAAGAACATACTCATCCAATATCAATAGCTACAAAATATATACGTGAAAACTATAATAAGAATATAAAAATAAAAGATATAGCTAATTATCTAAATATGTCCGAATCTAATTTTTCAATACAGTTTAAAAATATAGTTGGAATGACTCCTAACCTATACTTAAAAGAAATAAAGCTTAAAAAATCAATAAATCTTCTAAAAGAGAAGAATGTAACTGAGGTTGCTTATGATTTAGGATACGAGAATATATCATATTTTATAAGTCAATTTAAGAATAAATATGGCCATACACCTAAACAATACCAAAAGATAAAACAAAAAAGAACTCTTTAGAGTTCTTTTTTTTTCTAAAAAAAGTATATATTTTAGCATAAAAGTCCAAAATTAAAATATAAATTTATAGTAGGGAGGGGTACATTTATGAGTATTAATTTTTTTAAGAAACAGGTAGATGAAAATGAAGAATTTATGAATGATTTGCGAGAAGCATACATAGATTTAAAAGCAGCGGAATCCTTTTTTGACAATGTAAAAGATCCTGATTTAGTAGACTATGCGATATTTAGATTAGAAGCAGCCAAATCTAAATATTCTTATTTTTTAAGAAAGGCAAAAGAAAATGGGGTAATTTATAAAGGTGTATGTAATGTATAAATATATTTTCTAAATACTATTGAGTAGTATTGGATTATAAAATTAATATATAATAGATAAACTTGGGGGGATAAATATGATTGATGTTTTATTACAGGTGAAGCTTATACTGTTATATGGAATCATAATACTGAGCATTTATACTATAGCTTTATTGATGATAGGACCATTGAAATTGATAGGCAAAATAGGTGCTAAATTAATGGTTGGTGGTTTGTGCATATTTATTTTAAATTATATTTTTAGTATATTTAATCTAAACTTAAATATAGGTATAAATTTAATAACATCATTTTGCACAGCTTATTTAGGTGTATTTGGAGTTTTAGCTATATCTTTAATAAAATATTTGTTATAAATTAACAACTGTAAAAAGAAAAGCTTGTATTTAGGCTTTTCTTTTTTTATAATGAATAGTAAATTATAATCCTTTTAAATTGTGGAAATATAATTTATGTTATGAAGTTCAAAAAAGTACACATTGATAATTTTTATAATAAAGAGTGTGGAAGTAATCTTCAGATATAGTTACAAACTTAACCTGACCTGAAGATCAGTTTCAATTGATTATAATGATGTATTAAGAAATGATTTATGTATAAGGAGATGAATTTATGTACGTAATATTTAAAGATGATATAATAGATAGCAACGATATAAAAGAAATAATATTAGATAATAGTGAATTTAATATATTAGAAGATATGAGCCTAAGATCTAAAAGAGAAGATATGCTTGCGTTTAATATGAGTATAAGTATAGATGTATTAAATGAAATGTTAAAAGACGATGGCTATGATTTGGAAGAAGAAAATAAAGAGGAATTACTTGATGAATATATGGACTTGGCAGATACTTTAGCTGTAGAATTAGAAGAATATATGCCTGAAAGAACCATTTTAAAAGCATATTCTTACAAGTACGATGAAGTAGAAGGGTGCATTAAATTAGTATTTGTTATGTGTCATAGAGATATAGGAGAATTAAAATTAAGTGATATAGTAAAAAGATTGCTGTCTATAGTAGGATAATATAATTCAATTTGAATTTAAAAAAAATATGTCTATGAAAATATTTTAAATCAATATTTTTATAGGCATATTTTAGATTTTATATTAATCTTATTTAGAAGATTGGAAAAATTAAATGTATAAAAAGAAATGTATTAAATAACAACATAATGGTAATAATACCTTGTAAATGATAAATATAGGAGGTATTATCTATGGAGTTATTATCTAGAAATTCATTCAGTAACTGCAAAGCTAAATCAATTAGGAAAAAGGGGTTTGTACCTGGAATTTTGTATGGTAAAAATATGGATTCTATCGGTGTTGCTATGGATAAAAAAGAATTTAAACAAATATACAGTCAAAATAAAGAAAATAAAGTATTTGATATAGATTTTAACAATGAAGTTCATAAGGTTTATATACATGAAGTTCAAAGAGATACTATGAATGATAAAGAATTTATACACTTTGATTTGCATAAGGTTACTGATGAAGATTTTGTTCACACTCATATGCCTATTGTATTAGAGAATAAATCTAAAATAGAGAGTCAAGGATATGTTGTACAACAACAACTTTTAGATGTTGAAGTTAAATATGGGGCCTACAATACAGCTACACATGTTAGCGGAGATTTATCTTATCTTGGAGATGGAGGATCGCTTACAGTTGCAGATTTAAATATACCTCAAGGCATATCTATTTTAGAAGATATGAATTCAATTGTTGCATCTGTTAACTATCCGAAAGCTTATCAAACTGTTGATGTGGAAACTGATGTAGTAGAGCAGAGATAGTTGAACTTAACAAATAAATCAAAATAATATCTGAAATAAATACTTAAGGGTTCTTAACTATATCATTAAAAATATTTAGTTGAGAACTCCTAAATTCAAGATTAATTATACAATTTACTTATACTATAAATAACAATAAAATCAATCTAACAAAAGAGAAGGTATAAATATAATTAATAATATATTAAAAAAAGTGTTGACGGATGTATAGAATGGTGATATATTATTACTTGTCCTCAACAACGAGGCAAACACGAAACACAAAATGAACTTTGAAAATTAAACAGTAGGTTATAAATAAATCACAAACAGTGATTTTCGGAAACAACACATAAAGTCAGTTACTGAGTACTGACAAACTTTTATTTAAGAGTTTGATCCTGGCTCAGGATGAACGCTGGCGGCGTGCCTAACACATGCAAGTCGAGCGGAGATTAAGAAGCTTGCTTCTTAATCTTAGCGGCGGACGGGTGAGTAACGCGTGGGTAACCTGCCCTATACACACGGATAACATATCGAAAGATATGCTAATACGAGATAATACATTTTTAAGGCATCTTAAAAATGTCAAAGATTTTATCGGTGTAGGATGGACCCGCGTCCCATTAGCTAGTTGGTGAGGTAAAAGCTTACCAAGGCGACGATGGGTAGCCGACCTGAGAGGGTGATCGGCCACACTGGAACTGAGACACGGTCCAGACTCCTACGGGAGGCAGCAGTGGGGAATATTGCACAATGGGGGAAACCCTGATGCAGCAACGCCGCGTGAGCGATGAAGGCCTTCGGGTCGTAAAGCTCTGTCCTAAGGGAAGATAATGACGGTACCTTAGGAGGAAGCCCCGGCTAACTACGTGCCAGCAGCCGCGGTAATACGTAGGGGGCAAGCGTTATCCGGAATAACTGGGCGTAAAGGGTGCGTAGGCGGCCCTGCAAGTCAGAAGTGAAAGGCTACGGCTCAACCGTAGTAAGCTTTTGAAACTGTAGGGCTTGAGTGCAGGAGAGGAGAGTAGAATTCCTAGTGTAGCGGTGAAATGCGTAGATATTAGGAGGAATACCAGTTGCGAAGGCGGCTCTCTGGACTGTAACTGACGCTGAGGCACGAAAGCGTGGGGAGCGAACAGGATTAGATACCCTGGTAGTCCACGCCGTAAACGATGAGTGCTAGGTGTCGGGGGTTACCCCCCTCGGTGCCGCAGCTAACGCATTAAGCACTCCGCCTGGGGAGTACGCTCGCAAGAGTGAAACTCAAAGGAATTGACGGGGACCCGCACAAGTAGCGGAGCATGTGGTTTAATTCGAAGCAACGCGAAGAACCTTACCTAAGCTTGACATCCCTCAGACCGCTTCTTAATCGAAGCTTTCCCTTCGGGGACTGAGGTGACAGGTGGTGCATGGTTGTCGTCAGCTCGTGTCGTGAGATGTTGGGTTAAGTCCCGCAACGAGCGCAACCCTTATCTTTAGTTGCCAGCATTTCGGATGGGCACTCTAGAGAGACTGCCGAGGATAACTCGGAGGAAGGTGGGGATGACGTCAAATCATCATGCCCCTTATGCTTAGGGCTACACACGTGCTACAATGGCTAGTACAGAGAGTTGCGAAACCGCGAGGTCAAGCTAATCTCTTAAAGCTAGTCTCAGTTCGGATTGCAGGCTGAAACTCGCCTGCATGAAGCTGGAGTTACTAGTAATCGCGAATCAGAATGTCGCGGTGAATGCGTTCCCGGGTCTTGTACACACCGCCCGTCACACCACGGAAGTTGGGGGCGCCCGAAGTCAGATATCCAACCGCAAGGAGGAATCTGCCGAAGGTGAAATCAATGACTGGGGTGAAGTCGTAACAAGGTAGCCGTATCGGAAGGTGCGGCTGGATCACCTCCTTTCTAAGGAGAAATAACCTACTGTTTAATTTTGAGGGTTTATTCCTCAAAATAGTACTTTGAAAATTGAACAGATTTAAATAAATTTAGGTTAAGTTATTAAGGGCGTAGGGCGGATGCCTTGGCACCAAGAGCCGATGAAGGACGTGGTAAGCTGCGATAAGCTTCGGGGAGATGCAAGCAATCTTTGATCCGGAGATTTCCGAATGGGGAAACCCACCTAGAGTAATGTCTAGGTATCCTTAGATGAATTCATAGTCTAAGGAGGGGAACCGGGGGAACTGAAACATCTAAGTACCCCGAGGAGGAGAAAGAAAAATCGATTCCCTGAGTAGCGGCGAGCGAAAGGGGATTAGCCCAAACCTATGAAGTTTTCTTCATAGGGGTTGAGGATATGCTTATTAAGATGGAGGTATTGTAGTCGAAGAGGTTTGGAAAGACCCACCGTAGAAGGTAATAGTCCTGTAGATTAAACGAGAAGACCATCAAGCGTACTCCAGAGTACCACGGGACACGTGAAACCCTGTGGGAAGCTGGGGGGACCACCCCCCAAGGCTAAATACTCCTTGGTGACCGATAGCGTATAGTACCGTGAGGGAAAGGTGAAAAGAACCCCGGAAGGGGAGTGAAATAGAACCTGAAACCCTATGCCTACAAGCTGTGGGAGCACATTATTAGTGTGACCACGTACTTTTTGTAGAACGGGCCAACGAGTTACGATAAGTAGCAAGGTTAAGGACTTAGGGTCTGGAGCCGTAGCGAAAGCGAGTCTTAACTGGGCGATTCAGTTACTTGTCGTAGACCCGAAACCGAGCGACCTACCCATGGCCAGGATGAAGCGAAAGTAAAATTTCGTGGAGGTCCGAACCCACGCACGTTGAAAAGTGCGGGGATGAGCTGTGGGTAGAGGTGAAATTCCAATCGAGCTCGGAGATAGCTGGTTCTCCCCGAAATAGCTTTAGGGCTAGCCTCAAGCTTAGAGATGAGGAGGTAGAGCACTGAATGTCCTAGGGGCCCTATGGGTTACCGAAGACTATCAAACTCCGAATGCCTTTATCTTTTGCTTGGGAGTCAGACTGTGGGTGATAAGATTCATAGTCGAGAGGGAAACAGCCCAGACCGTCAGCTAAGGTCCCTAAATGTAAGTTAAGTGGTAAAGGATGTGGGATTGCACAGACAACCAGGATGTTGGCTTAGAAGCAGCCATTCATTCAAAGAGTGCGTAATAGCTCACTGGTCGAGTGATCCTGCGCCGAAAATTATCGGGGCTAAAACTTACTACCGAAGCTACGGCATTGACTTTGTCAATGGGTAGGGGAGCATTCACTGCGGGTTGAAGCTAGACCGGAAGGACTAGTGGACTGCAGTGAAGAGAGAATGTTGGCATGAGTAGCGAGACGTAGGTGAGAATCCTACGGGCCGAAAACCCAAGGTTTCCTGAGGAAGGTTCGTCCGCTCAGGGTTAGTCGGGACCTAAGCCGAGGCCGAAAGGCGTAGGTGATGGACAACAGGTTGAGATTCCTGTACTACCGATAATCGTTTGAAGAATGGGGTGACACAGAAGGATAGGCTATCCTACTATTGGATGTAGGTCCAAGCATTAAGGGAGCACTGATAGGCAAATCCGTCGGTGCAATTCTGAGGTGTGATGGGGAGCGAAATTAAGTAGCGAAGTAGTCGATTTCATGCTGTCAAGAAAAGCCTCTACTGAGATTAAAGGTACCCGTACCGCAAACCGACACAGGTGGGTGAGAAGAGAATTCTAAGGCTAGCGAGAGAACTTTTGTTAAGGAACTCGGCAAAATGACCCCGTAACTTAGGGATAAGGGGTGCCTCATTAGGGTGTATGCCCGAAGAGGCCGCAGAGAATAGGCCCAAGCGACTGTTTACCAAAAACATAGGTTTCTGCTAAGTCGAAAGACGATGTATAGGAGCTGACGCCTGCCCGGTGCTGGAAGGTTAAGGGGATGTGTTAGACGTAAGTCGAAGCATTGAACTTAAGCCCCAGTAAACGGCGGCCGTAACTATAACGGTCCTAAGGTAGCGAAATTCCTTGTCGGGTAAGTTCCGACCCGCACGAAAGGCGTAACGATTTGGGCACTGTCTCAACAAAAGACTCGGTGAAATTGTAATTCCGGTGAAGATGCCGGATACCTGCGACAGGACGGAAAGACCCCATGGAGCTTTACTGTAGCCTGGCATTGGATTTCGATATTACATGTACAGGATAGGTGGGAGACTGAGATACGAGAACGCCAGTTTTCGTGGAGTCACCCTTGGGATACCACCCTTGTAATATTGAGATTCTAACCATAGACCATGAATCTGGTCTTGGGACACTGTCAGGTGGACAGTTTGACTGGGGCGGTCGCCTCCCAAAATGTAACGGAGGCGCCCAAAGGTTCCCTCAGCACGGTCGGAAATCGTGCGAAGAGTGCAAAGGCAAAAGGGAGCTTGATTGCAAGACATACAGGTCGAGCAAGGACGAAAGTCGGGCTTAGTGATCCGGTGGTTCCGCGTGGAAGGGCCATCGCTCAACGGATAAAAGCTACCCTGGGGATAACAGGCTTATCTCCCCCAAGAGTCCACATCGACGGGGAGGTTTGGCACCTCGATGTCGGCTCATCACATCCTGGGGCTGTAGTAGGTCCCAAGGGTTGGGCTGTTCGCCCATTAAAGTGGTACGCGAGCTGGGTTCAGAACGTCGTGAGACAGTTCGGTCCCTATCCGTCGCAGGCGTAGGAAATTTGAGAGGAGCTGTCCTTAGTACGAGAGGACCGGGATGGACATACCTCTGGTGCACCAGTTGTCACGCCAGTGGCATAGCTGGGTAGCTATGTATGGAATGGATAAGCGCTGAAAGCATCTAAGCGCGAAGCCAACCTCAAGATAAGATTTCCCATCTTTATGAGTAAGATCCCAGGAAGACTACCTGGTTGATAGGTTCAAGGTGTAAGCTCAGTAATGAGTTCAGCTGATGAATACTAATAGATCGAGGACTTAACCTTTTATTAAATCTGGTCAATTTTGAAAGTATTAAAATCTAATACTTACAACTTAAAAGATTATGTGGTTATTACAGCAAAGAGGATACACCTGTTCCCATTCCGAACACAGAAGTTAAGCTCTTTAGCGCCGATGGTACTTGGGGGGCAGCCCCCTGGGAGAGTAGGACGTAGCCACGTAATCTTTTTTTATGCACTTTTTTACTTATTGTATAGTGGTTAATCTGAAAAGATGGTCATTAAAATACCGTACATGTGTTAAATTTTTTAATAAAACTAAGTATTGTGTCTTATTAAATATACTAAAACTTCTTAAACTCGCTTAGGCTCAAACATAAGAAGTTTTTTAACGTATATTTAAATACCACAACAACAAGTTTTATACAAAAAAATTTAAATCATGTACTAACATTTTAATAACCATCTTTTTTAGCATGTGAGTATATCAATAAAGCTGATGTTTATAATAAAAATCGTACATGTATACTTGAACTCTCTTGCAGTCAGACACAAGAAGTTTTTTGCGTATATTTAAACATCTCAACCTAAGTACTATAGTAAGATATCAACCAAAAAGTAGCTAACATTATTAATGAGGCTCATTTTTAGTATGTGAATATATCAATAAAGCTGATGTCATAAGAAAAAGAATTACGTGACTACTGGAAGAATTATGGATTGTAGCAAGTCCATGTACCTATGTCTTCAAATCCTAATTTTTTATACATTTCCCCAGCCTTAGGATTATCGTAAAAAAGGCAAAGTGTTTTGTTTTCTTTTAAAAGATCTTTACATAGGTGAGATACACAAGCTGATGCATAGCCTTTTTTTCTGTAGTTTGGATGAGTACATACACCTATAATCATAGCAGAAATACTATTTTCAGCTGTAGTTTGTGCAATTGAGACAACCTCATCATCTTCTTCTATACAATAGGATCTACCACTTTCAAAATGTCTCTTAACTATTTCTAATGGGAAATTGTCAAACTCAGCAATTGACTGATGAAGTTTTATTATACTTTCGACTTTATCTAAATTTAATTGTTTAATTTGAGTATTCAAATTGATATTTTTTAATTTTGAAATATCATCTAGTTTACAAAAATGCATATCACTTTTTTTGCTAAAGTCAAATAGGTATTGAAATTTTTCTATTATACTTTTCTCGCCCGATAAAGCTTTAAAATCTATATTTTTCATAATATTATAAAATCCATTAATATCAAATTTATCTCTAGAGTAGAATATAAGATTGTGGTGAAATCGTAACAATACGGCTATTAGAAGTCCATCATCATTAATTTGTCCCCAAATCTCTTGAAAATTTTTATCATATCCATAGTTTTCAATATCTCCTATGATAAAAAGATTTATTTCACTTTCTTGTTTTAAATATTTCATTAAAGCTTTATTGTAGTTATTATTTAATTGTATAATCATAAGTTACCCCCTAAAGTTTAGAGAAATAAAATTTTGTAAGTAATATTATTCTATATAAAATAAATATAACCTTTGTTTTTAGATAATTCTTTTTGTATAAATATTTTTGGTAATAAAGTATAATACAACCAATATTTGAGTATAATTTATAATAAAGATAATTTATTTTTATTACAAAAATTTTAAAAATAAAGAAGGAAATAAAGACAAAAAAATAGAAATATAAGAATACATATTGAATATGGGATGTGATAAAATGAAAAATAAAAAAATATTATATTTTAATCAATATATCAATAAAATAGATAAAGACGAAAAGCAGAGAAAAGAATTGATAAATCTTATAAAAAAAATAGCAAACAATATAACTAAAGAAAACGTACTATAAAGGAGCCTAACGGCTCCTTTATAGTTTTTTTGTTAGAGCTATTTAAAATTAAAACCATCTATATATGATCTTAATTCATTAAACTCTGTAGGATCTTGTAATTCTACAACTTCACTGCGCTCCATTTCAAAGTTTTTTAGATACACAGAAAATGTATTTTCATTAGCAGAATCATAGTAAATACATCTATAGCCATCTTCATATAGTTTTTTTAAATGACTTAATTTATCATTCATAAAAGCACCACCTTTTTAATAATAAATAGAAAATTATAGATTTTAGTATTATTTTTTTCAATATAGATATAAATATTCAACTTAATCTATAAAAAGATTAAGTTTTGAAGGATATAACTTATTAAGTACGATCTTTTATTATAAAAAGTAATAAAAACTTTAAAAAAGTGTTGACGAATGTGTTAGAAGGTGATATATTATTACTTGTCCTCGACAACGAGGCAAACACGAAACACAAAATGAACTTTGAAAATTAAACAGTAGGTTATAAATAAATCACAAACAGTGATTTTCGGAAACAACACATAAAGTCAGTTACTGAGTACTGACAAACTTTTATTTAAGAGTTTGATCCTGGCTCAGGATGAACGCTGGCGGCGTGCCTAACACATGCAAGTCGAGCGGAGATTAAGAAGCTTGCTTCTTAATCTTAGCGGCGGACGGGTGAGTAACGCGTGGGTAACCTGCCCTATACACACGGATAACATATCGAAAGATATGCTAATACGAGATAATACATTTTTAAGGCATCTTAAAAATGTCAAAGATTTTATCGGTGTAGGATGGACCCGCGTCCCATTAGCTAGTTGGTGAGGTAAAAGCTTACCAAGGCGACGATGGGTAGCCGACCTGAGAGGGTGATCGGCCACACTGGAACTGAGACACGGTCCAGACTCCTACGGGAGGCAGCAGTGGGGAATATTGCACAATGGGGGAAACCCTGATGCAGCAACGCCGCGTGAGCGATGAAGGCCTTCGGGTCGTAAAGCTCTGTCCTAAGGGAAGATAATGACGGTACCTTAGGAGGAAGCCCCGGCTAACTACGTGCCAGCAGCCGCGGTAATACGTAGGGGGCAAGCGTTATCCGGAATAACTGGGCGTAAAGGGTGCGTAGGCGGCCCTGCAAGTCAGAAGTGAAAGGCTACGGCTCAACCGTAGTAAGCTTTTGAAACTGTAGGGCTTGAGTGCAGGAGAGGAGAGTAGAATTCCTAGTGTAGCGGTGAAATGCGTAGATATTAGGAGGAATACCAGTTGCGAAGGCGGCTCTCTGGACTGTAACTGACGCTGAGGCACGAAAGCGTGGGGAGCGAACAGGATTAGATACCCTGGTAGTCCACGCCGTAAACGATGAGTGCTAGGTGTCGGGGGTTACCCCCCTCGGTGCCGCAGCTAACGCATTAAGCACTCCGCCTGGGGAGTACGCTCGCAAGAGTGAAACTCAAAGGAATTGACGGGGACCCGCACAAGTAGCGGAGCATGTGGTTTAATTCGAAGCAACGCGAAGAACCTTACCTAAGCTTGACATCCCTCAGACCGCTTCTTAATCGAAGCTTTCCCTTCGGGGACTGAGGTGACAGGTGGTGCATGGTTGTCGTCAGCTCGTGTCGTGAGATGTTGGGTTAAGTCCCGCAACGAGCGCAACCCTTATCTTTAGTTGCCAGCATTTCGGATGGGCACTCTAGAGAGACTGCCGAGGATAACTCGGAGGAAGGTGGGGATGACGTCAAATCATCATGCCCCTTATGCTTAGGGCTACACACGTGCTACAATGGCTAGTACAGAGAGTTGCGAAACCGCGAGGTCAAGCTAATCTCTTAAAGCTAGTCTCAGTTCGGATTGCAGGCTGAAACTCGCCTGCATGAAGCTGGAGTTACTAGTAATCGCGAATCAGAATGTCGCGGTGAATGCGTTCCCGGGTCTTGTACACACCGCCCGTCACACCACGGAAGTTGGGGGCGCCCGAAGTCAGATATCCAACCGCAAGGAGGAATCTGCCGAAGGTGAAATCAATGACTGGGGTGAAGTCGTAACAAGGTAGCCGTATCGGAAGGTGCGGCTGGATCACCTCCTTTCTAAGGAGAAATAACCTACTGTTTAATTTTGAGGGTTTATTCCTCAAAATAGTACTTTGAAAATTGAACAGATTTAAATAAATTTAGGTTAAGTTATTAAGGGCGTAGGGCGGATGCCTTGGCACCAAGAGCCGATGAAGGACGTGGTAAGCTGCGATAAGCTTCGGGGAGATGCAAGCAATCTTTGATCCGGAGATTTCCGAATGGGGAAACCCACCTAGAGTAATGTCTAGGTATCCTTAGATGAATTCATAGTCTAAGGAGGGGAACCGGGGGAACTGAAACATCTAAGTACCCCGAGGAGGAGAAAGAAAAATCGATTCCCTGAGTAGCGGCGAGCGAAAGGGGATTAGCCCAAACCTATGAAGTTTTCTTCATAGGGGTTGCGGATATGCTTATTAAGATGGAGGTATTGTAGTCGAAGAGGTTTGGAAAGACCCACCGTAGAAGGTAATAGTCCTGTAGATTAAACGAGAAGACCATCAAGCGTACTCCAGAGTACCACGGGACACGTGAAACCCTGTGGGAAGCTGGGGGGACCACCCCCCAAGGCTAAATACTCCTTGGTGACCGATAGCGTATAGTACCGTGAGGGAAAGGTGAAAAGAACCCCGGAAGGGGAGTGAAATAGAACCTGAAACCCTATGCCTACAAGCTGTGGGAGCACATTATTAGTGTGACCACGTACTTTTTGTAGAACGGGCCAACGAGTTACGATAAGTAGCAAGGTTAAGGACTTAGGGTCTGGAGCCGTAGCGAAAGCGAGTCTTAACTGGGCGATTCAGTTACTTGTCGTAGACCCGAAACCGAGCGACCTACCCATGGCCAGGATGAAGCGAAAGTAAAATTTCGTGGAGGTCCGAACCCACGCACGTTGAAAAGTGCGGGGATGAGCTGTGGGTAGAGGTGAAATTCCAATCGAGCTCGGAGATAGCTGGTTCTCCCCGAAATAGCTTTAGGGCTAGCCTCAAGCTTAGAGATGAGGAGGTAGAGCACTGAATGTCCTAGGGGCCCTATGGGTTACCGAAGACTATCAAACTCCGAATGCCTTTATCTTTTGCTTGGGAGTCAGACTGTGGGTGATAAGATTCATAGTCGAGAGGGAAACAGCCCAGACCGTCAGCTAAGGTCCCTAAATGTAAGTTAAGTGGTAAAGGATGTGGGATTGCACAGACAACCAGGATGTTGGCTTAGAAGCAGCCATTCATTCAAAGAGTGCGTAATAGCTCACTGGTCGAGTGATCCTGCGCCGAAAATTATCGGGGCTAAAACTTACTACCGAAGCTACGGCATTGACTTTGTCAATGGGTAGGGGAGCATTCACTGCGGGTTGAAGCTAGACCGGAAGGACTAGTGGACTGCAGTGAAGAGAGAATGTTGGCATGAGTAGCGAGACGTAGGTGAGAATCCTACGGGCCGAAAACCCAAGGTTTCCTGAGGAAGGTTCGTCCGCTCAGGGTTAGTCGGGACCTAAGCCGAGGCCGAAAGGCGTAGGTGATGGACAACAGGTTGAGATTCCTGTACTACCGATAATCGTTTGAAGAATGGGGTGACACAGAAGGATAGGCTATCCTACTATTGGATGTAGGTCCAAGCATTAAGGGAGCACTGATAGGCAAATCCGTCGGTGCAATTCTGAGGTGTGATGGGGAGCGAAATTAAGTAGCGAAGTAGTCGATTTCATGCTGTCAAGAAAAGCCTCTACTGAGATTAAAGGTACCCGTACCGCAAACCGACACAGGTGGGTGAGAAGAGAATTCTAAGGCTAGCGAGAGAACTTTTGTTAAGGAACTCGGCAAAATGACCCCGTAACTTAGGGATAAGGGGTGCCTCATTAGGGTGTATGCCCGAAGAGGCCGCAGAGAATAGGCCCAAGCGACTGTTTACCAAAAACATAGGTTTCTGCTAAGTCGAAAGACGATGTATAGGAGCTGACGCCTGCCCGGTGCTGGAAGGTTAAGGGGATGTGTTAGACGCAAGTCGAAGCATTGAACTTAAGCCCCAGTAAACGGCGGCCGTAACTATAACGGTCCTAAGGTAGCGAAATTCCTTGTCGGGTAAGTTCCGACCCGCACGAAAGGCGTAACGATTTGGGCACTGTCTCAACAAAAGACTCGGTGAAATTGTAATTCCGGTGAAGATGCCGGATACCTGCGACAGGACGGAAAGACCCCATGGAGCTTTACTGTAGCCTGGCATTGGATTTCGATATTACATGTACAGGATAGGTGGGAGACTGAGATACGAGAACGCCAGTTTTCGTGGAGTCACCCTTGGGATACCACCCTTGTAATATTGAGATTCTAACCATAGACCATGAATCTGGTCTTGGGACACTGTCAGGTGGACAGTTTGACTGGGGCGGTCGCCTCCCAAAATGTAACGGAGGCGCCCAAAGGTTCCCTCAGCACGGTCGGAAATCGTGCGAAGAGTGCAAAGGCAAAAGGGAGCTTGATTGCAAGACATACAGGTCGAGCAAGGACGAAAGTCGGGCTTAGTGATCCGGTGGTTCCGCGTGGAAGGGCCATCGCTCAACGGATAAAAGCTACCCTGGGGATAACAGGCTTATCTCCCCCAAGAGTCCACATCGACGGGGAGGTTTGGCACCTCGATGTCGGCTCATCACATCCTGGGGCTGTAGTAGGTCCCAAGGGTTGGGCTGTTCGCCCATTAAAGTGGTACGCGAGCTGGGTTCAGAACGTCGTGAGACAGTTCGGTCCCTATCCGTCGCAGGCGTAGGAAATTTGAGAGGAGCTGTCCTTAGTACGAGAGGACCGGGATGGACATACCTCTGGTGCACCAGTTGTCACGCCAGTGGCATAGCTGGGTAGCTATGTATGGAATGGATAAGCGCTGAAAGCATCTAAGCGCGAAGCCAACCTCAAGATAAGATTTCCCATCTTTATGAGTAAGATCCCAGGAAGACTACCTGGTTGATAGGTTCAAGGTGTAAGCTCAGTAATGGGTTCAGCTGATGAATACTAATAGATCGAGGACTTAACCTTTTATTAAATCTGGTCAATTTTGAAAGTATTAAAATCTAATACTTACAATTCAAAAGATTATGTGGTTATTACAGCAAAGAGGATACACCTGTTCCCATTCCGAACACAGAAGTTAAGCTCTTTAGCGCCGATGGTACTTGGGGGGCAGCCCCCTGGGAGAGTAGGACGTAGCCACGTAATCTTTTTTTATTATATTTTTTGTGTTATAATAGTTCTTAAGTAGTATATCCATATAGGGGGTATAAAATATGATTTTAAAGGACTTGTTTTTTAAAGGAATGAGCTTTCAAGAGTTTTTAGAATCGGCAGAAGATGTATATAAGGAGAAAATAGAAAAAATAAAAGACAGTATAAATATGGACAAAAAATTAGTTAATAAGATAAAAATTATCCAAAAAAAGATATATATATTGGCATTCGCAGAAGATTGGTGTCCTGATTGCCAAATAAATTTACCTGGAGTAAGCTTTATATGCGATTTAAATTCAAACATTAATTTAAGAATTGTATCAAGAGAAGGAAATGAGGAAGCTTTGAATAAGTATAAACTTCATGGAAAACCTAAGATACCAACATTTATAATAATGGATGAGGACTTTGAAGAATTGGGAGTATTCATAGAATTACCGACAATATTAAGAGAAATCATAAATAGAGGAAATGAAGCGGAGATATTAGTTTCGAAAAGAAAATATAAAAAAGGTGAATACTCGAAAAATACAATAGATGATGTTTTAAAAATAATAGGCTTTTAAAAAGACCTATTATTTTTTTTGCAAAAAATTAAATAAGTTAGAACGGCGACATGAGTCACCGCGCTAGCGAGTAGATGAATTTTTTAATGCATAAGTAATTATATGATTTTGAATTTCTAGATAATATTGATTAAAAAGTGATATTTGCAACTATTTTTGAGCAACGGAGCCTGGAAGGATCGTTGGCGACATGAGTCACCGAGTTAGCGAGGAGACGAAATTTTATATATCATACATAATAAAAACTTTAAAACATAATATTTTATATATAAGAAAATTATAATGTTTTTAAAAATGAAACTTAATCAAACTATATAAGTGAAAGATATTATATTTTATTTTGGATTATACACAAAAGCTAAAAAAAGGAAAAATTCAAAAGATATAGAATATTATAAAAAAGCGAAGGGGGATTTTTCTATGAAAATTTATGAAAGTGATAAAATAAGGAATATTGCAGTTTTAGGACATTCAGGATGTGGAAAAAGTAATTTAATAGAAGCTGTTTTATATACTAATAAAGTAGTAAATAGAATAAGTAAGCCAAATGAAGAAGTAAATATGACATCCACTCTTAATTTAGTTCCTGTTGAATGGAATAATCACAAATATAATTTCTTAGACACTCCTGGATATTTTGATTTTTATGGAGAATCAATATCAGCTATTAAAGCAGCAGCAGGATCTATCATAGTAGTAGATGGAACCTGTGATATTCAAGTTGGAACGGATAAAGCTTTAGAAATAACAGATGAAAATAATACCCCAAAATTCATATTTATAAATAAAATTGATAGTCAAAAAGCCAAATACAATAAAGTGTTAGAGCAATTAAGAGAAAGATATGGAAAAAAAATAGCTCCTTTTCATTTACCTATGGGAAATAATGAAGAATTTAAAGGATTCATAAACGTAGTAGATATGTTCGCACGAGAATATAATGGAAAAGATTGTATTACGGTTGATATTCCTGAAGATGTCAAGGAAGAAATAAGCCCTATTAGGGAAATGCTGTTAGAGTCAGTTGCTGAAACTGATGATGAACTTCTTGATAAATATTTTTCTCAAGTGGAATTTACACAGGAGGAAATACATAGGGGATTAAGAGAAGGTGTATTAAAAGGAAATATTATTCCTGTTTTATGTGGTTCTACAACTAAGAATATAGGAATACATACTTTACTGGATATGGTTTGGGATTATATGCCATCTCCTATTGATATAGGAATGAGTAGTGAGAATAAAGAGTTCTCAGGGATAGTTTTTAAAACATTAGTTGATCCATTTGTAGGTAAAATATCTTTACTTAAAGTATGTGAAGGAGAATTAACTCCAGACACTGAAGTTTACAATATAAATAAAGAAAACAAGGAAAAAATATATCATATATATTCATTGAAGAATAAAGATCAAATTGAACTTAAAAAAGCTGTTGCTGGAGATATAGTAGTATTAAATAAACTTTCAAATGTTCAAACGGGAGATACTCTGGCTACAAGCTCAAAAAAGGAACCTTTTGAAAATATAGAGTTTCCAAAGCCACAAATATATTATGCAATAAATAGCTTAAAAAAGGGAGATGAAGAAAAAATAAGTAATGGACTTCATAAATTATCAGAAGAAGATCTTTCTTTTAAATGGTTTAGAAATCATGAAACAAAGCAAACATTAATAGGAGGTCAAGGCGAACTTCATATAAATTCTATAAAGGATAAATTGAAAGAGAAATTTGGAGTAGATGTCAGACTCTCAGATTTAAAAGTAGCATATAGAGAAACCATAAAAGGAAAATCAGATGTTCAAGGAAAGCATAAAAAGCAAAGTGGAGGTCATGGACAATATGGAGATGTTAAGATAAAATTTGAACCATCTGAAGAAGAATTTATATTTGAGGAATCTGTATTTGGAGGATCAGTACCAAGACAGTATATACCTGCTGTTGAAAAAGGTCTTAAAGAATGTCTTAGAGAAGGTTCATTAGCAGGATTCCCTGTTATGAATATAAAAGCAACATTATACGATGGATCATATCATGATGTTGACTCATCTGAGATGGCATTTAAAATAGCATCTTCGATTGCATTTAAAAAAGGGATACAAGAAGCAGATCCTATATTGTTAGAACCTATAATGAATTTAAAAATAGTAGTTCCAGAAGAGTATATGGGAGATATAATGGGAGATATAAACAAAAGAAGAGGTAAAATACTTGGAATGGAGCCTTCTTCAAGAGGTAAGCAGGTTATATATGCTCAGGCACCACAAGCAGAAACTTTTAAATACGCAATAGACTTAAGATCTATGACTCAAGGAAGAGGTTATTTTGAAATGGAATTTGATAAATATGATGAAGTTCCATCGCAATTTGCAGAGAAGATAATAGAAGAAGCAAAAAATAATAAATAGATTAAAAAAGGATGACTTAAAAAGTCATCCTTTTTTAATCTATACCTATCTGAATTAACATTTTATATTTTGGAAATAATATGTAGTAGTATTAATTTAGGAGGGGTATTATGTTTGATAAATTTACTCAAAGAGCTAGAAAATCACTAGATATAGCAACTCTAGAAGCCAGTAATATGGGACATAATTTAGTTGGAAGTGAACATATATTATTGGGTATTTTAAAAGATAGCACGAGTATATCTGGACAAGTTTTGAATAAGTTTGGAGTTACTCAAGAACTAATAAAGCAGCGTATGCCTTTATACATACAAATAGGTAATTTAAAAGTTAAAGTAATTGGATTTAGTCCAAGAACTAAGAAAATATTTGAACTTTCATTTATGCAGGCAAAGGTACTAGGACATAACTATATTGGAACAGAGCATATACTTTTGGCAATTATAAAAGAAGGTGATGGAATAGCGTGGAGGATATTATACGATTTGGGTATAAACATGAATGAACTAAGTAAAGAAATATTAAACTGTTTAAAGGATATAAACATAACGCACCAAAACAATGAAAAATTTGACAATAAGAATATACCAACACTTAATAAATATGGAAAAGATCTTAATAAATCATATGAAGATGGAAAGTTAGATCCTGTTATAGGACGAGATAGCGAAATACAAAGAGTTATACAAATAATAAGTAGAAGAACTAAGAATAATCCTGTACTTATAGGAGATCCAGGGGTAGGTAAAACAGCCATAATAGAAGGTCTAGCAGGTAAAATAGTATCAGGAGATGTACCAGAAATATTGAAAGATAAGAGAATATTATCACTAGATTTAGTTGGTATGATAGCAGGTGCCAAATATAGAGGAGAATTTGAAGAAAGAATAAAGAATGTAATGATTGAATTAAAGAATAATCAAAATATAATATTATTTATAGATGAGTTACATACAATTGTTGGAGCTGGTAGCTCAGAAGGTTCTATGGATGCATCTAATATTTTAAAGCCTGAGCTTTCTAGAGGTGAAATACAAATAATAGGAGCGACTACTGTTGATGAATATAGAAAATATATAGAAAAGGACTCTGCTCTTGAAAGAAGATTTCAACCAGTTATGGTTGAAGAGCCGTCTATTCAAGATTCTATAAATATAATAAAAGGACTTAGAGACAGATATGAAGCTCACCATAATGTAAAAATAACTGATGAAGCGATAAATGCAGCAGTCAATTTGTCGCATAGATATGTAAATGATAGATTTCTACCAGATAAGGCTATTGATTTGATCGATGAAGCAAGTTCTAAGGTAAGACTTTCTAATTATGTTCCTCCTAAAGATATAAAGGATATGCAAAATAGATTGGAAATTTTAGCAAAAGAAAAGGAAGAAGCTATAAGGAATCAAGATTTTGAAAATGCTGCAAGTGTAAGAGATGAAGAAAAAGAAATAAAAGAAAAGCTAGAAAAGACTCAAAAATCTTGGAAGAAAGATTCTTCAAAATCATCTGATGTGGTTGATGAAGAAGATATAGCGGATATAGTATCTTCATGGACTAAAATACCTGTTAATAAGCTTATACAAGAAGAAAGTAAAAAACTTTTAAATCTTGAAAATATAATAAGCAATAGAGTTATAGGACAAAAAGAAGCTATAAAAGCTGTATCAAAAGCTATAAGAAGGGCTAGAGTAGGTCTTAAAGACCCTAAAAAACCAATAGGTTCATTTATATTTTTAGGACCAACAGGAGTCGGTAAAACAGAACTTTCTAAAGCGCTGGCTCAGGTGATGTTCTCTAGTGAAGATAGCATAATAAGAATAGATATGTCTGAATATATGGAGAAACACTCTGTAGCAAAGTTAATAGGATCTCCTCCTGGATATATAGGTCATGAAGAAGGAGGTCAGCTTACTGAAAAAGTAAGAAGAAATCCTTATAGCGTAGTATTATTTGATGAAATAGAAAAAGCACACCCAGATATATTTAATATATTACTTCAAATATTAGATGATGGAAGGTTAAGTGATTCTAAAGGAAGAATAATCGATTTTAAAAATACTGTAATAATAATGACGTCTAATGTAGGTGCTCACAATATATACAATCAAAAAACATTGGGATTTAAGAAGCATTTAGGAAGTGAAGAAATTCAGAAAAGTGAATATGAGAAAATGAAAGAAAATGTTATGAAAGAGCTTAGATTAAAATTTAAGCCAGAGTTTTTAAATAGGATAGATGAGATAATAGTTTTTCATTCTCTAGATCAAGAACATATAGATGAAATAGTAAAGCTTATGATTAAAAACTTACAAGAAAGATTAAAAAGCATGGATATAAATTTAGAACTTGAAGATTGTGCAATTAAGTTAATAGCAAAAGAAGGGTTTAATAGAGAATATGGAGCTAGACCTCTTAAAAGATCTATACAAAAACTCCTTGAGGATAATATTTCAGAGGAAATTTTAAAAGGAAATATTAATAATGGAGATGATATAATAGTTAAAGAAAATAACGGTAAGCTGTTATTTGAAAAAAGAGCTTAATTTTTTAAGCTCTTTTTTGTATATAAGTGAATCATATTATTTTAAATATTAGGATAAAGTTAAACTTAATTCACATGGAGTTTTAGAACTTTTATCTTTGGGATAAAATTAGATGAAAGTTAATAAAAATAATTACTGTTTATAGAAATATAAATTGTAAGACATTGGTGAAAATATAAGTTATGAGGGGAAATAAAGAGAATTTTTTGTTTCCCAAAATATATATTTTTTGGTATCCTATAATTAGGATAAAGCGAAACTTAATTTAGATGGAGATTTTACCGGAGTTTAAGTTTTAGACATGTAATTTGTGGGTAATCTAATCCAGAAGATGTTAAGCTATTATCTCCAATCTTAACAGGATGGAGTTTTAGAACTTTTAGCTTTAAGATAAATTCAATTTATTCAAATTAATTAAAATGTAAAGGTGATATTATGGCTAAAATTAAGAGCAAGTATGTTTGTCAATCATGCGGATATGAAAGTTTAAAGTGGATTGGTAAATGTCCAGAATGTGATGATTGGAATACATTTGTAGAAGAAATAGAAGATAAAAAAAGTAAACATGATCTTTTTATAATAGAAAAAGAAGTTCAAAAACCTGTACCTATAAATAAACTAGAAATAAATGAACAAGAAAGATTTTCAACGTGTATAAATGAGTTAGATAGGGTATTAGGAGGAGGAGTAGTTAAAGGATCTTTAATATTAGCAGGTGGAGATCCTGGAATAGGAAAGTCTACTCTTTTGATTCAAGTTGCAGACAATGTAGCGAAAAGTGGCAAAAAAGTTTTATATGCATCTGGAGAAGAATCTATATATCAGATAAAAATGAGAGCAAAAAGGCTTGATATAGAAAGTGAGAACTTATATATATTCGCAGAAAATAATCTTGATATAATAGAAAAACAAATAGATAATATAAAACCAGATATGATAATTGTTGACTCTATACAAACAGTATATAGTCCCCAAATAACTTCTACTCCTGGAAGTGTCAGTCAAATAAAAGAAGGAACTTCTAGATTTATGAAAATATCTAAAAAAGTAGGTATATCAACTTTTATAGTTGGGCATGTAACAAAAGAAGGGTCACTTGCTGGACCTAAAATACTTGAGCATATGGTTGATGCTGTACTTTACTTTGAAGGAGAACGATATAATACATATAGAATGATTAGATCTGTTAAAAATAGATTTGGTTCTACTAATGAACTAGGAGTATTTGAGATGAGAGATAAGGGACTTATAGAAGTTGAAAATCCATCAAAAATACTTATTTCTGAAAAACCAAAGGGAGTATCAGGATCTGTAATAGTTGCAACTATAGAAGGTACAAGACCTATGCTGGTAGAACTCCAAGCTCTTGTTTGTCCTACTAGTTTCGGTATACCCAAAAGGGCTGCAACTGGAGTTGATTACAATAGGGTTTCTCTTCTTATGGCAGTTCTTGAAAAAAGAGCAGGTATGCAAATACAAAATCAAGATATTTATATAAATGTTGTTGGAGGAATAAAACTTAATGAACCAGCTATTGACCTTGGAATAGTAATATCTATAGCTTCTAGTTTTAGAAATATAGAAACAAATGAAAAAACTGTTGCCATTGGAGAAGTAGGTTTAACAGGGGAAATAAGAGGTGTAAGTTTTATAGAAAAAAGAATAGCAGAATGTAAAAAATTAGGTTTTAATAGAGTTATAGTTCCTAAAAGTAATGTAAAGGGATTAGAAAATATGGACGATATTAAGATTATAGGTGTAGAAAATATAAGAGAGGCTTTAGACTTTGTACTAGGAGGGTAAACATAAATGAAAGAAAGTTTTATAAAAGACACAGAACAATTAAATTGCTTGAAGATGATAGCACCAGGAACACCTCTTAGAGAAGGTCTAGAGAATGTTCTAAGAGCAAAAACTGGAGCGTTAATTGTAATAGGAAATAGTGAAGAAATAATGAAAATAGTTGATGGTGGGTTTAATATAAATTCTGATTTTTCACCTGCATATTTGTATGAACTTGCAAAAATGGATGGAGCAATAATAGTAAGTAGTGATGGAAAGAAGATACTTTATGCAAATACTCAATTAATACCAGATCCATTAATACCATCATCAGAGACAGGAATAAGACATAGAACGGCAGAAAGAGTTGCAAGACAAACTACTGAGATGGTTATATCTATATCACAAAGAAGAAATATAATAACTTTATATAGAGGATATAGCAAATATGTTATACAAGAAACATCAAAAATATTAACAAAGGCAAACCAAGCTATTCAAACTCTTGAAAAATATAAATCTGTGCTAGATCAGGCTATGATAAATTTAAGTGCTTTAGAATTTGAGGATTTGGTAACTCTTTATGATGTTGCAACAGTTGTTCAAAGAACTGAAATGGTTATGAGAATAGTTACAGAGATAGAACATTATATAATAGAGCTTGGAAATGAAGGAATATTAGTTAGTATGCAGTTAGAAGAATTAATAGGAAATGTAAAAGAAGATGCAGAAATGGTATTTAAGGATTATAATATAATTAAAGATAGAGATTATTCACATTTCAAAAAATCTATTAGAAATTTCTCATCGGAGGATTTACTCGAGCTTAATAATATAGTAAGGCTTTTGGGTTATACTGCTAGTAATATAGACAATATAGAATATACAGTTTATCCAAGAGGATGGAGAATTCTTAGAAAAATATATAGATTACCTAAAAGTGTGGTTGAGAATTTAACGGATCATTTCCATAATTTCCAGTCTATATTAAAAGCTACTATTGAAGAACTTGATGATGTAGAAGGTATTGGAGAGATAAGAGCTAGATACATAAGAGATGGATTAAGAAGAATACAAGAACAAGTATTACTTGATAGACATATTTAAAAATTTTATTACAAAAAGGGCATGTACATGCCCTTTTATTTTAAATATAAACGTATTACTTTAAAGTAGGTTATATATTCCTAGTGTTTGAAGTTTATTGTTTTCTTTTTTCAAAACATCTTCCAAACTTATATTTAGTGATTTACAAAGAGCAGCTATATAGAAAAGATGATTTCCTAGTTCTTCTTCTATTTTTTCTTTACAATTATCACATAAATCGCCTGATATATGGTTATCCATATAATTAGAAAGTTCATTAAATGTTATATCTTTTGGTGGATTCTGTTTTTTACCTGATATTTCAATACAACCACAATTAGTAACAGATTTTATTATTGCTCTGTTTGTTTTAGAATTACTTTCTTCAAGTTTAGTTATTATATCTAAGATACTCTTATGTCTTATTAATGAATTATTTACTGAATTTTCAAATTTATCGAAATTGAATTCATTCATTTTAAAATCACCTCATAATAATTATAATAAGAAAACGATTGCAGGTCAATTGTATAATTTTTTTCATAATAGGTAATAATAGAACATTTAAATACAAAATATAATTGACATACTGCAATTTAATGTGATAAAATAAATGTTTTGGTTTGACTATTTGAAACGATTGGTATATACTATAATAGATTATTATTTTGAAGGGAGAAATTTTATGTTTAATATAGGTGACAAAATAGTTTATCCTAATTACGGAGCAGGGATAATAAATTCTATAGAGGAAAAAGAAGTATTAGGAGAGAAGAAACAGTATTATATTTTAAACATGGTTATATCTGAAGTTGAGATAATGATACCTATTGACAATATTAACAAGCTAGGAATAAGACATATTATAGATAATGAAGAGTTAGAAAAATTAATGAATATAATTAAAGATGAAAAAGGGGATATGGATCAAAAGTGGAATAAAAGATTTAGAGATAATATGGATAAAATAAAAACTGGGGATATATATGAAATAGCTGTTGTTGTTAGAAATTTAATGATACAAGATAATCAAAAGGGACTTTCAACAGGAGAAAAGAAAATGTTAAATGATGCTAAAGATATGCTTATTAGTGAATTAACATTAGTTCTTGATGATACTTCTGAAAATATTAAAGAATTAATAGAAAGTAATATAAATTTGGATTAAAAAATAAAATATAGACGATACTTTAAATAGGAGGTGAAATAGTGATAAACAAAATTATAAAAGGGATTATGTCTTTAATAGGTATAACTATTGGGATTGGAACTTATTTCTCTGTAGTTGGAGCTTTTCCAAATCTATTACCGGCATCTCAAATATCTATAATTTTAGGATCTATGGTATCTGGTCTTATAATGGGATTTATATTTTTCTTAATTGCTCCATGGCTTATAGAAGAGGGAAAAAATATAGCTAATTTTGTGGAAACAGAATTATCAAAAGTACCACCAATAGAAATTTTGATAGGCTCACTAGGGCTTATAATTGGATTGTTCATAGCGTATTTAGTAAGTAATTTATTACTTCAAATACCTGTTCCTATACTTGGAACTGTTCTTTCTGTACTTGTGTATATTCTTATGGCATATATAGGAATAAAAATATCTGTAAGATACAAGGAAGATCTGTTCAACATAACATCTATAATTAAGATACCTAATACTAAGGACAAGTCTAATAGCAAAAAAGAAGTAAAAGATAAGCCTAAGTTATTGGATACTAGTGTAATAATAGATGGTAGAATAGCAGATATAGCTAAGACTGGATTTGTAGAAGGAAAAATAGTTATCCCTGAATTTGTACTAAAAGAACTTCAACATATAGCTGATTCATCAGATGATTTAAAAAGAGTAAGAGGTAGAAGGGGCCTTGATATCTTAAATAAGATACAAAAAGAGCTTGATATTGAGGTTGAAATAACAGACAAGGATATAGAAGAGGTTAAGGAAGTTGATATTAAACTTTTAAAATTAGCACAAATCATGGGTGGAAAAGTTGTCACTAATGACTTTAATTTAAATAAAGTAGCTCAATTTCAAGGTGTTGAAGTATTGAATATAAATGAACTGGCAAATGCGGTAAAGCCAGTTGTTATACCAGGGGAAGAAATGATAGTTCAAGTTATAAAAGAAGGAAAAGAATCAGGTCAAGGAGTAGCTTACCTAGATGATGGAACTATGATTGTAGTAGATGGAGGCAGAAAGTATATAGGAGAGACTATAGACGTTTTAGTAACATCTGTTCTTCAAACTGCAGCAGGTAGAATGATATTTGGAAAACCAAAAACAGCAGCAGAAAAATCATCATAAAAAGACTTTGCCAATGGCAAGGTCTTTTTTTTATAATAAAAACAGTTTACTTTTTTACATTTATAGTGTAAAATTACACTATAATTAAAAAAAGAAACTCTGTTGAGGTGGTTGTATGAACAAAGAAGAAGTAATTGATATAGTTTCGAGAAAGTTAAAGCTTGTACGAACAGAGTATAATTTTTCTCAAGATAAGATGGCTGAAGTGATAGGAATATCAAAAAAGACATTAGTTCAAATAGAAAAAGAGAGAAATTCTTTGTCATGGAGTACTTGTATTGCTGTTTGTAGTATTTTCAATGAAAGTGAAATACTTAAAATGAGCTTTGGAGAAGAACCTGTAAAGCTTGTACAAGTAGTAGCTCTTGGAAAAATGTACTTTCCTAAAAATAAAACAGGTGGAGGTAAAATATGGTGGAAGGATGTAGAGAAAACTGATTGTTTTAGAATACAACAAAATATAATTACATTTCATTATAGAATACTAGATGATAAAAACTATAGATTATATAGTTCGTTTGATAAGGAATATATATATGAAAAATTTAAAAGTTTAATAGACCAATAGTTAGGAGGTATGTTGATATGAAAAAAAGGAAGATTAGTAAAAATAGGCTTAATTTTCTAGAAGAAGAGCTTGAGTTTATGAAAAAAGAAAATCTAATAAGTCCAGAGCAAAAGATAGATATAATAGATAATTATGATATTGTAAGATTAAATTTCGTTAGAATAATACTCACTATAGGAGCGATATTAGTAGGACTTGGAATAATTAGTTTTATAGCTAGTAATTGGAATTATATAAGTAAAATAACAAAGGTATTTATGATTATAGGATCTTATATAGGATTTAATATATTAAGCTATAAGTTAGAGAACAAGTATCCAAAAACTAGTAAGAGTTTCTTATATATTGGAGCACTTATATATGGTGCTGGTATATTCTTAATAGGACAGATATTTCATTATGAAGGACATTTTTCAAAAGCATTTTTATTTTGGGGTGTAGGGATAATTCCTTTAGCCTTACTATTTAAAGATAAACTTGTATTTATATTCTCACATGTATTTTTATTAGTATATTTGATGAACTCATATAATTTAGATTATTTATCTTACTTTATAATTCTAATAATACCAGTTTTATATTATATAAATAATCACTTAGGAAACAGCAAAGTAGGAACGTTTTTCAATAACTTAGTATTACTAAGCACAGTATTATACTTTTTAGGTAATTATAATGTAGATGAATTCTATACAACCGTTGTATTTTTAATAATAGGATTATTTATGTATTATGGAAAGGTAAATGTTAACAGAGATATATTTAAGATACAAGGATTAATAGTATTTGGAATATCAGGATTAATTCTAACAAGTCCTTATATATGGGAAGAAAGTTTTAAATTTATAAAAAGTGGAGTTACTATAAGTTTAATATTCTCTCTTTTATATGTACTATATCTTTTCCATGAGACTAACAAAGGAAATTTAATATCTCTAATATTTATATGTATTACTATAATCAGATATTATTTTGATACATTCTATGATTTTATGCCAAAGTCAATGTTCTTTATAACATCAGGAGCTATACTTTTATTATTTGGACATTACTTTGAAAGAATGAGAAATAAAAGAGGGGGTGAATTCATTGAAAAATAATAAATATATAATATCGATGATTTTACCTATAATTATATTGATAGGCATGGCTATGACTCCTCTTATGACTTATTATAAAGGGAATGAAATAATAATTAACACAAAACCATATGATCCAACAGATCCGTTTAGAGGGGATTATATATATATGAACTACGATATAAATGATATAAACTTAAGTCAAATACCAGATAGATTAATAGATAAAGAAGATTATTATCAAGATAAACTTTCGAATAAAGATTTATATGTTGTTCTAAAAAAAGAAAATGAGATTTATAAAGTTGATTATTTAACTGATAAAAAGCCAAAAGATAAAATTTATTTAAAGGCAAAGTATAATCATACTATTACAGATTGGGAAGAAAAGAAGGACAATGAAAAAGAAAATATTATAGGGATTAGAGTTTCATATAACTTAGATAAATATTTTATTGAAGAAAATACAGGATCTGATTTTGAAAAGAAAGCTAGAGAAGGAAAGTTAAAGGCTAAAGTTAAGGTTTATAACGGTTATAGTTTATTAATAGATGTATTTTAATGATAAGCGAACTTAACAATAATAGATTACCTTTTATTAAAGGAGGAAATAAAATGAAAAAAATTACTAAGACTCAAATTACAACTATAATTTTTCTTATTTCTTATGGTATATGGGAATTTTATGTAGCAAGATGGGCTGCAACAGAATCTGGACCAATAATAAGAGTGGATTTAGTTGTTATTTATCCAATATTGATATTATTTATTTTTCTTTCTTTAGGACAATTATTTAAAAGAAAAAATAGACTTAGAAGATAGTATGTATTAAATAATAAATGCATTTATAGATTTTTAGACAATGGAGGATATATAAAATGAATTTTATTAATGGAGAATTTAAAATACCAAAATTAGTAGGTATTATGCATATTTTGTTTTTATTAAGTATTATCGCTCATTTCGCTGAGCTTACTTATATAAGTGGAATGTTTACAGCTCCTCTTATGGCTATGTTATCTTGGATTATAGGCGGAGCTTCAGTTATAGTATGCTTATTAAAGAAATCTTTTGTAATTGCTTTAGCTGATGCTTCATTAGTTTTAATTTTGTTTTTATATTTTGGAACATTAGGATCTTAAAAGAATACTACAAAAATAGCTTATATATTTATATAAATATATAAGCTATTTTTGTAGTATAATCTATTTTAGAGGTGATTTAATGAATAGTGCAGTTATAGTTGCTGCTGGAATGGGCAAGAGAATGAAATCTAATATAAACAAGCAGTATATAAAGTTAAGAGATAAAGAAGTAGTTGCTCACACTATTGAAGTTTTTGATAAAAATAATAATATAGATGAAATAATTGTTGTTGTACGAGAAGATGAGGAAGAGTTTTTCGTGGAACATGTACTTAATAAGTATAATTTCGACAAAAGAATAAAAATAGCATATGGAGGAAATGAAAGACAAGATTCGGTTTATAATGGTCTTAAAAAGGTAAACAAGGATTGTAGTATAGTGTTAATACATGATGGTGCAAGACCTTTTGTAAGTGATCTTATTATAAATAATTCTATTGAAGAAGCAATAGAGAATAAAGCTGTTGTAGTTGGAGTTCCTGTTAAGGACACTATTAAGGTATTGGATGATAACAACATAATTACTAATACACCTAATAGAAAGTATGTATGGGCAGTTCAAACTCCTCAAAGCTTTGATTATACCATTTTAATGAATTCATATGAAAATGCATTTAAAACAAACTTTTATGGGACAGATGATGCTATGTTAGTTGAAAATATGGGTTATAATGTTAAGATGATAATGGGATCGTATGAAAATATAAAGATGACTACAAGAGAAGATTTGAATTTTGCTGAGCAAATACTTAAAAGTAGAGAGTAGGGTGATTTTATGATAAGAGTTGGAATAGGATATGATGTGCATAAGTTAGTGGAAAATAGAGATCTTATTATAGGTGGTGTTAAAATTGAGCATGATAAGGGGCTTTTAGGTCATTCTGATGCCGATGTACTTACACATGCTATAATGGATAGTATACTTGGAGCCATGGCTCTTAAAGATATAGGAAAGCACTTTCCAGATAATGATCCAAAATATAAAGGGGCAGATAGTATAAAATTATTAGAATATGTAGGAAATCTTGTGAATAATAAAGGTTATAAGGTCAATAATATAGACAGTACAATAATAGCTCAAGCTCCAAAGATGGCTCCTCACATAGAGAATATGAGAGAAAAAATATCAAATGCATTAAACATACATATAGATTCGGTTAATGTAAAAGCTACAACTGAAGAAGGGCTTGGATTTACAGGAACAAAGGAAGGTATATCTTCCCAAGCTATATGTTCTTTAATATTAGTTGACAAAAAATAAATTATAATATAGAATTAATAATTAAAATTTATAATAATTTACAAACATAGAAAGAGAATAGTAGATAATCTATCTTCACAGAGAAAAAGCCATTGGTGAGAGGTTTTTAAGAGAAGTTTATTGAACCAGCTCTGGAGTTTAAGAACGTTAAAAAGTTCTTACGGTAGGACCCGTTAAATCCTATTAAGAGAGCAATATACTATTATTGCTAACTAGAGTGGTACCGCGGAAGATAAGCCTTTCGTCTCTAATATTAGAGACGAAAGGCTTTTTTTATTTGAGCCATATGAGAATATGGAGTGAATGTTAAATTTGAAGGAGGAATAGAAATGAGTAAGAAAAATAAACAATTTGTTGAAGAAATAACTCCAATGGAAGTCGACTTCCCACAATGGTATACAGACGTAATATTAAAGACAGACCTTGTTGATTATTCTCCTGTTAAGGGATTCATGGTAATAAAGCCATATGGATTTGGAATATGGGAAAACATTCAAGCGTTTGCAGATAGAAGATTTAAAGAGACTGGACATAAAAACTGTTACTTCCCACTACTTATACCAGAAAGTTTATTAACAAAAGAAGCAGAGCATGTTGAAGGATTTGCTCCAGAAGTTGCATGGGTAACTCATGGAGGACATAATGAACTTGCTGAAAGACTTTGTGTTAGACCTACATCAGAGACTATAATATGTTCTATGTATTCTAAATGGTTAAAATCTTACAGAGATCTACCATACCTTTATAACCAATGGTGTTCTGTTGTAAGATGGGAAAAAACAACTAGACCTTTCTTAAGAACTTCAGAGTTCTTATGGCAAGAAGGACATACATTACATGAAACTTATGATGAAGCAAAAGGTGAAACTCTTCAAATGCTTGATATATACAAAGAAGTAGCAGAAGATTTACTTGCTATGCCTGTTGTATGTGGACAAAAGAGTGAAAATGAAAAATTTGCAGGTGCAGATAGCACTTATACAATAGAAGCTTTAATGCATGATGGTAAAGCATTACAATCAGGAACAAGTCATTTCTTAGGCCAACATTTTACTAAGGCATTTGAAATACAATACTCTGATAGAGATGGAAATTTAGCTAACCCATACCACACTTCTTGGGGAATATCTACAAGACTTATAGGTGGACTTATAATGGTTCATGGAGACAATAGAGGTTTAGTACTTCCTCCAAGAGTAGCACCTACACAAGTTGCTATAGTTCCAATTGCAGCACATAAAGGTAATGTAATGGAAGTTGTAGATTCAATATATGACGATCTTAAAGGATCTATAAGAGTTGAAGTTGATGATAGACCTAACTATTCTCCAGGTTGGAAATTCAATGAGTGGGAAATGAAAGGTGTTCCTGTAAGATTAGAAATAGGACCTAAAGATATAGAGAAAAATCAAGTTACAGTATTTAGAAGAGATACTCTTGAGAAAACTCAAATATCAATGGAAAACTTAAAAGAAAGTATAGAAAATCTATTAGATGATATTCACGATGGATTATACAATAAAGCATTAAAACTTAGAGAAGAAAAAACTTACGTAGCTAAAAATATGGATGAATTCAAGAAAACAATAGAAGAAACTCCAGGATTTATAAAGGCTATGTGGTGTGGAGACACAGAGTGTGAACTTAAAGTGAAAGAAGAAACAGGAGCTACTATAAGATGTATTCCTTTCGAGCAAGAAGATTTAGGAGATACTTGTGTATGCTGTGGTAAAAAAGCAGAAAAAATGGCTTATTTTGCAAAAGCTTATTAATTAAAAAAGACGCATTATGCTCAGCATAATGCGTTTTTAAATACAGTAAAACTATAAATTTCAACTTATAAATAATATCTATAAGTAAACTAAAGTCGTAACTATTTTGACCAATAAAAAATCCATTAGTTCTGGTTGACAATAAAGTGAAATTTTTAAATTGTATATCCGTTATCTTCCAACCAATCACCTGCATCTTGAAATGCATCTATTCCGCCAAAAAATGAATGGTTTAGACTTATTTGTTTACAGACCTCATGTATTTGAGAGTTAACCAAAGAACTATTAGAGATAATTGCACAATGAGAAAACCCATTGTCTATAGAAAGTATTAAAAATTCTATTAACTCATTATAAATAGAAGATACTTCATATTGGCTCAAATTGCAGAATTTAGCCCACGGTTTATCATTACCAAGTTCAGTGAAAACTATATTTTTGTAATCATCTAAAAATCTCTTGAAATCTTCACTTGTCCAAACTCCTACATTTTTTTCATATACTATGCGCCTTCTTTTATCAACTAATATAGTATACATCCCCTTTGAATCCACTATTTCCATATCATAATCCCCTTTTTATAACAATATAGTGAATATATATTACATGATAAATGTATTATACATTTAATTTCAAAAACCTTCTTATAGAATCAAATAAATAGAAATTAGGTCCAAATTTAAAAAATACTGTATTAATTCTGTGAAATTTTGATAATATTATAAGTGTAAAGTGAAAAGGGGGGAATTAATGTGGAATTAAGCTCTATATATTTAAAGACGTATAAAAATTGTTCTATTGAATTTAACAATGAAAGTTCTAAATTATTATATAGGTCAGGACTAGTTAAATATGTAGACAGTGGAAGCTACTGCTACACAGGTTTAGGTAATATGTTTTTGGATAGCATAACAAAGTATATATTGGATACATTTAAAGAGAATACGCTAATAAAAGCAAACGGAGATAAAGAAGAAATATTAAAATCATATATGAATGAATTAAAATCATATAAGAATGTACCTCTTAATCTAGCTTATTTAACACTTAATAAAAATAAAAAATCTAGACTTAAAGATGGTTTATTAAATCCTAAAAAAGAAAATATGATAAAGATTATAAGTATAGCAGGGGAAAATGATATACATACAATTATAAACAATCAAATAATGAGTATAGATAAATTAACAGAAGAGTTAAATATAAAATATACTAAATTAAATAATGGAGAAAATAAATATAAATATTTCTTCAATACAACTTATCCACTAAGAGAAGTTTTTTTATGTGGAAAATGTGGATATGGAGACTTAAAAGAAGAAATAAAATCATATTCAGACAAGGACTTATCCACACAAGAGCTTAAAGAAATGGAACTTATACATACTCCAAATATTAAGACTATAGATGATTTAGAATCATCTTTAAATATTTCATCTAAAAAACTTATAAAAACTATACTGCTTAATATAAAAGGAAGTATAGTAGCGGTTTTATTAAGAGGAGATAGAAGTATAAACAACATATTAGTAGCGAAACATTTTAATATAAAAGAAAAAGATATAAAGATGGCAAGTGAAGAAGAAGTAAAAGCTGCAACAGGTGCTGAAGTTGGATTTGCAGGACCTATAGGAATAAAAGTAGATACTATACTTTGTGATGAAGAAGTTATTCATATAAAAAATGGAATCGTAGGAGCTAATAAAACGGATTATCATATTCAAAATGTAAATTACAAAAGAGATTTTAATATAGAATGTATAGGTAATTTTAAATCAGCTACTATACAAGATAAATGTTTTAATTGTGGTGGAGAAATAAATGCATTTAGTGGGATAAATTTTATAGATATAGATACAATAAAAACAGAGTTTAAATATCTAAATTCAAATTCTAAAGAAGAAAATCTATATATAATAGAGACCAAATTATACACAGATAGATTATTTTCAATTATTGTTGAAAATAATAAAGATGAATTAGGTATAGTATGGCCAGATAATATAAGTCCTTTTGATTATCACATTATAATAGGAAATATAAAAAAAGAGAAAGAATACAATGCAGGGTTATCTATATATGAGAATTTTACAAATAAAGGGTATAATGTATTACTAGATGACAGAAAAGAGAGAATTGGATTTAAATTTAAGGACTGCGAACTAATAGGTGTACCAAAAACCATAGTAGTAGGTAAGGATATTGAGAATAATAGAGTTGAAATAAGAAATAGAGTAACTAAAGAATCTGAAAATATAGACATAACTCAGCTTATATAATATAATCATATAGAAAATTTACATTAGGAGGGTTTTTAATGAGTGTAAAAGTTAGATTTGCACCAAGTCCAACGGGATTTGTTCACATTGGTAGTTTAAGAACAGCTTTATATAATTATTTATTCGCAAAGAAAATGGGAGGAACATACCTTTTAAGAGTTGAAGACACAGATCAAAGTAGATTAGTTGAAGGTGCTATAGAAGGAATGTTAAAAGCCATGGACTGGGCTGGAGTTAATCATACAGAAGGTGTAGTTCTTGATGAAAATGGAAAGATAACTGAAGTAGGAGAAAATGGACCATATATTCAATCTAAAAGACTTGATATATACAAAGAATATATAAAAGAGCTTTTAGATAATGGACATGCTTACTACTGTTTCTGTTCAAAAGAAAGACTTGATAAGGTTAGAGAAGTACAAAAATCTGAAGGAAAAATACCTAAATATGATGGTATTTGTAGAGGATTATCAAAAGAAGAAGTTGAAGCAAAAATTGCAGCTGGAGAAAAATATGTTATAAGACTTAAGCTTCCAGCTAACAAAGAAATAAAGTTTAATGACATAGTAAGAGGACTTGTAACTATAAACACAGATGATTTAGATGATCAAGTATTAATGAAATCAGATGGATTCCCTACATATCATTTTGCTGTTATAGTGGATGATCACTTAATGGGTATAACTCATGTTATAAGAGGAGAAGAATGGTTACCATCAACTCCAAAGCATGTATACATGTATGAAGCATTTGGATGGGAAGCTCCAACATTTGTTCATCTTCCAAATATATTAAATGCAGAAAGAAAGAAATTAAGTAAGAGACACGGTGATGTTGCAGTTGAAGACTTTAGAAAAAAAGGATATTCACCAGAAGGTCTAGTAAACTATGTATCTCTAGTTGGATGGTCTCCAGAAGACAATAAAGAGATATTTAATATGAAGGAGCTTGAAGAAGCTTTCTCTTTAGAAAGAGTTTCAAAGAGCGGTGGAGTGTTTGATACTGACAAGTTAAATTGGGTAAATGCACATTATATAAAGGCTGCAGACGATGCAGTTATAGCTGATCTTGCTATACCTTTCTTGATAGAAGCTGGATTTATAACAGAAGAAGAAGCTGAGGAAAGATATGATTGGATAAAATCAATGGTAGGAGTAGTTAAAGAGAGTTTATCTTACGTTAAAGAAATTACAACTAAGGTTGATATATTCTTTAAAGATGAATTAGAACTTGAAGATGATGACTGTAGAGAGTTCTTAAAGCTAGAGCATATACCTACTTTAATAGATGTATTAAAAGAAAAAGTGACAGAAGCTGACGAAATAAACGAAGCTTTTATAAAAGCTATGTTTAAACAAATTCAAAAAGAACATGGAATAAAAGGTAAAAACTTATTCATGGGAACTAGAGTAATATTAACAGGACAAATGCATGGACCTGAAATGCCGTTAGTATTAACTTTACTTGGAAAAGAAAAGATACTTAACAGAATAAATTATGTAAAAAATAATATAATATAAAAGTATAGAATCCTATGTTATCTAAAGATAACATAGGATTTTTTACTTTTATATTATATTTGTGGATAACATGGGCTGAAGAACTATACTTGCAACTATTTTTGAACAACGGAGCTTGTCGATATGAGTCACCGCGTTAGCGAGTAGACGAATTTTTCTATTTACCAAGAGATTATAAATTTTTCACTCTGAGGGTAATATTAATAAGAGGACTACAATTGGCATTAATTTTAATAAATAATATAATTATCATTTTGATATTGACAATGATAAGTTATAATTATATTATTTAATAAAATATTCTGATAAGTGGTAGGGGATAAGGAGGGATTTTTATGATATACAATAACATAGGTGAGCTTATAGGTAATACGCCTCTTGTGAAGCTTAATAAATTAGTTGATGAGGATATGGCTAATGTTTATGTTAAGCTTGAATATTTTAATCCAGGAGGATCTGTTAAAGATAGAATAGCGCTCAATATGATAGAAGAAATGGAAAAAAGAGATGAGTTAAAACCTGGATATACTATAGTTGAACCAACAAGTGGGAATACAGGTATAGGAATTGCCATGGTAGGAGCATACAAAGGATATAAAGTTATTTTAGTTATGCCAGAAACAATGAGTTTAGAGAGAAGAAAAATATTAAGTGCATATGGAGCTCAAATTATACTTACAGATGGATCAAAAGGAATGAAAGGTGCAATAGACAAAGCTAATGACCTTGCTAATCGAAATGATGATTATGTAATTCTTAGTCAATTTGAAAATATGGATAATCCTGATATGCATAGAAAAACAACAGCTATTGAAATTATTAAAGATTTAGATTCTAATATAGATGCATTTGTATCAGGGGTTGGCACTGGTGGAACTATAACTGGTATTGGAGAAGTTCTAAAAGAAAATATACCTAATGTTAAAGTTTATGCAATAGAACCTAAAGACTCTCCTGTTTTATCTGGAGGAAGTTCTGGACCTCATAAAATTCAAGGAATAGGAGCTGGATTTATACCTAAAGTGTTAAAGACAGATATAATAGACGAAGTTATTACTGTTTCAAATGAAGACTCTTATAACATGTCAAGAAATCTTGCTAAAAAAGAAGGCATATTTGTAGGAATATCTTGTGGTGCAGCTGTATTTGGTGCTATTGAAGTAGCTAAAAAACTAGGAAAAGAAAAAAATGTAGTTGTAATAGCTCCTGATACTGGAGAAAGATATTTAAGTGTAGAAAATTTATATTAGAAATAATATAGCAACCCCCAAAAAAAAAAAACAAAAAATGAAGGTATTTTTTGGAAAAAATATAATATTATAAATAATAAGGTTGTGTATAAGTGTGTGAATAATATGTGAATAGCATGTGTATAATATTAATAGTTGTGTATAACTATTGTTTTTATAGGGGGGTATGGTAATGAGCAAAGAAGTTGATGGAATTAGGTTAGAATTAAAATCTCTTTGTCAAGAATTTATGGACACATTAAATAAAATGAAAGATAACAATATAATATCTGAAGAAGAATATAATGAATATTCATCTAAAAAAATAGAGTTCTTAGAAAATTAATTCAAAAAAGCCCTGAATTTATAAATTCAGGGCTTTTGATATTTATATAGATATGATATATTTATCAATATGATATAATTATCAAATTGATAAAGGGGCGAGATTAATATGAAATCTATAATTAGAGAAATAAATGTTATTAAAGAAAAGGATCCAGCGGCTAGAGGTACATTGGAAGTCATACTTAATTATCCTGGTTTTCATGCTATTTTGATTCATAGATTTTCACATTTTTTATATAATAAGAAATTTTTTATTATATCTAGAATAATATCTACTATAAGCAGATTCTTGACTGGAATAGAAATACATCCTGGAGCAAAAATAGGAAAAGGACTTTTTATAGATCATGGAATGGGTATAGTAATAGGGGAAACTGCAGAAGTAGGAGATAATGTTACTATGTTTCATGGATCCACTTTGGGAGGTACAGGAAAAGATACAGGAAAAAGGCATCCAACAGTGGGGAATAATGTTATAATATCAGCAGGAGCAAAAATATTAGGGCCTATAAAGCTAGGAGATAATTCGAAAATTGGAGCTAATGCAGTGGTATTAAAAGAGGTTCCTAAAGACTGTACAGTTGTAGGAATACCGGGTAAAATAGTAAAAAGAAATGGGATTAGAGTAGATGAAAAATTATAAAGAGGTGGTAAAATGAAGTTATATAATACTTTAACTAGAAAAAAAGAAGAATTCATTCCTTTAGAAGAAGGCAAAGTAAAGATGTATTCATGTGGACCTACAGTATACAACTACTTTCATATAGGAAATGCAAGACCTTTTATAATATTTGACACTTTAAGAAGATATCTTGAATATAGAGGATATGATGTAACATATATACAAAACTTCACAGATGTCGATGATAAGATAATAAATAAGGCTAATGAAGAGGGAATAACTCCTCTTGAAGTAGCAGACAAATATATAAAAGAATATTTTATAGATGCAGATGGACTTGGAATAAAGAGAGCGTCTGTTCATCCAAGAGTTACTGACAATATAGAACAAATAATAGAGTTTGTTAAAGAATTAGAAGATAAGGGATATGCATACTCAGTAGATGGAGATGTATACTTTGATACTAAAAAGTTTGATGGATATGGAAAATTATCAAAGCAGAATATAGAAGATTTAGAAGCAGGAGCAAGAATAGAAGTTAATGATAAAAAGAAAAGCCCTATGGACTTTGTTCTTTGGAAGAATAAAAAAGAAGGAGAGCCTGGATGGAGTAGTCCTTGGGGAGAAGGAAGACCTGGTTGGCATATAGAGTGTTCTGTAATGTCTAGTAGATATCTAGGAGATACTATAGATATCCATGCTGGAGGTCAAGATTTAACATTCCCTCATCATGAAAATGAGATAGCTCAAACTGAAGCTAGAACAGGAAAGACATTTGCTAACTATTGGATACATAATGGTTATATAAATATAAATAATGAGAAGATGTCTAAATCTAAGGGTAACTTTTTTACAGTTAGGGATATATCTGAAAAATATGATTTAGATGTAGTAAGATTCTTCTTGTTAAGTGCACATTACAAGAATCCAGTTAATTTTAGTGATGAGATGTTAAAGCAAGCAGGAGCAGGTCTTGAAAGACTTTATAATGCTAAGAATAATTTAGAGTTCTTAAAAGATAAGTTGGATGGAAGTATTACTGATGAAGAAAAATCTTTTGTTAAGGAATTAGATGCTTTTAAGACTAGATTTATAGAATGCATGGATGATGATATAAATACAGCAGATGCTATAAGTGTAATATTTGAGCTTGCTAGATTTATAAATAGTAATGTAGATGATAAATCTTCTTTAGAGTTTGCTAATGAATGCTATAATTTATTTAAAGAGCTTACAGGCGTTTTAAATATAGCAAATAAATCAAATGATGATAGTATAGATGAAGAAATAGAAAGTCTTATAAATGAAAGAACACAAGCTAAGAAAAATAAAGAATATAAATTAGCTGATGATATAAGACAAAAGTTATTAGATATGGGAATAGTTATAGAAGACACAAGACAAGGCGTAAAATGGAGAAGAGTTTAATATGGAGAAAATGCAAGCTAGAAACATGTCACCTGTAGTACTTGCTTACATGGGTGATACAGTATATGAATCTTTTGTAAGAGAATATTTGATTAATAAAAACAATATATGCAGAGTTAATGACCTTCACAAAAATGCAGTTAAGTTTGTAAAAGCAAGTGCACAAGCTAAAGCAGTACTTTCTTTAGAAGAAGAGTTGAGTGAAGAGGAAAACTACATCGTAAAAAGAGGTAGAAATCAGAAATCAAATAAGGTTCCAAAAAATGCAGATACAACAGAGTATAGATATGCTACTGGATTTGAAGCTTTGGTTGGATATTTACATTTGATTAAAGAGACAGATAGAGTTAACTATATAATGAGTAAGGCTATAGAAATTATAGAAGAGTAAATTTAGTATTAAAAAACTAATATCTATAGATAAAATTTGCCGTTAATCGAAAAATGAAGCTTATAGAAATAACGCTACTTAGCCTTTAACAAGGAAAATGAAATTTATGTATTTAATCCAAAATAAAAGGGATCAAAATACCGCTCATGTGTTAAATATTTTTAATAAAACTAAGCATTACACCTTATTAAATATCTTAAAAGTTCTAAACTCCCGTTGGTCAGACAACGAACTTTCTTGACGGATATTTAAATGGTGTAATACAAGTTTTATAAAAAAATATTTAAATCATTCGCTAACATTTTAATCCCATTTATTTTGTAAGTGTAGTTTTTAAATGTTAAATATATTTGCAAGTACACTAATCTTAAAAAGATAATAGTAAATAAAGAGAATAATTAAATTACAAATACCTACTTTCTTATTGCAGGGTTCTTTTAAAATAGGGAATCTTTTATAAGAATACGGTATTATTTTTTTGTCTTTTTCTATGCTGAAAATAGTGAGGTAAGATTTAATTTTGCAATAGAGCAATTACTACTAAAACTCTATATGAAAATGTTAGCGAATACTTTTAGATATTTTGACTAATATAACTGGTTTTTGGTGTTTAATAATCCGTTAAGAAATTTACGTGTTTGACCTTAGGGAGTTCGTAAATTTTAGGATTATTAATAAGGCAAAAGCTTAGTTATATTCAAAATATCGTTGTATGAGAGTTATTTTCATATAGAGTTTTGATAACCCACAGAACTCAATAAGTTAAAATTATTAAATTTTAATTTCCTATGACAATCTGTATAATGATATAATATTAAGATGATATTAAAATTCAAAGGGGGATTTTTTGTGAAGGTAAAATTAATAGAATATACACCAAATCCAGAAAAAGTAGTGTCAATGGCAGCAAAGCTTTGTTATTCGTCTGTTGGAGTTGACGATATAGAAAAAGATTTAACTGATGAAAAGGTGGACAAGTTTTTAAATATGCTTATAAATATAGGTCATGAATCACCTATAGAGCATGTTAATTTTACTTTTGCCGTTGAAGGAATATCTAGAAGTTGCTCACATCAAATTGTAAGACATCGTATAGCTTCTTTTTCTCAACAAAGTCAAAGATATGTAACACTAGGAAGTTTTGAGTACATAATACCACCAGAAATTGAGAGTATACCTGAAGCTAAAAAAATATTTATAGAGTCTATGGAAAAAGACCAAAAGGCATACGATGAACTTGTCGATATATTATTTAAGAAACATTTTAATAATTTTAGTGAAGATGGAAAAACTGAGAAAGAAGCTAAATTATTAGCTCAGAAAAAATCTATAGAGGATGCAAGATATGTATTCCCTAATGCATGTGAAACAAAAATGGTATTTACTATGAATGCAAGAAGTTTATTTAACTTTTTTAAACATAGATGTTGTGAAAGAGCTCAGTGGGAAATAAGAGAAATGGCTACATTAATGCTTAAAGAAGCAAGAAAAGCTGCTCCTATTATATTTAAAAATATAGGACCAAATTGTGTAGCAGGAGCATGTCCAGAAGGAAAGATGAGCTGCGGCAAAATAAATGAAATAAGACAAAAATTTAAGCAGTTATAAGAGGTGAGTATATGATAAAAATAGAAGGAAGAAATCCTGTAATAGAAGCATTAAAAAGTGAGAGAAATATAGAAAAAGTAATGATAGCAAAAGGAACAACTGAAGGGTCTATAAAGAAAATTATTGGAATGGCTAAGGACAAGGGTGTAGTAGTTCAGTATGTTGATAGAAAAAAGATAGATGAGATAAGTGAATCTCATGCTCATCAGGGGGTTGTTGCCATGGGTAATGACTATAGATACTATGAGTTAGAAGAAATAATCGATATAGCAAAACAAAAAAATGAAGATCCATTTATTGTAATACTAGATGAAATAACTGATCCACATAATTTAGGATCTATAATGAGAACTGCTGATGCAGTTGGAGCTCACGGAGTTATAGTTCCAAAGAGAAGGTCTGCATCTATAACACCTGTTGTTGCAAAAGCTTCTGCTGGAGCTGTAGAATATGTACCTTTATGTAAAGTAACTAATTTAGTTAAAACTATAAAAAAATTAAAAGAACACGGTCTTTGGATAGCGGCGGCCGATATGAATGGTCAAAATTATTATAAGCAAAATTTAACAGGACCTTTAGGTATCGTTGTAGGCAGTGAAGGAGCTGGAATATCAAGACTTGTAAAAGAAAATTGTGATTTTACAGTAAAAATACCTATGGTAGGAAATGTAACATCATTAAATGCATCAGTAGCAGCATCTATAATGTTATATGAAGCATTTAAACAAAGAATAGAAACCAAAGAGGGATAAAGTGAAAGAATACCTGATTTTAGATGGATATAATATAATTAATGCTTGGAAAGAATTGAAAGAATTAGCTAATGAAAGCCTAGAAATATCAAGACAAAAACTAGCAGAAATTATGGTTGAACATGCATCTTACAATGGAATAAAGGTTATAATAGTATTTGACGCATACTTGGTAAAAGGTTCTAGAAGTGTATTTGAAGAATATGAAAATTTAGAAATCGTATATACAAAAGAAAATCAAACAGCGGATAGTTATATAGAAAAACTTATAAGCCAGATGAATAAGCGTGATATTATTAAAGTTGCAACTAATGATTGGGCAGAACAGCAGATAATATTAGGCAAGGGAGCAATAAGGATTTCAGCAAGAGAATTAAAATTAGAAGTTGATTTTGCCAAAACAAAAATATCAAAAAAGACACTTCAGAAAAAAACAAAAAAAAATACATTGCACTCTCTCATCGATGAAGAAACGTTGTCGAAACTTGAGAAAATAAGGAGAAACCGTTGAAATAGCTTGACTCTGGTCGCAATCTTATCTATAATAATGGATGAAAGAATATTCGAAAAATTGCTTATCTGGATAAAACTTTGGTTTCCTATTGGAGGGGAGTATAAATGTTGGTTGCAAAAGAAAAAAATGATTACTATCAGCAAGAGATAGATCAAAGAAAAATTGTAGTTAAAGCTAGTAATGGGGATACATTAGCTTTAGAATATTTAATAAAAAAATATAAAAATTTTGTACGAGCTAAAGCTAGATCATATTTTTTAATAGGTGCAGATAAAGAAGATATAATACAAGAAGGAATGATAGGTTTATACAAAGCTATAAGAGATTTTGATGAAGATAAAACATCATCATTTAAAGCTTTTGCAGAGCTATGTATAACAAGACAAATAATAACAGCTATAAAAACAGCAACGAGACAAAAGCACATACCTCTTAATTCATACATATCTTTAAACAAACCTATATATGATGAAGAATCAGATAGGACTCTTTTGGATATAATCACAACAAGTGTTATAACAGACCCAGAACAATTATTGATAAGTAGAGAAGAACTTAATAATATAGAAACTAAAATAAGTCAAATATTAAGTGGATTAGAGCTTGAAGTTTTAGAATTATACTTAAGTGGAAAATCATATCAAGAGATAGCAGATAAACTGCAAAGACATGTTAAATCAATAGATAACGCACTTCAAAGAGTAAAGAGAAAACTTGAGAAATATTTAGAATCTAGAAATGATTAAAACTTGTTGACTTTGTTTTTTATGAGTAGTAAAATATTTAACGAAAGCCTAGAATGCCCATGTGGCTCAGTGGGTAGAGCGTCGCCTTGGTAAGGCGGAGATCGGCGGTTCAAGTCCGCTCGTGGGCTCCATAATTTTTATTTGTAAGTATGAAATGACAAATTCAATCTATAAACCTAAAGGAGGAGTAAAAAATGGCAAAAGCTAAATTTGAAAGAAATAAACCACATGTTAACATCGGAACAATAGGACACGTTGACCACGGTAAAACAACTTTAACAGCAGCTATAACAAGAACATTACATGCAAGATATGAATTAGGAGAAGCAGTAGACTTCGCAAACATAGATAAGGCTCCAGAAGAAAGAGAAAGAGGAATCACAATTTCAACAGCACACGTTGAGTATGAGACTCCAAATAGACATTACGCACACGTTGATTGCCCAGGACATGCTGACTACGTTAAGAACATGATCACAGGAGCAGCACAAATGGACGGAGCAATATTAGTTTGTTCTGCAGCAGATGGTCCAATGCCTCAAACAAGAGAGCATATATTACTTTCAAGACAAGTTGGAGTACCTTACATAGTAGTATTCCTAAACAAGTGTGACATGGTAGACGACGAAGAATTATTAGAGTTAGTTGAAATGGAAGTAAGAGACTTATTAAATGAGTACGAATTCCCAGGAGACGACACTCCAATAGTACAAGGATCAGCTCTTAAAGCATTAGAAGATCCATCAAGTGAGTGGGGAGACAAAATAGTAGAATTATTCGAAGAAATAGATGCATACATCCCAGAGCCAGAAAGAGATATAGACAAGACTTTCTTAATGCCTGTAGAGGACGTATTCTCAATCACAGGAAGAGGAACAGTTGCAACTGGTAGAGTTGAAAGAGGAGTATTAAAAGTTCAAGATGAAATCGAAATAGTAGGACTTTCAGAAGAGCCTAAGAAGATAGTTTGTACAGGAGTAGAGATGTTCAGAAAACTTCTAGATCAAGCACAAGCTGGAGATAACATCGGAGCATTATTAAGAGGTGTTCAAAGAGATGAGATCCAAAGAGGACAAGTATTAGCTAAGCCAGGATCAATAAATCCTCACACTAAAGTAAAAGCAGAGGTATATGTATTAAAGAAAGAAGAGGGAGGAAGACATACTCCATTCTTCGATGGATACAGACCACAATTCTACTTTAGAACAACAGATGTTACAGGATCAATAAAGTTACCAGAAGGAACAGAAATGGTAATGCCTGGAGATAACATCACAATGGAAGTTGAATTAATCGCTCCAATAGCAATGGAAGAGGGATTAAGATTCGCTATCCGTGAGGGTGGAAGAACAGTAGGAGCAGGAGTAGTTGCTGCTATAATGGAATAGTTAAAAATATAGAGAAGGATATCTTCCTTCTCTTTTTTTCTTGATGAATTGGTAAAAAATATAACAGTATATTTTTTGAAAATAATTGACATACTCATAGAAATGTGATACCTTTTATAAGGTAATACTTATAATACCAGCAATCTATGTGTAGAAATACACATATTGCTTTAAGATATGGACAGGACAAATTAGGAGGTGTGCCAAATGAGAGTTAAAGTAATTTTAGCATGTACTGAATGTAAACAAAGAAATTACAATACAACTAAGAACAAGAAGAACAACCCAGACAGAATAGAATTGAAAAAATATTGTAGATTCTGCAAAACACATACTACTCACAAAGAAACAAAATAGTTTATAGAAGGATGTGACGTGGGAATGTCGGCTCAAACTAATATAAATTCGAATAAAGAAAATACTAAAAGCATAGGTAGATTCTTGAAAGAAACTAAAGGGGAACTTAAAAAAGTTCATTGGCCAAATAAAAAAGAGCTAACTAAATATACTGGAGTAGTTCTAATGACATGTCTTTTCATGACTGTATTAGTATGGGCGGTTGATTCCGGTATAGGATTCTTGTTAAAGCTTATGCTAAATAGATAATTCCGTAAAGGAGGTCAGTGTCATCTGATTTTAGGTAGATGGCAGTTAAAGATAATATGTCAGAATTGGAACAAGCTAGATGGTATGTTGTGCATACTTACTCAGGTCACGAAAATAAAGTTAAAGCCACTATTGAAAAAGCAGTTAAGACTAGAGGTATGGAAGATTTTATCCTAGATTTATCTGTTCCTACTGAAGAAATAGTAGAGACTAAGAATGGCAAGACCAAATCTAAACAAAGAAAAATATTCCCAGGATATGTTTTGATCAAAATGATCATTACTGATGAATCTTGGTATATAGTTAGAAACACTAAAGGAGTAACTGGATTCGTAGGCCCGGGATCTAAACCGGTTCCGTTATCTGAAGAAGAAGTTAAAACTATGGGTGTTGAAAAGACAACTTTAGAGATAGATTTCGAAGTTGGAGAAGCTATAACGGTTAAATATGGACCGTTTGAAGGATTTATGGGGAATATTGAAGAAATAAACCTAGAAAAAGAAGTTGTAAAAGTATTAATATCGATGTTTGGTAGAGAAACTCCAGTTGAACTGGAATTCGATCAAATAGAGAAAATATAATTTAAAGAAACAAACATATCAAGGAGGTGTACTAAAATGGCTAAAAAAGTTATAGGACAAATAAAATTACAAATACCTGCAGGAAAAGCTACTCCAGCTCCACCAGTAGGACCAGCATTAGGACAACATGGTGTTAACATAATGGGATTCTGTAAAGAATTTAATGCTAAAACTGCAGATAAGGCTGGACTAATAATTCCAGTTGTTATAACAGTTTATCAAGATAGATCTTTCTCTTTTATAACAAAGACTCCACCAGCTGCAGTATTACTTAAGAAAGCTGTTGGTTTAGAATCAGCTTCTGGAGAACCTAACAAAACAAAGGTTGCTACTATATCTAAAGATAAAGTAAGAGAAATAGCTGAAATGAAAATGCCTGATTTAAATGCTGCTACAGTTGAAGCTGCTATGAGTATGATAGCTGGAACTGCTAGAAGTATGGGTATTGTTGTAGAAGACTAATATTCACTTAAAAAAGTGGGAGGTAAAATTACCGCTATAAACCACGAGGAGGTAAATAAAATGGCTAAAAAAGGAAAAAATTACTTAGAAGCTAGTAAGTTAGTTGATAAGAACAAATTATACGATGCTTCTGAAGCATTAGGATTAACAGTTGAAGCTGCTAAAGCTAAATTTGATGAAACAGTTGAAGCTCACATTAAATTAGGTGTAGATTCAAGACATGCAGACCAACAAGTAAGAGGAGCTGTAGTTCTTCCACACGGAACTGGTAAAACAAAAAGAGTTTTAGTATTCGCTAAAGGAGAAAAAGCTAAAGAAGCAGAAGCAGCAGGAGCAGATTTTGTTGGAGCTGAAGAATTAGTTGCTAAGATCCAAGGTGAAAACTGGTTTGAATTTGATATAATTGTTGCAACTCCTGATATGATGGGTGTTGTAGGAAGATTAGGAAGAGTACTTGGACCAAAAGGTTTAATGCCAAATCCTAAGTCTGGAACAGTTACATTTGATGTTGCTAAGGCTATAGATGAAATAAAAGCTGGTAAAGTTGAATATAGATTAGATAAAACTAACATAATTCACGTTACAGTTGGAAAAGTTTCATTTGGAAAAGAAAAATTAGCGCAAAACTTTGCAGCCTTAATGGAAGCTGTTATAAAAGCTAAGCCATCTGCTGCTAAAGGACAATATTTAAGATCTGTTACAGTAGCATCTACTATGGGTCCTGGAGTTAAAATAAACCCAGCTAGAGTTACAGAATAATAAAAAAGCTTGACATAGATAATAAAATGTTTTATAATGAAAAAGTTGAAAAAAATAAATGTTTTACCGTAGACAGTAGGTGCTTTACAGCTTAAACTTACCTACCGAGGTTTTCTATAAATTAATTAATTTAGAGAATGAAGCCTTTGTATGTCTACATACAAAGGCTTTTATAATGTGCGGTGGAATATATAAAATAGACGAAGGAGGTGGAGACCTAAATGTCTAAGATTGTAGAATTAAAAGGACAAGTTATTTCAGAAATAGCTGAAAAATTAGAAAAGTCTTCGTCAACTGTAATTGTTGATTATAGAGGATTAACAGTGGAAGAAGTTACAGAACTTAGAAAGCAGTTCAGAGAAGCTGGAGTAGAATACAAAGTTTACAAGAATACTCTTGTAAGAAGAGCAGCTAAGCAAGTTGGAATAAACGATTTAAATGATGAAACATTAGTTGGACCAAATGCGATAGCTTTTGGATATGAAGATCCAGTTGCTCCAGCTAGAGTTATAAGTGATTTCATGAAAGATCATCCAAAACTAGAACTTAAAATGGGTATAGTTGAAGGTGAATTCTATGGAAAAGAACAAATTGAAGAATTCTCTAAGATTCCTTCAAGAGAAGTTCTTATTGCAAAATTACTTGGCAGCTTAAAAGCTCCAGTTTCAAACTTTGCATACTTAATAGATGCTTTAATCAAGAAGCAAGAAGGACAAGAAGCTTAATAAATTAACGTTTAATAAAATATCGGAGGTGCTTAAAAAATGACTATAGAGCAAATTTTAGAAGCTATAGAAAATATGAAAGTTTTAGAATTAAATGAATTAGTTAAAGCTGCAGAAGAAAAGTTCGGAGTATCTGCTTCTGCGCCAGTAATGATGGCTGGAGCTGCTGGTGGAGCTGCTGCTGAAGAGAAAACTGAGTTCGACGTAGTATTAGTTGAAGCTGGATCTTCAAAAGTAGGAGTTATCAAAGCAGTTAGAGAAATAACTGGACTTGGATTAAAAGAAGCTAAGGCTGTAGTAGACGGAGCTCCAAAAGCTGTTAAAGAAGGAGCTTCAAAAGAAGAAGCTGAGCAAATCAAAGAAAAATTAGAAGCTGCGGGAGCTAAAGTAGAAGTAAAATAATTTACTTTAGAAAATAAGGTGCCAATTGGCACCTTTTTTTATGCGTTTTAAAAAAATTAGAAAATAGAAGTTAAAAACATTTATAATTAAATCTTAAATGGATATAATAGAAAATAATGGAACAAGTAAGGGCGTTGGAGATTTAATTTCTGATATGAAAAAATTGTATTCAAAGTGATCAATATTTTTAACAAAAACATATTGACCTATTGACAAAAATGTGATAACATTATTGAATGCATTGGAATGGAAAAAAAATTGTTTTTAAGTTTTATTTTTATTATGAGAGGTGAAAATGGAATGCCACATCCTGTCACAATAGGTAGAAGAACGAGAATGAGCTTTTCTAAAATTAATGAAGTTGCAAAACTTCCCAACCTTATAGAAATTCAACTAGATTCCTATGATTGGTTTTTAGAAGAAGGACTAAAAGAAGTTTTTGAAGATATTTCACCTATAGAAGATTACACAGGTAATCTTATCTTAGAGTTTGTAGATTATTCCCTAAATGAAAAACCTAAATACGAAGTAGAAGAATGTAAAGAAAGAGATGTTACTTATTCAGCCCCGTTAAAAGTCAAAGTTAGACTTATAAATAAAGAAACGGGAGAGGTTAAGGAACAAGAAGTTTTCATGGGTGATTTCCCATTGATGACTGAAAAAGGGACATTTATAATAAATGGAGCAGAAAGAGTAATAGTAAGTCAGCTTGTTAGATCTCCTGGTGTATATTTTAGCGAAGAGAGAGATAAAACAGGAAAGAGATTGATTTCATCTACTGTTATACCTAACAGAGGAGCATGGTTAGAATATGAAACTGATTCTAATGACATAGTATCTGTTAGAGTTGATAGAACTAGAAAGCAACCTGTGACTGTACTATTAAGAGCTTTAGGTTTTGGAACGGATACAGAAATACTAGAACTTTTAGGTGAAGATGAAAGATTATACGCAACACTTGAGAAAGATAATACTAAAACAGTAGAAGAAGGTCTTATCGAAATATACAAAAAATTAAGACCAGGTGAACCTCCTACAGTTGAGAGTGCTTCTTCTTTATTAAACTCATTATTTTATGATGCTAAAAGATATGATTTAGCTAAAGTCGGAAGATATAAATTCAATAAAAAATTAGCTTTAGCGTATAGAATCATAAATAAAATAGCAGCACAAGATATAGTTAACACAGAAACTGGAGAAGTTTTTGTGAAAGAAGGAGAAAAAATATCTATAGAACAAGCTAAATCTATACAAAATTCAGGAATAAATGTAGTTAAAGTTTATTCTGATGAAGATAAAGAAGTTAAAGTTATAGGAAATAACTTTGTAGATATAAAAGAACACATATCATTTGACTTAAGTGATTTAAAAATAAAAGAAAAAGTTCACTACCCTACGTTGAAAGAAATATTAGATACATATAGTAGTGAAGCAGAAATAAAAGATGCTATAAAAGATAATATAAGAAAATTAATACCTAAACATATAATATTAGACGATATTATAGCTTCTATAAACTATCAATTTAACTTATTCCACCAAATAGGAAATATTGATGATATAGATCATTTAGGAAATAGAAGAGTAAGATCTGTTGGAGAGTTGCTTCAAAATCAATTCAGAATAGGTCTTTCTAGAATGGAAAGAGTTATCAAAGAAAGAATGACAATACAAGATATAGAGGTTGCAACTCCTCAAGCATTAATTAACATAAGACCAGTTGCAGCAGCTATAAAAGAATTCTTTGGAAGCTCTCAACTATCTCAGTTCATGGATCAAACGAATCCGTTATCTGAGCTTACACATAAGAGAAGATTATCAGCACTTGGACCTGGAGGACTTTCAAGAGAAAGAGCAGGATTTGAGGTGCGTGATGTTCATCACTCTCACTATGGAAGAATGTGTCCTATAGAAACTCCAGAGGGACCAAATATCGGACTTATTAACTCACTTGGTACTTATGCTAAGATAAATGAATATGGATTTATTGAAGCAAGTTATAGAAAAGTTGATAAGGAAACTGGAGTAGTAACAAATGAGATACATTATTTAACTGCAGACGAAGAAGAGATATATGTAAGAGCGCAAGCTAATGAACCACTTGATGCTGAAGGAAGATTTATAAATAAAAGAGTTACATCAAGAACAACTAATGGTATTGTTAAAGTGGTACCAAAAAATCTAGTTGATTATATGGATATATCTCCAAAACAAGTTGTTTCTGTTGCAACAGCTATGATTCCTTTCCTTGAAAATGACGATGCTAACCGTGCCCTAATGGGATCAAACATGCAACGTCAAGCGGTTCCTCTAGTTAGAAGAGAGGCACCTGTTATAGGAACTGGAATAGAGTATAGAGCGGCTAAAGACTCTGGAGCAGTTGTTGTAGCTAAAAACTCTGGAATTGTTGATAAATTAAGTGCAGATGAAATAGTTATAAAAAGAGAAGATGGAAATAAAGATAGATATAATATGCTTAAATTTAAGCGTTCAAACCAAGGAACTTGTATAAATCAAACTCCTATAGTAAATAAAGGAGATAAGATTGAAAAAGGTGATGTTATAGCTGATGGACCATCTACAGATATGGGAGAAATTGCATTAGGTAGAAACTGTCTTATAGCATTCATGACTTGGGAAGGATACAACTATGAGGATGCTATCCTTATAAATGAAAGATTAGTAAAAGAAGATAGACTATCTACTATTCATATAGAAGAATACGAGGCTGAAGCAAGAGATACAAAGCTTGGGCCAGAAGAAATAACAAGAGATATACCTAATGTTGGAGAAGATGCTATTAAAAACCTAGATGATAGAGGAATAATTAGAATAGGAGCAGAAGTAGAGTCTGGAGATATATTAGTTGGTAAGGTAACTCCTAAAGGAGAAACTGAGCTTACTGCAGAAGAAAGACTTCTTAGAGCTATATTCGGAGAAAAAGCTAGAGAAGTTAGAGATACTTCTTTAAAGGTTCCTCATGGTGAATCAGGGATAATAGTGGATGTTAAGGTATTTACAAGAGAAAATGGAGATGAATTACCTCCAGGAGTAAACGAGCTTGTAAGATGTTATATAGCTAAGAAGAGAAAGATAAACGTAGGGGATAAGATGGCTGGACGTCATGGAAATAAAGGGGTTATATCTAGAATTTTACCTGAAGAAGATATGCCATTTATGGAAGACGGTACACCAGTAGAGATAGTTCTGAACCCTCTAGGAGTTCCATCTCGTATGAACATCGGACAGGTTCTAGAGATTCACTTAGGTCTTGCAGCTAAATCATTAGGTTGGCATGTTGCTACATCTGTATTTGATGGAGCTAAAGAGGAAGATATAAGAGAAGCTTTAAAAGAGGCTAATTATCCTGAAGATGGAAAGCTTAGATTATGTGATGGAAGAACAGGAGATGCATTTGATAATAGAGTAACTGTTGGATATATGTATATGCTAAAACTACATCACTTAGTTGATGATAAGCTACATGCTAGAAGTACTGGTCCTTACTCGTTAGTTACACAACAACCTCTAGGTGGTAAAGCACAATTTGGAGGACAAAGATTTGGAGAGATGGAGGTTTGGGCTCTTGAGGCTTATGGTGCATCTCATACATTACAAGAAATATTAACAGTAAAATCAGATGATGTAATAGGACGTGTAAGAACATATGAAGCTATCGTTAAGGGTGAAAACATTCCTGAACCAGGAATTCCTGAATCGTTTAAAGTTTTAATAAAAGAACTTCAAAGTTTATGCCTTGATGTAAAGGTACTAACAGAAGAAGATCATGAAATAGAAGTAAAAGAGTCTATAGACGATGACGAAGTTAATGAAAACTTTGAATCTGTAGTTTCTAGTGAACAAGATATAGAAGAATTAGAATCTATAGAAGAAGTTGATGAAGATGTTGAAATAGATTTTGATGAATCTTTACTAGAAAATGATTTAGATGAAGATGATATAGATGAAGAATTTGATTTTTAATAAAATATAATAAAAGATTCTTAATGCTAGTTTGAATGAACTAGCATTAAGGTATTATAAAAAGGATAAAGTTAATAAATTTAAATCCCAAAAAAAGAAGGGAGAGAACTCCTTGTTTGAATTAAATAATTTTGAGTCAATAAAAATAGCTTTAGCATCTCCTGAGAAGATAAGACAATGGTCAAAGGGAGAAGTAAAAAAGCCAGAAACTATAAATTATCGTACTTTAAAACCAGAAAAAGATGGATTGTTCTGTGAGAGAATATTTGGTCCAACTAAAGACTGGGAATGTCACTGTGGAAAATACAGAAGAGTTAGATATAAAGGTGTAGTATGTGATAGATGTGGAGTTGAAGTAACTAAGTCTAAAGTTAGACGTGAAAGAATGGCTCATATAGAGCTTGCAGCTCCAGTATCTCATATATGGTATTTCAAAGGAATTCCAAGTAGAATGGGACTATTACTTGATATGTCTCCAAGATCACTTGAAAAAGTTTTATATTTTGCATCTTATATAGTTATAGATGCAGGTGAAACTGGTCTTACAGAAAAACAACTTTTAACAGAAAAAGAGTATAGAGATGCTCAAGATAAGTATGGAAATACATTCAAAGCAGGAATGGGAGCAGAAGCTGTAAAAGAGCTTTTAGTTAAAATTGATCTTGAATCTCTATCAAAAGAATTAAAATCAAAATTAAAAGATAGTACAGGACAAAAAAGAGTTAGAACTATAAGAAGAATGGAAGTTGTAGAAGCTTTCAAAAAATCTGATAATAAATCAGAATGGATGATACTTGATGTAATTCCTGTAATACCTCCGGATTTAAGACCTATGGTTCAATTAGATGGAGGAAGATTTGCAACTTCAGATTTAAATGATTTATATAGAAGAGTTATAAATAGAAATAACAGATTAAAGAGATTATTAGAACTAGGAGCACCTGATATAATTGTCAGAAATGAAAAGAGAATGCTTCAAGAAGCAGTAGATGCTCTTATAGATAATGGTAGAAGGGGTAGACCAGTAACTGGACCTGGAAATAGACCATTAAAATCTTTATCTGATATGTTAAAAGGAAAGCAAGGACGTTTCCGTCAAAACCTTCTTGGTAAGCGTGTTGACTATTCAGGACGTTCTGTTATAGTAGTAGGGCCAGAACTTAAGTTCTATCAATGTGGTCTTCCTAAAAAGATGGCTTTAGAATTATTTAAGCCTTTCGTAATGAATGCACTTGTATCAAAAGGATATGCTCATAATATAAAGAGTGCAAAAAGAATGGTAGAAAAAGTTAAATCAGAAGTATGGGATGTTTTAGAAGAAGTAATAAAAGGGCATCCAGTATTACTAAATCGTGCTCCTACTCTTCATAGACTAGGAATACAAGCATTTGAACCAACTCTAGTAGAAGGTAAAGCTATAAAATTACATCCACTAGTTTGTTCAGCTTATAATGCCGATTTCGATGGAGACCAAATGGCAGTTCACGTACCTTTATCTGTTGAAGCACAAGCTGAGGCTAGATTCTTAATGCTATCTCCTAATAATATATTAGCACCTAAAGATGGTTCTCCTATAACTACTCCAACTCAGGATATGGTACTTGGAAGTTATTATCTGACTATAGAAATTGATGGAGAAAAAGGAGAAGGAAGCATATTTAAGGATTATAATGAAATGCTTCTTGCATATAACACTGGAGCAGTTGGACTTCATGCTAAGGTTAAAGTAAGAAAAAGATTAGAGGAAAATAAATCTGTACTAGTAGAAAGTACTGTAGGTAGATTCATATTCAATGAAAATATACCTCAAGATTTAGGATTTGTTGATAGAAATGAAAGCGAACATTCATTAGAAGTAGACTTCTTAGTTGATAAAAAGCAACTAGGAAAAATCATAGATAAATGTTTCAGAAAACATGGAAATACTATTACTGCTATAATGCTTGATGATATAAAGAACTTAGGATTCAGATTCTCGACAAGAGGAGCTATAAGTATCGCCGTTGCAGACATGATAATACCTGATGAAAAGCCACAGTTAATATCAGCAGCTGAAGAAATGGTAGAAAAATATGAAAGAGCTTATAGAAGAGGTCTTATATCAAATGAAGAAAGAGAAGAAAAAGTTATAGAGACTTGGACTAATACTACTGAAGAAGTTACAGATGCTCTTATGAACAGCTTGGGTCGTTTAAATAATGTATTTATAATGGCGCATTCAGGAGCCAGAGGTAGTAAGAACCAAATAAGACAGCTTGGAGGAATGCGTGGTCTTATGGCCAATGCATCTGGTAAGACGGTAGAGATACCAGTTAAAGCCAACTTCCGTGAAGGTCTTACTGTACTTGAGTACTTTACATCTTCGCATGGTGCCAGAAAAGGACTAGCAGATACGGCTCTTCGTACAGCCGATTCAGGATACTTAACTAGAAGACTTGTTGATGTCAGTCAAGATGTTATAGTTAGAGAAGTTGATTGTGGAACTCAAGAAGGAGTTTTAGTAGCAGCATTTAAAGATGGAAATGAAGTAATAGAAGAGTTATACGATAGAATAGTTGGAAGATATACTCTTGATGCAATAGTAGATCCTAAAACTAATGAAGTTTTAGTAGGAGCTGACTCTAAAATAGATGAAGAACATGCTAAAGCAATAATAGATGCAGGAATCGAAAAAGTGAAAATAAGATCTATACTTAACTGTAAAACTTCTCATGGAGTTTGCTCTAAGTGCTACGGACGAAATCTTGCTACTGGTAAGGAAGTTAATATAGGTGAGGCAGTAGGTATAATAGCTGCTCAATCTATAGGTGAGCCGGGTACACAGCTTACAATGCGTACTTTCCATACAGGAGGAGTTGCAGGAGGAGATATAACACAGGGTCTTCCAAGGGTAGAGGAGCTATTTGAGGCTAGAAAACCTAAAGGACTTGCAATAATAACAGAAATCTCAGGTACTGTTCAACTTGATGAAACAGGAAAGCAAAAAGAAGTTACTATACTAGATGAATTTGGAGAAACAAAGACTTATTCAATACCTTATGGATCTAGAATTAAAGTTAAACAAGGACAATTCTTAGAAGCTGGAGATCCTATAACTGATGGATCTATAAATCCACATGATATACTAATGGTAAAAGGTGTTCTTGGAGTTCAAGATTATATAGTTAAAGAGGTTCAAAGGGTATATAGAATGCAAGGTGTTGATATCAATGATAAACACGTTGAAGTTATTGTTAGACAAATGCTATCTAAAGTTAAAATAGATGATCCGGGAGATACAGATTTACTTCCAGGAGGACTTGTAGATATTCTTGAATTTAATGCAGAGAATGAAAAAACAGTTGCAAATGAATTAAGACCAGCAGTTTCAAAGAGAGTTTTACTAGGAATAACTAAAGCATCTCTTGCTACAGAGTCGTTCTTATCTGCTGCTTCATTCCAAGAAACAACAAGAGTATTAACTGAAGCAGCTATAAAAGGAAAAGAAGATAATTTAATAGGTCTTAAAGAAAATGTAATAATAGGTAAATTAATACCTGCAGGAACAGGAATGAAAAGATATAAAAATATAGCTATTGAAAAAGTTGAAGAATAAAATACAACTTAATTGAAATGCTATATAATATAATCAAACTTTAATCACACTAAAACATTACAATTCTTTTCTTTATCTACAGGGTGAAGAAAAGAATTGTAAGTTATAGGATAAAATTACAATAACGTTTTTCAAAGATATATTGACACTAAACAGTATATAATGTTAAAATGTTAAAGTGTGCAAATTTAAGAAAGTGGACTTTTGAATATTTATCAGATTACACTTTAATCTTTTGAGTATTTAATAAGGAGGAAACTTTAATGGATTTACAAAGCTTAAGAAATGAAAAAAAAGTAATAGGCACCAAACAAGCAATAAGAGCCTTAAAAGAAAATAAGGCAAAAGTAGTTTTCATAGCACAAGACGCAGAAAAGCATGTTACAAAACATGTGGAAGAATTATCGAAACAAAATAACGTAGATATAATCTACGTTGATTTCATGGAGGAACTAGGCAGAAGTTGTAATATACAAGTAGGAGCTGCCATAGTTGCTGTTTTGAAATAGTTGGCCGCTAACTAAAATATTGGAAGGAGGTGCGAGCCATGCCAACAATAAATCAATTAGTTCGTAAAGGAAGAAAAGCAATAGAGAAGAAATCTACTGCTCCAGCTTTACAGAAAAGTTTTAACTCATTAAACAAAAAAACTACAAATACTAGTTCGCCACAAAAAAGAGGAGTTTGTACTTCTGTTAAGACTGTAACTCCTAAAAAACCTAACTCAGCTTTAAGAAAGATTGCCAGAGTTAGATTAACTAATGGAATAGAAGTTACTGCTTATATCCCAGGAGAAGGACACAACTTACAAGAACATAGTGTTGTTCTTATAAGAGGTGGAAGAGTTAAAGACTTACCAGGAGTTAGATACCACATATTAAGAGGTACTTTAGATACTGCTGGTGTTGAAAACAGAGGTCAGTCAAGATCTAAGTATGGTACTAAGAAGCCTAAGGCTGCTAAGAAGTAATTAAAAAGATAATTTAAAAAATCGTTCGGTGCTTTAAATATATATAAATATTTACGGCATCACGGCAAATGATAAGTTTGTCGAGTACCGATGATCTAAAAAAGATTAAGGAGGGAAGTACAATGCCAAGAAAAGGTAATGTTCCAAAAAGAGAAATTTTACCGGATCCGATATACGGAAGTAAGGTTGTTACTAAATTAATAAATAACTTAATGTTAGATGGTAAAAAAGGGAAATCACAAAATATTGTGTATGGAGCTTTTGAACTTATAAAAGAAAGAACTGGAGAAGAGGCATTAGAGGTTTTTGAGAAAGCTATGAACAATATAATGCCAGTACTTGAAGTTAAAGCTAGACGTGTTGGAGGAGCTAACTACCAAGTACCAATCGAAGTAAGACCAGAAAGAAGACAAACTTTAGGTCTTAGATGGTTAGTTAAGTATACTAGAGCCCGTGGAGAAAAGGGAACAGTAGAAAAATTAGCTAAAGAAATAATGGATGCTGCTAACAATACAGGAGCATCAGTTAAGAAGAAAGAAGATACTCATAAAATGGCAGAAGCTAATAAAGCATTTGCTCATTACAGATGGTAAAATATATAGAAACTGATAAACTTCATATCAGAAAGGAGGATGCCTGTGGCTAGACAATTTTCTTTAGAAAAAACTAGAAATATAGGTATAATGGCTCATATAGATGCAGGAAAAACTACTACTACTGAGAGAATCCTGTTCTATACTGGTGTTACTCGTAAGATAGGAGAAACTCATGAGGGAGCTTCTCAAATGGACTGGATGGAGCAGGAAAAAGAGAGAGGTATAACAATAACTTCTGCTGCTACAACTTGTCAATGGAATGGAAATAGAATAAATATAATAGATACTCCTGGACACGTAGACTTCACTGTTGAGGTTGAAAGATCTCTTCGTGTTCTTGATGGATCAGTTGCTGTTTTCTGTGCTAAGGGTGGGGTTGAACCTCAATCAGAGAATGTATGGAGACAAGCTGATACTTATGGAGTACCAAGAATTGCATTTGTAAACAAGATGGACAGAACAGGTGCTGACTTCTTCAACGTTGTAGAAATGATGAAGGATAGATTAGGAGCTAATGCAGTTGCGGCTCAAATACCAATAGGTAATGAAGATCAATTCAGAGGAATTGTTGACCTTGTTGAAATGAATGCAAGAATATACAAAGACGATTTAGGTCAAGAAATGGAAACAACAGAAATTCCTGATGACTTAAAAGATCAAGCTGAAGAATACAGAGAGCAATTAGTTGAAACTATTGCTGAAACAGATGAAGAATTAATGATGAGATATTTAGAAGGCGAAGAAATATCTAATGATGAATTAAAAGCTGCTTTAAGAAAAGCTGTTATCGCTTGTGAAGTAAACCCAGTATTCTGTGGTACTGCTTACAAGAACAAAGGTGTACAGTTATTATTAGATGCAGTTATAGATTACATGCCATCTCCACTTGAAGTACCAGCTATAACTGGTATGAATCCAGATGGAGAGGAAGAAGCTAGACCATCTTCTGATGAAGAGCCTTTCGCGGCTTTAGCATTCAAAATAATGGCAGATCCATTTATTGGAAAACTTGGTTTCTTTAGAGTTTACTCTGGTGTATTATCAGCTGGTTCTTATGTAGTTAACTCTACTAAGAATAAAAAAGAAAGAATTGGACGTATACTACAAATGCATGCTAACTCAAGAGAAGAGATAGCTCAAGTTTATGCTGGAGATATAGCAGCAGCTGTTGGACTTAAAGATACTACTACTGGAGATACTTTATGTGATCCAAATCATCCAATTATTCTTGAATCAATGGAATTCCCAGAGCCTGTTATCTCTGTTGCTATAGAGCCTCAATCTAAAGCAGCTCAAGAAAAGATGGGTATAGCTCTTCAAAGACTTGCTGAAGAGGATCCAACATTTAGAGTTCGTACTGATGAAGAAACAGGACAAACTATAATATCTGGTATGGGTGAGCTTCACCTTGAGATAATAGTTGATAGACTGTTAAGAGAATTCAAAGTAGAAGCTAACGTTGGAGCTCCACAAGTTGCATACAGAGAAACTATTACTAAAGAAGTTGATATTGATAATAAGTACTCTAAGCAATCTGGTGGTAGAGGACAGTATGGTCATGTTAAGATTAGAGTTAGACCTACTGAGCCAGGCGTAGGCTATAAGTTTACTAATAAAATAGTTGGGGGATCAATCCCTAAAGAATACATTGGACCAGTTGATGCTGGTATCCAAGGCGCTATGGAAGCCGGTATAGTAGCTGGATATCCTGTTGTTGACGTTGAAGTTGAATTATATGATGGTTCTTACCATGATGTCGATTCATCTGAGATGGCCTTCAAGGTTGCAGCTTCTATGGCATTCAAAGAAGCTATGAGAAAATCAAACTCAGTTCTTCTTGAGCCATACTTCAAAGTTGAAGTAGTAACTCCAGAAGATTACATGGGAGATGTAATGGGTGACTTAAACTCAAGACGTGGTAGAATAGAAGGAATGGAAGCAAGATCAGGTGCACAAGTAATAAATGCATATGTTCCACTTTCAGAAATGTTTGGATATTCTACAACTTTAAGATCAATGTCTCAAGGTCGTGCGACATATACAATGATATTTGATCACTATGAGCAAGTTCCAGCATCTGTAGCTAAGAAAGTAGCAGAAGGAAAATAATATAAAAAAATGGTAGGGATGTAAATATCCCTGCCTTTAATATAAGGAGGAATAAAAAATGGCAAAAGCTAAATTTGAAAGAAATAAACCACATGTTAACATCGGAACAATAGGACACGTTGACCACGGTAAAACAACTTTAACAGCAGCTATAACAAGAACATTACATGCAAGATACGAATTAGGAGAAGCAGTAGACTTCGCAAACATAGATAAGGCTCCAGAAGAAAGAGAAAGAGGAATCACAATTTCAACAGCACACGTTGAGTATGAGACTCCAAATAGACATTACGCACACGTTGACTGCCCAGGACATGCTGACTACGTTAAGAACATGATCACAGGAGCAGCACAAATGGACGGAGCAATATTAGTTTGTTCTGCAGCAGATGGTCCAATGCCTCAAACAAGAGAGCATATATTACTTTCAAGACAAGTTGGAGTACCTTACATAGTAGTATTCCTAAACAAGTGTGACATGGTAGACGACGAAGAATTATTAGAGTTAGTTGAAATGGAAGTAAGAGACTTATTAAATGAGTACGAATTCCCAGGAGACGACACTCCAATAGTACAAGGATCAGCTCTTAAAGCATTAGAAGATCCATCAAGTGAGTGGGGAGACAAAATAGTAGAATTATTCGAAGAAATAGATGCATACATCCCAGAGCCAGAAAGAGATATAGACAAGACTTTCTTAATGCCTGTAGAGGACGTATTCTCAATCACAGGAAGAGGAACAGTTGCAACTGGTAGAGTTGAAAGAGGAGTATTAAAAGTTCAAGATGAAATCGAAATAGTAGGACTTTCAGAAGAGCCTAAGAAGATAGTTTGTACAGGAGTAGAGATGTTCAGAAAACTTCTAGATCAAGCACAAGCTGGAGATAACATCGGAGCATTATTAAGAGGTGTTCAAAGAGATGAGATCCAAAGAGGACAAGTATTAGCTAAGCCAGGATCAATAAAGCCTCACACTAAAGTAAAAGCAGAGGTATACGTATTAAAGAAAGAAGAGGGAGGAAGACATACTCCATTCTTCGATGGATACAGACCACAATTCTACTTTAGAACAACAGATGTTACAGGATCAATAAAGTTACCAGAAGGAACAGAAATGGTAATGCCTGGAGATAACATCACAATGGAAGTTGAATTAATCGCTCCAATAGCAATGGAAGAGGGATTAAGATTCGCTATCCGTGAGGGTGGAAGAACAGTAGGAGCAGGAGTAGTTGCTGCTATAATGGAATAATTAAAACTAGAGAAGGTATATACCTTCTCTTTTTTTTATAAAAAAAACTTTACAATCGTAGCGGTTTATTATAAAATAAATAATGTTGAAAACGGATTATGGCTATAAATATTATTAAAAAAATAAAAATATATTTTAAAAAAACTCTTGAAAAAAATATGTTTTTAATATAAAATGTAATAGTGTGTTTGAGAAATGCGATGAAGTAAAAGGTTGCTGACCACCAGGTAATTTTTATGGAGTATGTCTGTATCTCAGAATCGGGCGACCTGATCCTATGCTGTGTTTTGAAAAAAAACAACACACCCGGAACAGTGTAAAGGGATCAAGTCGTACGTGCAAATTAAACGTGCGATAAAGGAGGGAAATTTAAATGGCTAAGAACGAGAAAATAAGAATTAGATTAAAATCATATGATCACAAGATATTAGATTTATCAGCAGAAAAGATAGTTGAAACTGCTAAGAAGACAGGAGCTAAGGTTTCAGGACCAGTACCGCTACCTACTGAAAAGCAAATAATAACTATACTAAGAGCGGTTCATAAGTACAAGGATTCTAGAGAGCAGTTCGAAATGAGAACTCATAAGAGACTTGTAGATATAACAAGCCCAACACCAAAGACTGTAGATTCTTTAATGAAGTTAGATTTACCAGCAGGTGTTGATATTGAAATCAAATTATAATAAATTTGATACTAAGATATGGATATAGATATACCTTATCTTAGAATGATTGCGAATTCGTAATCCGCTGTAAGATTATAGGAGGTGTCAAGAATGAATGGATTATTAGGTAAAAAAATTGGTATGACTCAAATATTTACTGAAGAAGGTAATGTCATTCCTGTTACTGTTATTGAAGCAGGACCAATAGTAATTACTCAAATCAAGAACGTGGAAAATGATGGATACAATGCGATTCAAGTAGGATTTGGAGATGTTAAAGAAAAATCTTTAAACAAGCCTCAAAAAGGACAATTTGAAAAAGCAGGAGTATCATTCAGAAAGCATGTAAAAGAATTTAGAGTTGAGAACTCAAGTGAGTATACAGTAGGACAAGAAATAGCTGCTGATATATTTACAACAGGAGAAAAAGTAGATGTTACTGGAATTAGTAAAGGTAAAGGATTCCAAGGTGTTATAAAAAGACATGGTCAAAGTAGAGGACCTGAAACTCACGGTTCTAGATACCACAGAAGACCAGGTTCAATGGGAGCTTGTGCTACACCTGGTAGAGTGTTCAAAGGGAAAAAATTAGCTGGACACATGGGAGTAGACAAAGTTACTATTCAAAACTTAGAAGTTGTAAGAGTAGATGCTGAAAAGAACTTAATATTAGTTAAAGGTGCTATACCTGGACCTAAGCGTTCGTTAGTTACTATAAAAAAAGCAGTAAAGTCAAGCAAGTAATTTAATCTTGTAAGAAAGGAGGAAGCAAAATGCCAAAAATAGATATATTAAACATTAACGGTGAAAAGGTTGATGAATTAGTATTATCAGATAACGTATTCGGTGCTGAAGTTAATGAGCACGTTTTATATGAAGTAGTAAAAAACCAATTAGCTAATAAAAGACAAGGTACTCAATCTGCTAAGACTAGATCTGAAGTAAGAGGTGGAGGAAGAAAGCCTTGGAGACAAAAAGGAACTGGTAGAGCAAGACAAGGTAGTACAAGATCACCTCAATGGGTAGGTGGAGGAATTGTATTCGCACCAAAACCTAGAGATTATAGATATACGTTACCTAAAAAGGTAAGAAGATTAGCTATGAAGTGTGCTTTATCATCTAAAGTTCAAAATAAAGAAATAATAGTTTTAGATGCATTAAATATGGAAGCTCCAAAAACTAAAGAATTCGCTAAAATACTTAACAACTTAAAAGTAGAGAAGAAAGCTTTAGTAGTTTTAGGAGAAAACAATAAAAATGTAATAAAGTCAGCTTCAAACATAGAAGGAGTTACAACTGCTCAAGTTAACACTATAAATGTATATGATATATTAAAGCATGATGCATTTATTATAACTAAAGATGCTGTTGAAAAAGTGGAGGAGGTGTACGCATAATGACTAATCCACATGATATAATTGTAAAACCTGTTATAAGTGAGCAAAGTATGGCGGATATGGCTTCTAAAAAATACACTTTTGTAGTTTCTAAAAGAGCTAACAAAACTGAAATAAAGAAGGCTGTTGAAACTGTATTTGGTGTTTCAGTCGATAAAGTAAACACTTTAAACTATAGCGGAAAAGAAAAAAGAATGGGAAAACATGTAGGAAGAACTGCAAGCTTCAAGAAAGCTGTTATTACTTTAACTGCTGATAGTAAAGAAATAGAGTTCTTCGAAGGCGTGTAGGACCAAAGCAAGAAGGAGGGAAATAAGATGGCTATTAAAAAGTTTAAACCAACTTCTCCTGGATTAAGACAAATGACGGTTTTAGTTTCTGATGAAATAACTAAGCACGAACCGGAAAAATCATTACTTGTTTCTTTAAAGAAACATTCAGGAAGAAATGCTCATGGTAAAATAACTGTTCGTCATAAAGGTGGCGGATCTAAGAAGAAGTATAGAATAATAGATTTTAAAAGAAATAAAGACGGTGTTCCTGCGAAAGTTACTGCAGTTGAATACGATCCAAACAGAACAGCTAACATAGCATTATTAGCTTATGCTGATGGAGAAAAAACATATATATTAGCACCTAACGGAATTAAGGTTGGAGATATTTTAATGTCAGGTGAGAATGCAGATATAAAAGTGGGAAATGCTTTAGTATTAAAAGATATCCCAGTTGGTACTTTAGTACACAACATCGAATTAAAAGTTGGAAAAGGTGGACAAATAGTAAGATCTGCTGGAGCTTCAGCTCAGTTAATGGCTAAAGAAGGAAAGCATGCTCTTTTAAGATTACCATCTGGAGAAATGAGATATGTTAATATCAACTGTAGAGCTACAATAGGACAAGTTGGAAACTTAGAACACTTCAACGTAACTATAGGTAAAGCAGGAAGAAAGAGACATATGGGAATTAGACCAACAGTAAGAGGATCTGTAATGAACCCTTGCGACCATCCACACGGAGGAGGAGAAGGTAGAGCACCAATCGGTAGACCGTCACCGGTTACACCTTGGGGTAAACCAGCTCTTGGATACAAAACTCGTAAGAAAAACAAAGCTTCTGATAAATTAATAGTATCAAGAAGAAAGAAATAATAAACACTAATAAGTAATGGGAAGGAGGAAAGCAAATGGGAAGATCAGCTAAAAAAGGACCTTTTGTTCACCCACGTCTTCTTAAGAAGATAGAAGCTATGAATGCTGCAAATGAGAAAAAAGTTATAAAGACTTGGTCAAGAGCATCAACTATATTTCCTCAAATGGTAGAACATACTATAGCTGTACATGATGGTAGAAAACACGTACCAGTTTATGTAACAGAAGACATGGTAGGACATAAATTAGGAGAATTTGCTCCAACAAGAACTTTTAAAGGACACAAAGACGACGAAAAGTCTTCAAAGAGAAAATAGTCCATTTATAATGGGAGGAGGTAATCGCTGTGGAAGCTAGAGCAACTGCTAAATATATACGTATAGCACCAAGAAAAGCAGGTCAAGTAGCTGATATTGTTAGAGGAAAGAATGTAAACGAAGCCTTAGCAATATTAAAGTATACGCCAAAAGTTGCTGCGCCAGTAATAGCTAAGGTTGTAAAATCTGCAATGGCTAATGCTGAGAACAATTACAATATGGACGTAGATAAGTTATATGTTGCGGAAGTATTTGCAAACCAAGGCCCTACAATGAAGAGATTCATGCCAAGAGCTATGGGAAGAGCTACAACTATTAGAAAAAGAACAAGTCATATAGAGGTAGTATTAAAAGAAAGATAAATTAAGTTATAAAAGGAGGGAAATCAATGGGTCAAAAGGTTAACCCACACGGCTTTAGAGTCGGAGTGATAAAGGACTGGGATTCTAGATGGTTCGCTGATAAAAAAGATTTCGGTGCTTTTATATTAGAAGATCATACTATACGTAAATTCTTAAAAAATAAATTAAACACATCTGGAATTTCTAAAATAGAAATTGAAAGAGCTGCTAACAAACTTAGATTACACTTATCTGTTGCTAAACCAGGAATGGTAATCGGTAGAGGTGGATCTGGAATAGAAGCTTTAAAAGCTGAATTAGAAAAAATGACTAAGAAAAATGTTTATATAAACATTATAGAAGTTAAGCGTCCAGAAAAAGAAGCTCAATTAATAGCAGAAAATATAGCTTTAGCAATTGAAAGAAGGGTATCTTTCAGAAGAGCTATGAAGCAAGCTATGCAAAGAGCTATGAGATCAGGAGCTAAAGGTATAAAAGTTTCTGCATCTGGTAGACTTGGTGGAGCGGAAATGGCTAGAACTGAAGGATATAGTGAAGGAAATGTACCACTTCAAACTTTAAGAGCTGATATAGCTTATGGATTCGCTGAATCAAACACAACTTATGGTAAAATAGGAATCAAAGTTTGGGTTTGTAACGGAGAAGTTCTTCCATCAAAAAATGGTTTTACACCAAGAGCGATAGAAGAAAAACAAGATAGAAAAAGAAGAGATAATAGAAGAGATAACAGAAACAATAGATCTCAAAGATCTCAAAAGAAAGAGGCTTAATAAGTAGATATTAAGGAAGGAGGAAATGCTCATGTTAATGCCTAAAAGAGTAAAGCGTCGTAGAGTTCACAGAGGTAAAATGTCTGGTCAAGCTCATAAAGGTAATAAAGTTACTTATGGAGAGTTCGGATTAGTAGCATTAGAGCCAGCATGGATAACTTCTAATCAAATAGAAGCTGCCAGAATCGCTATGACAAGATATATAAAAAGAGGGGGAAAAGTTTGGATAAAGATATTCCCTCATAAGCCAGTAACTAGAAAACCAGCAGAAACTCGTATGGGAGCCGGAAAAGGATCACCAGAATATTGGGTGGCTGTAGTTAAACCTGGTAGAGTAATGTTTGAACTTGCAGGAGTTCCAGAAGAGAAAGCTAGAGAAGCTATGAGACTTGCTATGCATAAGCTTCCTGTTAAATGTAAATTTGTTATGCGTGAAGAAACTGAAGTAAAGGGTGGTGAAGCGGATGAAAGCTAAAGAGTTAAGAGAAATGACTAGCTCAGAGTTAAATCAAAAGATAAATGAATTTAAAAGTGAATTATTTAGCTTAAGATTCCAATTAGCTACAGGACAACTTGAAAATACATCTAGAGTTAAATTCGTTAGAAAAGATATAGCTAGAGTAAAGACCATCCTTATAGAAAGAGAACTAGAAGAATCTAGAGCTTAGTAGCTTAAAAGAAGGGAGGCTCTCAATATGGAAAGAGGAAGTAGAAAAGTTAGAATAGGCCGTGTTGTAAGTGACAAAATGGATAAAACTATGGTTGTTGCTGTAGAAGAGTTCGTTCGTCATCCATTATACGGAAAAGCTGTAAAAAGAACTAAGAAATTTAAAGCTCATGATGAGCAAAATGTATGCAAAATTGGAGATAGAGTAAAAATAATGGAAACTAGACCTTTATCAAAAGATAAGAGATTTAGATTAGTTGAAGTTATAGAGCAAGCTAAATAATACAGGCGAAAAGGAGGGATTATGAATGATACAACAGGAGACACGTTTGAAAGTTGCTGATAATTCAGGTGCTAAAGAACTATTATGTATACGTGTTTTAGGCGGAAGTGGAAGAAAATATGCAAACGTTGGAGATGTAGTAGTTGCTACTGTTAAAAGTGCAACACCTGGTGGAGTTGTAAAAAAAGGTAAGGTTGTTAAAGCTGTAGTAGTAAGAACTAAGCAAGGTCTAAGACGTAAAGACGGTAGTTATATAACATTTGATGAAAATGCTGCTGTTATAATAAAAGACGATAATACTCCTATGGGAACTCGTATCTTCGGGCCTGTTGCAAGAGAGTTAAGAGACAAAGATTTCATGAAGATAGTTTCTCTTGCTCCAGAGGTACTATAATTAAGGAGGTGCAATAGAGGATGATGCGCGTAAAAAAAGATGATACTGTTGTTGTTATATCGGGAAAAGATAAAGGCAAAAAAGGTAAAGTCGTAAAGGTTTTCACTAAGACAGATAAAGTAATAGTTGAAGGTGTAAACATGGCTACAAAACACCAAAAGCCTAACGCTAAAGTGCAACAAGGTGGAATTATACATCAAGAAGCACCTATACATGTTTCAAACGTTATGTTATTTGACGCTAAAGAAGGTAAAGGTGTAAGAGTAGGATTCAAAACATTAGAAGATGGAACAAAAGTAAGAGTGTCTAGAAAGAGCGGAGACGAAATATAATATCTTGAAAGGAGGTACCAAAAGTGGCTTCAAGATTAAAGGAAAAGTACACGAAAGAAGTTGCTCCAGCATTAATGGAGAAATTCACATATAAGAATGTTATGGAGATACCTAAACTTGAAAAAGTTGTAATAAACATGGGTATTGGTAACGCAAAAGAGAATGCAAAAGAATTAGAAGCAGCGATTGCAGAATTAGAAATGATAAGTGGTCAAAAGCCTGTTACTACTAAAGCAAAAAAATCTGTTGCAAACTTCAAATTAAGAGAAGGAATGCCAGTTGGTGCTAAAGTAACATTAAGAGGAGATAAAATGCATCACTTTGTTGATAAATTATTCAACATTTCTTTACCAAGAGTTAGAGACTTCAGAGGAGTTAATCCTAATTCATTTGATGGAAGAGGAAACTATGCACTTGGAATTAAAGAGCAATTAATTTATCCAGAAATAGAATATGATAAAGTTGATAAAGTTAGAGGTATGGATATCATATTTGTTACTAGTGCTAAGAATGATGAGCAAGCACGTGAATTATTAAAATTATTAGGAATGCCATATTCTAAGTAATCAAAGGAGGGATTCCAATGGCTAGAAAAGCTATGGTTGTGAAACAACAAAGAAAGCAAAAGTATAAAACTAGAGAATATACTAGATGTAGTATATGTGGTAGACCACATTCTGTTTTAAGAAAATTCGGCATATGTCGTATATGCTTTAGAGAACTAGCTCATAAAGGAGAAATACCTGGAGTTAGAAAAGCAAGCTGGTAAGATATGAAAGGAGGTCAGAACTATGACAATGACAGATCCAATAGCGGATATGCTAACACGTATAAGAAATGCTAATACAGTTAAACATGAGACTGTTGACATACCTGCTTCAAATATAAAAAAAGAAATAGCTAGAATTCTGTTAGAAGAAGGATTTATAAAAGGCTATGATGTAATAGAAGATGCTAAGCAAGGAATAATTAGAGCACAATTAAAGTACGGAAAGAACAATGAAAAAGTTATAACTGGAATAAAGAGAATTTCAAAACCAGGAATGAGAGTTTATGCTGCTAAAGATGAAATACCAAAAGTTTTAAACGGACTTGGAATTTCAATAATATCTACTTCAAAAGGTATAATAACAGATAAACAATCTAGAAAAGAAGGCGTTGGCGGAGAAGTAATTTGCTACGTTTGGTAATATAAAGAACGCTGCAAGGAGGTGTAGATATGTCAAGAATAGGTATTAAGCCAATTGAAATAGCTGAAGGCGTAGACGTTATAATAGGAGAAGAAAACCTTATAACTGTTAAAGGCCCTAAAGGAGAACTTACAAAAAAGTTTGTAGAGGATTTAAAAATAACTAAAGAAGATAATTCTATAGTAGTTGAAAGACCTACGAACAATAAAAGACATAGATCTTTACACGGATTAACTAGAACACTTATAGCTAATATGGTTGAAGGTGTAACTAAAGGATATGAGAAGAAATTAGAGTTAGTTGGTGTAGGATACAGAGCTCAAAAACAAGGTAAAAAATTAGTTATGAGTTTAGGATTTTCACATCCAGTAGAAATGGAAGATCCAGAAGGCGTAGTAACTGAAACTCCTAATCAAACTGAAATAACAGTTAAAGGTATAGATAAGCAATTAGTAGGTAACTATGCTGCTAAGATAAGAGCTTGGAGAAAGCCAGAGCCATACAAAGGCAAGGGAGTTAAATACGTTGGAGAAGTTATAAGACGTAAAGAAGGAAAAACAGGTAAGTAAAAAAAATCTATAATAGAAAGGAGTGAATATGAGTGTTCAAAAAAGTAAATAAAAATGAGAACAGACTTCAAAGACACAAAAGAGTTCGTAAGAAAATTCATGGAAGCTCTGAAACACCAAGAGTAAATGTATTTAGAAGTAATTCTAATATTTATGCTCAAATAATAGATGATGTTAATGCATGTACTTTAATTGCAGCTTCTTCTCTTGAAGCAGAAGTTAAAGGTGCTGTTAAGAACACTGGAAACAAAGAAGCTGCTAAGCTTGTAGGTAAACTATTAGCTAAGAAAGCATTAGATAAAGGAATTAAAGAAGTTGTATTTGATCGTGGTGGATACATTTATCATGGTAGAGTAAAAGAATTAGCAGAGGGAGCTAGAGAAGGCGGCCTTGAGTTTTAATAAAAGGAGGGAAATAAATGCTTCGTAAACCGATAGATGCAAGACAACTTGACTTAAAAGAAAAAGTTGTTCAAATAAGACGTGTTACTAAGGTTGTTAAAGGTGGTAGAAACTTTAGATTTGCTGCTTTAGTAATAGTTGGAGATGAAAACGGATACGTAGGATTAGGTACTGGTAAAGCTATGGAAGTACCTGATGCTATAAAAAAAGCAATAGATGATGCTAAGAAGAATTTAATTCGTGTACCTATGGTTGGAACTACAATTCCTCACCAAGTAAAAGGTCACTTTGGTGCAGGTAATATATTAATAATGCCAGCACAAGAAGGTACAGGAGTTATCGCTGGAGGACCTGTTCGTGCGGTTCTTGAGCTTGCTGGATTAAAAGACGTTAGAGCTAAATCTTTAGGATCTAACAATGCTAGAAATATGGTAAATGCTACTATAGAAGGACTTAAGTCTCTAAGAACTGCTGAAGATATAGCAAAACTTAGAGGTAAAAAAGTTGAAGACCTTCTAGGATAAGGAGGTATTTAAATGGCTAATTTAAAAATAAAGTTAGTAAAGGGAATAATAGGAACTAATCCTAAACAAAGAAAAACAGTTGAGGCTCTTGGTCTTAGAAAAAGACATCAAGTAGTTGAGCAGCCAGATAATCCTCAAACAAGAGGAATGATCAAGATAGTAGAACATTTAGTAGAAGTTAAGTAATATATAACATAAAAAGAAGGAGGTGTAATCATGAAATTACATGAGTTAAGACCTGCTGAAGGCGCTGTTAAAAACAGAAAAAGACTAGGAAGAGGAACTGCGACTGGTCAAGGTAAAACTTCTGGACGTGGACAAAAAGGACAAAACTCTCGTTCTGGTGGAGGAGTAAGACCAGGATTTGAGGGAGGCCAAATGCCTATCTATAGAAGACTTCCAAAAAGAGGTTTCACTAATGTATTTAAGAAGGTTTACGCTTTAGTAAATGTAGAAAGATTAAATGCATTTGAGAACGGTACTGAAATAACTCCAGAAATCCTTAAAGAAAAAGGAATAATCAGAAAGATTGAAAAAGATGGAGTTAAGATATTAGGTGAAGGTAAATTAGATGTAAACGTAACTGTTAAAGCTAATAAATTCACTAAATCAGCTATTGAAAAAATAGAAGCTGCTGGAGGAAAGGTAGAGGTGATCTAAGTGCTATCTACCTTGAAAAATGCTTGGAAAATTCCTGATTTAAGAAAAAGAATTCTATATACTTTAATGATGATTGTTGTATTTAGAATTGGATCTTCAATACCTGTACCTGGCGTAGATATAGACTATATTAAGAAGGTAGTTGACCAAGCGGGTCTTCTTTCCTTCTATGATTTAGTAGCGGGAGGAGCTTTTAGACAATTTACTATATTTGCTTTAAGTATAACCCCTTATATAACAGCATCAATAATAGTGCAGTTATTAACTATAGCTATACCAAGTCTTGAGGAATTGAGTAAATCAGGCGAAGAAGGAAGAAAAAAGATGGTTCAATACACAAGATATGGAACCATTATTTTAGCGTTAATTCAAGCTACAGGAATAAGTGTAGGTTTGTTTAGAGGAGCATTAATATCTAAGGATATATTCTCTATAACAACAGTAATACTTACTTTAACTGCAGGAACATCGTTCTTAATGTGGTTAGGTGAAAAAATTACTGAAAAAGGTATAGGTAATGGAATATCTCTTATAATATTTATAGGTATTATATCAAGAGTTCCAGGTTCCTTTATTCAGACGTATAAATTATTTTCAGAAAACCAAATAAATGTTATACAACTTATTATATTTGCAGCTGTAGCTATAGCTATAATCGTAGGAGTAATAGCTATACAACAAGGATCAAGAAAGATACCTGTACAGTATGCGAAAAGAGTAGTAGGAAGAAAAATGTATGGAGGACAAAGCACACATATACCAATGAAAGTGAATCAAGCAGGTGTTATTCCAGTTATATTTGCAGTTTCGCTTTTAGCATTTCCTCAAACATTATCATTATTCCTAAAGGGAGATTTTCAAGCCTTTATAACTAAATGGTTCTCGCCAAGTGGAAGTCCGGGAGTTTGGATATATATAGGTGTAGAAGCGTTATTGATAATCTTCTTTACTTATTTTTATACAGCAGTTACATTCAATGTAGAAGAGATTGCTAATAATATGAAAAACTATGGAGGTTTTATTCCGGGAATAAGACCTGGTAAGCCTACAGAAGAGTATCTAAACAAAGTACTTACAAGACTTACATTAGTAGGATCTATATTCTTAGCTGCAATAGCAGTACTTCCAACTTTGATACTGCAATTAGGTAGTATTCCATTTAGGTTTGGAGGAACTTCTCTATTAATAGTAGTAGGAGTTGCACTTGAGACGATGAAACAAGTAGAAGCTCAAATGTTGATGAGACATTATCAAGGCTTCTTAAAATAGGAATTGGGGGTAAAAAAATCCCCTGTCCTAAATTTAGTATCGGAGATGATTGAAATGAAACTTATACTACTTGGACCTCCAGGAGCTGGTAAAGGAACTCAAGCTTCAGAGATCGTAAAGAAATATAATGTACCTCATATATCAACTGGAGATATTTTTAGAAAAAATATAAAAGAGGGAACACAACTTGGATTAAAGGCTAAGGAATATATGGATAAAGGACTTTTAGTTCCAGATGAGTTAGTTGTAGAAATAGTTAAAGATAGACTTTTAGAAGATGATTGTAAAAGTGGATTTTTACTAGATGGTTTTCCAAGAACTGTAGTTCAAGCACAAGCATTAGACAAAGTGTTAACTGAATCTAATATGAATTTAGATAAGGTTATAAATATACAGGTTGACAAGACTGTATTAGTAGATAGAGCTGTAGGTAGACGTATTTGTAAAAAATGCGGCGCTACTTTCCATATAAAATATAATCCATCAAATGTTGATGGAAAATGTGATGTTTGTCAAGAAAATTTATACCAACGTGCAGATGATAATGAAGAAACTGTATCTAAAAGAATTCAAGTTTATTTAGATCAAACTGAACCTTTAATAGGTTATTATACTAAACAAGGTATAATTAGTACTATTGATGGTCAACAATCTATAGATAAAGTTTTCGAAGACATAGCTTTGGCATTAGGAAGTGAAAAGTAATGATTATAATAAAATCTGCTAAAGAAATAGAATTAATGAGAGATGCTGGAAAAATTGTAGCTGAAACTCATGAACTATTGAAAGAATCTATAAAACCTGGTGTAACAACTAAGGAATTAGATGAAATAGCAGAAAAAAATATAAGAAAATATAAAGCAGAGCCTTCATTTAAGGGCTATCATGGATATACAGGATCTGTATGTGCATCTATTAATGAAGAAGTAGTACACGGAATACCGTCTTCTTCTACTGTATTAAAAGATGGGGATATAATAAGTGTAGACATAGGAGCTTTTTATAAAGGCTATCACGGAGATGCTGCTAAAACTCATGCTGTAGGTAATATATCTGATGAAGATAGACGACTTATAGATATAACTAGACAAAGCTTTTATGAAGGAATTAAATTTGCGAAAATTGGATATAGACTTTCGGACATATCGCATGCAGTTCAAACTTATGTAGAAAAGAATAAGTTTTCTATAGTTAGAGACTTTGTAGGACACGGAGTAGGTTCAAAATTACATGAGGACCCTCAAATACCAAATTACGGACCTGCGGGAAAAGGAATTAGGCTTCAAGAGGGAATGGTATTAGCTATAGAACCTATGGTAAATGCCGGATCATATCATGTAAAAGTATTAGGTGATGGATGGACAGCTGTAACAATAGATGGTAAAAAATCTGCACATTATGAGCATACTATAGCCATCACTAAAGATGAGCCTTTAATTTTAACAAAGCTTTAATCCGGCTAGAAGAGGTGAAATTAGTGCTGTTAAATGATTTAAATGTTGGTCAAGTTGTAATATCTAAATCAGGTAGAGATAAAGATAGGTTGTTTTTTATCATAAAGATAATAAATGAAGAATATGTCCTAATCGCAGATGGAGATTATAGAAAACTTGATAAAGCAAAATTAAAAAAAGTAAAGCACTTGATGAAATATAAATATGCATCGGAAGATATTAGAAACAAAATTTCAAATGAAGAATATATCAATGATGCTTTTTTAAGATATGAGCTGGATAGGTTAAAGTCGAAGCTTTAATCTAAGTGATTGGAGGTTTGGATACTTAATGGCAAAAAAAGATGTAATTGAGTTAGAGGGTGTAGTTTTAGAAAACTTACCCAATGCAACGTTTAAAGTTAAATTAGAAAACGGACATGAGATACTATGCCATCTTTCAGGTAAACTTAGAATGAACTTCATAAGAATACTTGAAGGTGATACAGTAACTGTAGATATGTCACCGTATGATTTAACTAGAGGTAGAATTACTTGGAGAAAGAAGTAGGCTATACTTTAGTCTAAGGAGGGATCATTGTGAAAGTTAGACCGTCTGTAAAACCAATGTGTGAAAAATGTAAGGTTATAAAAAGAAAAGGAAGAGTAATGGTTATCTGTGAAAATCCTAAACATAAACAAAAACAAGGTTAATCAGGGCTAGTAATTTAATATTAGATATATTATAATATTAAATTGTGATAATTAAGGGTGTTAAGTACTCAGAATAAACTAGGCCTTCGTGTTTTATTTAAAATTATAAAATAGTGAATTAACAATATAAGTTGTAGGAGGTGCAAGAATATGGCAAGAATTGCTGGGGTAGACTTACCAAGAGACAAAAGAGCAGAAATAGGCTTAACTTATATATTTGGTATAGGTAAAACGACTTCTAACCAAATACTTGAAAAAGCTGGCATAGATGCTAATATAAGAATAAAAGATTTAACTGAAGAAGAAGTAAATACATTAAGAAAATTAATAGACTCTGATCAACTTGTTGAAGGAGATTTAAGAAGAGAGATCGCCTTAAACATAAAGAGACTTAGAGACATTAAATGTTATAGAGGTATTCGTCATATGAGAGGACTTCCATTAAGAGGTCAAAAGACTAAGACAAATGCTAGAACGAGAAAAGGACCGAGAAAGACTGTATCTCGTAAGAAGAAAAAATAGATCGTAAGTAAGGAGGGAAAAAAATGGCTAAACCTAAAAAGAAAGCTACACGTGTTAGAAGAAAAGAGCGTAAAAATATAGAACGTGGTCATGCTCATATTCAGTCAACTTTCAATAATACGATAATTACATTAACTGATGTTCACGGAAATGCAATTTCATGGGCTAGTGCAGGACAATTAGGATTCAAAGGATCTAGAAAAGCTACTCCATTTGCAGCACAAATGGCTGCAGAAACAGCTTCTAAAGGAGCTATGGAGCACGGATTAAAGACAGTAGAGGTATTTGTAAAAGGACCAGGACCAGGACGTGAAGCAGCTATAAGATCATTACAAGCTGCAGGACTTGACGTTACTATGATAAAAGACGTTACTCCAATACCACACAATGGTTGTAGACCGCCAAAGAGAAGAAGAGTGTAATACAGTAGGAGGTGTAATAAATGGCAAGATATACAGGTGCAGTATGTAGACTATGCCGTAGAGAAGGAATGAAGTTATTCCTTAAAGGCGATAGATGCTATACAGATAAATGTGCTATAAATAAAAGAAACTATGCGCCAGGTCAACATGGACAGGGAAGAAAAAAAGTTTCTAACTATGGATTACAATTAAGAGAAAAGCAAAAAGTTAAGAGAATATATGGAGTTCTAGAAACTCAATTCAGAAACCTTTATGAAAAGGCTGAAAAAATGCCAGGAATAACAGGTGAAAACTTACTTAGCTTATTAGAGAGAAGACTTGACAACACTGTTTATAGAATGGGACTTGCTTCTTCAAGAAAAGAAGCTAGACAATTAGTAAGACATGGACATTTTTCATTAAATGGACATAAAGCTAATGTACCTTCTATGATAATGCAAGTTGGAGATGTTATAGCTGTTAAAGATAACTCTAAATCTTCAGCTAAATTCAAAGCACTAGTTGAAAACTCTACAAGAGTTGCTCCTAAGTGGATTGATGCAAGCATAGAAAAGATGGAAGCTAAGATAACTGCTTTACCAGTAAGAGAAGATGTAGATTTAGAAATAGCAGAGCACTTAATCGTAGAGCTTTACTCTAAGTAATAAATTGAGTTGTATCGTAGAAATGTTTGCCCTCAGTGGATTAATAAAAATTAAGGAGGGTTTTATTAATGATTGAAATAGAAAAGCCTAGAATAGAAATTTGCGAAATAAGCGAAGATAATAGATATGGTAAATTTATCGTAGAACCTCTAGAAAGAGGATACGGAATTACTGTAGGAAACGCATTAAGAAGAATATTACTTTCTTCACTTCCAGGAGTTGCTGTTACTTCTATAAAAATAGATGGAGTACTTCATGAGTTCTCTACTATACCGGGTGTAAAAGAAGATGTAACAGAAATAATGCTTGCTTTAAAAGAATTATCTGCTGAGATAGATGGAGAAGGTAGTAGAACATTGAAAATAGAAGCTCAGGGTGAGGGTGTAATAACTGGTAAAGATATTATATGTCCTCCTGATGTAGAGATATTAAGTAAGGATTTACGTATAGCAACTTTAGATACAAATGCTAAATTTAACATGGAAATAAATGTAGACAAAGGAAGAGGTTACGTTCCAGCTGAAAACAATAAAACTGAGAACATGCCTATTGGTGTAATTCCTGTTGACTCTATATATACTCCAGTTGAAAAAGTAAGTTATAAAGTTGAAAATACAAGAGTAGGCCAAATAACAGATTATGATAAATTAATATTTGAAGTTTGGACTAACGGAAGTATAAATCCTCAAGAGGGAATCTCTCTTGGTGCTAAGATATTAGTAGAACACTTAAACTTATTCATCAACCTTACAGAGCATGTTGGAAATGTTGAAATAATGGTGGAAAAAGAAGAAGATAAAAAAGAGAAAGTTTTAGAGATGACTATCGAAGAACTTGATCTTTCTGTTAGATCGTATAATTGCTTAAAGAGAGCAGGTATAAATTCTGTTGAAGAATTAAGCAGTAAAAGCGAAGAAGACATGATGAAAGTTAGAAACTTAGGTAAAAAGTCATTAGAAGAGGTTATTCAAAAACTTGAAGAGCTTGAACTAGGACTTAAGCCGAGTGAAGACTAAGAAAAGGAGGGAATGACATGGCTAAGTACCGTAAATTAGGTCGTGTAACTGCTCACAGAAACATGATGCTTAGAAACTTAGTTACTGATCTTTTAAAGAATAAAAAAATAGAGACTACAGTAACAAGAGCAAAAGAAACACGCAGAATGGCTGAAAAAATGATAACTCTAGCAAAAAGAGGAGACTTACATGCTAGACGTCAAGTATCAGCTTACGTTTTAGATGAAACTGTAATCAAAAACTTATTTGATGAAATCGCACCTAAATACCAAGAAAGAAATGGTGGATATACAAGAATTATAAAGCTTGGTGTTAGAAAAGGTGATGGAGCTGAAGTAGGAATACTAGAATTAGTATAGTAGAAGATGGAATTAGGCTAATAGCTTAATTCCTATTTTTTTATAACGAATAGGAAATTATATTCCTTTTTAAGTTGTGGATAAATATAATTTTCGTTATGAGTTTCAAAAAAATTTACATTTAAGATTCTTCTAAAGAAGAACTTTTTTATATACTAAGGTATTATAAATTTTTTGGTTTGTGGATAATTTATTGAAAAAACTACATTTGAATCAAGTATTGCTGTATATACAATAAAATTATAGATTTTCGTATTAATTTCAAAATAAAGTAAGATTTATACTTTTAAAAGTTATTTTATTTTTATATAATAGAATCTAGGTTATATAATAGGGCTTGACCCATATAAAAATAAAATAACTTTTAAAACACCTTATGAAATTCAAAGAAGTCAACCTTTAAAGATTTTATATAATAAAGACTTTTTGATAATAGAAAAGAGGTAAAAATATGAATGACATAGTTAAGATAGATAATATATCTTTTGAATATTCTCAAGAAAACATTCAGTCAAAAGCGCTTGATGAATTGAATTTAGATATCAAAAGAGGAGAATTTGTGGTTATTATAGGACACAATGGTTCTGGAAAATCCACATTATCAAAGAATTTAAATGCTATACTAAAGCCTACAAAGGGAAATATACTTATAAATGATATGAATACAAAAGATGATTCTAAACTTTGGAATATAAGACAGAGTGCAGGTATGGTATTCCAAAATCCAGACAACCAAATAGTAGCAACAGTAGTAGAAGAGGATGTTGCTTTTGGACCTGAAAATTTAGGGATACAGCCAGATGAGATAAAAAAAAGAGTTGAAGAATCTTTGAAATCTGTTGGAATGTATGAATTTAAGGATAAAGCACCACATTTACTGTCAGGAGGACAAAAACAAAGAGTTGCAATTGCAGGAATTATTGCTATGAAACCTGAATGCATAATATTTGATGAACCCACAGCCATGCTTGATCCGTCTGGAAGAAGAGAAGTCATGAATACTATCAAGAGACTGAATCAAGAAGAAAATATTACAATAATACATATAACTCATTTTATGGAAGAAGCCGTAGATGCAGATAGAATCGTTGTAATGGAAAAAGGTAAGATAGTATTGCAAGGAAAACCCAAAGAAGTTTTTATACATGTAGATAAGTTAAAAAAGCTTGGACTAGATGTTCCTTTTATGACAGAATTGACATATGAACTTAGAAAAGAAGGAATAGATATGAGATCGGATATATTAACTGTAGATGAGATGGTGATGAATTTATGTCGATAGTAATCAAGGATTTAGTATACGTATATAATCCAAATTCACCTTTTGAAAGTAAGGCACTTGATAATGTGAACTTAGAAATAAATAAAGGTGAAATAATAGGATTGATAGGACATACAGGATCGGGGAAGTCTACTTTGATTCAACATTTAAATGGTTTATTAAAGCCAACTAGTGGAAATATAATAATAGATGGAGTAGATATAACTGACCCTAATATAAGCTTGACAGAAATTAGAAAAAAAGTTGGAGTTGTTTTTCAATATCCAGAGTATCAATTATTTGAAGAAACAATATGTAAAGATATAGCGTTTGGACCTACTAATTTAAAATTAAGTGAAAAAGAAATAGATGATAGAGTAAAAGAATCTATGGAACTTGTAGGACTTGATTATAATGAGTTTAAAGATAGATCCCCATTTGATTTATCAGGAGGTCAAAAAAGAAGAGTAGCAATAGCGGGTGTTATAGCTATGAAACCAGATATTTTAATATTAGATGAGCCAACTGCAGGGTTAGATCCAGCAGGTAGAGATGAAATTTTAAGCCAAATAAAGTTTTTACATGAAAAATATGATATTACAATAATAATATCTTCACATAGCATGGAAGATATGGCTAAAATATCAGATAGAATATTGGTTATGTATAAAGGTAAGGTTGATTTGATGTCTACTCCTAGAGAAGTCTTTAGAAAAGGGAAAAGACTTAAAGAAATAGGATTAGGAATACCACAAGTATCAGAACTTACTATAAAACTTAGGGAAAAAGGATTTGATATAAGAGAAGATATCATTACTTTAGAAGAAGCTAAGGAAGAAATACTAAAATGTATAAGGAGTAAAAAGAAATGATAAAAGATATAACAATAGGTCAATATTATCCTACAAATTCTGTAGTACACAAATTAGATCCAAGAGTTAAATTAATATCTACATTTATATTTATGTCTTCTCTTTTTATAATAAATCAGTTTTATCCATATGTTTTAGTACTTGCTTTTATAATATCAACACTTAAACTATCTAAAATACCAGCTAATTATATATTAAAAGGACTAAAACCAATAATGTTTATAATTGTATTTACTTTTGCAATTAACATATTTATGATACCTGGTAATACCGTTTTTGAAATAGGGCCTTTAGGAATATCAGATGAAGGTTTAAAACAAGGAAGTTTTATGGTGATAAGACTTATATTATTGGTTGTAGGTACATCCTTGCTTACATTATCAACATCTCCAATAGAGCTAACTGATGGAATAGAAAAACTTTTAAATCCCTTTAAAAAAATAGGGGTGCCAGCACACGAACTTGCTATGATGATGACAATTGCATTAAGATTCATTCCTACTTTGTTAGATGAAACCGATAAGATAATGAAGGCTCAAATGGGAAGAGGAGCAGATTTTGAAAGTAAAAATATTATAAGTAGAGCTAAAAACTTAGTTCCGTTGCTAGTACCACTATTTATAAGCGCTTTTAGAAGAGCTGATGAACTTGCTATGGCTATGGAAGCTAGATGCTATAGAGGTGGAGATAATAGAACTAGGATGAATCAAATAAGAATGAGTAAAAAAGATTATATAGCTTATAGTATAGTATTTATCTATATAACAATAATAATAATAACTAGAATGATATAGGTGATAATGCATGCGTAACATAATGATAACAATAGAATATAAGGGAACTAACTATTATGGATTCCAAAGACAGAAGGATAAATTATCAGTACAAGGATGTCTGGAGGATGCTATATATAAGATAACTAATGAAAAAGTGAACTTGATATATTCTGGAAGAACTGATGCTGGGGTACATGCACTAGGTCAAGTTGCAAATTTCCATACTAAAATACGTATACCCATTGATAAAATACCTGGAGCTATTAATTCTAAGCTACCAGAGGATATAAGTATAGTAGATGCTAAAGAAGTTAGTCTTGATTTTCATGCGAGATATCATGCAAAGAGAAAGAGATATAGATACGTAATACTCAACTCCAAATATAAAAGACCTATTTATAATGATGTTTCATATTTTGTAAAACATAATTTAGATATAGATAAGATGATAGAAGAATCAAAACATCTAATAGGAGAGCATGATTTTAAAGGTTTTATGAGAACAGGATCTTCTGTAAAGACTACTGTTAGAACTATATATGAGGTAGAATTAAAAAAAGAAGGTAATCTAATAATATTAGAAATAGAAGGTAACGGATTTTTGTATAATATGGTCAGAATAATAGCTGGAACATTAGTAGATATAGGAAGAGGAAGAATAGATCTGAGCCTAAAAGATATAATAGAATCTAAGGATAGGAAAAAAGCTGGAAATACAGCAGATAGTAAAGGATTGTTTTTAGAAAAAGTGTATTATTAGCTTGACACACCGTGCACAGTGTATTAGAATATATAGAGAATGTGTTTATAAGTCCATTAGCCCCGGATTTTATATAAAAGATCAATTTGCGCACATAAAAGGATAGTAAGGAGGGAAAATAATGAAATCATATATTGGTAAGCCAAGTGAAGTTCAAAGAAAATGGTATATAATAGACGCTGAAGGAAAAACTTTAGGTCGTTTATCTACTGAAATTGCAGTATTATTAAGAGGTAAGCACAAGCCTACATTTACACCACACGTAGACGGTGGAGATTTCGTTGTAGTTGTTAATGCTGAGAAGGTTAAGTTAACTGGGAAGAAATTGGATCAAAAATTATACAGATATCATACAGGGCATGTTGGTGGATTAGTAGAAATCCCTTACAGAAGACTTTTAGCTGAAAAGCCAGAAGAAGTTATAATACATGCAGTAAATGGTATGTTATGTAAGAATAAATTAAGAAGCAATATGATGAAAAGATTAAGAGTATTTGCTGGCGCTGAGCATACTCATGCAGCTCAAAACCCAGAAAGCTTAGATATATAATTAATTTAGGTGAAAGGAGGAGTTAGATATGGCAAACGTTCAATATTATGGAACAGGAAGAAGAAAACACTCAGTAGCTAGAGTTAGATTAGTAGCGGGTGAAGGAAATATAGTAGTTAATGGAAAGAGTTTAGATGAGTACTTTAACTATGAGACTTTAAGAAGAGAAGTTAAGAACCCACTAGTTATAACTGAAACTGCAGGACAGTATGATGTTATAGTAAAAGTTGAAGGTGGCGGATTTACAGGACAAGCGGGAGCAGTAAGACACGGAATATCAAGAGCTTTATTAAAGGTAGATGCAGAATTAAGATCTACTTTAAAAACAGCTGGATACTTAACTAGAGATCCAAGAATGAAAGAAAGAAAGAAATATGGATTAAAAGCTGCGAGAAGAGCTCCACAATTCTCAAAGAGATAATATATATCAAAGACTTTGGAATATTCCAAAGTCTTTTTTCATATATATTTACAGGGTGATTGTATATGGTTATTTTTTTAAGAAAGAAATATGTAATGTGGACTATAGCGCTTACTATGCTATTGTCTATAATATATTTAACTAATTACAATATAAGTAAGACTACTATAAACATGCCTGTAACTAATAAAGTTATTGTAATTGACGCTGGACACGGTGGAATTGATCCAGGAGCATTAGGTAAAAAAAATACTCTAGAAAAAGATATAAACTTAAAAATAGCACTAAAGGTAAGATCCTTATTAGAAGAAAGCGGAGCACTGGTTATTTTAACAAGAGAAAAGGATGAGAGTTTATACATAGAAGATGGAAAGAAAAGCATTAGACAAAGATATAATGAGAACTTGAGAAATAGAAAGCAACTAATAAAAGAATCAAAAGCAGATATATTTGTATCTATACATTTAAATAGCTTCAGTGATCCTAAATACTATGGAGCACATGTATTATACCCAAAGAATGATGAATATGGAAAGCAGTTAGCTACTTTCATACAAGAAGAAATGAAAAGAGTTGTTGATAAAAGCAATAATAGGAAGGCAAAGGTAAGATCGGATTTGTATTTATTTAAAGAGAATGGGGTTGCATCAACACTCATTGAATGTGGATTTTTATCTAATTTAAAAGAGGAAAATCTTCTTAAAAAAGATGAATATCAAGATAAAATAGCATGGGCTATATATGCTGGAATACAAAAATATTTTAATTCTTTACAATAAGCTGAAAAAACGAAAGATATGTGTATTAATACACATATCTTTTATTTTTTTGAAAAATAGATAAAAAACTTAAAACATAGGATGTTTAATGGATTTTAAAATTAAATTTAAATAGAAATAATTGTTATAATATTAAATAAAATTAAAGTTTGATTATTTCGACAAAATATGATATTATTTTCCTTGTGAAATAAAAGACATAATAATGATTTGCAAAAAGGAGGAAAACGTATGGAGAGGTTTATAAGTTTTATAGGAATATTTGTTCTTTTAGGAATATGCTACTTGATATCTGAGAATAGGAAAAGAATAGATACTAAATTAGTAATAATGGGGATCGGAATTCAGGTGTTATTTGCATTTTTAATATTAAAAACAAGTTTAGGAAGAGCTATTTTTGAAAAATTATCAGGGGTTGTAACGATTCTTTTAGATTTTACAAAAGATGGTTCTTCATTCTTATTTGGGGGATTAGTTAGTAATACAGATAGTTTTGGGTTTATATTTGCATTTCAAGTGTTGCCTACTATAATATTTTTTTCATCGCTTATGTCTGTGTTATATCATTTAGGAGTTATGCAGTTTATAATTAAATATATAGCTGGATTTATGGCAAAATTAATGGGTACATCAGGAGCCGAGTCATTATCAGCTGCTGCAAATATATTTGTAGGACAAACAGAAGCGCCTTTAGTTATAAAACCATATATAGAAAAAATGACAAGATCAGAGTTAAATGCAATAATGATAGGTGGAATGGCTACAGTTGCCGGTGGAGTTATGGCTGGATATGTAGGAATGGGAGTGGATGCAGGCCACTTAATAGCAGCATCTGTAATGTCAGCACCTGCAGCATTGGTAGCAGCTAAAATTATAGTTCCGGAAAGTGAGGAACCGGTTACAAGAGGAAGTGTAGAATTTGAAGTAGAAAAAGTGGATGCTAATATTATAGATGCTGCAGCAAGAGGAGCCTCAGAAGGATTGCAGCTTGCACTTAATGTTGCAGGTATGCTACTTGCATTTGTTGCTTTAATAGCTATGGTTAACGGCAGTATTCAGTTCTTAGGAAATATTATAGGAATAGATGGATTAACTTTAGAATCAATATTAGGTTATATATGTGCTCCAATTGCATATATAATGGGTATTCCATCTCAAGATATAGTTGCAGCTGGTTCATTATTAGGGCAAAAAACAGTTATAAATGAGTTTGTTGCTTACGCTAATTTATCTGGACATATAGCTAACGGGACACTTCAACCTAGAACTATCACTATATTGACGTATGCTCTTTGTGGATTTGCAAATTTTTCGTCTATAGCTGTACAATTAGGAGGAATTGGAGGGTTAGCACCTAAAAGAAGAGGAGAAATAGCTCAGTTAGGAATAAAGGCTTTAGTTGGAGGAACTGTAGCCGCATTTTTAACAGCATCTATAGCTGGTATGATTATATAAAAAAAGAAGTCGCTTTAAAATGGACCCTTTGTCAAGGACATTATAAAAAAAGGGTTAAGCTGCATTCAAAAGATGATTTCTAAATTGTTTAGGAGTCATCTTTTTTAATCCCCATTGACATCTATAATTATTATAGTAATCCATGTAATTATCAACTTTATTAATTACTTCTTCAAGTGTAGAACATGTTTTGAAATCTACTTCATCCTTCATATGACCAAAGAAGGATTCTTGAGGTGCATTATCCCAGCAGTTACCACGTCTAGACATGGATTGTCCTAGATTATGGCTTTTTAGTAATTTTTGGAATTTAGGGCTTGTATAGTGGACCCCTTGGTCAGAATGGATAAAAGCTTCATCATGTAAATCAGCTTTATGTGTATTAACTAATTTTTTAATTGTAATTGTAGCTATATCTAAAGTAATTCGATCAGATACATGATATGCTAGAATATCGTTACTAGAGCTATCTTTGATAGCTGATAAATATGCCATTTTATTTATCCCGTAAGGGATGTATGTGATATCAGTAAGTAGCACCTTGCCAGGAATACCCTGTTTGAAATTTCTCTGTAGCAGATTAGGTACTACTCTATGTTCTTTTGTCGCTTTGGCTATTCTTCTATACGGATTGGCTTTTCTTATAGGACATACTATACTGTATTTTCGCATAATCCTTTGGATTTTTTTTCTACTGTATATAATACCAAACTCATTTTCTAGTGTCATTTTAATTGATCTAGAACCTTTCTTATAACCTCTATAATTATAAGCCTTTAATATAATATCTCTAGCTTTTAAATCTTCATTCTCCCTTATAGTTCTAGAAGGTGCTGTCTTTAAATAATGATAATAACCTGAACGTGAAACCCCTAAAATTGAGCAGCAATAAGAAACTGTGCCTGAATAATCTTTTTTAGACACAGTCTTTAAAATTAACTCATATACTTCATTATTTGTTAGATTTACGCAGTTGTTTACCAGCCTCCTTTCTGTCACGTCGAGCTTTTTTAGCAATTCTAATTGTTCCTCAAGCAGTTTTATTTTAGCTTCTTGTTTGCTAATAATATCGTCCTTTGAAACTGGAGCATTACTTGGTCTGCCTGAATTCACTCTTCTAGTATCACTTAATCCTATAATTCCATCTTTCTTGTACGCTTTTATCCATCTGGCTGCCGCCTGTTCATAGCGCTTGACACCAAGTATTTCAACGTCAAATCCAGCATCAATGAAAATAGTTCGTGGTGTGCTTCCTCTTAAATACTCCTCAATAAACATTATTTTAAACTCGTCAGAGTATGTTATTGACTTCTCGCTAACGCGCTTTACATAAGGGTTCTTATTTAATCTTTCAATATTGTCTTTTGAAAATGTAATTTTACTCATACTAAAGGCCTCCATATTCAATGATAATTATACACAAAAAAGTACCTATAAACTAGACACTCTTTTTTATGTGTCCAATCTATAGGTACCATTTTACTTAAGCGACTTCTTTTTTTATATAAAGAATTTATATTGAAATTTATTGAAATATAAATATATTATTATAATCTTGGACAGTATAATTAAGGAATGTCAATAGATTTGTATCTATAAAGTAAAAAAATAGAAAAAATATAAAAACTTTAAAAAAAGTATTGACGGATATAGAGAAAGCTGATATATTATTACTTGTCCTCAACAACGAGGCAAACGAGAAACACAGGAATACAACATATGAACTTTGAAAATTAAACAGTAGGTTATAAATAAATCACAAACAGTGATTTTCGGAAACAACACATAAAGTCAGTTACTGAGTACTGACAAACTTTTATTTAAGAGTTTGATCCTGGCTCAGGATGAACGCTGGCGGCGTGCCTAACACATGCAAGTCGAGCGGAGATTAAGAAGCTTGCTTCTTAATCTTAGCGGCGGACGGGTGAGTAACGCGTGGGTAACCTGCCCTATACACACGGATAACATATCGAAAGATATGCTAATACGAGATAATACATTTTTAAGGCATCTTAAAAATGTCAAAGATTTTATCGGTGTAGGATGGACCCGCGTCCCATTAGCTAGTTGGTGAGGTAAAAGCTTACCAAGGCGACGATGGGTAGCCGACCTGAGAGGGTGATCGGCCACACTGGAACTGAGACACGGTCCAGACTCCTACGGGAGGCAGCAGTGGGGAATATTGCACAATGGGGGAAACCCTGATGCAGCAACGCCGCGTGAGCGATGAAGGCCTTCGGGTCGTAAAGCTCTGTCCTAAGGGAAGATAATGACGGTACCTTAGGAGGAAGCCCCGGCTAACTACGTGCCAGCAGCCGCGGTAATACGTAGGGGGCAAGCGTTATCCGGAATAACTGGGCGTAAAGGGTGCGTAGGCGGCCCTGCAAGTCAGAAGTGAAAGGCTACGGCTCAACCGTAGTAAGCTTTTGAAACTGTAGGGCTTGAGTGCAGGAGAGGAGAGTAGAATTCCTAGTGTAGCGGTGAAATGCGTAGATATTAGGAGGAATACCAGTTGCGAAGGCGGCTCTCTGGACTGTAACTGACGCTGAGGCACGAAAGCGTGGGGAGCGAACAGGATTAGATACCCTGGTAGTCCACGCCGTAAACGATGAGTGCTAGGTGTCGGGGGTTACCCCCCTCGGTGCCGCAGCTAACGCATTAAGCACTCCGCCTGGGGAGTACGCTCGCAAGAGTGAAACTCAAAGGAATTGACGGGGACCCGCACAAGTAGCGGAGCATGTGGTTTAATTCGAAGCAACGCGAAGAACCTTACCTAAGCTTGACATCCCTCAGACCGCTTCTTAATCGAAGCTTTCCCTTCGGGGACTGAGGTGACAGGTGGTGCATGGTTGTCGTCAGCTCGTGTCGTGAGATGTTGGGTTAAGTCCCGCAACGAGCGCAACCCTTATCTTTAGTTGCCAGCATTTCGGATGGGCACTCTAGAGAGACTGCCGAGGATAACTCGGAGGAAGGTGGGGATGACGTCAAATCATCATGCCCCTTATGCTTAGGGCTACACACGTGCTACAATGGCTAGTACAGAGAGTTGCGAAACCGCGAGGTCAAGCTAATCTCTTAAAGCTAGTCTCAGTTCGGATTGCAGGCTGAAACTCGCCTGCATGAAGCTGGAGTTACTAGTAATCGCGAATCAGAATGTCGCGGTGAATGCGTTCCCGGGTCTTGTACACACCGCCCGTCACACCACGGAAGTTGGGGGCGCCCGAAGTCAGATATCCAACCGTAAGGAGGAATCTGCCGAAGGTGAAATCAATGACTGGGGTGAAGTCGTAACAAGGTAGCCGTATCGGAAGGTGCGGCTGGATCACCTCCTTTCTAAGGAGAAATAACCTACTGTTTAATTTTGAGGGTTCATAAAAAACTCTTGACGAGAATAAATAATTTTGCTATTATATATCTTGTCGAAAAATACAATATGGGGGCGTAGCTCAGTTGGGAGAGCACTTGCCTTGCAAGCAAGGGGTCAGGAGTTCGACTCTCCTCGTCTCCACCATTTAGTATTTTATATACTACTTTAGTACTTTGAAAATTGAACAGATTTAAATAAATTTAGGTTAAGTTATTAAGGGCGTAGGGCGGATGCCTTGGCACCAAGAGCCGATGAAGGACGTGGTAAGCTGCGATAAGCTTCGGGGAGATGCAAGCAATCTTTGATCCGGAGATTTCCGAATGGGGAAACCCACCTAGAGTAATGTCTAGGTATCCTTAGATGAATTCATAGTCTAAGGAGGGGAACCGGGGGAACTGAAACATCTAAGTACCCCGAGGAGGAGAAAGAAAAATCGATTCCCTGAGTAGCGGCGAGCGAAAGGGGATTAGCCCAAACCTATGAAGTTTTCTTCATAGGGGTTGCGGATATGCTTATTAAGATGGAGGTATTGTAGTCGAAGAGGTTTGGAAAGACCCACCGTAGAAGGTAATAGTCCTGTAGATTAAACGAGAAGACCATCAAGCGTACTCCAGAGTACCACGGGACACGTGAAACCCTGTGGGAAGCTGGGGGGACCACCCCCCAAGGCTAAATACTCCTTGGTGACCGATAGCGTATAGTACCGTGAGGGAAAGGTGAAAAGAACCCCGGAAGGGGAGTGAAATAGAACCTGAAACCCTATGCCTACAAGCTGTGGGAGCACATTATTAGTGTGACCACGTACTTTTTGTAGAACGGGCCAACGAGTTACGATAAGTAGCAAGGTTAAGGACTTAGGGTCTGGAGCCGTAGCGAAAGCGAGTCTTAACTGGGCGATTCAGTTACTTGTCGTAGACCCGAAACCGAGCGACCTACCCATGGCCAGGATGAAGCGAAAGTAAAATTTCGTGGAGGTCCGAACCCACGCACGTTGAAAAGTGCGGGGATGAGCTGTGGGTAGAGGTGAAATTCCAATCGAGCTCGGAGATAGCTGGTTCTCCCCGAAATAGCTTTAGGGCTAGCCTCAAGCTTAGAGATGAGGAGGTAGAGCACTGAATGTCCTAGGGGCCCTATGGGTTACCGAAGACTATCAAACTCCGAATGCCTTTATCTTTTGCTTGGGAGTCAGACTGTGGGTGATAAGATTCATAGTCGAGAGGGAAACAGCCCAGACCGTCAGCTAAGGTCCCTAAATGTAAGTTAAGTGGTAAAGGATGTGGGATTGCACAGACAACCAGGATGTTGGCTTAGAAGCAGCCATTCATTCAAAGAGTGCGTAATAGCTCACTGGTCGAGTGATCCTGCGCCGAAAATTATCGGGGCTAAAACTTACTACCGAAGCTACGGCATTGACTTTGTCAATGGGTAGGGGAGCATTCACTGCGGGTTGAAGCTAGACCGGAAGGACTAGTGGACTGCAGTGAAGAGAGAATGTTGGCATGAGTAGCGAGACGTAGGTGAGAATCCTACGGGCCGAAAACCCAAGGTTTCCTGAGGAAGGTTCGTCCGCTCAGGGTTAGTCGGGACCTAAGCCGAGGCCGAAAGGCGTAGGTGATGGACAACAGGTTGAGATTCCTGTACTACCGATAATCGTTTGAAGAATGGGGTGACACAGAAGGATAGGCTATCCTACTATTGGATGTAGGTCCAAGCATTAAGGGAGCACTGATAGGCAAATCCGTCGGTGCAATTCTGAGGTGTGATGGGGAGCGAAATTAAGTAGCGAAGTAGTCGATTTCATGCTGTCAAGAAAAGCCTCTACTGAGATTAAAGGTACCCGTACCGCAAACCGACACAGGTGGGTGAGAAGAGAATTCTAAGGCTAGCGAGAGAACTTTTGTTAAGGAACTCGGCAAAATGACCCCGTAACTTAGGGATAAGGGGTGCCTCATTAGGGTGTATGCCCGAAGAGGCCGCAGAGAATAGGCCCAAGCGACTGTTTACCAAAAACATAGGTTTCTGCTAAGTCGAAAGACGATGTATAGGAGCTGACGCCTGCCCGGTGCTGGAAGGTTAAGGGGATGTGTTAGACGTAAGTCGAAGCATTGAACTTAAGCCCCAGTAAACGGCGGCCGTAACTATAACGGTCCTAAGGTAGCGAAATTCCTTGTCGGGTAAGTTCCGACCCGCACGAAAGGCGTAACGATTTGGGCACTGTCTCAACAAAAGACTCGGTGAAATTGTAATTCCGGTGAAGATGCCGGATACCTGCGACAGGACGGAAAGACCCCATGGAGCTTTACTGTAGCCTGGCATTGGATTTCGATATTACATGTACAGGATAGGTGGGAGACTGAGATACGAGAACGCCAGTTTTCGTGGAGTCACCCTTGGGATACCACCCTTGTAATATTGAGATTCTAACCATAGACCATGAATCTGGTCTTGGGACACTGTCAGGTGGACAGTTTGACTGGGGCGGTCGCCTCCCAAAATGTAACGGAGGCGCCCAAAGGTTCCCTCAGCACGGTCGGAAATCGTGCGAAGAGTGCAAAGGCAAAAGGGAGCTTGATTGCAAGACATACAGGTCGAGCAAGGACGAAAGTCGGGCTTAGTGATCCGGTGGTTCCGCGTGGAAGGGCCATCGCTCAACGGATAAAAGCTACCCTGGGGATAACAGGCTTATCTCCCCCAAGAGTCCACATCGACGGGGAGGTTTGGCACCTCGATGTCGGCTCATCACATCCTGGGGCTGTAGTAGGTCCCAAGGGTTGGGCTGTTCGCCCATTAAAGTGGTACGCGAGCTGGGTTCAGAACGTCGTGAGACAGTTCGGTCCCTATCCGTCGCAGGCGTAGGAAATTTGAGAGGAGCTGTCCTTAGTACGAGAGGACCGGGATGGACATACCTCTGGTGCACCAGTTGTCACGCCAGTGGCATAGCTGGGTAGCTATGTATGGAATGGATAAGCGCTGAAAGCATCTAAGCGCGAAGCCAACCTCAAGATAAGATTTCCCATCTTTATGAGTAAGATCCCAGGAAGACTACCTGGTTGATAGGTTCAAGGTGTAAGCTCAGTAATGGGTTCAGCTGATGAATACTAATAGATCGAGGACTTAACCTTTTATTAAATCTGGTCAATTTTGAAAGTATTAACTTTCGAAAAAAAGGTTGACAAGATAAACTAATGATGATAAAATATATCTTGTTCGACAAAAAAAATGTGGTTATTATAGCAAAGAGGATACACCTGTTCCCATTCCGAACACAGAAGTTAAGCTCTTTAGCGCTGATGGTACTTGGGGGGCAGCCCCCTGGGAGAGTAAGACGTAGCCACGTATGTTCCAAGGTAGCTCAATGGTGGAGCAATCGGCTGTTAACCGATAGGCTGTGGGTTCGAGCCCCACCCTTGGAGCCAAATATGTGCCGAGGTGGCGGAACTGGCAGACGCACAGGACTTAAAATCCTGCGGTCCTTACAGATCGTACCGGTTCGATTCCGGTCCTCGGCACCATAATAACGCGGGATGGAGCAGTTGGCAGCTCGTCGGGCTCATAACCCGAAGGTCGTAGGTTCGAGTCCTGCTCCCGCAACCAAAGCATGGCCCCTTGGTCAAGCGGTTAAGACACCGCCCTTTCACGGCGGTAACAGGGGTTCGATTCCCCTAGGGGTCACCATTAGTAATTGGGCTCATAGCTCAGCTGGGAGAGCACCTGCCTTACAAGCAGGGGGTCACAGGTTCGAGCCCTGTTGAGCCCACCAATTATTTGGCCTGGTAGTTCAGTTGGTTAGAATGCCAGCCTGTCACGCTGGAGGTCGAGGGTTCGAGTCCCTTCCAGGTCGCCAAATAATTTTATGGGAGATACAAAAGAATAAAAAAAGTGCTAGTGTGGCTCAACGGTAGAGCAGCTGACTTGTAATCAGCAGGTTGTAGGTTCGATTCCTATCACTAGCTCCAAAACATGGAGGGGTTCCCGAGTTGGCCAAAGGGGGCAGACTGTAAATCTGTTAGCATCGCTTTCACTGGTTCGAATCCAGTCCCCTCCACCAAATAAAATATGCGGGTGTAACTCAGTGGTAGAGTTCTGGCCTTCCAAGCCAGCTGCGAGGGTTCGACTCCCTTCACCCGCTCCAAAATATGTACCTGTAGCTCAGTTGGATAGAGCAGTGGCCTTCTAAGCCACGTGTCCGGGGTTCGAATCCCTGCAGGTACGCCATATATACTGGGGATTCGCCAAGTCGGTAAGGCACATGACTTTGACTCATGTATGCGTTGGTTCGAGTCCAGCATCCCCAGCCAATTTAATTTGACCCATTAGCTCAGTCGGTAGAGCACCTGACTTTTAATCAGGGTGTCCCGCGTTCGAGTCGCGGATGGGTCACCAAATAAGTACGGAGGGGTGTCCGAGTGGCTTAAGGAGCTGGTCTTGAAAACCAGTGATTCCGAAAGGGACCGTGGGTTCGAATCCCACCTCCTCCGCCAAGTGAATAAGAATGTTTAAAATGGAGAAGTACTCAAGTGGCTAAAGAGGCTCCCCTGCTAAGGGAGTAGGTCTTTTACGGGACGCGAGGGTTCGAATCCCTCCTTCTCCGCCATTTTATTCAAAAATCGAGGTGTAGCGCAGTTTGGTAGCGCACGTGGTTTGGGACCATGGGGCCGGGGGTTCGAGTCCCTCCACCTCGACCAATTATTGGGGCTTATAGCTCAGGTGGTTAGAGCGCACGCCTGATAAGCGTGAGGTCGCTGGTTCGAGTCCAGCTAAGCCCACCATAAGAACAATATAAAGTGGGCCTTTAGCTCAGTTGGTTAGAGCGCCCGGCTCATAACCGGTAGGTCTGGGGTTCGAGTCCCTGAAGGCCCACCACTTTATAATTTTGTAGGGGTGTAGTTCAGTTGGTAGAACGACGGTCTCCAAAACCGTATGTCGTAGGTTCGAGTCCTGTCACCCCTGCCAAGTTTATTATTCAAAAATCGAGGTGTAGCGCAGTTTGGTAGCGCACGTGGTTTGGGACCATGGGGCCGGGGGTTCGAGTCCCTCCACCTCGACCAATTATTAGGGCTTATAGCTCAGGTGGTTAGAGCGCACGCCTGATAAGCGTGAGGTCGCTGGTTCGAGTCCAGCTAAGCCCACCATAAGAACAATATAAAGTGGGCCTTTAGCTCAGTTGGTTAGAGCGCCCGGCTCATAACCGGTAGGTCTGGGGTTCGAGTCCCTGAAGGCCCACCACTTTATGCCCAGATAGCTCAGTCGGTAGAGCAGGGGACTGAAAATCCCCGTGTCGGTGGTTCGATTCCGCCTCTGGGCACCAGAGAATTAGTGTGGCGGCATAGCTCAGTTGGCTAGAGCGTTCGGTTCATACCCGAAAGGTCACTAGTTCGAATCTAGTTGCCGCTACCAAGTGAACCTTGAAAATTAAACAGTAGGTTATAAATAAATCACAAACAGTGATTTTCGGAAACAACACATAAAGTCAGTTACTGAGTACTGACAAACTTTTATTTAAGAGTTTGATCCTGGCTCAGGATGAACGCTGGCGGCGTGCCTAACACATGCAAGTCGAGCGGAGATTAAGAAGCTTGCTTCTTAATCTTAGCGGCGGACGGGTGAGTAACGCGTGGGTAACCTGCCCTATACACACGGATAACATATCGAAAGATATGCTAATACGAGATAATACATTTTTAAGGCATCTTAAAAATGTCAAAGATTTTATCGGTGTAGGATGGACCCGCGTCCCATTAGCTAGTTGGTGAGGTAAAAGCTTACCAAGGCGACGATGGGTAGCCGACCTGAGAGGGTGATCGGCCACACTGGAACTGAGACACGGTCCAGACTCCTACGGGAGGCAGCAGTGGGGAATATTGCACAATGGGGGAAACCCTGATGCAGCAACGCCGCGTGAGCGATGAAGGCCTTCGGGTCGTAAAGCTCTGTCCTAAGGGAAGATAATGACGGTACCTTAGGAGGAAGCCCCGGCTAACTACGTGCCAGCAGCCGCGGTAATACGTAGGGGGCAAGCGTTATCCGGAATAACTGGGCGTAAAGGGTGCGTAGGCGGCCCTGCAAGTCAGAAGTGAAAGGCTACGGCTCAACCGTAGTAAGCTTTTGAAACTGTAGGGCTTGAGTGCAGGAGAGGAGAGTAGAATTCCTAGTGTAGCGGTGAAATGCGTAGATATTAGGAGGAATACCAGTTGCGAAGGCGGCTCTCTGGACTGTAACTGACGCTGAGGCACGAAAGCGTGGGGAGCGAACAGGATTAGATACCCTGGTAGTCCACGCCGTAAACGATGAGTGCTAGGTGTCGGGGGTTACCCCCCTCGGTGCCGCAGCTAACGCATTAAGCACTCCGCCTGGGGAGTACGCTCGCAAGAGTGAAACTCAAAGGAATTGACGGGGACCCGCACAAGTAGCGGAGCATGTGGTTTAATTCGAAGCAACGCGAAGAACCTTACCTAAGCTTGACATCCCTCAGACCGCTTCTTAATCGAAGCTTTCCCTTCGGGGACTGAGGTGACAGGTGGTGCATGGTTGTCGTCAGCTCGTGTCGTGAGATGTTGGGTTAAGTCCCGCAACGAGCGCAACCCTTATCTTTAGTTGCCAGCATTTCGGATGGGCACTCTAGAGAGACTGCCGAGGATAACTCGGAGGAAGGTGGGGATGACGTCAAATCATCATGCCCCTTATGCTTAGGGCTACACACGTGCTACAATGGCTAGTACAGAGAGTTGCGAAACCGCGAGGTCAAGCTAATCTCTTAAAGCTAGTCTCAGTTCGGATTGCAGGCTGAAACTCGCCTGCATGAAGCTGGAGTTACTAGTAATCGCGAATCAGAATGTCGCGGTGAATGCGTTCCCGGGTCTTGTACACACCGCCCGTCACACCACGGAAGTTGGGGGCGCCCGAAGTCAGATATCCAACCGTAAGGAGGAATCTGCCGAAGGTGAAATCAATGACTGGGGTGAAGTCGTAACAAGGTAGCCGTATCGGAAGGTGCGGCTGGATCACCTCCTTTCTAAGGAGAAATAACCTACTGTTTAATTTTGAGGGTTCATAAAAAACTCTTGACGAGAATAAATAATTTTGCTATTATATATCTTGTCGAAAAATACAATATGGGGGCGTAGCTCAGTTGGGAGAGCACTTGCCTTGCAAGCAAGGGGTCAGGAGTTCGACTCTCCTCGTCTCCACCATTTAGTATTTTATATACTACTTTAGTACTTTGAAAATTGAACAGATTTAAATAAATTTAGGTTAAGTTATTAAGGGCGTAGGGCGGATGCCTTGGCACCAAGAGCCGATGAAGGACGTGGTAAGCTGCGATAAGCTTCGGGGAGATGCAAGCAATCTTTGATCCGGAGATTTCCGAATGGGGAAACCCACCTAGAGTAATGTCTAGGTATCCTTAGATGAATTCATAGTCTAAGGAGGGGAACCGGGGGAACTGAAACATCTAAGTACCCCGAGGAGGAGAAAGAAAAATCGATTCCCTGAGTAGCGGCGAGCGAAAGGGGATTAGCCCAAACCTATGAAGTTTTCTTCATAGGGGTTGAGGATATGCTTATTAAGATGGAGGTATTGTAGTCGAAGAGGTTTGGAAAGACCCACCGTAGAAGGTAATAGTCCTGTAGATTAAACGAGAAGACCATCAAGCATACTCCAGAGTACCACGGGACACGTGAAACCCTGTGGGAAGCTGGGGGGACCACCCCCCAAGGCTAAATACTCCTTGGTGACCGATAGCGTATAGTACCGTGAGGGAAAGGTGAAAAGAACCCCGGAAGGGGAGTGAAATAGAACCTGAAACCCTATGCCTACAAGCTGTGGGAGCACATTATTAGTGTGACCACGTACTTTTTGTAGAACGGGCCAACGAGTTACGATAAGTAGCAAGGTTAAGGACTTAGGGTCTGGAGCCGTAGCGAAAGCGAGTCTTAACTGGGCGATTCAGTTACTTGTCGTAGACCCGAAACCGAGCGACCTACCCATGGCCAGGATGAAGCGAAAGTAAAATTTCGTGGAGGTCCGAACCCACGCACGTTGAAAAGTGCGGGGATGAGCTGTGGGTAGAGGTGAAATTCCAATCGAGCTCGGAGATAGCTGGTTCTCCCCGAAATAGCTTTAGGGCTAGCCTCAAGCTTAGAGATGAGGAGGTAGAGCACTGAATGTCCTAGGGGCCCTATGGGTTACCGAAGACTATCAAACTCCGAATGCCTTTATCTTTTGCTTGGGAGTCAGACTGTGGGTGATAAGATTCATAGTCGAGAGGGAAACAGCCCAGACCGTCAGCTAAGGTCCCTAAATGTAAGTTAAGTGGTAAAGGATGTGGGATTGCACAGACAACCAGGATGTTGGCTTAGAAGCAGCCATTCATTCAAAGAGTGCGTAATAGCTCACTGGTCGAGTGATCCTGCGCCGAAAATTATCGGGGCTAAAACTTACTACCGAAGCTACGGCATTGACTTTGTCAATGGGTAGGGGAGCATTCACTGCGGGTTGAAGCTAGACCGGAAGGACTAGTGGACTGCAGTGAAGAGAGAATGTTGGCATGAGTAGCGAGACGTAGGTGAGAATCCTACGGGCCGAAAACCCAAGGTTTCCTGAGGAAGGTTCGTCCGCTCAGGGTTAGTCGGGACCTAAGCCGAGGCCGAAAGGCGTAGGTGATGGACAACAGGTTGAGATTCCTGTACTACCGATAATCGTTTGAAGAATGGGGTGACACAGAAGGATAGGCTATCCTACTATTGGATGTAGGTCCAAGCATTAAGGGAGCACTGATAGGCAAATCCGTCGGTGCAATTCTGAGGTGTGATGGGGAGCGAAATTAAGTAGCGAAGTAGTCGATTTCATGCTGTCAAGAAAAGCCTCTACTGAGATTAAAGGTACCCGTACCGCAAACCGACACAGGTGGGTGAGAAGAGAATTCTAAGGCTAGCGAGAGAACTTTTGTTAAGGAACTCGGCAAAATGACCCCGTAACTTAGGGATAAGGGGTGCCTCATTAGGGTGTATGCCCGAAGAGGCCGCAGAGAATAGGCCCAAGCGACTGTTTACCAAAAACATAGGTTTCTGCTAAGTCGAAAGACGATGTATAGGAGCTGACGCCTGCCCGGTGCTGGAAGGTTAAGGGGATGTGTTAGACGTAAGTCGAAGCATTGAACTTAAGCCCCAGTAAACGGCGGCCGTAACTATAACGGTCCTAAGGTAGCGAAATTCCTTGTCGGGTAAGTTCCGACCCGCACGAAAGGCGTAACGATTTGGGCACTGTCTCAACAAAAGACTCGGTGAAATTGTAATTCCGGTGAAGATGCCGGATACCTGCGACAGGACGGAAAGACCCCATGGAGCTTTACTGTAGCCTGGCATTGGATTTCGATATTACATGTACAGGATAGGTGGGAGACTGAGATACGAGAACGCCAGTTTTCGTGGAGTCACCCTTGGGATACCACCCTTGTAATATTGAGATTCTAACCATAGACCATGAATCTGGTCTTGGGACACTGTCAGGTGGACAGTTTGACTGGGGCGGTCGCCTCCCAAAATGTAACGGAGGCGCCCAAAGGTTCCCTCAGCACGGTCGGAAATCGTGCGAAGAGTGCAAAGGCAAAAGGGAGCTTGATTGCAAGACATACAGGTCGAGCAAGGACGAAAGTCGGGCTTAGTGATCCGGTGGTTCCGCGTGGAAGGGCCATCGCTCAACGGATAAAAGCTACCCTGGGGATAACAGGCTTATCTCCCCCAAGAGTCCACATCGACGGGGAGGTTTGGCACCTCGATGTCGGCTCATCACATCCTGGGGCTGTAGTAGGTCCCAAGGGTTGGGCTGTTCGCCCATTAAAGTGGTACGCGAGCTGGGTTCAGAACGTCGTGAGACAGTTCGGTCCCTATCCGTCGCAGGCGTAGGAAATTTGAGAGGAGCTGTCCTTAGTACGAGAGGACCGGGATGGACATACCTCTGGTGCACCAGTTGTCACGCCAGTGGCATAGCTGGGTAGCTATGTATGGAATGGATAAGCGCTGAAAGCATCTAAGCGCGAAGCCAACCTCAAGATAAGATTTCCCATCTTTATGAGTAAGATCCCAGGAAGACTACCTGGTTGATAGGTTCAAGGTGTAAGCTCAGTAATGGGTTCAGCTGATGAATACTAATAGATCGAGGACTTAACCTTTTATTAAATCTGATCAATTTTGAAAGTATTAATACAATACTTAATATGCGGGTGTAACTCAGTGGTAGAGTTCTGGCCTTCCAAGCCAGCTGCGAGGGTTCGACTCCCTTCACCCGCTCCAAATATGTGGTTATTATAGCAAAGAGGATACACCTGTTCCCATTCCGAACACAGAAGTTAAGCTCTTTAGCGCTGATGGTACTTGGGGGGCAGCCCCCTGGGAGAGTAAGACGTAGCCACGTAACAGAGACTGTCAAATGACAGTCTTTTTTTTATCTTAAGGAAACTATATCATTTTTTGTTTTGTGTATAACTTAGTGAAAAAGGCTGGACTTAAAACTATTTTTAGCAACGGAAGCCTGTAGGGCCCGTTGACGACATGAGCTATTCGCAGTATAAAGCTAATTTTATATGAAATTCAACTAAAAACCCTTTATTTAGCCAAAACATTGGTATAATAGAGGGTTTTTTATCATTATACAGAATATTTAATTAAGACTAATAAATCTAGAATTAATCAAATATAATAATTATTAAGCTTCGAATATTTTTAATATATTCTATGATGGAATAAACAATCCACCTGAATTAAGTTTCGCTTTATCCGAAAGCTAAAAGTTCTAAGACTTCATCCTTTTAAGAATGAAGATAAGAACTTAACAGCTTCTGGATTAGCTTAACTAAAAATCCAGCTGGAATAAACACTCCATCTGAATTAAGTTTCGCTTTATAAAAGGAGGAATAGTATGAGTAAAGTTATTATAAGGCCAGTTAAAGTAGATGATACACCCTATATAAATGAACTGAGGATAATGAAGGGTGTAAAAGAAAACATATTAGGTATATCAACCGAAAGATTAGAATATACAGAAGAATTTATTAAAAATATAGATATAAATAAGCACATGTTAGTAGCACAATTAAAAGAAGAAGATAAGGTAGTTGGATTAGTTGGATTAAATGTAAATACTACTCCAAGACTTAGACATAGTGCAAGTATAGGAATTATGGTACATAGAGATTATCAAAGTAAGGGAATTGGAAAAGAGCTTATGAAAGAAATATTAGACTTAGCTGACAATTGGTTAATGTTGAAAAGAGTAGAATTAGGAGTATTTGCAGATAATGAGAGAGCCATAAAGCTATATGAGGCATGTGGGTTTAAGATAGAAGGAAGAAGGAAATATGCTGCAATACGAAACGGTAAATATGAAGATGAATATATAATGGGAAGATATAATATATAAGGAAGGTAATAAAATATGAAATATATAGGAACAATATTAAACTGTATAATTGGGACTTTAATTATAATTTTTGCTAAACAACTACAAGGATTATATTTTGGAATATCTGTATTAATAGTGTTGATAACTATCAATATTATCAACATTATTAACAATAAAAAAAATATATCACAAGAGAATATAGATAAATCAAATTTGTTAAAAGAAAGAAATTTGAGTCAGGTTTTCACAGATGAGCTAGGAGAGTTTGGAGAAAATTTAAATGAATTTTTACAAGATGTAAGAAATATAATAGCTAATACATATTCTTTATCACAAAAGCTTAATGAAAATACAAATATAATATCAAACAATGTATATAATAACTCATTGGCATTTGATGAAACTTTATCTTCAATAGATGATTTATCTAAAACAATGCAGTATCAACTAAAAGAAATAAAAAAGCTTGAGGATACATCTAAAATGTTATTTGAACACGCAAGCATATCTAAGGATAATTCTCAAAGAGCAATAAACGAAGTTGAGAGTATGAATGATACTATAAAACATAATAAAGAAGTTTTTACTAAGGTAGTAAATCTATTAAAACAAAGTAAAAATGCTGGGAACAATATGGCAGATGAAATAATAACTTTAACTAAAGAAGTGAAGGATATATATAATATAACTGATGAAGTTGAGAATATATCCAAACAAACTAATTTGTTAGCTCTTAATGCAGCAATAGAAGCAGCAAGAGCAGGAGAAGCGGGACGAGGTTTTGCTGTTGTAGCTGATGAAATAAGAGAGCTTGCAGTTCAATCTTCACAATCTGTAGGTAAGATATCTCAAATAATAAATTCAGTAACAGATAAAATAACTTTCATATCTAATAAAATGCAAACTGAAATGAATATGATAAATAAAGATATAAGTATAGCTGATGAATCTGTAAATTCTTTAGGAAATATATATACGAAATCAGAAGAAGTTATAACAGATGTTAGAAATATATATGAAAGTTCTAACAAACAATTAGGATTAACACAAGAAGTAAATGAAATAATAAAAGAATTTACATTTATAGTAGATGAAACAAATAAAGTATCTTCTAAAATAAATGAAGATGGAATAGAACATTCATCTGAAATACAGTCAGTAGCATCATCTGTTGCACAGCTTGAGGATATGTCTAATGATACTTATAAATATATGAAGAAATATTTAGATAGCTTTAAATTAGATGACAATATGAACAATACAATAAACAATGCATTTGATATATTAAATAAAATATCTAATAAAGAAAATATTTTATCAAAAGATACAAATACTAGTATGAGAAGTGATCTAAAGGATATAGTAAAATCTAATCCGTATTTTGAAGTTATATGTGTTTTAAATAAAGACGGATATAGCGCTGTATCAAATATAGATGAAGAAGATTTGGTTCAAAACTTTAAACATAGAGATTATTTCAAAAAATCAATAAACGGAGATAAATTCAAATCAAATCCATATATATCTGTAGATACTGGACATTATTGCGTAGCGATAGCTACACCTATAAGAAATGAAGATCAAACTATATTAGGATGTATAATGGCAGATGTAATAATAGGATAGTATACAAAATATTTCTTGGGAAATAGTATGATAAATTACGTATTTTTACCTAAAACAACAATAATATGGTATGATATTTTATTAAAATATACAAATACTATAACTAAATATAATGAAAAGGAGTGGCTAAATATGAGAAAGCTAGCCTTGGTTTTAGTTATAATAGGAGCTTTGAATTGGGGATTAATAGGGTTATTAGGGTTTGATTTAGTAGCTACATTATTTGGTGGCTCTAACTCATTTATAAGTAGAACTGTATATGCCTTAGTTGGAGTAGCAGGTATATATGCTATAACTTTATTGTTTAACTATAGAGACGATAAAGATCGTATATAAAGCTAAACTTAATTCAGCTGGAGTTTTTACTCCAGCTGAATTTTTAGTTAGTCAACCCAGAAACTGTTAAGTTGTTGAATCTACTCTTAAAATGAGGGAGTTTTAGAATTTTTAGCTTTTGGATAAATAAATTAAAAATAGAAGGATTTATCCTTCTATTTTTTGTATGCAATTTGAGTATCATGTGAATAATATAATAAAGGAAGGGGATGATTATATGGAAACAAATAAAACATGTTACATATGTAATAAAGAATGTGATAAAGGGATAGAGATATTGGGAAGCTATATATGTAGAAACTGTGAACAAGAAATGATAGATGAAGAAGGAAGCGAACTAAAGATGGAGTACTATAAAAGTAAAGTAAAAAGTTTATGGAGGAATAATTTATCTTAGATATTAAAAGCTATACTTTAAGTATAGCTTTTTTGTTATAATGAATAGGAAATTGAATACTTATAAAAAGGCTATATAGATTCAATTTCTGTAGTGAATTTCAGTAAAGATTACATTTTAAACTTAAGATAATGTCTTTGCTATAATGAACTAGGAAATCATACTTTCAAAAACTTCTTCTTAAGCGAAAATGATGCTTATGAAAATAACGCTATTTAGTCAATATTTTTATAAAACTAAGTACTACATCGTATTAACTATCCTAAAAGTTCTAAACTCCCCATGGTCAGACAACGAACTTTCTTAACGGATATTTAAACGATGTAATACAAGTTTTATAGAAAAATATTAACAAAAAATAGCTAACATTTTAATAACCATCATTTTTAGTGATGAGCTTTAGATAAAAATTTTAAAGTTCGTATTAAGGAAAAACTTAAATTAGTAAAAAATTAAAATGCAAAGGTGATATACAGTGAATAATACTCCTATAATAAATAAACTAAATGATATGAAAAATAGTGAAATAATATCTTTTCATGTTCCAGGACACAAAAATGGAAAGATATTTGATAGATTGGGTTATAGTGATTTTAAAAAGAATATAGTCAATATAGATACAACAGAGATACCTGGAACTGATAATTTGCATTCTCCGGAGGAAATAATTAAAGAATCTCAGGAGATAGCAGCGAAGGTTTTTAAATCAGACCATACATTCTTTTTAGTTAATGGAACAACTTGTGGTATACAGGCTGCTATAATGTCTGTATGCTCTTTAAAAGATAAGATAATAGTAAATAGGGATTGTCACCAATCAGTTATAAATACATGTATATTAGGTGATATAGAGCCTGTATATGTAAATCCCCATATAGATAAAAGTAGTGGAATATCTCTTGGTGTAAGTTTAAGAGATATAGAAATGTTAATTGAAGAAGATGAAGACATAAAAGCTGTACTTATAACATCTCCTACATACTATGGAATAAATACTGATATTAAGTCAATATCAGAGTACTTACATAAAAAAAATAAAATACTTATAGTAGATGAAGCACATGGATCTCATATAGGACTTAGTGAGAGATTAGGGGTTAGTGCTATTCAGCAAGGAGCAGATATATCTATTCAAAGTACACATAAAACTCTTCCTTGTTTTACTCAAGCATCAATGCTTCATGTTAATTCGAATAAAATTGATATAAATAGATTAAAATCATTTCTTAGAATAGTTCAATCATCATCTCCATCATATATAATGATGTCATCTATTGAAATGGCAGTAGAGATATATAAATATCATGGTAAAGAATTGATGAAAGAATTAATATCCAATATAGATAGAACTAAAGATTATATAAATAATTTAAAGAATATATACTTATACGATTATAAAGGTAATGATATAACTAAGATGTATATTATAACTAAGAATTTAAATAGATCAGGATATGAAATAGAAGATATATTAAGAAAAAAGTATAACATACAAGTGGAATTATCTAATCCATATGGTGTATTATTAATATGTAGCATAGGAAATGATAATTATGATTTTGAAAAACTAATACAAGCATTAGAATATATAGATAATGAAATCGGAGATGAAGATTTACTAGAGATAGATTATCCAAATCACATTCCACAAAAAGCACTTAACCCGAGAGAAGCTTTTTATTCAAATAAAAAAAGGATACCTATAAAAGAGGGTATAGGAAAGATATGTGCAGAGTATATAATTCCATATCCACCTGGTATAAGCTTATTATCTCCTGGAGAAATAATAACTGAAGAAATAATAGATTATATACAAAAATGTAAAAGAATAGGAATGAATATTACAGGAATTGAAGATCAAAATTTAGATTTCATAAAGATAATAGACTAGAGGTGATATTTTGAAAGGATTATTTATAACTATAGAAGGACCTGATGGATCAGGAAAGTCAACTCAAATAAAATTATTAAAAGATTATTTACAAAATAGAGGATACGATATAGTACTTACAAGAGAACCTGGAGGAACTAAAATAAGTGAGAAAATAAGAAGTATAATACTTGATAAAGAAAACAAAAGTATGCATTCAAAAACAGAGGCTTTATTATATGCAGCATCAAGAGCTCAACATGTTGAAGAGCTTATAAAGCCAGCATTAAAAGATAACAAAATAGTAATATGTGATAGATTTATAGATTCAAGCCTTATATATCAAGGTATAGGTAGAAATTTAGGAATTGAAAATATATATAATCTTAACTTATTTGCAATGGAAGATGTAATACCAGATCTTACTCTATTATTAGACATAGATATGAATAAAGCAAAAAAAAGAAAAGAAAATAGAGGAAATTTAGATAGACTAGAAAGTGAAAAAGATGTTTTTCACGAAGATGTATTTAATGGATATAAAAAATTGAAAGATTTGTATCCGAAAAGAATTAAAACAGTAAAAGCTAATGGAAATATAAAGCAAGTTCATGAAGAAATAATAAATATAATAAATACTTTTTTGGAGAATTAAAATGTATTTTGATAATATAATAGGTCATGATAGAGCAAAACAATTTATTTTAAATTCTATGAAAAAAGACAGAATAAGCCATGCATACTTATTTGAAGGCCCTAGTGGAATAGGAAAAAGAATGTTTAGCATGGAACTATCAAAAATGATGCTTGAAACTGATAATTTAGAAAATGATCCTGATTTTAAAATAGTAAGGCCAGATGGAGCTTCATTTAAGATAGGCCAAATAAGAGATATACAATTGGATATAATAATAAAGCCATATAAAAATAAAAAAATATATATATTAGAAGATGCTCATAAGATGACAGTACAAGCTCAAAATGCTTTATTAAAAACTCTAGAGGAGCCACCTGAATATGCTTTAATAATATTAATAGCCCAGAACTCTAGCTCAATACTAGATACTATAAAATCAAGATGTGAGGTAGTGAAGTTTTCACCACTTACACAGGTACAAGTACAAGATTATCTTGTAGACAATAAAAATATAGATATTAAAAGAGCAAAAGTGATAGCTTCATTTTCTATGGGAATACTATCTAAGGCGTTAGATTTATGTTACAGTGAAGAATTTAATAATAAAAGAAATGAAATACAGGAATATTTAAATATAATACAATCTAGAGATTTGATAGATATGTATACTATTAATACAAAACTAGAAAAACATAAATCAAATTTAAATGAAGTTATGGATATGATTATAACTTATTTTAGGGATATACTAATGATAAAGCAAGGAGTAGATGAAAGTCTTATAATAAATTTAGATCAAATAGACTTTTTAAGTAGTATAAGCAAGAAATTTACTTATTTCCAAATTTCAAATATTATTGATATAATAGACGAAAGTAATAAAAATATTATGAAAAATTGCAATTTCAATATGGTAATAGGAACGATGATTTTAAATATATACGAGGTGATTAAATGATAAAAGTTGTGGGAATTAGGTTTAAAAAAGCGGGCAAAATATATTATTTCGATCCGCTTGAATTTGATGTAAAAAAAGATATGAATGTTATAGTAGAAACAGCTAGAGGGCTTGAATATGGACATATAATAGTAGGACCTAAGGAAGTTAGCGAAGAAGAAATAGTAGCACCTCTTAAGCCTATTGTAAGAATAGTTACAGAAGAAGATACTAATATATATAATGAGAATAAGCAAAAGGCTAAAGAAGCTTTTGATATTTGCGTTGAAAAAATAAAAGAATATGAACTAGATATGTATTTAATAGATTCAGAATACACATTTGATAGAAATAAGCTGATATTCTACTTTACAGCAGAAGGCAGAGTGGACTTTAGAGATTTAGTCAAAGGATTAGCTGCAATATTTAAAACTAGAATAGAACTTAGACAAATAGGAGTAAGAGACGAAGCCAAAACAATAGGTGGACTTGGACCTTGTGGAAAGCCTCTTTGCTGCTCGACTTGGCTTGGAGATTTTCAACCTGTTTCTATAAAAATGGCAAAGGATCAAGATTTATCTCTTAATCCAAGTAAAATATCTGGAATATGTGGAAGACTGTTTTGTTGTTTAAAGTATGAGCACAATACATATAGTAAGATATTAGAAAAAATGCCATCAGTAGGAACAGAAGTTATGACTCCTGAAGGAAAAGGAAAAATAACATACACTAACACTTTAGCAGAAAAAGTAAAGGTTGAAATAAATAAAGGAAAAAAATGCGAAAGCTATGTATATGAACTTCACGAAATAAGTATCATAAAAGAACATAAAAAGTGTGGAGGATGCTGCAAAAAAAATGAACAGATAGATGCTCAAACTTTGAAAGAACTTAAAAAGCTAGAAGATTAATTATTGATTTCAGCTTGATTTTAATAAAAAGGAGAACAAAATGGATATAAAGTTAAAAGACAGTGAGAGAATAGACGATCTTCAAATAAAAGGGCTTAAAATAATTCAAGATAAAGAAGGATTTTGTTTTGGAATAGATGCAGTACTTCTAGCGAATTTTAGTAAAGTAAAAAATAATGCTAAAGTAGTAGATTTAGGAACTGGAACGGGTATAATACCAATACTAATAGCTGGGAAAAGTAGAGCGAAAGAAGTTATAGGTATTGAAATTCAAGAAGAAGTTGCCGAGATGGCAGATAGGTCTATAAAACTTAATAATTTAGAGGATAGGGTAAGAGTATTAAATGAAGATTTAAAGAATATCGACAGTGTGCTGGAAGTTAATACATTTCATGTAGTAACCTCTAATCCTCCTTATATGAAACCAGATGGATTAAAAAATATTAATAATAAAAAAGCGATATCAAGACATGAAATAACGTGTAATCTAGAAGATGTTATAAAAGCAGCTTCTAGACTATTGATGCACCATGGCAAGTTTTTTATGATACACAGACCTATAAGAATAGCTGATATAATAACTATATCTAGAAAATATAAATTAGAGCCAAAAGAAATACAATTTATTCACCCTAAAGTAGGTAAAGCTCCTAATCTAATGATGGTTGCATTTACAAAGGCAGGAAAACCAGAGCTTAAAATACTAGATCCTCTTTATGTATATAAAGAAGATGGAGAATATACAGATCAAATAAAAGAAATTTATTCAAGACAAGATATAGGAGAGAATTAAATGAAGGGTAATCTTTATGTATGTGCAACACCAATAGGTAATTTAGAAGATATAACTATAAGAACATTAAATACATTGAAAGAGGTAGATTTAATAGCAGCAGAGGATACTAGGCATAGTATAAAACTTTTAAATCATTATGATATATCAAAACCTCTTACAAGCTATCATGAACATAATAAAGCAAGTAAGGGTAGCGTCATAATAGAAAAAATGTTAAATGGTCAGAATGTAGCTATAATTACTGATGCTGGTATGCCTGGAATATCTGATCCAGGAGAAGATCTTATAAGACAAGCTATAGATGAAGGTATAAATGTAAATGTACTTCCAGGAGCTACTGCATTTGCAACTGCACTTGTTGGAAGTGGTCTTAAAACGAGAAAATTTGCATTTGAAGGATTTTTAAATAGAGATAAAAAAGTAAGACGACAAGAATTGGAAGAATTAAAACATGAAAGAAGAACTCTAATATTTTATGAGTCACCACATAGACTAAAAAATACACTTTCCGATATATTAAATATATTAGGAAATAGACAAATATCCGTGTGTAGAGAAATTACTAAAAAATACGAAGAGATAATAAGAAGTAGTGTAGAAGAAGCTTTACATATATTTAAAGAAAGAGAAATAAAAGGAGAGTTTGTTCTTATACTAGAAGGCTTTGCTGGAGAAATAGAGAACTTAAATAATAATGATAATTTAAGCATAATTGAATACGTAATAAAGCTTATAGATGATGGAATGAGTAAAAAAGATGCTATAAAACATGTTGCAAAAGAAAGAAAGTTACCTAAAAATGATGTTTATCAAGAAGTATTAGATATATAGTATAAAATAAAAAGTCCCCTAGGGGACTTTTTATGTATTATTTTATTTCAGATAATTTTGCTACGCAGTCAGGACAGATGTTCTTACCTGCGAAATGTTGAATATCCTTTGCGTTTCCGCAGAATATACAAGCTGGCTCATATTTCTTTAATATTATACTTTCACCATCAACATATATCTCTAAAGCGTCTTTTTCAGCTATGTTTAAAGTTCTTCTTAATTCTATTGGGATAACAACTCTTCCTAATTCATCAACTTTTCTTACTATTCCTGTAGATTTCATGATTATACCTCCTATATTATAAAGCTAGCAACATTTTTCGACAATTTATATATTTAAATAATAGCAAGGATGGCAATAAAAGTCAACACAAAGTGTAAAATAAGTTCGAATTTAACGTAAATTTAACAAAAGGGGTGAAATTAAATTGGAAATAAACAATAATTTGATTAATGATTTTAAAAAGGTTAATTCTCAATTAAAAACCATACATAAGCCTCTAAAAGACATAGGAGCTAAAAAAATTAGACACGAATTAGATATAAAAATTATGAAAAAGCTTACAAACGAAGAATTGATAAGTATCAGAAATAAAGGAGATATAGTAGGAGTAGATGGAAGTAAAAATAAAAAAGGGAATTTACATCCGCATTACTTGGTAGCTATAAGTGCGCTTGCAAAGAGTATGGACTTAAATAAAGAACCCGTATTATTATATGAAGTATTTTCTCCATTAATAGATAAACTCAGCAGTGAAAAATCTAAAGAAAAAGAAGACAATATAATGGCTGAGTTAGAAGTACAAGTTGCAATCAAAAGCATAGAAGAATATAATCCATATATTATAATGATGGATGGTTCATTAATGACATATAGCATAAAATGTTATGAAAAGTGGAAAGAACTTAAAAGAAAATGTATAGAAAATAATATACTCTTGATAGGTGTAATAGAAGAAATAAAAACTAAAGAAATAGTACAAGTACTAAAAGCAAAACATATAGATATAGGTGAGGATGTATATGATAAAGAAGTGTTGTTTGGATTATTAAATGAAGGAGAATATATAAATATACTACCTGAGAAATCTAAAAAGATAAAAGAGAATATAGATTGCTGTTTTTTGAGAACTTCATCAGACCCTAGCGCTATAGCCATGGATTTTTTATCAGTCCAAAAGCAAAATATGCAGCAGTTTTGCGATATAGTATATACATTGACTCCCAAGAATTCAAGGGGAATACCAATCTGGCTTGATATTGTAGACAAAGAAGTAAAAATAACTGATGAAATGATGAATGCTTTAATAGATACATACATAGATAAAGACTTATCTAACCTATTCATAAAACCTAAAAGAGAAGAAAGAAGTTTGTAAGGAGGGAATTAATGTGCAAGTTGTAGGTATTACCACACAACAAGAAGTAAGTGTTGTAACTAAGGAAAGACCATTTAAAATAAATGAAATAATAGTTATAGAAGATGATTATCAAAAAAATCAATTAGGCGAAGTTTTTGAAACAATGTCATACAATCGATATATACCACTTAATATAAATGGAGGACTTATAGACTCTAATGTATTAAATTCGCTTAGTCAATTAGGATATAAAGTAGGGGAAGAGACTATGCACCTAGCTAAAATAAGACTTTTAGAAGAAGCAGAGTACCCTATATGCACAGGAGCGAAGGTTAGAAAACCTCGTTTTGAAGAAGTAAAAAATCTATTTATAAAATGTGAAAAAGATGCAGGATTATTGCTTGGAGAAATAAAATCTACAGAAGATATGGAAGATAGTATGGAAGATGATCTTAAGGATACTTTATGTATATACAATAAAGAAAGTATAACAAAGCAAAGAGGGGTTCCATTCATATTTGATATAAAAAAAATGCAGCAATATCCTCACATAGGTATATTTGGAGGTTCGGGTTCTGGTAAAAGTTTTGGTAGTAGAGTTATACTTGAAGAAATTATGAAGCTTAACATACCTACAGTAGTACTTGATCCACACTTTGAAATGGATTTTTCAAATAAATGTCCTGATTTAGAAGAAAAATATTTAACTGATTTCACAAATAAATTTACTATATACCAAATAGGAGTAGATGTTGGAGTAAAATTTGAAGATTTAAACAAAAATGAACTAAAAAAATTATTAACAGCATCAGGTAATATAACGGATTCTATGAGCAATGTAATAGATAATATATATAAAAAAAGAGATACATACATGACATTTTTAAAAAGACTTGAATATCTAGCAGAGGGTCAAAGACTAGGCTCTGAGAAAAAGATATACGAAAAAATGAATACAAGTGAAGAAGTATACGAAAAGAAAAAATACTCTGATATACAGAAATTATTTCTAGAATACAACATAAAGTGCCCTCCAGCTTCTGTAAGTGGAGTTATATGGAGACTGACTAGACTATATAACGAAGGAATTTTTTCAAAGGATATACAGCCTATAGAAAATAGTATCAAAGAAGGTAAATTAATAGTCATACAAGGTGATATGAGACTTATACAAGTGTTTTCTACATATCTTTTAAACAAACTATATCATAAGAGAAGAGACTATAAGGATGCTAAATATAAGGAAGTAGAAAACAGTGAATTTTTTCCACCATTTATAATAGTAACCGATGAAGCACACAACTTTGCTCCAAAAGGATATGATTCTCCATCAAAATCTATAATAAAGGAGATAGCTCAAGAGGGGAGAAAATATGGAGTATTCTTAATACTTGCAACACAAAGACCTACACTATTAGATGAAACTGTAACTGCACAGTTAAATACCAAATTCGTATTTAGAACTGTAAGAGCATCTGATATAGGCACTATAAAAGAAGAAACAGATATAAATGCAGATGAAGCAAAAAGACTTCCTTATTTAAGATCTGGAGATACGTTTGTATCATCAGCTATAATTGGAAGGACAATACCTGTTAGAATAAGAATGGCTAAGAGTACAAGCCCTCATACAGAAAATCCTTTTGATGAGCTAAATGTTTTTATAGAAGGATCAAAGAACAAGATATTTGATATTATAAAAACTAGATTTCCAATAAAAGAAATAGAGCTTGATGATATTTTGATAACACTTGAGAGAAATGATGTAAATATGAATATAAAACAGCTAGAGAGTGAACTTGATAGACTTGTTGATGATAAAAAGCTTACAAAGGGAGAGAATATGTGGGGATATTTTTATGATATTGTGGATAAATAAGATTCTTAATGCATATTTTTAGAATATATTAAACAAGTATAGCAGTGCTTGAGTGAAAAATGACACTCATTGAAATAACGCTATTTAGTCAATATTTTAATAAAACTAAAGATTACGTATACTGAATATCCTAAAACTTTTAAACTCCCTATGGTCAAACAAAAAAGTTTATTAACGTATACTCAGTATGCGTAATCTAAGTTTTATAGTAAAATGTTAACAAAAAAATAGCTAACATTTCAATGAGCATCATTTTTGAATTCCGAGGTTTATAGATAGAACGATCTAGGTAAAAACTTATTTGTTAATAGGGGGGAATTATGAATAAATGGTGCCAAGAAAATAATTCAATAATACTAGGCATTTTAAACTGGATAGTATTTATTGTGCTTTTCTGGAATGATTGTAGATTACCTTTAAGTATACAAGATTTTTTAGCTACGTAATATATAAGAAAACATGTATTTCTCAAAATAGACTATTTTTAGGATTTGCTATAAATTTAATATATCTAATAGTTCACGTTAGAAATGTATTATGGATATTTTCTCTTTAAAAATATTTAAACGTAGTTACATGAAAGATATTTTAATTTATAAATTGACACTTATTTTACTATATGTTATTCTTTTATTACAAACCGAATGAACATTCACTCTAAAAATGAGGGGGGTTATTTATATGCAATATAGAGAAATTCCGAAGACTGGAGACAAAATATCGATAATTGGTTATGGTTGTATGCGTTTTCCAACGAGAATGGGAAGAATAGATGAGAAGAAGGCTGAAGAGCAGATTCGTTATGCAATCGATCAAGGGGTCAACTATTTTGATACTGCTTATCCATACCATAATGGAGATAGTGAGCGTTTTTTAGGAAAAGTATTTAGTGATGCTTCATTGAGAAGTAAAGTTAAGATTGCAACTAAGTTACCGCCATGGTCTGTAAAATCTAGAGATGATATGGATAGAATACTTCAAGATCAGCTTAAAAAACTTCAAGTAGAGACTATAGATTATTATTTGATTCACGGGATTATGGGGCAAGATGTATGGGATCGTATGAAGCAATTGGGAGTTATTGAATTCCTTGAAAATGCTCGTAAACAAGGTTATATTAAAAATGTTGGGTTTTCATGTCATAGTGATTTGCAAACTTTCAAGAATGTTATAGATGATTATGATTGGTCTATGTGCCAGATTCAGTATAATTACTTGGATGAAAATAATCAAGCTGGAACAGAAGGTCTTAAATATGCGGCTGAAAGAGATGTAGCTGTGTTTATTATGGAGCCGCTTCGCGGTGGAAATTTAGCAGGTAAAATTCCTAAACAGGTACAAGAAGAATGGGATAAAGCTGAAGAAAAAAGAAGCCCAGCCCAGTGGGCACTAAGATGGATATGGAACCACCCAGAAGTAACTTGCGTTTTATCTGGAATGAATAATGATGATCATATAAGAGAGAATATTAGAACGGCTAAAACAACAATTGCTGGGAGTATGTCGCAGGATGAAATTGACAGAGTTGAACGTGTACGCGATATATATAAATCACTTACAAAGGTGCCATGTACTGCTTGTGCCTATTGTATGCCATGTCCAGCAGGAGTCAATATCCCTCAATGTTTTCAACAGTACAATAACAAATATCTTTTTGGTGGATTTGAAGCACGTCTAATGTACTTGGTTCAGTTAGGTGGGGTAATGAGTGATAAATCTGAGAAAGCATCCCAGTGTATAAATTGTGGTAAATGTGAGAAGCATTGCCCGCAGCACATTGAAATTAGAAAAGAGCTTAAAAATGTATCTTCTGAACTAGAAGGAATAATAGATAGGCCATTATCTTGGCTAGCAAGACGTGCAATGCGTATAAAAAAGGATTAATATAAATTTATATGGGAATTACAACTACTTGACATCTGATGCGAATTCATCGTAATCTAGTTATAAAGTTAAAAGTTCAGATAGACTTGTTACTTTGACTGAACTTTAGCTTTCGTATAAAGTATTTGAGAATATGAGGGATATTATGATGAAAGATCTAAATGATAAAAAGCAGCAGGTTTTTGAGACTGCTCTTGAAATGATATTAGAAAATGGTGTTCAAAGTGCATCTATGGGAAAGATATCTAAAGCTTCTGGTGTAGCAGTTGGAACAATATATCATTACTTTTCGAGTAAAGAAGAGTTGATTACAGAACTATATCGAATGAATAAATTGAACTTTATTAGTTCGTTTCAACAAATTGAGCGAGGAAAAACACCTAGGGAGACTTTTCAATTATGCATGAAGGCTTATATTAAGTATGGTATGGAATATCCAAAGGAATTCGAATTTATTAATCGTTTTTACAAGTCACCGCTTATAGATGAAAATGTTACCAATGAAATAGAAGAACTCATGTTTAAGCAAAATCCATTAATTTCAGAGTTTTTTTCGAATAATGATATTCTAAAGGATGTGAAAACAGAGTTAATATTTATGTTTATCAGTGGAGCTTTAACTCATACAGTTCGTGAGTGCCTTAATGGTCAAATAAGCATGAATGATGAAGACTGGGACAATTTTATTGATATGTTATGGGATGGTGTAAGTAAATAAGTAAATCCTCTAATCTTTGCATTAGGGGATTTATTTTATATAATTTTGAACTTTGGGATAAAATGGATTGAAGAACTATACTTGCAATTATTTTTAAGCAATAGAGACTGGAAAGATCGTTGGCTACATGAGTTACCGCGTTAGCGAGTAGACTAATTTTTTTATGAGAAATTTTGAAGAAATTTATGGAAAAGTGATATAATGAATATTATTAATAATGAATGGGATTGTAGATTAAGAGAAAAAACTTGAGTAACTCAATTTGTAATAATGAATTAGTTGATGACATCAAGCTTTATATCCCTTTTGTAGAAGATTAGGTATTCTTTATTAAAAAAGATAAAATTCATATTTTAAGAATAAGGAGAGAATGACGTAATTATGAAAGAAGAATTGTACATTACAATAGGTAAAGCCAAGTATCAATTGAGTAACTACTATGATGAATATTGTGCTATGAAAAAGAAAAAGGTTTTATCTTCACGAGATATTAAATGGTTAATTAATATGAGTGAAACTATTCGTGAGCAAGAATTAAAAATTGAAAAATTAGATCAAAAACGCGCTTCGTAGAGGTAAGATCACATTATATATCATTATAAATAAAATTTAAAAAAGACCTAAATCAAAAGGTCTTTTTTAAGTTTGAGATAGGGTATGGGGTAGAACTAGCAACTATGATCTAAACATAAATTTAACGCATAGTTTTAGTACTATCTAATCATTGAAATTACTACAACCTCATTCTAAAATAGTATTTTTATACTTAAATAATCATTATTATTAAATTACTTTGCGTCTTATGATATAGATGCTGGTTCTACGCCTATATAAAATTAAAAATAGCCACCTGAATTTCGTTTGTACGAAATCTAGGTGGCTAACATTTCTTTTTAAATAAAAGTCTTAATCAATTTACATACTTCTTGCTGCTACAAGATCTACTCCTGTTCCCAGAATATCTTTTGCAATAATATCTCCTACACAAACAGGTGATTTTACTTCTATAGAGTCAATAAATTTCATACAATCGAACAATTTTTCCTTTGGAATAGCCTCTTTTGTTTTTACTGGAAGTCTATTAAGAAGTCCATCTTTAATCTTTACAGTTGTTGTTACAACTCTTGTTGGGTTAGTAAGTTCTTTAACTCCATATTTTTCTCCTCTAGGACATTTATTTCCCGTTACATTGTATTCACTATTCTCTTTTGTCACTTCTAAATGACATCCCATTGGACACACAATACATATTAATTGATGTTTTTCCATTTAGGCTTCCTCCTTTTCTAAATGAACAGTAATAACTGTATCTTCTTTAAATACTAAATCCTCTTTTTTAATCTTTACAGATTCCATCTCTCCAGGAGCTAGATGTTTCTTTTTCATTCTCTTGATTTCTTTTCCATTCAACTTTACTATCATGTTCATATCTTTGTATACATTATCTACTCTCATGGATAAATCTAGAGTACCATCAACATTTTCTGGTCTAACCATATGAGGAACTATATATCTGATACCATCTCCTGGCTCTGTCTTTGCTATTTTTCCTTCACATTTAATCTCTTTTTTAATATATCTTGCTGCATTTTTACCGGCTCTTTTACTTTCTGCTGTTACAAAGTCTACTAAATCATGTACATGTACTACATTTCCACAAGCAAAAACTCCTTCTATACTTGTTTCCATAGATTCATTTACAATAGGTCCAGAAGTAATTGGGTCTAGCTTAATTCCTGCATTTTTAGAGATTTCATTCTCTGGAATAAGACCTACAGATAACAATAAAGTATCACAATCATAATATTTTTCTGTTCCTTTAATTGGTTTTCTGTTTTTATCTACCTCTGCAATAACTACTCCTTCAACCCTGTCTTTTCCTTTTATCTCCATTAAGGTATGACTTAGATACAGAGGTATATCATAATCTTCTAGACACTGAACAATATTTCTAGTAAGTCCTCCAGAAAAAGGCATAAGCTCAGCTACTGCAAGTACCTGTGCTCCCTCTAATGTCATTCTTCTTGCCATAATAAGTCCAATATCTCCTGAACCTAAGATAACTACTTTTTTTCCTACCATATAACCTTCCATATTTACAAATCTTTGTGCTGTTCCCGCTGTAAATACTCCAGCAGGTCTATATCCTGGAATGCTTATAGCTCCTCTTGTTCTTTCTCTACATCCCATAGAAAGAATAATGGCTCCTGCCTTTATACTCATAAATCCATCCTCTGTATTAATAGCACTAATTACTCTTTCTTCTCCGATTTCTAGTACCATTGTGTCTAGCTTATATTCTATTCCCATTTCTTTTAATTCAACAATAAATTTTTCTGCATATTCAGGTCCTGTTAACTCCTCTTTAAAAACATGAAGTCCAAATCCATTATGAATACATTGCTGCAATATTCCACCTAATTCTCTATCTCTTTCAATCACTAAAATATTATCTACACCATTTTTCTTAGCTTCAATAGCTGCTGCAAGTCCTGCAGGACCCCCTCCAACAACAACAATATCATATTTCAACATACTATCACTCCCTTACACTAAAATAGCTTCGCTTCTTCTAAAGTTTATGCTGTTACTTCTTCTGGTTTATTTTGTTTTGTTTCTTCTGTTAGGATATAAGCTTCTTTGTTATCTTTAACTATATCTTTAATATCCATTTTCAATTCTCTAGCTAATATTTCCATAACTCTTGGGCCACAAAAACCTCCTTGACATCTTCCCATACCAGGTCTTGATCTTCTTTTGATACCATCTACCGTTCTTCCCCCTGCATTTCTATGGATGGCATCTACTATTTCACCTTCTGTAATATTTTCACATCTACAAATGATTCTTCCGTATCTTGGATCTTTTTTTATAACTTCTGCCTTTTCTTCATCAGTTAACTCCATAAAACGAATTACAGGTTTTCTTCTTGGATTGAATTCTTTTCTTTTATTAAGTTCTCCTATAATACCTTCTAAAATGTTAATTGCATATTCTGCTATTGCTGGTGCTGCTGATAATCCAGGTGATTCTATTCCTGCAACATTAATAAATCCTTTTGCTTCTTTAGATTCTTCTATAATAAAATCTCCTAAATTCGATACAGCTCTTAACCCTGCAAAACTTGTAATAGTTTTATTGAATGGAACTTTTGTAGTTGTTTTTCTTGATTTTTCTTGAATGAATGCAATTCTATCACTAGTTGTTGATGTATTTTCCTTATCTTCAAGATCCTCTGCATCTGGTCCTATTAATAGATTTCCGTGAACTGTAGGAGTAACTAATGTACCTTTTCCAAATTTTGTTGGTGCTTGGAAGATTACATGATTTACAATACTTCCTGTACCCTTATCCAGAACATTGTATTGTCCTCTTCTTGGGTGAATAGTAAAACTTCTAGGAGCAACCATTTCATTAATTTCTTGAGTGTATACTCCTGCGCAATTAAATATATATTTTGTTTTTATATCACCATTGTTTGTATGAATTACATATCCCTTTTCATTCTTCTCAATTCCTAAAACTTCTGTTTCAAGCTTAATTTCAGCACCATTGTCTGCTGCATTTTCTGCTAATGCTACAGATAATTCCCAAGGACTAACGATTCCTGCAGTTGGGGCATATAAAGCACCTATGATTTCTTCGCTTAAATTAGGCTCCATTTCTCTTACTTCTTCTTGAGATAATATTTTCATATCAGGAATATTGTTTTTACATCCTCGTTCATATAAATCCTTTATACTATCCATTTCTTCTTCATTCGTAGCAATAACAAATGAACCAATTTTTTTAAAATGTACATCTAGTTCTTCACAAACATGAGCATACATAGCATTTCCTTTTGCATTAAGCTTTCCTTTTAATGTACCTACCTTTGCATCATATCCAGCATGAACTATAGCACTATTTGCCTTTGTTGTTCCATTTGCTATATCATTTTCTTTATCAATGATTATAGTTTTTAAATCAAATTTAGATAATTCTCTTGTTATAAATGTTCCTATAATACCAGCACCGATTACTACTACATCATACATGTGATTCCCTCCTTTAAATTACAAAAAACAAGAAAGCCAAATAAAGCTAGATCTAATTTTTAGACTAACTTTATTTGGCTCTCCATTCTCTCGTGCCATTAAATATTCATTTTTAATATAAAGTGAAGCTTTATATTATGCGTTTACTACATCTTTTTCTGTATTTTCTTTTGATCTATCATGAGTATTCCAAGTAAGTCCTAAGAAAATAATAGATAGTACACAAGCTCCAATAATAAGCTTAAATGCTCCATCCCAACCAGCACTATCAACTACAGCACCGATAATTATATTTGCTGAAACTGCTCCTCCTACATAACCAAATAGTCCTGTAAATCCTGCTGCTGTACCCGCAGCTTTCTTCGGAACATAGTCAAGAGCTGCAACACCAATAAGCATAACTGGTCCATAGATTAATGCTCCTACTGAAGCAACTGCTATGTTTATAGCCATTACACTATCACTTGTCCAATATGTATATACTGCTGCAATTACACCTACCATACAAATTATACCCATTGGAGCACGTCTTCCGTGGAATACTTTATCACTTAACCACCCAACAATGATTGTTCCTGGAATAGCTGCCCACTCAAATAATGCAAATGCTACACCTGCTTCTTTAATATTGAATCCTTTTACTTCTTTTAAGTACACAGGAATCCAGTCCATAATTCCATATCTTACTAAGTATACAAATATATTTGCAATAGCAATATACCAAATATATTTGTTGCATAAAACGTATTTTACTAATATTTCTTTTCCTGATAATTCTCTTTCTCTATCGTCTACTTTTACATCTGGATAATCATTTTTATATTCTTCAATTGGTGGAAGACCAACTGATTGTGGAGTATCCTTCATGAATATAAAAATCCCAATACCTATAGCAATAGATAATGCTGCTGGGAAGTAGAACATTCCTCTCCAAGTAGAGAATATTGCTAGTCCTGCTAATGCTAATGTTGGGACTAAAGCACCTCCAATATTATGTGCTACATTCCAAAAAGACATTTTTACTCCACGTTCTTTATCTGAGAACCAATGCGTCATTGTTCTTCCACATGGAGGCCATCCCATACCTTGGAACCATCCGTTTAAGAACATTAAAATACATAACATTGTAATAGATGATGCAAAGCCAAACATTAAATTTACAATACCTGATAAAATAAGTCCAGCTGACATAAAATATCTTGGATTACATCGATCTGAAATATTTCCCATTACAAATTTACTTATTCCATAAGCTAATCCTAATGCAGAACCTACTGCTCCAACTTGAGCTTTTGTATATCCGTAGGTTTCAATTAAATAAGGTGAAGCCATATTAAAGTTTTTTCTGATAAAATAATAAGCTGCATATCCAATAAAGATACTCATGAATACTTGAAAACGGTACCTTTTGTATGCATCGTCAATTTTATCATCTGCCATACGTTCAATGGCAGGTGCTGGTCTAAACATTTCTAACATTTTTTGCCACCTTTCTTGATATATAATTAAATGTGTATAAAGTATACATTCATTTACCATGGAAAACCTTTTCTTTGCATTTAATAAAAAAAGCCATACAAAGATAGACCTACTTTCATAGGTTAACTTGAATGGCTCTCTATTTCTCACACCTTAAATATTTAATTGTATAACTCGACTTAATATTACAATACATTTCCTAAAATGTCAATATATTATAAAAATAAAGTTTTTTTTGACATTTATAGCCATTGATTGCTCAATAGGTGCTATAAGAAAAGTGTTTCGAAATTTATGAGAGGAACATAGTTATATATAAGTTGAACTAATGAAAATAACTATATAAGTATGTAACTGTAGTAAAAGGGTAATAAAATCTTATTTTTTATAACGAATAGGAAATTACTTTAATTTGTGGATAAATATGATTTTCGTTATAAGTTTTAAGAAACGGAGTTTGATAAGACTCGTTGGCGCCATGCAATTTAAAAAAAGTTTACATTCAAGATTCTTCTAAAGAAGAACTTTTTTATGTCAATGTACAATTTATTTATAGAATATCTCAAATAATATTTATATAACATATTCAAAACTAATTATTGAAAATATTAATCCCCAAAATTCAATGCCATAGATATCCTCCAAGTCTTTTGTAAAAAAAGCTTTACCTGCAATTGAAGGATTAATAAAGCATATAAGACCTATTATTGCAGTGGTTAACGATTTTGAGATTACACATATTCTTTCTTTAATAGAATGAAATTCAAATTTCATACTTAAATGGGAAAATATTATTATAATAAAAAATAATAATATAAAAATAATTCTAATTAATAAAACTTTATATTTTTCATTCATAAAAATCTCCTTAAGACATTGAGTGAAAGTCTCAATTACCACTTTAAACATTAATTACATATTGTACCACTTAATCCAGAAAAATAAAAGTTATATAAAGTACTCTATAATTTAATTAATCATAAAATATAAATTTAGGGAAGTGCTTAATAATTTCAAAACATTGATATTACTATATTTGTATATAAACATTTGGGGGGATTAATATGAAAAGAGTAGGGGACTTTTTCAAGTTAGAAATATAGAGGTAAGATTTGCTTCTATAGTAGAATAGTTAATATTAAAAAAACTATCTATTAAAATGTTAGCGAATGCTTTTAATATTTGTATTCAAAATATCATTGCATTCGTGGTATTTTTATAGATAGTTTTTGATTACCTGAATTATGAAAAGGTTAGATATAAGATTTTTAATGTCTTCCTATATTTTCAATTTCAGTTAACTCAATGATAGGAACTACCATTCTTTTGTCGTTATTTAAACTTTTAACATAAACAGTTTCTGTTCTACTATCAATATTTTCTAGCCATACAGGCTCATTTTGATATAAAACTTGAATATTATCATCAGATTGTAATATTTCAGTAGCTCTTCTTAGAATCATAGATACACCTCCTTAAATTATTATTTCTAAACTGAACAAATAATATGTAGATGTATTTATCTTATATAAAAAACATGCCTATAAAAATACAAGCGATTGCTGTTAAGTATTTTTATAGGCATGTTTTTTATAATTTCCGTTACGAATTTCAAAAAAGTATACATTTAAAATATTTCAAAGGAAGACTTTTTTATAATATAGATTTAGATTCTATAGGTGAGGACAGTATAATATGAGTTTGAGTACTTCCCATTTGCTTAATAGTATCTATTAAAGATTCAAGATCATCCATATTAGGTACCATAACCTTTATGATAACACAGCCTTGACCTGTTATATGATGACATTCTACTATACTATCATTACTATTTGCAAAATCAACAAAATGAGAGTATTTATCTGCTGGAAGTGCTATATTCATGAAAGCACTTACATTTTTGTTTAATTTTTTAGGATTTATTATAGCTTTATATCCTGATATTATATCATTCTCTTCTAAACGTTTAACTCTTTCTGAAACAGCAGGAGAAGTTAAACCTACTGAATGACCTAAATCTTTCATTGAAATTCTTCCGTTATTTTGAAGAATTTTTATAATTTTACGATCCGTAGAATCCATCGCTTACCTCCATTATATAATATAACGATTAAAATTTACGTATATAAAGTGAAACTTAATTCAGATGGGGTCTTTATTCCAGCTGAATTTTTAGCTGAACTAATCCAGAAGCTGTTAAGTTCTTAGCCTCAACTTTTAGAGAAGGAGGGTATTAGAACTTTTAGCTTTCGGATAAAGTGAAACTTAATTCAGATGGAGTCTTTATTCCAGCTGAATTTTTAGCTTTCAGATAAATTAATTATATCATTTTTCGAGTGAATAGGAAATTACAAACTTTAATAATGAATTAAGTTTCACTTTATTATAACAAATACGAAATTATATTTTCTTTAAATTGTGGATAAATATAAATTCCGTTATGAGTTTTCATAAAAGTTTACATTTGAGATTCTTTTAAAGAAGAATTTTTTTATTGAAATAGAATTATTATAAAAATGATGGTTACTTTCATAACCATCATTTTCATATCAATTCAAATTAATAACTTACTATAGTTTTATCCTGTATATCATTATTTAATACATCTTTATAATTTTCTGGTATGCATATAGTATTTGAATCTCCATCGCTTATATATCTTATTTGTTTCTTTTCATCGAATTTAGTTAACCAGTCATATAAACCAACATTATCTACATTGGTTTCACTAGCACGAACTCTATGAATTTTACTAAAATCAAAGTCTTTATGATACGGAGATTTATAAGGATCCCATCCAACAAGTAAGACTGCCTTGTTATCATACGATATAGAATTATACTGCCCTTTAACTGCATAAATATAATCTTCGCCCTGTGGTTTTCCTCCAAATGGGAGAGCTAAAGTATTTATAGGATAGTCTTTAGTGTACTTACTTATAACATCTATTTCTTGAGCAATAGCTTTTTGTATAGTTTCTTTATCTGACTTTGATAAATCAGTGTGATATAAGGTATGGTTACCTATATCATAACCATTATCTAATAGAAATTTTAACTTGTAATCTACATATTCAGGTTGATTAAATATATTTGAGTTTAAAAAGAATGTAGAAGTAGTATTAAAGTCAGGATGAGATTTTTTAAAATCTTCTAGAATTCCAATAGCAGAATTAGGATCTATTTTAATCTCACCATTTTCTTCAAATACTCTAAAATTGTTTTCATTTCCATCATCAAATGTTATAACAACAGGAGTGAAACCAGCTTCTGTATTTATGTTTCCACTCACATAATCATTAAGGCTTATAGCTCTGTATCCTTTTTCATATAAAGTATTTAAATCTTTTTTGAAATTATCAGGAGTTCTAACCCAAGTAGATTCATTTTCTCCTATATTGTGGTACATTAAAACCATTATTTTTCCTAACTCGTTTGGTTTAACTTTATTATAGTCTATTTTAGTGGTAGTATTTTCATTATTAGACTCATTCACACTTGTGGAGGTAGTATTTTCATTAGAAGTATTTGATTCTTCTTTTGAAATATCTGATTTAGAACATCCAGATAATAAAAGAGTCAATAAAATAAAAATAATTATAGTTTTATTTTTCATAAGTCCTCCTTATTGTTCAAAGCTGTATCTATTACCAGCATTCCAAAGTATATATTCGTCTATTCCATTATCATTTAAGGCTTTTATCTGTTCTCTTACTTGTGGTTCATCATATTTAATATGGCCTTTAACCCAAGATGCTGTGAAATCTTGTATCCAAGGTCTAATAGTAGCCGGATTATCTACACGTGTATTTCTTTTTACAGAATCCTTAGCTGATTGAAATACTGTTTCGTAGGGATGAGCATCATGAATATCAATTCCATATACTGAATTTCCATAATGACTAGGATACATCATAGGACATACGTAATCTACAACCCCACTAACTGCTTCCCAGTATTGACCAAGTCCCATATCATTTGGAACAGAACCTACAAGACCAAATATGTCAGCACTTACATAGACATTTTCAGGTGAAATGTTCTCTTTAGCATACTTTAAAAAGCTTTGAACAGTTTGAGCCTTACTAGTATCTCCATCATTATTTCTATAATCTAATTTTGAATCTAATTTACCACCGTTAGATGCTGGAAATCTTACATAATCAAATTGAATTTCATTAAAACCAATTTGAGCAGCTTCTTTTGCAACACTAACATCATACTCCCAAAGCTTTCTATCATGAGCTGATGCCCATCTTAGTCCGTCTTTACTTACAAATGTTGAAGCAGTTTCTTTATTTATAATAGCTCTTTCAGGATAGTACTCTGTATAAATAGGATCTTTAAATGTAACTATTCTAGCTATTAAATATATATTGTTTTCATTTAATTTTTTGATTAATTCAGACATTTTTTCTTTAGATACAGCTTTTTCATTTGCTTTTGGAGCAAATTTTTCAGATGCATCTGTTTTAAATAACATATGTCCATAGTCATCTTTGACATCTACTACAAAAGCATTTATTTCACTTTCATTGCAAAGTTTAATTAATCTATCTAAATTATTTCCTACAATAGAATTTATTGTAACGTAAATTCCTTTTACCTTTTGTCTTTTATTATTTTCATACTCATAGGTTTTAGGGTAATTAGATAAATCTACACCGTTTAAATTATCGCTTAAAAGATCTTGTTTATTTTGAGTTAAAAATTCAGATGATACCCATCCTGTTTTTTCTTCATTATTATCATTTACAAATTTAATATTATACCATTTAGTCTGTTGATCATTTTCCTCAACATAAGAATTATTATCGATATTTTCTACTTTATCGAATTTAGATAACTTATAAACTATAGGTGATTGAGTAGAATAAGACTCTCGTACATTTAACTGAGTGGGCTTAACATAAAAAATATTTTCTTGTTTCTTTTCTTCTTTCTTTTGTTCATTTTGAGTTTGTATTTTTTCTTCACCGGGATTATTTTCTACAGGAGTTTGGCTACATCCTGATAAAAAACTAAAACACAGTGTTAGTGCTGCTGTAATTAAATGTTTTTTCTTCATATTTTTTATCCTTTCTTATGTCTTAGAATATAGTGCTTAATATTATTTTAATACAAACAGCACTTGTTTAATAGAGTATATTATGGAAAAAGAAATCAAAAAAACAAAATTGGTAAAAAAAACAAAATCAAAATAAGTAAAGGCGAATATTCTGAAAAATGAAAGAAGAAATAGAACGATTTAAGTAAAACTAAAAAAACGAAAAGGGAATACGCTTTCATAAAAAAGAATGAAAGACATAAAATTAACAAACAAAAGCATAAAATGGTATACAGTATAAAAAATTACACGAACAATTGATGTTTTTTAATTAAATAATGGCTTAGATTTATCTTCATATATTTCATAGTCTTTAACACAAATTTATCAATATCGACATTTATTTCATTATCTATAATATTAGATAAGATGCCTTTATATATGAGCATAAAAAGTTCATTTATTTCTAATATATCATCTCTTTTTATATAACCTTCTTTTGCACATTCATCTAATAAAACATAACTTCTGTCATATATATTATTCTTTAAAAGCATAGTGTATATGCTGTGGTATGAGCTACTTATTTCTTGAGGATAGATTTCGTAGTATTCAGTTATATAATCGTTTAAAGAATTAGAGAGCTTGGCGAAAAATATAGAATAAAATATTTTGGGATTACTAAAAGAGTAGTAGCAGAAACATTCCCATACACGAAGTGTTGTATCTATTGAATTAGTACAGTTTTTAACGTATCTATGAAGGTTGTCTGTATAAGGCTTAGTGAATTTCATACAAGCTGAAAATATAAGATGATCTAAGTTCTCAAAGTAGTTATAAAGTGTAGCACTGTTATATCCAGTTAAAGATGCTACCTTTCTAATGGTTACATAATCAATACCCTCTTCTTCTATTATTTTAGCTGTAGCGTCTATAAAACACATCATCATTGCGTGTTTTTTACTTTTTCTTATGTTCATATAAAAACCTCCTATATATAATAGTATTTTATTATGTTATAAGATATATAATACAACCAAAAATAAAAATCAACAATAAAGAAATATTATAAAAGTAAAACAAAAAAAGACAGCATCTATTAAAAAAAACAATACTTTGTTAAAAAAATATAAAAAAAAACTATAAATACTATTGTAAAGTAATCATGATTATGTTAATATTAAATCAAGTTAATTAATTAACACAAAAGTGAGTTAATAAAACTCATGAGAATTGGATATTATAAAAAGTGAAGTAAAAAAACGAAAAAGATTTTTTTTAAGTTCAAATTTTTGAAAATTAACAAGCTTCACCTAAGTTTCAATTATTCGAATATTCTAACAGAACAACTGTGATAAGTTAATATGAAAGGAGTGTCAAATAGTGAAATTAGAAATAGGTAATTTTCATGTTAAGGATATAGCGTTTGGAGACAAGACATTCTACAAGGATGGTATCCTAACAATTAATAAAGAAGAAGCTTTAGCATTTGTAAAAGAAGATGAGCATATAACAGATGCAGATTTAAAAATTGTTAAGCCGGGGGAAAACGTTCGCTTAGTACCTGTTAAAGAAGCAATAGAGCCAAGAGTTAAATTAAATGGAGATCCTTTATTCCCAGGAGTTACAGGTGATCTTGTAAAAGCTGGAAATGGAAAAACACATGCATTAAAAGGATGTAGTGTACTAGTTGTTGGAAAACACTGGGGAGGATTCCAAGATGGATTAATAGATATGAGTGGAGAGGGAGCAAAATACACTTACTTCTCTCAACTTAAAAATATAGTATTAGTTGCTGATACAGATGAAGATTTCGAAAAAAGAGAGCAACAAAAGAAAAACAAAGCTTTAAGATGGGCTGGTATGAGACTTGCTGAATATATAGGAAATGCAGTTAAAGAATTAGAGCCAGAAGAAGTAGAAACATATGAATTAGAGCCAGTAACTAAGAGATCAAAAGAAGTAAATGATTTACCAAGTGTGGTATTCGTAATTCAGTGTCAATCACAAATGGAAGAAATGGGATACAATGACTTAGTATACGGATGGGATATGAACCATTATGTACCAACATTCATGAATCCTAATGAAATCTTAGATGGAGCTATAATATCAGGAAGCTTTATGCCTTGTTCTTCTAAATGGTCTACATATGACTTCCAAAACTTCTCTGCTATAAAGAGATTATATAAAGAGCATGGAAAGACAGTAAACTTCTTAGGAGTTATAGCTTCTAACTTAAACGTTGCACTTGAGCAAAAAGAGCGTTCTGCTATATTCGTATCTCAAATGGCAAAATCTTTAGGAGCAGATGCTGCTATAGTTGCTGAAGAAGGATATGGAAATCCAGATGCTGACTTCATAGCTTGTGTAGTTGCGCTTGAAAATGAAGGAATAAAAGTTGTTGGACTTACAAATGAGTGTACTGGTAGAGATGGAAATTCTCAGCCATTAGTTACATTAGATGAAAAAGCTGATGCTATCGTATCTTGCGGTAACGTATCAGAATTAATAAAACTTCCACCTATGGAAACTGTAATTGGAGAGCTTGAGGCTTTAGCAAGAGATGGATTATCTGGTGGATGGGCAGATGATGAAATATTAGGATCATCTGTTAAGGAAGATGGATCTATAATAATGGAAAATAACTCAATGTTCTGTGGTGATCAAGTTACAGGATGGTCTCCAAAGACAATGAAAGAATATTAGGGAGGTGCACTAAGATGAAAAAAGCAATACTTTACGTAAACCAATTTTTCGGACAAGTTGGTGGAGAAGATAAGGCTGATTTTGTTCCTGAGATTAGAGAGGGCTTAGTAGGACCTGCTATGGAACTTAATAAGCAGTTAGATGCAGAGGTTACTCACACAATTATATGTGGAGACAACTTCATGGGTTCTAATGAAGAAGAAGCAGTAAAAATGATTTTAGGATTCTTAGAAGGTAAAGAATTTGATATATTTGTAGCTGGACCTGCATTCCAAGCTGGTAGATACGGAAATGCTTGTGGAGTTATAGCTAAAATAGTAAAAGAGAAATTCAATGTTCCAGTTATATCATCTATGCATATAGAGAATCCTGGAGTTGAAATGTTTAAGAAAGATGTAGTAATTTTCCCAGGTGGAAAAAGTGCTGCAGCTATGAGAAAAGATATAAAGAAAATAGCAACATACGGAAACAAGATATTAAATGGAGAAAAATTAGGAACAGCTGAAGAAGAAGGATACTTCGTAAGAGGAATAAGACATCAAACTTGGTTAGAAGATGCAAAGCCAGCTTCTGAGCGTGTTGTTGAAATGCTTCTTAAAAAGATAAACGGAGAAGAATTCGTAACTGAGCTTCCTATTCCTAAATTAGATAGAGTAGAAATAGCTGCTCCTTTAAAGGATTTATCAAAAGCTACTATAGCTTATGCAACTACTGGTGGTATAGTGCCAGTTGATAATCCAGATAGAATACAGTCTGCATCTGCAACAAGATGGGGTAGATACAGCATAGAAGGAATGGATAGATTAGAAAGTGGAGTATTCAAAACAATACATGCAGGATTTGACCCAGCAGCTGCTGATGCTGATCCTAATGTTATAGTTCCAATAGATTCTTTAAGAGAATATGAAAAGCAAGGTGTAATAGGAAAACTTCATGAGTATTTCTATACAACAGTTGGAACAGGAACTACTCAAGCAGAAGCTGCTAGAATGGGTAAAGAAATGGTTGAATACTTCAAAAAAGAAGGCGTAGACGCAGTTGTATTATCTTCTACGTGAGGTACTTGTACTCGTTGCGGTGCAACGATAGTAAAAGAAATTGAAAGAGCTGGATTCCCTATAGTTCAAATGGCTAACTTAATACCAGTTGCTAAGACTGTAGGAGCTAACAAGATGGTTCCAACTATATCAATACCATATCCATTAGGAGATCCATCTACTACTAAAGAAGAGCAATGGAAATTAAGACATCATAGAGTTGGAGTAGCTCTTGAGGCTTTAACTGATGATGCTAAGGATCAAACAGTTTATAAGGTTAAAATATAACTTTTAGGTTAATAATATAGCGAGCTAGTAATTTGAGTTAAGTTGCTAGTTTGCTAGAATCATATAGATAAAAGGAGTGATTTGGGTGTTAGCTTTAGATAAAAAAACATTTGAAGAAGAAGTTTTAAATAGCACAGGATGTATGTTAGTAGACTTTTGGAGCGAAAGCTGCGAGCCTTGTAAAGCTCTTATGCCAACTGTTGTTGAGTTATCAGAAAAATATGGAGATCAATTAAAATTTGCTAAGCTTGATACTTCAAAGGCTAGAAGAGTTGCTATAAAACAAAAAGTTTTAGGTCTTCCTACTATAGCTATCTATAAAGATGGAGAAAAAGTTGAAGAGTTAACTAAGGATGATGCAACAGCTGAAAATATAGAAGAAATGATTAAGAAGTATTTATAATAAATAGGAAATTATATTCCTTTATGAATTAGCTTATATATTTTAAATTACTATAAATTTAAATTATTATAAATTTAAAAATACAAAAAAGAGAGGAAGTATAGTCATGGGATTTTATGATGGAAAAAAAGTCATCGTAATTGGTGACAGAGATGGAATACCTGGCCCTGCTATGGAAGAGTGTCTAAAAGGTACTGGAGCAGAGGTTGTATTCTCATCTACTGAGTGTTTTGTCTGAACTGCTGCAGGAGCGATGGATCTAGAGAACCAACAACGTGTTAAGGATTTAACTGAGAAGCATGGAGCTGAAAACATTGTTGTTCTTTTAGGTGCCGCTGAAGCTGAAGCTGCTGGTCTAGCAGCTGAAACAGTAACTGCAGGAGATCCAACTTTTGCAGGACCACTTGCAGGAGTAGAACTTGGACTTAGAGCGTATCACGCTGTAGAAGATAAGTTCAAAGGTGAAGTTGATGAATCTGTATACGAGGACCAAATCGGAATGATGGAAATGGTTCTTGAAGTAGATGAAATAGTAGAAGAAATGAAAAACATAAGAGACGAATTTTGTAAATTTAATGATTAATTAAGCGTTATGGATTTAATAGCTTAAATTAAATAAAGGGGAGTGGTATAATATATCACTCCCTTTTAGACAAGAAAAATGTTAAATATATATCATTTGACAAATTGTGCGAAAATTTTGTTAAATAAACAGAAAATTTGTTAAATATATGTCATTTAACCGTGAATATATGATATAATAAATAGGCATATAATCTATAAATATTTTTAAACAAAAAAAATAATACAAAAAAGAGAGTTTTATAATAACGCGGAGGTGAATGTAATGTCTTATGCTGTAGTAAAGGGAAGTGGGTACATACTTGTACATACCCCAGATATGATAATTCACAATGGATCAACTCAAGTAACTGAAAGAATAGTTAATCCTGAATCGGAATATTTAAAAGAGTTACCAAAACATTTAAGAAGTTTTGAAGAAGTTGTCAAATATTTACCTAACCAAACGTATATAGGAAACATGACTCCAGAAGATCTAGGAAAAATCGAAAGCCCTTGGTTTGATAAGGAAAGCGATAAAACTGATAGATTTGGTAAATTTGGAGAGATAATGCCTCAAGAAGAATTTATAGGACTTTTACAATGTGTAGATGTATTTGATTTAGTAATGCTTGAAAACGATTTCGCTAAAATGGCGAAAGAAAAATTAGAAAATCATCCTTTAATCAAAGATGAATTAGTAAGCAAGATAAAAGAAGGCGATGAATTAGCTACTATAGAGAAATTTATAAATGAGAATCACGCTGAAGCTTTATATAATGATGGAAAAATAGTTGGTTGTGTAAAAGCAGCCCATAATATAGATCCTAACTTAAATGCACATATAATATTTGAAAACTTAGTAGTTAAAGCATCAGGAGTACTTTCTATGCTTAACTTATTAGATAAAAATAATATAGACCCACAAGAAATCGACTATGTTGTTGAGTGTTCAGAAGAAGCTTGTGGAGATATTAACCAAAGAGGTGGAGGAAACTTCGCAAAATCTATAGCTGAATCTACAGGATGCGTTAATGCAACAGGTTCAGATACAAGAGGATTCTGTGCAGCACCTACTCATGCTTTAATAGAAGCTGCTGCTCTTGTTAAAGCTGGAGTATATGATAATGTGGTTATAGTTGCAGGTGGAGCTACTGCTAAACTTGGAATGAATGGAAAAGACCATATTAAAAAAGAAATGCCTGTACTTGAAGATGTACTTGGTGGATTTGCAATACTTGTAAGTAAAAATGACGGAGTAAACCCAGTTTTAAGAACTGACTTAGTTGGAAGACATACAGTTGGAACAGGATCTTCTCCTCAAGCTGTAATAACTTCATTAATAACTATGCCTCTTGATAAAGGTAATTTAAAGATAACTGATATAGATAAGTATTCAGTAGAGATGCAAAATCCAGATATAACTAAGCCAGCAGGAGCAGGAGATGTTCCAACATCTAACTATAAGATGATAGCTGCTTTAGGAGTTAAGAGAAAAGATATTGAAAAGAAAGATCTTATGAACTTTGTTAAAGGTCATGGAATGCCAGGTTGGGCTCCAACTCAAGGACATATACCATCTGGAGTACCATATGTAGGTTTTGCAAGAGATGCTATGTTAAATGATGAAATAAACAGAGCCATGGTAGTTGGAAAAGGAAGTTTATTCCTTGGACGTATGACTAACTTATTTGATGGAGTATCAATAGTTATGGAAAAGAACGATGGTAAAGTAGATCAAGAACAAGGTGTTTCTAACGAAAGCGTTAAAATAATGATAGCTGAGGCCATGAGAGAATTTGCATCACATTTATCAGCTGAATAGAGGTGATATTAATGAGTGATAAGAACTTAAAGAACATAATAGGAAAAGCATTTAATGATATTGCAGATGCTATAGAGAGTGGACAGTTTGGTGAAAAGAAAAGAGTTGGAATAACTCTTCTTGGAAGCGAACATGGAGTTGATAATATACTAAAAGGAGCAGAACTTGCTCAAAGTAGAGATAACTCAATTGAAGTAGTATTAATAGGACCTAAAGTTGATACAAACCTGAAAATAGTAGAAGCAAATACAGAAGATGAACAACACAAGGTTATGGAAAAACTTTTAGATTCTAAAGAAATAGATTCTTGTGTAACTATGCATTACAATTTCCCAATAGGAGTATCTACGGTAGGTAGAGTTGTAACTCCTGGAATAGGAAAAGAAATGATCATAGCTACTACAACAGGAACTTCATCAGCTCATAGAGTTGAAGCTATGGTAAAAAATGCTTTATACGGAATAATAACAGCAAAATCTTTAGGGATAAAGGACCCGACTGTGGGAATATTAAACCTAGATGGAGCTAGACAAGTAGAGAAAGCTTTAAAAGAATTAAATGAAAATGGATACAAGGTTAATTTCACTGAATCATTAAGAGCTGATGGTGGAGCTGTTATGAGAGGAAACGATCTATTAACAGGAACACCAGATGTAATGGTTACAGATACATTAACAGGTAACCTTCTTATGAAGGTATTCTCATCATTTAATACTGGTGGAAGCTATGAAGCTATGGGATTTGGATATGGTCCTGGAGTTGGAGAAGGATATGATAGAACTATATTAATACTTTCAAGAGCTTCTGGAGTACCAGTTGTAGCAAATGCAATAGCTTATGCAGGACAAGTTGCAAAAGGAGATATTAAAAAAGTATCTAAAGATGAGTTTAATGCAGCAAAGAGTGCAAAACTTTCAGATATATTATCTTCTTTAACTAAAGAAAAGAAGAAAGACGATGATGAAGAAGTTGCAGCACCAGATAAAGAAATAGTAACAGGTTCTGTTTCTGGTATTGATATATTAGATCTTGAAGATGCTGTTAAGGCTTTATGGAAAAATGGTGTATATGCAGAAAGTGGTATGGGATGTACTGGACCTATAGTTATGATAAATGAAGCTAAGGTTGATACTGCTTTTGAAATACTAAAAAAAGAAGGCTATGTAAGTTAAGAATTAACCCCTGAACTAATAACTAGGAGATATGTTTACATATCTCCTAGAATTTAAAGGAGGAATTTATTTGACTAATAAGACTAATAAAAATAATAATTCAGTATTTTATGTATCAGTGGCAATAGTTGCTTTAATAGTTGGCTGGGCACTTTTAGCCAATGAAAGCTTTGGAAATGCAGCTAATGGACTGTATGTATTTTTAAGAGATACTTTTGGTTGGATGTATCTTTTGGCAATGTTTGTGTTTGTTTTGGTATCAGTACTACTAGCTTGTAGTAGATACGGAAATGTAAAACTTGGACCAGATGATTCAACACCAGATTATTCTTATGTTTCATGGTTTGCTATGTTATTTAGTGCAGGAATGGGTATTGGACTTGTATTCTGGGGCGTTGCAGAGCCTCTTAATTACTTTGTAGCCCCTCCTTTTGGACTTGCAGAACCTGGAACTGCAGCTGCGGCTGAGCTTGCTATTAAAAAATCATTCTTTCACTGGGGATTCCACCCATGGGCAGGATATAGTGTACTTGCACTAGCTCTTGCATATTTCCAATTTAGAAAAAATGCACCAGGTCTTATAAGTAGTATATTTATACCTTTATTTGGAGAAGAAAGAGTAAATGGACCTTTAGGTAAATTTATAGATATACTTGCAATATTTGCAACTGTTGCAGGAGTTGCAACATCTTTAGGACTTGGAACACTTCAAATAAACAGTGGACTTAATTATTTATTCGGAATTCCAATGAATAATATGTCTAAGATAATAATAATAGTTATAGTTACTATATTGTTCATGTTATCAGCAGTTACAGGACTTGACAAAGGAATCAAGTTCTTATCAAATCTTAACTTAGGAATAGCATTCACATTAATGATGCTTACATTACTAATAGGACCAACTATAAAGATAATAAATGCTTTTACAGGTGGGATTGGACAATATTTAGGAGATTTTGTAAACGATAGTTTATATATAAGTGCATTTGGAGATAACTCTTGGCTTGGTGGATGGACATTATTCTATTGGGCTTGGTGGATAGCTTGGGCACCATTTGTTGCAACATTTATAGCTCGTATATCAAGAGGAAGAACTATAAGAGAGTTTGTTATAGGAGTTTTACTTGTACCATCTCTTGGAAGTTTTATATGGTTTGCAGTATTTGGAACAGCAGGACTTGATTTAGGTATTGATGTTGCTAAGGAAGCTATACAAGTTACAGAAACTGCATTATTTGTAGTTATGAGTCACTATCCACTTGGAAATATTATATCTTTAGTTGCAGTTATACTACTTTGTACATTCTTCGTTACATCAGCAGACTCTGCTACATTCGTTTTAGGTATGATGTCTTCTAACGGAGATTTAAACCCATCAACTAAGAGAAAGGTAGTTTGGGGAGTTATACAATCTGCTATGGCCTTCTCACTTTTACTTGGAGGGGGATTATCTCAACTTCAAACAGCATCAATAGCAGCAGCATTCCCATTTGCCATAATAATGTTAATGAGTTGTGTATCATTATTTAAGGTTCTTAGAGAAGAGGATCTTGATGCAGTTAATGAAAGTTATAAAAAACAAAAGAAAATAATAAAAGAATAATATAGAGGAATACACAAAAAAGTGTAGAAACAATAATATTAAAGATTCGCAATTTTCAATATATTAAAGGGAGATGAAATTTATGTCTATGGTATATGATTTAATAGTAATAGGAGCTGGACCAGGAGGGTTATCAGCAGGATTATACGGAGCTAGAGCAAAAATGAATACTCTTATAATAGAAAAGGATAGAACTGGTGGACAAATAGCTACTACTGATGAGGTTGCTAACTACCCAGGATCTATACAAAATGCTACTGGACCAAGCTTAATAGCTAGAATGGTAGAGCAATGTGATGAGTTCGGAGCTAAGAGAGTAAAAGATACTATCGAAGAAGTAGAATTCGATGGAAAAATAAAAGTTTTAAAAGGAAAGAAAGAAGAATACAAGGCAAAAGCTGTAGTTATAGCAACTGGAGCTACTCCAAGAAAACTTAACATACCTGGAGAAAAAGAGTTAACAGGAAAAGGAGTTACTTACTGTGCAACTTGTGATGGAGCATTCTTTACTGACTTAGAAGTATTCGTAGTTGGTGGAGGAGATTCAGCTTGTGAAGAAGCTATGTTCTTAACTAAGTTTGCAAGAAAAGTAACTATATTATCAAGAGATCCTCATCTTACAGCTGCAAAATCTATCCAAGCTAAGGTATTAAGCCATGATAAGATAGAAGTTAAGTGGAATGTAGAGATAACTGAGTTAAAAGGTGATGGAATATTAGAATCTATGACTCTTAGAAACTTAGAAACTGGTGAAGTTACTGAGCATGAAGCTGACGAAGAAGATGGAACTTTCGGAGTATTCATATTCATAGGATTCGCACCTCAAACTAAGTTATTCGATGGAAAAATAGAATTAGATCGTGGATATATACCAACTACTTCAAACATGGAAACTAATGTTGAGGGAGTTTATGCAGCAGGAGATTGTAGAGTTAAAGTGTTAAGACAAGTAGTTACTGCTTGTGGAGATGGAGCAACTGCTACAGTAATGGCTGAGAAGTATATCGAAAATAACTTTGACGAAGAATAAAATTTGATTTATTCTAAGGTACGGTTTATGTCGATAAGTTGAGAATTTTATAATTTATTTAAAGATAATAAAAAGATAGCTTGTGAAATTATAAGCTATCTTTTTTCTTGTTTTTTATTTTTTTAGCTTTTTATAACCTGGATTATTTATTTTATCTAAAGTCATATATTTTTATCTTAGATTAAAACTCTATTTCACAATCAAGTGTTTAACCCCATGTATAACCATTAGTACGTAACATAAGCAGACTTTGCTACATTTGTTTTAAGTATTATGTCTTCTGAATTACTTCTTTGAAATGCATATTGATGTAGTTAATATAAGTCATAAAAAAAAACAAAAAAATTTTCGGGATTTTAGAGGAAAAAAATGTAAAAATATCGAAATAATATATAAAAGGGTTATATTTTTAACTATATTTAAGGGAGATGGAGTTTTATGTCAGATGTATATGACTTAATAGTAATAGGAGCTGGACCAGGGGGGTTATCGGCAGGATTATATGGAGCTAGAGCAAAAATGAATACTCTTATAATAGAAAAAGATAGAGCTGGGGGACAAATATTTACTACTAATGAAGTTGCTAATTATCCAGGATCTATACGAAATGCTAGTGGACCAAGCTTAATAGCTAGAATGGAAGAACAATGTGAAGAATTTGGAGCTAAAAGAGTAAAAGATACCATTGAAGAAGTTAAATTCGATGATAAAATAAAAGTTTTAAAAGGTAAAAAAGAAGAATATAGAGCAAAAACTGTAGTTATAGCAACTGGAGCTAGCCCAAGAATGCTTAATGTACCTGGGGAAAAAGAGTTAAAAGGAAAAGGAGTTAGTTATTGTGCTACTGCTGATGGAGAATCATTTACTGACTTAGAGGTATTCGTAGTTGGTGGAGGAAATTCTGCTTGTGAGGAAGCAATGTTTTTAACTCAATTTGCAAAAAAAGTAACTATATTATCAAGATCTAATCATCTTACAGCGGCAAAATCTGTACAAGCTAAAGTGTTAGGTCATGATAAGGTAGAAGTTAAGTGGAATATGGAAATAACAGAATTAAAAGGTGATGGAAAATTAGAGGCTATGACTCTTAGAAATTTAGAAACAGGTGAAATTACTGAATTTGAAGCTAATAAAGAAGATGGAACTTTTGGAGTATTCATATTTGTAGGATTTGCTCCTCAAACTAAATTATTTGATGGAAAAATAGAGCTAGAGCGTGGATACATATCAACTAGTGAAAATATGGAGACTAATGTTGAAGGAATATATGCAGCAGGAGATTGCAGAGTTAAGGTTTTAAGACAAGTAGTTAGTGCTTGTGGAGATGGTGCAGTTGCTACAGTAATGGCTGAAAAGTATATCGAAAATAATTTTGACAAAGAATGTAGTTTGGTTTAAGCTAACGAATGGTTTATATGGATAACGTAAAAATAGTTGTTAATTTACTTTTTCAAGTAATGTTATGGATAAGTTGAGAATTTTATAATTTATTTAAAGAAAAAGAGATAGCTTTTACAAGCTATCTTTTTTCTTTTCTTTTATCATTTCAGTTTTAAGGTTCCAAAGCTCTGATGATAAGTCTACTTTATATACTTCAGGACACTCTATTCTTCTATATTGTTTCCATAACGTATTTAATTCTTGCTTTGTGAATTGTCTTATTTCCATAACACTCTTTGGTTTATGAACACATTCTCCATTTAAAAATAAAGGTTTTAATAATTCTTTTATAGAGTAATTTTTAAACGTTTTCTTTTTCCAAGTATGGATAGGATGAAATATCGTAAGAGGCTGATTTGTATCTATATTTTCTTCATCCAATAAAATAAGGTCTGCTTCTGCTTTTTTTGATTTATTATATATTCTAACTATTTTTTTATAACCTGGATTATTTATTTTCTCTGGATCTTCAGATATTTTTATTTTAGGGACTACTCCGTTTCCATCATCAGAAGCACAAAGCTTATAAACTCCTCCAAGAGAAGGGCAATCACTAGATGTTATAAGTTTTGTTCCAACTCCCCAACTATTTATCTTAGCTCCTGAATTTTTAAGATGAGTTATTTTATATTCATCTAAGTCATTTGAAGCAACTATTGATAAATTTTCAAATCCAGCTTCATCAAGCATTTTCTTAGCTTGTTTTGATAAATACTCAAGATCTCCTGAGTCAAGTCTTATTCCAATAGGCTCATGACCTTGCTCTTTAAGTTCTTTAAAAACTTTAATAGCATTAGGTATTCCGCTATTTAAAACATTATAAGTATCTACTAATAAAAGAGCTTTTTGTGGATATACGCTAGAGTATGCTCTAAAACTCTCTATTTCAGAATCAAATTTTTGAACCCAGCTGTGAGCATGAGTACCTATAACAGGCACATCAAACATTTGACCAGCAAGTACATTTGCAGTACCAGAACACCCGCCTATAATAGCAGCTCTAGCACCATAAAGACCTGCATCAGGTCCTTGAGCACGTCTTAGACCAAATTCAAGTACTGAGTCTCCTTTAGCTGCAAAGCAAACACGAGATGCTTTTGTAGCTATCAATGATTGAAAATTAATTATATTAAGAAGTGTAGTTTCTATAAGTTGAGCTTGATATAAAGGAGCTTTTATTCTTATTATAGGTTCGTTAGGGAACATTACTGATCCTTCTTCAACTGAGAATATATCTCCTGTAAATTTAAAGTTTCTAAGTAATTCTAAGAAATCATCTGAGAATAAATTAAGATTTTTTAGATACTCTAAATCGTTTTCCTCAAATTTTAAGTTGTTTATGTAATCAACTAGTTGCTGTATACCACAAACTATAGTATAACCTCCATTACAAGGATTTTTTCTAAAAAACATATCGAACACAACTATATCTTCGTGGACATTTTTATTAAAATAGCCATTCATCATAGTCAATTGATATAGGTCAGTAAGTAAAGTTAAATTTCTCATAATTTATCATCCTTTTCATTTGTAGTTACATTCTAGATTTTATCAATATTTTCAGAAATCTACAAGAAGATTAGTATATATTAAAAAATTAACGAAAAAATAATCTTATATAGGAGGTGATAGCATGGATAAAGAAGGAAAAAGACTAAAAAATAGCAAAGAAATAATAGATGAATACAAGGGTGTAGAAGTTGATAGAGATATTTATTATGAAGAAGATTTGGGATATAGAAAGAATAATATTCAAAAGGGAAATTTTTATAAGCAAGGCCATGGCCGATTAGTAGATGAATAAAATTCGTCTACTCTCTAACGCGGTGACTCATGTCGCCAACGAGTTCTAACGGACTCCGTTGCTTAAAAATAGTTGATACTTTTGTTTACGGATCAATATTTATGTGATAGTTGGAAATATTATAAATCCATAGTAAGTAAAAAATAAACCCTGATTATAGTTTGTTTAATCAGGGTTTATTTTTTTAACAACATTACTATAAAAATATACCATGCATCCAGCTGTAGTTCTTTGAGCTAGTGGAAGAACACTTTTGGATATTTTATAAAACCTCTCTTTTGTATTTATAACATTTTTGAATTTTATATTTATTTTTAAAGAGAATCTGGCATTGTATCTTACAAATTTATCTATAGAACTCAATACTATAGGTTTTTTATTGCAGGTGAATTCTTTTATGGAATCGTGATGTTTTTTTACGAATGTTTCAAACTGCCTATGATTGTCTAAAAGTTTTATATTAGCATGCTGAGGTATAGTCATATCTTGAACTATATGCATACACGCACCCAAATAAAACATAGATTTGTCTACATTATTAATATTCCAAAAGTACACAGATTTATTATAATAATTTTTTGCAAGACTTAAAGCATTATTTCCACCATAAATGCCCTTTTTTTTATAAGGATGATAAAAATGGCCGTTGCTTTTAAAATCTTGATCTGCCCAAACAGATCCTTCGTTTATGGTCTTTATATGTTTTGAAAAAAATTTATGTTCTTTTGAATAATGATTTACTTTTAATATATGTAATGCATGCATATTTATAAATATATGAACCTTACAGTGAGTATTTATTATCATTTTTTTAAAAGGATTCATAACCTTAAAAGAAGTATTTAGAACTTTTCCATAATATTTTTCTAATAAATTCAATATTATCTCCCCTTGCTCTTATAATTTAACCTATCCGAAAGGTAAAAATTCAGTTAAATCAAAAACTTTATCTGAATTAAGTTTCGCTATATTTTGCCCGATATATAAGTAGAATATTCTAAAATGGTATAATACTTTAAAAATATGTAATTATATGTTAAAGTTTTAATGAGCTTTAATTAACTATCTAAGCTTTAATTAAGAAAGTGCTTCAAATAAGTGCAGGGGATCTGAGGAGGTATATAAGTGGAATATATAGTTATATGTGATTTTGATGGAACAATAACAATAGAAGATACAGTTAATGCTATGGCAGACAAGTTTGCGGGAAATGAATGGAGAAAGCTTGATGAAATGTGGATGAGTGGAAAGCATGATGCTCGTGAAATAAGCCAAAAAATATTAGGAATGATGAAGACGAATGAAATAGAGCTTAAAGAATTTGTAAGAGGAATTGAGATAGATTCTAAGTTTAAAGAATTTATAGATTATATAAGAGAAAAATGTATAGAGTTTTATATAATAAGTGATGGATTTGATTTTAATATAGATCATATACTAGAAAAGAATAATATAGAAGGTCTTATGAGTTTTTCGAATATATTACAATTTGAAGGATCAAATCTTTTAGGTGTATACCCTAATGCAAATGAAGATTGTAGAAAATGTGGAAATTGTAAGAGTAATTTAATCAATGATATAAATCTTGATAATAAAAAAGTTATATATATAGGAGATGGACATTCTGATAAGTGTGCATCGAAAAAAGCAGACTATATATTTGCTAAAAAAGGTCTTGCAAGTTATTTGAAAGATAATGGAACTGAATTTGTGGAGTTTGAGAACTTTGGGGATGTATTGAGTGGAGTTAAAAAAATAATTTCATAAGATATTCTAAACATTAATTGAAAAATAACGCACATTGAAATACCACTATTTAGTCAACGTTTTGATACAACTATAGATTTCATCTTATTAAATATCCTAAAACTTCATCAACTCCCTTACGGTCAGACAATGAAGCTTCTTAACGGTTATTTAAACGTTGAAATCTAAGTTCTATGGCAAAACGTTAACCCAAAAAGAGCTAACATTTCAATGTGCGTTATTTTTAGTATAGTTCTCTAGAGTTTGTATATTCAAGAAAAAGTATTTTTTGAATAAATTATAGATACTAAAATAATATTGTAGTAACTTACAAAGAGTTAAACCAAATAAAAGATATCAGTAAATACTAGAAAGAAATTTTTTATGAAAAGAAATAAAAATTCAGCTACTTTTTCTATTATCTATATGTTATTGGTTTTATTTATACAGTTTGAATGGTTAGATAGCTCTAATACAGTAAATTTAATAGGGACTATTTTTTACTGTATATCATGTATTATTTTTATATATTTATTTATAACTTCATCAAAAGAAGAGGATAAATATTAATAGGAGTGAGAATTGTGGCAAATATTTTATCTATTGCAGGTTCTAATTCAAAGTATAAATTACCAGATTGTAGACCAGCTGGATTTTTGGCTGGGTTATGGCATGGACTTATATTACCTATTACATTTATAATAAGTATATTCAATCCTAAGGTTCGTATTTACGAAACTAATAATAGAGGTTTTTTATATGATTTAGGATTTGTAATTGGAATTGGTAGTAATTTTAATAATGTAAATAGTTGATTTAAATCTATATGTAAAAAAATTTTAAGAATAACTAAAGCAACCCCCTTCATAAAATTACTGAGGGGGTTTTTTGATGAACAAAATTTGGTTTTATATGATTTCTATTGGGATAATAAATAGCATATTTATGGGAAAGCTTCCAGAACTTAATATTGCAATAATGAATGAAGCTTCAAGAGGGATAGAATTTGTTATAAGCCTTATAAGCATAATGGCTCTTTGGATGGGAATTATGAATATAGCTAAAGAATCTGGGCTTGTAGATAAAATAGGAAAGTCTCTATATTGTGTTATGAATAAATTATTTCCGTCTGTTCCTAAAAAGAGTAAAGCACTATCATATATGATAATGAATATGTCTTTAAATATACTAGGAGCTTCTAATGGTGCTACTGCATTTGGGTTAAAGGCAATGGAGGAACTTCAAGAAATAAATCCTAAAAAAAACACAGCTACAAACGATATGATAATGTTTTTAGTTATTAATATGTCATCAGTTCAATTAGTCCCATTTACAGTACTTAAAATAAGAATGGATGAGGGTGCATCTAGTCCTAATGAAATAATAATTACTACTCTAATAGCAACGGGAATATCTACAATAGTAGGTATAATATCGTGTAAAATGCTTCAAAGGAGGTATTAAAATGGATTTCTTTTCTAACATATTAATACCACTTATAATACTGATAATAATTACATACGGAAAATACAAAGGTATAGATATATACGATAGTTTTATAAGAGGAGCATTTGATGGAATAAAAACTACATACAAAATAGGACCGTACATATTAGGAATATTTTTAGCTATAGGAATATTTAAAGTAGGATATGGAATAGAAATACTGGAGGCTATATTTTCACCAATACTCAAAATATTTAGTATACCTAAGGAATTACTATCATTAATAATAATAAAACCACTTTCTGGAAGCGGAACACTTGCTATATACAAGGATATGATATCCAGAGTGGGAATTGATACATTAAAAGAAAAAATGGGAGCTACAATAGTTGGATCATCTGAAACTATATTCTATACAATGGCTATATACTATGGGAATTTAAAGATAAAAAATATAAGACACACATTGGTATGTGCCCTTATAAGTCATATGGCTGGAGTTTTAGCATCTGTTTTTATATGCAATATTATTTTTGGCATGTGATAGAGTAAAACTTAATTTAGATGAAGTTTTTACTTTAAATGAATTTTTAGCTTTTGGATAATATTTTTTAAATACATAATGTATCTCCAATTATTTACTTGAATTAAAAACTGTACAATTCATAAAATAACTAGGGAAACTAAGTTAAAGTTATATGACTTTAAAAAAATAAAATAGTTGTATTCAAAGGGAGGATACTATTATGAGTAAAAGAAATAAGACAAAAAAAATGGGTACTACTAAGAGTGCAGAAATTACTACAGGAGAGACTGCAAAGAGCATGGGATTAGAATTTGCAAATGAGTTTGTAGCAGATAATATAAGTTCAAAATTTGCAGAAACACCTGGGAAAGCACCTAGTTCTAACAAATCTAAAAAGAAAAATAAATAATAATAAATAAGGAAAAAGAAGCAGATATCTGCTTCTTTTTGTTTGTAAGTATATTGCCAGTTATTTACTCGAATTAAAAACTATATAATTCATAAAATAACTAGGACAGCTCAGTCAAAGTTACATGACTTTTTAAGAAAAATAAAAATGTTTTACTGTAAAGGGAGGATATTATTATGGCTAAGAAGAAAAATAAGGCTGAAAAGAATCCAGCAATGAATGCAAGAGAGGCTTCAAAGAGAATGGGATTAGAATTTGGAAGTGAGTTTGGATCAGAAGAGATGGGTGCAAAATTTGAAGAATCACATAAAGGTTCTAATTCTAATAAATCACCTAATGCTAATCAAAAGAGAAATAGAAAAAACAATAAATAATAAATAATAAAAAAGAAGTGAATGTTTCCAAATATTTACTTGAATTAAAAACTATATAATTCACAAAATAACTTAGACAGCTTAGGTAAAAGCAAATGACTTTTAAAATAAAACATAGGTTGTAAAGGGAGGCTTATTATTATGGCTAAGAAAAAATCTTCAAATAAGAGTGCAGAAATGCATGCAAGAGAAGCTAGTAAGAGAATGGGATTAGAGTATGGAAATGAATTTGCATCAGAAGGATTAGGTGCAAACTTTGGAGAAGGACCTAATGGTAGAGGAGAAGGACCTAAGGGACCTAATGCTAATAAAAAGAATAATAAAAATAATAGATAATATAAAAAAAGAACTAAATTTCAAGACAATTGAAAAAGATCTTTTTTTAAGAAGAAATAATACTCACATGAAGATGTGAGTATTATTTTTTTTTGAAAAAGGGTACCAAAACATTCTAGATGTATGGAATACTATATTGAATTCAATGAAAAAACTCGAGTTAAAAAACTATTAAAAAGATTGAGAGGAGAATTTATCATGAAAATAAATAATAAATTGAAGCTTATAGTTACAGGAGTAGGAATATTTACACTAATGACAGGGTTTGCCTTTGCAGGAGAGAAAGAATTAGGAGCAGATGGAAAAATAAAAGAACCAGAAAAGAAAATAGAAATTAAAAATAATATAAAAACAAATACATACACAAAACCTGTTATTATGAAATATGGAAATGAGTACATAGATATAAACAATTTCGAAAAATTTGGATTTACTTCATCGTTCAACTATGAAAATAACACTTTAGAAATTACAAAAGGGGATAATAATTATTCAATAGAATTTTCAGAGCAAGATAATCCTATAAAATATGAGAACCAGGTATTTGTACCAATGAAGATGGTATTTGAAAGAATAGGAGTGGATTTTGAAGTCAGAAAGGGATATGTTTACGCTGAAGAAGGGAATATTAAGGAGAATTTTGAATACGCACAGATTAATGATAAAGTAGTGAAGTACAAAAATGATAATAAGAAAACATTTAATTATGACTATAAAAAAGTTTTTAAACAAGAGAAAAAATACGATGAAAAGAAAAATATTAAAAAACATGAAATAAAAGATTTAACAGGTTCGGAAGTTTTAATACTAGGAGAAGGATTTATAGGAGAAAATGCTCTTGAAGATATTAACTTAGAGGCAATAAAAGATATAGAAGGAAAAGTAGATGGATTTAGAAATTTAAATAATGGAATAAGTATAAAATCATTATGTAAAAAAATAGGTAACTATCAATATATTTCGATAAAGGAACTAAAATCAATTGATGTAGAAATACAATTTATAAATAAAAATCAAGTAGAAATAAAAAATGGAGAAGTAATAAAAAAGATCGATGTTAAATATTTAGATTAAAAGATAGATATGTATAAAGAAGATGCTTTTTATAGAAAGAGCATCTTCTTTATATACTAAGTGATTGGATACAAAGAAGATGATGATATTGATTAAAAAAACTAAATTTATAACTATTTCTAAAAAACACATTTGTTGAGGATATGAACTTATGTGAATTTTAATAATTTAGTAGGTTAAGACTGGTTGATTAGATAAGATATTTAATATTATAAAGAGAAATTTATTTAGAGTATAATGGTTATCAAGGATGTGTGATAGTTGAGAAAAATACTTGGATTTTATAAAGACAAAACAATGGAAATAAAAATACAAAAAATAAAAAATGGAGATGAAAACCTTAGAAACAAATTTATAGAAGAATATACTCCTTTTATAATAAAAACTCTATCTAAGGTCTTAAATAAATATATACAAACTCAAAATGATGATTCCTTTAGTGTAGGGATGGAGGCTTTTAATGAAGCAATAAACAAATATGAAAAAAGTAAAGGATCTTTTTTAAATTTTGCACAGCTTGTGATTTCTAACAGGGCAAAGAGTTATATCAAAAAAGAATCAAAGGAGAACTTTGAAAATATTTATGAAGTTAACGATTATAATCTCAATAGCTCCTATAAAGATTTTACAGAAAAGGTTCATTTGAAACTTGAAATGGAAAGATTTAAAAAGGAACTTTTAAAATTTAAAATAGAAATTGATGAATTAGTGAACAGATCACCAAAACACATAGATAGTAGAGAAAATGCTATAAATATAGCTACTGAAATTATCAAAAGACCTCATATATTAGAAAAGATCAAAGTAAAAAAACGGCTCCCAAGAAAAGAAATTATAGAAGAGCTTAATGTATCTGAGAAAGTGATTAAAACAAATAGAATTTTCATATTATCTATAATAATAATATTGACGGGAGAATTTGAAATAATGAAGGATTATATAGGAAAAAAAGGTGGTGATATCTTATGAAGAAAGGAAAAGTTATAGATATAAGAAAAGATTGTATAGTGGTTCTAACACAAGAAAAAGAGTATGTAAAACTTAAAAAGAAGCAGGGAGAAGAAGAGGGAAGTGAAATATACTTTTTTGAAGAGGATTTAATAAAGGAAAATAAAACAATAATATACAAGACATTTGCTTTAGTTGCAGCAACACTTATGTTGTTTTTTAATATATTTCCAAACAATAATGTAGAAAATAATATGGTTTCTTTTGCAGAGGATACTTTTGCAGTAGTTAGTGTAGATATTAATCCGAGTATTGAACTTGAAATAGATGAGAATTTGAAAGTAATAGATGTAAAATCCTATAATAAAGATGGAAACAGAATAGTAGATAAAAATAAAATAATAGGAAAATATTTCACTATTGCTATAAAAGATGTTGTAGAGAATGCAGATACAAAAGGATACTTTGAAGGAACTGATAAAGACGTATTAATATCAGTTGCTCCTATAAAAGAAGAGTTTTCTAGTGAAGTAGATTTGGTAGAAAAGCAGCTTAAATATATGGCTATAGAAGAAAAGGATAAAAAATATATATATATGGAATCTCAAAATGGTGAAATAGAAAAATCGCGTAAAGAAGGTATATCCCTTGGGAAATATGTAGTGTATGAAGACTGTAAAAATGAGAAAAATATTGAAATTGAAGAAATAAAAAAAATGAAAGTTACAGAATTAGATAATAAAGGGATGTTAACTAATAAGGGTGAATACTTAAATTCAAAAAACTCATTAAATGAGAGTTCTGAAAAAGAAAATTCAAAGGTAGAAAATGATCATGAGGTTTTTATACTAAAAACAGGAATTGAATATGTAGATATTAGATTTTTAAATGAACTAGGAATAAAAGTATCAATTGACTTGCCAAATGAAATTATTACTACTGAAAAACATGGTAAGTTTTTTAATCTTACTAAAGAAAAAAATCTTATTATAAAAGAAAATAGATATTTTATAAACTTAAAAGATGTTCTTGATTATTATAATATAAAGTATAATTATAAAGGGTCTGTAATACAAGTAGATTATGGAAAAGAAAAAATACAGCTAAAGCATTTAGAAGAAACAGATTTTTTGAATAAGAACATTTCTAAACAGATAAAAAAAGAAAGTAATAAAGAAAAAAATACTAAAATAATTACAAAAAATAATGGAACTGAGAAAAAAGAGACTATAGACGAAAAAGAAACATTAATAGAAGAAACTACAGATACTCACACAAACCCATATTTAAATCCTATTATTATAAATCATGGAAATGAATATATAGATATAAATTATCTTGAAAAATTCAAAATTATTCCAACATTTAATGATGAAAATAATAGTTTAGAAATCTTAATAGGAGAAAATAAAATTGAAATAGAATTTTCTAAAGAACAGCTTCCAATAAAACAAGAAAGTAAAGTATTTGTACCAATGAAGAAGACATTTGAAGAAATAGGAATAAAATTTGAAGTGAAAAAAGGATATGTTTACACAGAAAAAGAAGATATTAAGGAAAGCTTTAAATACTCTAATCTAGATTAAACAAAATAGTAATATAAAAAAATAGAATTTATTTGAAACCTCTTTACACAAAGTCAATACTAAATGGTATTATATAATCGTGTGAAGGGGTTATATATGATGAATATAGTAATTAGTAGATTTTTACTTGACTTATTGATTAATATACATTAAATTTATTGAATAAAATTTAAATATTTAAACTTTTGATAAATCAATATACAATGTATTGAATGATTAATTTTAAAATTAAAAATAAACTATATGTTTTAAAATAATATTATATTTGTTGTAATAAAAGTTTAGATAGAGTGGGGGATTTCGGAAAATATGGAATTTAAATTTAATGATTTTTTAATGAGCATATCTACAGCGTTAGATTTTATAGAAATAGATATATTATCAGTAGAAACAAATCATTTAAAGAGAGTAGCTTATGTATCATTGAAACTAGCACAATATTTTGATTTGACTATACAAGAGCAAATAGACACAGTTTCATTTAGCATACTTCATGACAATGGTCTTACTCAAACGCTTTTAGATAACAAAATAAGATCTAATGATTTAAAAGAATTTTATTTAAGAGAATCATTCAAAGAGCATTGTATTATCGGTGAGAAGAATGTTAGTTTATTTCCCTTCTTAACTAAACATAAAAATATAATAAAATATCATCATGAGACGTATGACGGCAAGGGTTTTTTTAAAGTAAAAGGAAATGATATTCCATTAATAGCTCAATTTATAGCTTTTGCAGATTATATAGATTTCGTATTTAAATATAAAAATGTAGATGATAAAAAGAAAGAGAAACTTATAAGTTATATAAAAGAACAAAAAAATAAAAGATTTAATGTTGAAATAGTAGATGCATTCTTAGAAATATCAAGTAAAGATGGGTTTTGGGAACAATTAAATGATGATAATATAGAACATTCATTAAAGTCAGAAATTCCAGTGTATGAACAAAATATGAATATAGATGAAGTTTTAAAAATAATGAGCGTATTTTCAAAGATAATAGATAGTAAATCTCAATTCACGCAAGAACATAGTGATGGATTAGCTCATAAAATACATAAAATGTGTGAAAACTATAATTATGATCATCATGAAAAGATGAAATTGGTTATAGCAGGTAAATTACACGATATAGGAAAATTAGCAATACCTATACAAATACTAGATAAACCAAATAAACTTGATGATGAAGAAATATCCATAATGAAAAAACATTCATATTATACTGATAGATGTCTTTCTAATATAGATGGATTTGAAGATATAGCAAGATGGGCATCGAACCATCATGAAAAATTAAATGGAAGTGGGTATCCTAAAGGACTTAAGGCTGATGAATTAGACTTTAATTCAAGGCTTGTAGCATGTCTTGATATATATCAAGCTCTTACAGAAGAAAGACCGTATAAAAAACCATTTTCTCATAAAGAAGCTATAGGAATATTAGAAACCATGGCTCTAAACAATGAAATAGATAGTGATATTACAACTGACATAGATGAAGTTTTTAAATGTGTGTAAAAATATAATTAATATACTTGACATTATGAGTATAATTATATAAAATTTTGGTTAAAATGAAGTAAATATTAATATAAGCGTTGAAGGAAAGAGTAGATAAAAAAATCTTCTAAAGAGAGCTATATAAGGTGAAAGATAGCGTTGAGATTTTTATTGAATATGGCTCCGGAGCTTTTTATTCGAGATGGCATTAGCTTTTAAGATTAAAACGATTAGACCCGTTAAAAGTCTACTAAGATACTCAAAACTTTTGAGTAAATTAGGGTGGTACCGTGAGAATATACTCGCCCCTACTATTTTAGTAGGGGCGATTTTATATTTAAGAAGATTAAATGATTTTCAATCAATGAGTAATATTGCTAAAAGGACTACAATTGCAACTATTTTTGAGCAACGGATCCTGTAAGGATCGTTGGCGACATGAGTCACCGCGTTAGCGAGTAGACGAATTTTATTTAGACGAATTAATAAGGAGGAAATATAATGTCAAATAAAACTTTTTATGTTACAACTCCAATATACTATCCAAGTGGAAGACTTCATATTGGACACACTTATACAACAGTAGCAGCAGATGCTATAGCTAGATTTAAACGTTTTTGTGGATATGATGTAAAGTTCTTAACTGGAACAGATGAGCATGGAGAAAAAATACAAAAAACAGCTAAAGCTAAAGGATTAAGTGAAATAGAATACTTAGACAATATAGTAGGAGAGATAAAAGATCTTTGGAATACTATGGATATATCTTATGATGATTTCATTAGAACTACTGAAGATAGACACAAAACTATAGTTCAAAAGGTATTCAATAAGTTACATGACCAGGGAGATATATATAAGGGTGCTTATGAAGGATGGTACTGTACTCCTTGTGAGAGTTTTTGGACTGAAACTCAACTTCTTGAAGGAAATAAATGCCCAGATTGTGGTAGAGAAGTTTATGTAGCAAAAGAAGAAGCTTATTTCTTTAAATTATCTAAATATCAAGATAGACTTATAAAGTACTTTGAAGAAAATCCAGATTTCTGTTTCCCAGAGTCTAGAAAAAATGAAATGTTAAACAACTTCTTAAAAGCAGGACTTGATGATTTATGCGTTTCACGTACAACTTTTGACTGGGGAATTAAGGTACCTGTTGATAGCAAGCATGTAGTTTATGTGTGGCTTGATGCACTTTGTAACTACATAACTGCTCTAGGTTACTTAAGTGATGATGAGACTGAGTACAACAAGTTCTGGCCTGCAGATGTTCATATAGTAGGAAAGGAAATCGTTAGATTCCATACTATAATATGGCCAGCAATACTTATGGCACTAGATCTTCCTCTTCCTAAGAAGGTATACGGCCATGGCTGGATATTATTTGCAGACGATAAAATGTCAAAATCAAAAGGAAATATAGTATACCCAGAGCCGCTAATAGAAAAATATGGTATAGATGCTCTTAAATATTTCCTACTTAAAGAATTTACATTCGGTCAAGATGGAAGTTATACTAATAAGAATTTCTTAACAAGAATAAATTCAGACCTTGCAAATGATATAGGAAACTTAGTTAGTAGAACTGTTGCAATGGTTATAAAATACAGAGAAGGAATACTTCCAAGCCCTAAGACACTAGGAACGCCACATGAACAACTAATAGATATGTCAAGTAGTGCATTTGCAAAAGTAGAAGATGCTATGAATAGACTTCAATTTAGTGAAGCATTAGAAGAAATATTTAAGGTTGTAAGAAGAAGTAATAAATATATAGATGAGACTATGCCATGGGCTCTTGCTAAAGATGAAGAAAAACAAGATGAACTAGACACGGTTTTATACAATCTTACAGAAGCTATAAGAATAGTATCTGTTCTAATAAGTCCATTCATGAACGAGACTGCTAATAAAATATATAAGCAACTTGGAATAAACAAAGAAGCTGAAGTACTTACTTGGGAAAGTGCTCATGAATTTGGACAAATAAAAGAAGGAACAAAAGTTTCAAAAGGAGAAGTTTTATTCCCTAGAATAGACGTGGAAAAAGATGTAGAGGAGCTTGAAGAAATGTTCTCAGATAAACCAAAAGTAGAAGAAGTTAAATTAAATCATAAAGAAGAAATAACAATAGATGAATTTGATAAAGTAGAGCTTAGAGTAGCAAAAATAATAGAAGCATCAAAACATCCAAAAGCTGATAAGCTTTTAGTATTTAAAGTTCAACTTGGAAATGAGGAAAGACAAATCGTATCTGGAATAGCAAAGCACTATAATCCAGATGATTTAGTAGGAAAGCAAGTTATGGTAGTATGCAACTTAAAACCTGTTAAATTAAGAGGTGTTGAATCTCAAGGAATGATACTATCAGCAGCAACAGACGATGATTCATTACTAGTACTTCCAACAATAGAGGGAATAGACTCTGGTTGTGAAGTGAGATAGAGGTGCAATATGTTATTTGATACACATTCACATATAACTGATAATAGATTTAACGAAGATAGAGAAGAAGTAATCAAAAAAATAAAAGAATCAGGAGTAGAGCTTTTGGTAAATCCAGGAGCTGATATTCCATCTTCTTTAAAAGCAGTAGAACTATCTAAAAAACACGATTTTATATATGCATCAGTTGGAGTTCATCCACACGATGTTGAGGACATGGATGAAGGAAGTATAACAGTTTTAAGAGAACTAGCTAAAAATGAAAAAGTAGTAGCAATAGGAGAGATTGGACTTGACTACTATTATGATAATTCTCCAAGAGATCTTCAAAAGAAATGGTTCGAGGAGCAAATTAAGCTTGCAAATGAACTAAAGCTTCCTATAATAATTCATGATAGAGATGCACACCAAGATACATTAGACATAATAAAAAACACAAAGAGTGATGAAATAGGATGTGTCCTACACTGTTACTCAGGAAATGTAGAACTTGCAAAAGAATACATCAAAATGGGATGTATGATATCAATAGCAGGTCCTGCTACATTTAAGAACAACAAAAAAACAAAAGAGGTTATAAAAGAAATCCCTCTAGAGTACATGTTAATAGAAACAGATTCTCCATATCTTACACCACATCCTCATAGAGGAAAGAGAAATGATTCGTCATATGTAAGATATATAGCTGAAACAATAGCAATAGAAAAAGAAATATCATACGAAAAGGTATGTGAAGTTACAAAAGAAAATGGAAAAAGATTCTTTAATATAAAGTAAATAAAGTTTAGTGGTTGAGCTTAAAATGACGCCCATTAAAATACCGCTACTTAGTCAATATTTTAATAAAACTATAGATTATGACTTATAAATATCCTAAAACTTCTTAAACTCCCTTGTGGTCAGACAAAGAAGTTTCTTAAAGGATATTTAAACGTCACAATCTAAGTTTTATAGTAAAATATTAACCAAAAAGTAGCTAACATTTTAATGAGCGTCATTTTTGAATTGTGTATAAATATAATTTAATTAATATATATTTATAAAAAAACTGAAGTAACAACTAATTTTATCAACATAAATCAAGTTTTATACAAAATGTTAAATCATTTTCTAACATTATAATACTATTTATTTTGCAAGTTTAGTTCTCAAAATTCAGATCAGTTTAAATGTATATTATTAAAAAATATAAAAAATAAAGGTAAATAATAAACCGTTATTTTTAAGTAATATAATGTACGAATTGATATTATTTGGAAAAATAAGTAGTCTTTTCTTTTGTGTTGAAGTAAGATTTAGTTTACATTATAAGGATAAATACTAAAAAACTGTCTATAAAAATATTAGTGAATTATTTTAATATTTTAATTAATATAACTTACATTTTGTCGTTTAATATCTGTTAAGACGTTTACGTATATGAGTAATGTGAGTTCTTAAATTTTAGGATTGTTAATAAGATAAAAGATTAGTTGTATTCAAAATATCGTTACATTTAAGATATTTTTGATAGATAGTTTTTACATATATAATAAGTAGGAAATTGTATAATTTTCAATTTATTGATAACTTGGATTGAAAATCTACATTTCAGCTATTTAGAGTCACAAATTCTGTAGAACTCGTTGAGAATATTATCTATGAGTCAGCAAAAATGTGTTTTTCTATTAAAACACAAAAATTAAAGGAAATATCCTTTCTATAAATAATATTATATAAATAAGTAATATTATCCATTTTTAAGACATATCATAGAAACTAAGGAAAAACATAACCCCCCATTCAAAAAAACATTTTCAGAGAAAATTATGTATATAAGTCCAGACAATAGTAAATACTAAAAAAAATAGCAAAATTTTAAACAAAAATTTGACAACGAAAAAGAAATCGAATATAATGTATCAAGTCTTTACGGGAGGGTCTTTTCCAATCAAAAAAAGGAGGGATCTATATGAGACTTAAACTGATGAAAATATTAGAAAATGAGAGAATATCTAAGATTAAAGAAGCTTTAAAAATTAAAAAAGTATATACTACAGTAATAGCTATAGCGTTAGTTATTACATGCACTTCAATATATTTCGCACTAGAAAATGATGTTACGATAACAGTTGATAACAAAAATCAAAAATTACATACTTTTTCAAATACAGTTCAAGAGTTGCTAAAAGAGCAAAACATTGAATTAGGTAAAAATGATAAAGTCCTCCCCGATTTAAATTCAAAATTAAAAGACAATATGAAAATTGAAGTTAAAAGAGCATATGAAGTAAATTTAGTTTTAAATGGAGAAAAACGCAAAATAATAACTACACAAGATACAGTAGAAGGTATATTAAAAGAAAATAAAATAACTGTATCAGAAATGGACAAGGTAACTCCAAAACTAGATCAAAAATTAGCTGAAAATAAAGAAATAAAAATAGTAAGAATTGAAGAAAAAATAGTTGTGCAAACTGAAGATGTTGGATACGAAGTTGAAACAGTATACGATAATAACTTAGAAGTAGGAAAAGTTGAAAAAGTACAAAATGGATCTTACGGTAAAAAAGAAGCTACTTATAAGGTAAGATACAGTGATGGAAAAGAAGAGAGTAGAACATTAGTTTCTCAAAATACTATACAAAATCCAACTAATGAAATAGTAAAAAAGGGAACTAAAGATTTTATAGTTACATCAAGAGGTGAAACAAAAACTTTCAAAAAATCATTAACAGCAAGTGTTAGTGCTTACACAGCTGGATTTGAAAGTACAGGTAAAAGACCTGGAGATAAAGGATATGGAAAAACACGTATGGGAACAACTGTAAGACCAGGAGTTATAGCGGTAGATCCTAAGGTTATCCCTTTAGGAAGCAAGGTGTATATACCTCATCTAGGAATGACATGTGTAGCAGAAGATACAGGTGGAGCTATAAAAGGAAATAAGATAGACGTATACATGAGTAGCTTGTCAAAAGCAAATAGATTTGGAAGAAAAAATTTAAAAGTATATGTTTTAGATTAATTTAATACTAAGAAAAAGTATTCCCAATATTATTTTGGTTAAAAATAATATTGGGAATTTTAATAATTAACAAAGATAATATTTATAAGTAAGTGAATTTTAATTATACATAAAGTTAAATTTCGTATATAATTAACATAGAGTTTTTAGAATGAAGCGAATTTTAAGCAAAGGAGTCAGTTAGGGTTCGTTGGTGCTATGAGCTATTTGATAGCATAATCGAATTTTAATATGGATTTTAGAGGTGATTAATTTGATAAAAGAAATAATAGTAGTTGAAGGAAGAGATGACGTAACAGCTGTAAAAAAGGCAATAGATGCTGAACTTATAACAACAGGCGGATTTGGATTTCCAAAAGGAGTTATGGGTAGAATTAAAGAAGCGCAAAAAAGAAGAGGGGTTATAATATTTACAGACCCTGACTTTGCAGGAGAAAAAATAAGAAAAAAAATAGCAGCTGAAATACCTGGATGTAAGCATGCATTTTTGCCAAGAGAACAAGCAATTAAAGATGGAGATATAGGAATTGAGAATGCATCTGCTAAAAGTATAATCGCAGCTTTAAATAAAGTTAGAACAGAAAGTGTACAAAAAAGAGCAGAATTTACTCAAAGCGACTTAGTTAGAAATAAACTTATAGGATTTGAGGATGCATCTACAAAGAGAGATGAGCTTGGGAAAATATTGGGTATAGGATATGGAAATGCCAAGCAGTTTTTAAGCAGACTGAATAATTATGGAGTAAAAAGAGAAGAATTTGAAGAAGCACTTAAAAATATAGATAAATAGGAGCGATTACATGGAAAAACTTTCAACATACAGAAATACAAAAGATGTAGTGGACAAATATAAATTTAAGTTTTCAAAGTCCCTTGGACAAAACTTTTTAATAAATTCTAATATAATAGATGAAATAATAAATGGAGCAAGAATTACTGAAGATGATTACGTAGTTGAAATAGGACCAGGAATAGGTACACTTACTAAAGAAATGGCGAATATAGCAAAAAAAGTAGTAGCAGTAGAGATAGATAAAAAACTTATACCGATACTTAAAGATACTCTATCAGAGTGTGATAATGTAGAGGTTGTAAATCAAGATATATTAAAGGTTGATATAAAGGAACTTGTAAATGAAAAGCTTGATGGAAGACCTATAAAGCTTGTTGCAAATCTTCCTTACTATATAACTACACCTATTGTAATGAAGTTTTTAGAAGAAGATATAGTTGTAAGTGATATAGTGGTTATGGTTCAAAAAGAAGTAGCTGATAGAATGAGTGCAGATCCGTGTACTAAAGCTTATGGATCTTTATCTGTTGCAGTACAATACTATAGTGAACCTCATATAATTGCTAAAGTTCCAAAGAGCATGTTTATACCTCAACCGAATGTAGACTCTACAGTAATAGCTTTAAGAGCTCACGAGGAAATAAAGCATGATTTAAAAGATAAAGAGTTATTCTTTAAAGTAGTAAAGGCAGCTTTCTCAAAGAGAAGAAAGACTATATTAAACGCAATAAGCTCATATGATATAGAGCTTTCTAAAGAAGAAGTAAATCAAGTGCTAGAAGATGCGTCAATAGATGCTAAAAGAAGAGGAGAAACTCTATCTATCGATGAGTTTGCTAATCTAGCTAATAAAGTATATGATAAATTAGAAAATAAATAAATTTTAATTAAACAACTAAATTTAGACGGTTAAGCTCAAAATGACGCTCATTAAAATACCGTTACTTAATTAATATTTTTATAAAACTATAGATTTTGCTTTATAAAAATCCTATAGCTTTTAATCACAAAACAAATGGCATTAAAATACCGCTATTGTAGTAAATGTTTTTAATAAAACTAGCATTACATCTTATTGAATATCCTAAAAGTTCTAAACTCCCTAACGGTCAGACAACGAACTTTCTTAACGGATAGTCAAACGATGCAACGCAAGTTTTATACAAAAATATTTAAATCATTAGCTAACATTTTAATGCCATTTATTTTTTAGTATAGTTTTTAAATTCTAAATAGATTTCAAGTTATATTACTTCAAATAAGGAAATTAATCAATTACTATTTATTGAAATAGAGTTCTTTTATAATAATATGATATTATTTTGTATTTTTTTCTACGGTAAAAACAGTAAGGCGGGATCTGATTTTATAATAGAATACTTACTATTAAAACTGTCTATGAAAATGTTAGCGAATGCTTTTAGATATTTTGACTAATATGACTTAGGTTTTGTCGTTTAATAATCCGTTAATAAATTTGCGTGTTTGACCATAGGGAGTTCGTAAATTTTAGGATTATTAATAAGATAAAGCCTTAGTTATATTCAAAATATCTTTGCATGAGCGGTATTCTCATAGACAGTTTTTATAATTCACATATAATCAGAGAAAGTATGCATCTTATTCCTCCTTAAAACATATAAGTAATAATATAGATTTATTGTAATGGGGGGATAATGTTGAGAAAAAGATATAAAAGAGATTATATGATACTGGAATCAAAAGACCCATCATTTAGATTAAAAGAGAGAATATCACCTAAGGCATTCGCAAAAATTGAAACAAGAGAAGAAAAAGTAAATATAATGATTTACGTTGAGAATGTAAAATATATTAAATCAGGGTATAGAATAATTTTAATACAAGATGATTTAACAGCCAAAGATATAGGAAGAGTTTTAGTTAATGAAAATGGTAAGGGAGAATTTAAAATAAATTTTGATGAAGAAAACTTAGAGGTAAAAGGCATAGCACTAACACACGAAAAAGATATACCTTTAATAGGATTTAAGGGCAAGATGGTAGACAATTATGAAGAACTTATAAATAAAAATATAAAAAGAAAAGAATCTGTAGTTGAAGATTTAGACAAAGAAGATGAGGTAGATAAAATTCCTGATTTAAGAAAAGAAAAAATAAAGTTTGAATTAGATGAAAAAAGAGATTATGAAGAAGAAGAAATAGAAGAAGAAAAAGAAGAGGAAATAGAACAAGAAGAACAAGAAGAAGAAACAGAAGAAGAAATAGAAGAAAACTACGATACAGAACTTAAACAAGAAGAAATAGAAAGAAATGAAAAAGTTGAAGAAAAAGTTGAAAACGAAAAAAAAAAAAACGAAGAAAAAATTCTCTTTTCGCAAAAAGAAAAGATAGAAGAAAAAACAGAACAAAAAATGAATGATAGCGAAGAACAGGATGTAGACAGAAAAGAATCTAGGGAAAAAGATGAAAAAGTATATCTTATACCTAGAAAATTAAAGAAATTATTAAAAAAGCATAAAGAGATAAAACCATTTATAAAAGAAATAGACAATACTAGATGGTGGAAAATAGATATAAATCCTCTAACTATGTGCAGCTATATAATGCCTTATTTAGGATATATAAACTATATAAATTATACTATATATTCAGATATTACATCTTTATCATATAAGTACAGACATTATATATTTGGAATAAAATATAGTTGTGATGGAAAGAGAAAGTATTATATTTATGGAATACCTGGAAGACGTAATGAACAACCAGATGAAGGTGAAACTGGTTTTTGTAACTTTATACCATGTGATGACAAAAATAAAACCTATGGATACTGGATATGCTGTATAGATTGCAAAAGCAGATTAATAGCAGTAGCAGACAAGTAAATCTAAACTTAAAATACGGTAATGAATTTTTTATGCTTAAAAATTCATTACCGTATTTTTCATATATAATTAGTTTTTATTTCAAATGAAGAATGATATAATAATTAATTGGATGAATATGGTTTAAAAAGAGGGACTGAGAATATATGAAACGTTTTTGGAAGGATAAAAAAATATATTTTTTAATTATTTTAGGAGTTTTATTTAGTGTTATATGCTATCATATGTTGTTTCAGACTATATTAGATAATAAAAATATTATGATAGAGGAAAATAATGAAAAACTACATTCTATAGTCAGTCAGATAAACCTTTGCTTACAAGATGAAGAAAAACGTTTAAAGATGATAAAAGATGCTTATCATTTTATAAAACCTATGGATTACAATGTTAACATAGATGAAATAATGTTGGATATAATAAAAAAAGAGGAGTATATAGAAGGCGTAGGGATTATAAATAACAAAGGAATAGTTACAAAATATATAGGAAAAACTACACAGGTATATGAAACAAGTTTCAATAATCCAGTAATAGATCAAGAATATATAGATTACGTTTTAGAAACAGACAATATAGTTGATTCTATAGAAGGGATTAAAACATACAAAGACTGTGTATCAATATTAAGTTCCTATAAAGATAAAGACGAGGAGCTTATATTTTTTATGAATATAAGACACGAGAAATTATTGTCAATTTTAGATAATTATCATATGGATGAGGGTGAATATATATTTGCTCTAGATAAGGATTCTAATGTGCTAAAGCACTTTAGAATGAATAAAGAAATTATAGTGGATAAAAACAATAAAGTAGCAAAAGATATTGAAAAAGAGTTAAAAAAGAATGAAAATGGATATATAAAAGATAGAATAAGTATTAAGGGAGAAAAAAATATAATTTCATATGAAAAAATAAACAATTCTCCTTGGACTGTATTATATGTCAAATCAATAAATAAATTATACATACCTTTAATGAAAAGGTTTATAATAAACCTTGATATATTGATACTTAGTGGGCTATTAATATATTTAATAATCAAGATATATTGGATTCAAATAAAAAGAGAAAGAGATTTTTGGGTATATAAAATGGAAAGAATGGATATGTTAATTCAGATATCAGCTGGAATTGCTCATGAAATAGGAAATCCATTATCTACGGTTAAAGGATATGTACAAATAAATCATGCTAAGAAACCGAATGAGTTATCTTATGCGGCAATAAATGATTTGCAAAAGATAGAGGATATACTAAATAAATCCTTAGAACTATCAAAACCTTTAAATCAAAATAAACAACCGTATAACCCCTATGAAATAATAGAAGAAATACATTGTTTGATAGAGGCGGTAGGTCTTTTAAAGGATGTGGATATAGAGTATAATATAGACAAATCTCTTCCTAAAATAGGTTTTCCAAAAGACCACCTTAGATTTATTATACTAGATATAATTCAACATGTAGTAAAAGCTCAAGATAAGAAGGGGTTAGTCCAAATCAGTATAAAAAAAATTGACGAACAATATATTCAATTTAATATAATTAGTAATAAATACAAAAGAAATAGGGATAAACATTTAAATGATGATTGTATAAGCATGATAGAAAAAATAATAAAATTTAATAAAGGCAAGAGCGGTAGGATATCAAATAAAGATGGTAAAAGTAATATATATATAAAGATACCATTTGATTTAGATCAATAATAGTATACATATGGGTATTTAGCTTTCGGATAAAGTTAAGTGCCCATTATCAAATTAGGAGGGTATTATGGAAACAAGATATGAAGAATCAACAAGCGTCACCATAAAATCTATAATTATAAATATTGTATTAACAGTTATAAAGTTAGTAGCAGGATTTTTTGGAAACTCTAATGCAATGCTTGCAGATGGTATGCATTCTGCTTCGGATATAGCTACCTCTGTAGGAGTTTTGATTGGAAATAATATATCAAAAAAACCACAGGATAGAGAGCATAACTATGGTCATGAAAAAGCAGAAACTCTAGTTGCATTCGTGTTATCGTTAGTTCTATTGTTTGTTGGAGCTGAGATAGGACTTAATTCTTTTAAGCTTTTATTCAACTTAGACAAGGTAAAAACACCTAATATGCTTCCGCTGATAGTTGGTATTGTATCGATTTTGTTTAAAGAATACCAGTATTATATAACAATAAAGGTAGCAAATAAAATTAACTCACCATCACTTAAGGCAGATGCTTGGCACCATAGATCAGATTCTTTATCAACTATTGGAGCTTTAATAGGAATAATAGGAGCTATGCTTGGATTTAAGATACTAGATCCACTTGCAGGAGTAGTGGTGTCATTGTTTGTAATAAAAGTTGGTCTAGAAATATTAATGTCATCATCTAATGAACTGATGGATTATTCTATAGAAAAAGAAGAAGAAAGTAAGCTTAACAATATAGCTATGAATACTGATGGTGTTTGTAATGTAAAAAGCTTTAAAAGTAGACGCCATGGCGCTATGGCATACATAGATCTAACAATATGCGTAGATGGAACAATCAGCGTATTTGATGGTCATGAAATAGCACACAACGTGGAAGAGAATATAATGGACAGCTCAGATAATATAAAGGCTGTTATAGTCCATGTTGAACCAAAGAAGAATTGCTGTGAAAAATGCAACCATAAGACTAAAATATAATGAGGTGATATAATGAATAAAAAAGTTATAAAATCTATATTAATATTTGCAGGGATAATATTTTTATTAAGTTTTTTCGTAACTATCTTAAATACAAAAGAAAAAGAAGAACAAGCAACAACTGCAACGACTCAAGAATTGAATCTTATGAAATCAATATTAAAAAAAGAAAATATAATATTATCAGATAACAATATAAAAGATATAACAATGGAAAAAGATTATTTGAATGATTTTAAATACTACATTCAAAAAAGCAAGAAAATAGAAAAAGTTGAATTTGACGAAAAGGTAACTGGATATTCAGATGATATAAAATTTAGCACAGACTTTAACTACATAAAAATAATGAAAGACCAAGATGCTCAATATTTTGATATGCCAGATAAAGAAATAGAAGGTTTAGAGAATTTTATGAACAAAGCTATAAATACATCATTTGATACTATAAAAAAAGTTCAAGACATAAAGGAAGTTCAAGTATCGTATAAGGACAAGCAAAAACAAATAAAAAACATAAAAGAATTTAATGATAAAATACATAAAAAATCAAATATAAGTGAGTATAAAGCATCAAAACTTATGGATGAGGTAAAAGAAAATTTCGACATAAACATAAAATTAGATGGTTATGAAATATACATAAAAACATTAGGAAAAACTGGACTTGGAATATACTACAAAGACTATAAGGCATATTATGAAATAGATGATTCGTTATACAATTATTTGTGTGATGTATTATTCGTATCAAAAGATGACAATGAATCAGATGAAATAGGATATGAATGGATTGAAACAATTAAAGTAGAAGATAAGACAAACGATATAGAAGAAGAGCTACAAGGAGAATTAAAGGACGAGCTTGTAAGATATTTATTTAGCGAAATCAAAGAACCAGTTGAATTTAAAGATTATGAATTTGAAAGATACCATCTTAAGGTTAAAGGCAAGTCAAAAGAAGAAGATATAACAGTATATGAGAATCATATAAAGATAAAGGATAAATATTATAAAATAAAAGGAGCAGATCTAATTGTAGATTCTGTGGTTAATAATATATAAGATTTGATTAAATCTAAAATAGAGGGTATTGGTACTCTAGTGAAAAATGACGCTCATTTAAATACCGCTACTTAATTAATGTTTTTATAAAACTATAAATTCTGCTTTATAAAATAACCTAAAACTTCTTAAACTCCCTACGGTCAGACAAAGAAGTTTCTTAACGGATATTTTAACAGCACAATCTAAGTTTTATTGAAAAACATTAATCTAAAAGTAGCTAACATTTAAATGAGCGTCATTTTTTGAGTTTATCACGTTAGTGATTGAGTAGATTAAATAAAAAAAATTTAAAACATGAAAATTATTTCTTGTCCAATTACCCCTGTTGGTTTAAACGAGATGATTATATAAACGCTTTTAAATTAATTAATCCAGAATTTGCTAAATATCGTTGACTATGCAAGAGGGAAATGTTATACACTATAGAAATAATAATTAATGTTTTAATGGATAATCGTAGAAGGTTGCGAAACAGAATTTATTTATATGATGGGAGGAGCGTAATATGCTAAATGAAGAATACTTATTATGTTATGCAGAAATGCAGGATATAGATTCTTGGATGAAAATGATAGAAAATGTTAGCGATAATTTTCCGGGGTTAGAAACAACTGACAATATGAATAGCTATAGGCAAACTGTAATTAAAAATATAAAAAGAGAAACTGCCATTTGCGTAAAATATGGGAATAAGATTGTTGGTGCTATGATATTTTCTCATCATTGGCAATGTCTTTCTTGCATGGCAGTTCATCCAAACCATCGTAGAAAAGGAATTGCATCTGCAATGATAGAGAAAATGATTTCATTATTTCCCAGTGATATAGATATATCAGTTACAACATTTAGAAAAGATGATATAAAAGGTATTGCCCCAAGAGCATTGTATAAAAAATATGGATTTGAGGAAGATGAGCTTGTAATTGAATTTGAATATCCTCATCAGCAATTTATTTTACACAGAAAATGAGAATAATCCTTTACAACTATTAGTTCGTATTTTTCTTATATAACGAATTAAAGGAACTTATAGTTTTTGTAATATATCAACCTTTATTTATAGTCGGGGTGGTACCAACTGCTGTCGCAGCCTTATATTTTAGAAAGGTACTATATGTATTTTGAAATTTATAATTATATGTAAGTACATACTTTGCTTCCTAAGCGGAGCTAATATAAATTATATTTAAAAAGAGTTATAATAATATGCGATAGCAGTAGGGTAATAAAAAAAGATGGTTATTAAAATGTTAGCGTATGTTTTAAATATTTTTCTATAAATCTTGTATTACAGCGTTTAAATATCAGTTAAGAAAGTTCGTTGTCTGAGCAGAGCGAGTTTAGAACTTTTAGGATATTTAATAAGATGTAATACTTGGATTTATAAAAATATTTACTACATTAGCGGTATTTTAATAATCATCTTTTTACTTTCTATATATTAACAGTTTATATAAGTTTTATTTTCATATATATTATTAAGATTGAAGATTATACAATCATATCTGCAACTTGATATATACTTCCAGCTCCAGTAGTTATAACTACATCATCCTTCTTAATATGATCTCTTAAATAATCAGCAATATCATCAAAATCTTTTATATAAATTACATTTTTATTATATTCCTTGATTTTCTCAACTAAGTCCTTAGAATGAACAGATCCATCGTTTTTCTCTCTTGCAGCATATATATCAGTTATTATAACAAAAGAAGCATCATTAAAAGAAGCTGCAAACTCGTCTAAAAGTGAAGAAGTTCTAGTATAAGTATGTGGTTGGAATATACACCATAGATCTCCTTCGCACATATTTTTAGCTGCTGATAAAGTAGCTTTAACTTCTGTTGGATGATGAGCATAATCATCTATTATAGTAGCTTCATTATAAGTACCCTTGTACTCAAATCTTCTTCCAACACCCTTGTATTTACATATATTATCTCTTATAGTATCTACATCGATTCCAGAAACTAAAGATGCACATATAGCAGCTGCCGCGTTGTATATGTTGTGAAGCCCTGGAACACAAAGATTGAATCTTCCAAGGTCTTTATTATCAAGTGAAATAGAGAATGAGCCATGGCCAAATTTATTAAATGAAACATCACTAATAATCATATTGTTATTATCTGACGTACCATATTTTATAATATTAGAATTTACACCATCTAAAACATCTACACAGTCAACATCGTCTCCATTTACAATGAAGTATCCATCATTAGGAAGAAGTTTACCGAATTTATTAAAAGAATCTTTAACATCATCAAGACCATCAAAATAATCTAGGTGATCAGCCTCTATATTTAGAACAATAGATATTTTAGGATTAAAATTTAAAAAACTATCAACATATTCACAAGCTTCAGTGATGAAGTTTTCTGAATTACCTATCTTAACATTACCACCTATATCTTTTAAGTTACCACCTACAAGTATAGTAGGGTCAAGATTTGAATACTCAAAAATCACAGATAACATAGAAGTAGTACTAGTTTTTCCGTGAGTTCCAGATACCGCTATAGAATTTTCATACTCTTTCATTATTTTACCCAAAAATTCAGCTCTAGATAAAGTATTTATATTTTTAGAATGCGATTCTTTAAGTTCTTCATTATCATCACTTATAGCAGCTGTATAAACTACTAAATCTATATCATCAGTTATGTTTTCCTTTTTGTGACCAACGAATACACTCATGCCTTGATTTCTTAAATTAGTTACAGTATCTGAATCTTTAAAATCAGAACCAGAAACTATATATCCTTTATTTAAGCATATCTTAGCTAGTGCGCTCATGCTTATTCCGCCTATTCCTATAAAGTGTATATGCATATAAAATCAACTCTCCTTAATAACTAATATTGTGTTATAATAAAAAAGTCTATATCTAAAAGTTTTACTAAAGTAGACTTTTATGAAACTCATAACGAAAATTATAAATTATATAATTCTAATAAGAATATAATTTTCTATTCGTTATAAAGCGAAACTTAATTCAGGTGGAGTTCTTATTCCGACTGAATTTTTAGTTAAGCTAATCCAGAAGCTGTTAAATTCTTATCTACAGCCTTTACAGGGTGGAGTTTTAGAATTTTTAGCTTTCGGATAAAAAAGTCTATATCTAAAAATTAAAACATGTAGACTTTTATGAAATATAATAATACGAATCCATAAAAAACTGTATTATTTACATTAATTTGAAAAAATTACAAATAATAAATTATATCTATTATTATTAATATGTATAAAACGTAAATTCTATTATAACATAATAATATATTTTAGTGGTTGAGTTGTATAAATTTATTGTTCAAAACAATTTAGCAGGAGGTAGTATATGAAATTTAAAAGAACTGAAAGAATTGGAGCTATAGTTAAAATACTTTCAGATAACCCAAATAAAGTATTTACACTAAGCCATTTCACAGAAAAATTTAATGCAGCAAAATCTACTGTAAGTGAAGATATATTGGTCGTAAAAAATGTATTTGAAAAGTTAGATTTAGGGAAAGTTATAACAATAGCAGGCGCTGCAGGTGGAGTTAAATATATTCCAAAGATATCAGCTAAAGACAATGAAGTATTCTTAAATGAAATTTGTAAAAAAATAGATGATTCATCAAGAATATTATCAGGAGGATTCTTATATATGATAGACCTTATATATAGTCCTGAAATATCATCTAAAATAGGTAAGATATTTGCATCATACATAGATTATAGCGAAGCTGATTATATCGTTACAATAGAGACAAAAGGTATACCTATGGCTCTTATGACAGCAAAAGCTATGAATCTACCTCTTCTTATAATAAGAAAAGATACAAAAGCATCAGAAGGTTCATCTCTTAATATAACATATGTATCAGGAAGCAAGAACATAGTACAAACTATGACACTTCCTAGAAAAGCATTAAAAGAAGGATCTAAGGTAATATTAATAGATGACTTCATGAGAGGTGGAGGAACATTAAAAGGTATGCAAGATCTTATGAATGAATTTAATGCTGAAGTAATAGGAAAAGGAGTTTTAATATCTACAACTACTCCAAATGAAAAACTTGTAAAAGACTATGTATCTTTAATAGACTTAACAGAAATAGATGAGTTAAATGGAACTATAAAGGTTGAACCGAATAAAAACTTTATAACAGATTAGATAAAAAAGTTCTTGATTTAAAAGAATCTTAAGTGTAAACTTTTATGAAACTCATAACGGAATTTATAATTATCTACAATTTAAAGAAGAATATAATTTCTTATTCGTTATAAAAAATTGGCTTTATTCTAAAGCATGGGTAATGCGGCTAACAGGTCATATAGTCTATGTTGGTTAAAGTTCATATAAGTTGATGGAGCCAACGAGTCTTTATAGACTTAGTTAATAAAAAGAGCTGTAAATTTAGTGATTTGATTAATTTTATAGAACGATTAAAAATTTTATAATTTCTTAGCAAATAAAAAATACAATTTTTATAAAGATTGTATTTTTTTTGTTCAAAAATAAAACAATGGAATAATGTGTGAAAATCAGTGAGGATTACATAAAATTTGTAAAAAAATTAAAAGGGAATTGAAAAAGTTTGTAGAATATATTACCATAGAATATATTACCATAGAACATATTAACAATAATGTAACTTTTATAATGAGTAGGAAATTATATTCATATTTAGATTATGCACAAGTATAATTTACGCTGCAAATTTAAAAAAGTTTACATTATAAAAAAATTAAAATCATTCAAAGGAAGACTTTTTTAAAAAGGGGAGTGGGTATTTTGGAAATAACAGACGTTAGGGTAAGAAAGATAACAGATGATGGAAAAATGAAAGGGATTGTATCTGTTACTTTTAATAATTTATTCGTTGTACACGATATAAAAATTATAGAAGGACAAAATGGTCTTTTTATAGCTATGCCAAGCAGAAAGATAACAGAAGGAGAGTTTAGAGACATCGCTCATCCTATTAATTCTCATATGAGACAAATACTTCAAGATAGCATATTAAATGCTTATGAAGAAGCTTTGGCTAAGATGGAAGTGGCAATGGAATAATATAAAATTGATAAATATACTTATATTGTTAGGATAAAAATCTAAACAGTATAAGTATTTTTTTTTGATTTTTCTGAAGTTTAAAAAAAGAATAATATCGAACGAAATATAGAATATCCATTATTTTATATCGTATTAATATGTACTTTTTGGACAAAAAATGCTATAGTATTTAAGTGAAAGTGATACACTAATATGTACATGAGGTGAAATTATGAATTTGAAATCTATAATACTTGCTGCTGGTAAGGGTACTAGAATGAAATCTAAACTTCCCAAAGTATTGCATAAAGTATGTGGAACTGAAATGGTAAATCATGTTATAAACATAGCTATGAAGGCAGGATGTACTGAGAATGTAGTGATTCTCGGACATGAAGCACAAATGGTTAAAGATAATTTAAAGAATAATGTCAAAACTGCCATACAAGAAAAGCAGTTAGGAACAGGACATGCTGTTATGATGGCTAAAGATCATATAAAAGAAGATGATAAAATTGTAGTTTTATGTGGAGATACACCTCTTATAAAAGAGTCTACTCTACAAAGACTATTTGATTATCACAAAGAAAACAAATGCGTTGCAACAGTTTTAACTACAAAAGTTGACAATCCTACAGGATATGGAAGACTAATAAGAGACGATAATGAAGATGTATTAAAAATAGTTGAACAAAAAGACGCAACAGAAGAAGAAGCAAAAGTTAATGAAATAAACTCTGGTATATACTGCTTTAATGGAAAAGAGCTTAAAATGAGTTTATCTAAGATATCTAATAATAACAATCAAGGTGAATACTACCTTACAGATGTAATAGAGATCTTAAAAAATGAAGGTTTTAAAGTAGGGGCTTATGAAGGCTCGACTATAGAAGAACTAATGGGGGTAAACTCAAGAGTAGACCTTCAAAGAGCAGAGAACATATTAAAGAATAGAATTAATCAATACCATATGGAAAATGGAGTTACTATAATAGATAGCAACAATACATACATAGAGTGTGATGTTAAAATAGGAATGGATACTATAATATATCCAGGGACTATAATAAATGGAAATACGACAATAGGAGAAGATTGTACAATAGGAGCTAATTGTAGAATCGAGAATTCTTCAATAAATAACAACGTAAAAATCCAATCATCTACTATAATTGACAGCACTGTTGGAAACAATACAACAGTTGGACCATATGCATACTTAAGACCTAAGAGTAATATCGGTGAGAATGTAAAAATAGGAGACTTCGTAGAAGTTAAAAACTCTACAATAGGAGATAACTCAAAAGCATCTCATTTGGCTTATATAGGAGATGCAAGTGTTGGTAAAAATGTTAACATAGGATGTGGAGTAGTTTTTGTTAACTACGATGGAAAAAATAAATTTAAATCGATTGTTGAAGATAACGCCTTCATAGGATCAAATTGCAACTTAGTAGCACCTGTTACAGTTAAAGAAAAAGGATATGTAGCTACAGGATCTACTATAACAGATGATGTTCCAGGTGGATCATTGTCAATAGCAAGAGCAAAACAAGTGAACAAAGAAGGTTGGGTAGATAAAAAAGGTATATTTAAAAAATAATTATATACAAAATTCTTCTGGGAGGTTATTCATATATGAATACTAGTGGTAGTGAAATCAAAATTATTACAGGAAACTCTAACCCTGAACTTGCACAAAAAATAGCTGAATATTTAAATGCAGACATAGCAAAAACTGATGTATCAAAATTTAGTGATGGAGAAATATCTGTAAACATTCAAGAAACAGTAAGAGGAACAGATGTATTTGTTATTCAATCAACTAATAGTCCAGTAAACAATAACTTAATGGAATTATTAATTATTATCGATGGATTAAAAAGAGCATCAGCAGGTAGAATTACAGCTGTAATACCTTATTATGGATATGCTAGACAAGATAGAAAAGCAAAATCTAGAGATCCAATCACAGCGAAATTAGTTGCAAACTTAATAACAGCTGCGGGAGCAGATAGAGTACTTACTATGGACTTACATGCTGCTCAAATACAAGGATATTTCGATATACCAGTAGATCATTTACTTGGAGTGCCAATACTTGCTAAATACTTTAAAGAAAAACAAATAGAAGATTTAGTAATTGTATCGCCAGACCTTGGAAGTGTTACAAGAGCTAGAAACTTTGCAAATCAATTAGATGCACCAATAGCTATAATTGACAAGAGAAGACCAAAGGCTAATGTATCTGAGGTTATGAATATAATCGGAGATATAGAAGGTAAGAATGTTATATTAGTAGACGACATGATAGATACTGCAGGAACAATAACTAATGGAGCTGATGCTTTAAAGAAATTTGGAGCAAAAGAAGTATATGCTTGTTGTACACACCCTGTTTTATCAGGACCTGCAATAGAGAGAATAGAAAAATCGGTTATAAAAGAGCTTATAGTTCTTGATACTATAAACTTACCAGAAGACAAAAAAATAGACAAGATAAAGGTACAATCTGTTGCACCAATACTTGCAAGCGCTATAAACAAAATATTCTCAAATGAATCTGTAAGTTGTTTATTCAACTAAAAAAATGGCTATATAGCCATTTTTTTTTAGTTTTTAATAACTCTATGTTTAGAAAACAGCAAAAAATGTAAAAAAAACAATAAATTTATGTTAATATTATATATGGAAAATAATATAATCACTGGGGGCGGATTAAGACATGAAACTGGGAATAAAAAATAAAATGATAATAATGTTTACACTTCTTATAAGTATTCCTCTAATAGTTCTTGGAATAAGTGCGTATAAAAGAAGTCTAAATATAATAGATGGGGATTTAAAGGAACTTGCATCTAGTACTATGAATGGAATAGAGATATCTATAGACAATTATTTAAATGGGTATAGTGAAAGTATAGATATGATGTCAAATAATATAGATGTCAAATCAATAGTAGATAAGCCAGAATATAAGGAATTTATGATGCCTATGTTTAAAGATTTTATAGATTCACATAAAGACTCTATATCTATATATTTAGCTCTTGAAGACAAGACTATGTATACATATCCAAGTGCTGAATATGAAGATGGATTTGATCCAAAGCAAAGACCTTGGTATCAAAATGCAGTTGAAACAAATGCTATATCATGGACAGAGCCATATATAGATGTGCATAGCAATAAATTAGTAGTAACGGCATCTGTACCTATATATGATACTAACGATAAGTTTATAGGGGTTATAGGTATTGATATAGACCTTGATACACTATCAAAAAATATAAATAAGATGACTATAGGAAGCAACGGATATCCTATTCTTATATCACCTAATAAGTTAATGATGAGTCACAAAAAAACTGAAAAAATAGGTAAAACACTAGATTCTAACGAATTGATTAAGGCACTTGATGAAAATAAAATTAGCTCATCATATGAATTAGAAGAAGATGGAATAATAAAATCAAAGTATGCACAATTTAAGACTATGGATTCAACTGGATGGATAATAATAGGAAGTATGTATACGGATGATATATACAATAGAGCTAATGATGTGTTAAATAAATCGCTAATAATAGGAGTATTATCTTTACTTGGAGCAGTATTTATAGCATACATATTCTCTAACTATATAAATAAACAAATAAAGAGTATAGTAGGATATACTCAAAATATAAAATCTGGAGATTTAACAGTAAAATCTAGTATTAAAACTGGAGATGAATTTGAAGACCTTGCAGATACATTCGATGGAACAGTA